>NZ_LAPT01000084.1 GCF_003194385.1 Pokkaliibacter plantistimulans
TTGGCGCCTGATCAGGTTTAACAGGTCGTTGAAAATCTATCTGCGTTGCCGAATACCGCGTCAAAAACAGGCTCACAGCCACAGGCTGAACGTGCTTTAGCACGGCCCCGAAGGGGCGAGCGGAGCGAGTCAAATGCTCATTTAGTTCACTAAACTCCGCTTTTTCGCCTGTTTCTTGTGCCCTCGGGGTATTTCCTTGTCTCGGCTGCCTCGATAACGTTTTTCAACAGCCTGTTAAGCAATTTGAGCAGATTGCAGGGGCTTAACTCCCTACTGAATGCCGCGTAAATACTGGGCTCAGGGAGGAATGGATGACTTTTTACGCCATTTCCCTATATAATGTGCGGCCTTTAGCGCTGCGCCAGCCATCGGCCGGGGCAGTCAGTAAGTTCAGAAATGAGGAAACCGCGTGAGCACTTTGCCAGCTTGCCCCCAATGCCAATCCGAATACGTCTATGAAGACGGTAGCAATCTGGTCTGCCCAGAGTGTGCCCATGAGTGGAACCCGAACGAGGTGGCAACCGCTGAGACGGATAAGGTGGTACGTGACTCAGTAGGGAACATTCTGCAGGACGGCGATACTGTTACCGTCATCAAGGATCTGAAAGTGAAGGGCTCTTCACTGGTGATCAAGGTAGGAACCAAGGCGAAGAATATTCGTCTGGTGGATGGCGATCATGATATCGATTGCAAACTCGACGGTATCGGCGCCATGAGCCTGAAGTCTGAGTTCGTCAAGAAGGTCTGATGTTTCTGCACCATCCAGACTGATCAATACCCGGCGTGAGGTAAGCATACTTGCTTCACGCACTCTCTCTGATTGATCTCACCAGCCAGTTTTTAAAACAGCCTTCTCAAAAACTCTTTTTTAACAAAGAGCTTTTTTAACAAAGAGCTTTTTTAACAAAGAGCTTTCTCAACAAAGCGTTATCTCAACAAAGAATCTTCTCACCTGGCATATAAGTCTTGCCTTCAAGGTGAATGTCGCTGCGCAAAAGCCATTGATAGCTCGGCCGCTATCCGTTACCGGATTCATTCCGCTATTAGTGCTGGGAAGTAAGAAACACAGAAGGGTATTGCGATGGGCTGTCCCCTGAGCGGGGAAGGTCGTGCGGAGTCTGGCGGAAGGGGCGATGCGCGGCCAATCAGGCGTGGCGCGCACCGGCAACAGACAGCTCGTCTTTCTTACTGACGAACAGTGCTTTTACTTTGTTGACGAAACCGGTGATGCAGGCGGCTACAAACTCAGCACGTTCGACTTCTGCACGCAGGCGGATGATTTCAGTTTTGTCGTAGTGAGACAGGTCTACACGGTCCAGCAGTTCAACAACGCTCAGGTTTTTGATGTCGTCTTTCATGATGTGCTCCAGAAGTATCTATTAGACTTTAGATGTAGGTATGTTAGTGCTTCTGACGCGCTGCACAAAACGACATATTTTTAGGTGATTGCTTAGATATTTTCACCAATTGATGTTGTTGAGGGTGGCTGAGTGCCTGTATTGATTGAAAGGGATGGAAACAACTCATTAATTTTTTGCAGTAAAGCCAAGAGCTGAACGGCCTTTCTATGAAAGCCAGACGCTTAACTCATCTCACTCTGTCAGGCATTCCGCCAGTTTCCGCGCAAGGGTATCCAGGCGATAAGGTTTGGGGAGTAAGGGCAGTTCAGAGGCCATTCCGTAGTCCAGCAACAAGCGTTCCTTGGGCAAGCCTGACGTGAGGAGTACTGGCAGTGTGGGGTAGTGGTGCTGACAGAAGTGCGCCAGCTCGATGCCGCTCTCGCGCGTACCCAGGTTGATGTCACTTAACAGCAAGGCGTAATCATGGGTACCGTTACTGGTGGGAGCGGAGTGCAGCAGTTCGCGAGCCTCGCTGGCAGAACTCACCGCCGTCACCCGGTAATGAAGATGTTCCAGTAAGCCGATGGCCGCCAGCTGTACCTGCTGATCATCTTCCACCAGCAAAATATGTTGCTGATTGCCCATTGGCAGAGGGCCGTCAGACAGGGTGCCCGATGGGCGCTGCTGCGGATGATGCAGGGGTAGCCAAAGCTGGAAAGTGGTGCCTTCGCCCAGACTGCTGCTGACGCTGATATCCCCTCCTGACTGGTGCACAAAGCCGTACACCATACTCAGCCCCAGTCCGCTGCCCTGACCAACCGCCTTAGTCGTGAAAAAGGGTTCAAAAATGCGGTCGATGACCTCCTCGGCAATGCCGTGACCGCTGTCCTGCACTTCGATCAGTACCCAGTCGCTGTCCTGCTTCTCCGCGCGACGAGATTGACTGGTCCGAAGCGTCAGCTGCCCGCCATCGGGCATGGCTGCACAGGCATTCAGCACCAGATTGAGCAGGCTGTTGTCGAGCTGACTGGCATCCACATAAATCCAGGGATCGGCCTCGCACAGCTGCACCTCAATGCTGATCTGCGGGCCGACGCTGTATTCAATCAGATCCAGCATCGCCTCCAGCAGTTCGTTGACCTGCACGGCTTCTGGCTGCAGATGCTGGCGGCGGGCAAAGGCCAGCAGGCGTTGCACCAGCCCTGCCCCTTTCTCTGCTGCGGCCAGTGCGCGCTGGCTCAGACGCAGACTGCGCTCATCCAGAGGCTGCTCAGCCGGTGCTTCCTGCAGCAACTGCAAGTTACCAATGATGGCCGACAGCAGGTTGTTGAAGTCATGGGCGACACCGCCGGTCAGCTGACCCAGTACATCCATCTTCTGTGCTTGCCGTAATTGGCTCTCGATTGCTTTGCGTTCGGTCAGATCGGAATAGAGGGTGACAAAGCCCCCGTCCGGCATCGGTCGGCTGCGGAACTCAAGTACCTGACCATTATGGAAATATCGCTCAAAACGCTGGGGTTCGGCCTGTCGGCGCAGATTGATTTCCACCATGTCGAGCGGGCTGTTATCGAGGCTGCGGTTGTAATGGGGCAGCTGATTCATCAGGGTCTGGATTTCATCCAGATACATCCCGGCCCGAATGCGCTCCACAGGCAGTGAAAACAGCGCCAGATACTGCGGGTTCCAGGCGAGCAGTCGATTATCGCTGTCGAACACGCTGAGGCCGTCGTTGATGTTGGCGAACACGGTTTCCAGCAGGCGTGTTTGCTGCTGGAGATCGGCTGTGAGTGCCTGCAGATCCATGGTGCGCTGGCGGAAGACCAGAAAGGCCTGAGTCAGGCTACCGACCTCATCGTGTCGTGTGGAAGACGGGACCGGCTGGTCGGTGACACCCTGTGCCAGCAGGCTCATCTGCTGGGCGATGGTTTTGAGGTGTCGGCTCAGATCAAGCACCCAGAAGATGCCGATAATCAGCATCAGCAAAGCAAGCAGAGTTAACAGCAGAATGCGGCTCTGGCCCCACTGAACGGCGCGGCTGAGCTGCTGTTGCTGGTCACTCAGGCGCTGCTGTAGTTGCTCGACAAAGTGGCGTACTTCGTCAGACAGGGCGGCAGAGTTGGCTCTTACCGCGGCCAACAGGAAGGTTTTCCGCTCCAGCAGCTCACTCTGGTGGCGCTTCTGCTCAATCAGCGCATTGGTGTCATCCATGAGTTGTTGCAGCGGCAGAGCAAGGGGAACGGCATCATGAGCATACTGCTGGTGCAGCTTGTCCAGCTGATCTCTCAGCGGTTGGGTGAAGTTATCCAGCTGACTGCCACTGACGTTAATGATCAAATGGGTTTTGTCGAGCAGACCCGGCAACAGGGGCTGCAGTTGGGGAAAGCGTGCCAGCTGTTCGAAGCGCTGATTGATGCCGTAAAAGGTTTGCAGAATATCTTCACGCAGGAACAGTTCCTGTTCGGTATGGTTGATCAGCTCAGACAGCGCGGCGTTCATCCGTGCCAGCTGATGCTGTAACTGCGGAGCCTGATCCAGATGATGAATCTGGGTGGCCAGTGCCGTCAGCTCCAGCTGCCGGGATTTAAGCTCTTCGCTTTCCTGCTGCACCTGAAAGGGGGTCACCGCCTCGGCCACATAAGGTGCCAGGGCAGCCAGACTGGCAGTGCGCTCGGCCAGCACCAGCGATGATGAAATGTCCGGCAGAATATCGCGCTGCAGGGCGCTCATGGCCGATTCGGTATTGCGCAGGCCAAACCATCCTACGGCAGCGATCACCACACTGGCCAGACAGACGACGCCCAGTGCAAACAGCAACTTGGTACGCATACTGGCGCCGTGTCGTTGACGGTTCAGCATTGGCAGATGTGCGCGCTGAAGATATAGCCCAGACCACGCTCGGTGCGGATCAGCGAAGGTTGCCGGGGGTTGGGCTCAATCTTGCGCCGCAGGCGCAGGATCAGGACATCGATAGTGCGGTCAAACACTTCCGTTTCGTTGCCTCGTGTCAGTTCCAGCAGCTGGTCACGGCTGAGAATGCGATTGGGGGCACGTACCAGTGCCTCCAGCAGATTGAACTCGGCGTAGGTCAGCTCAAGGGGCTGGCCTGCCGCATTGAATAATTCGCGACTGGTGAGGTCGAGCGTCCAGTCGTTGAAGCTGATACGTTCATGGCTGGACAGATCATCACGCCGCGCCGGTACGCTCAGCTCGGTGGTGCGGCGAATCAGGGCGCGCACCCGGGCCAGAAATTCGCGGTTATTGAAGGGCTTCATCAGGAAGTCGTCGGCCGCCAGCTCCAGGCCAAGAATGCGGTCTGTCTCATCGCCTTTGCCGGTCAGCATCATGATAGGAATGACGGACTTGTGCCGTAGCTGGCGGGCGACATTCATGCCGTCCTCCTTGCCCAGGCGCAGGTCGATCACCACCAGTGCATGGGGCAGAGCAGACAGGGCACTGAACATGGCGTCGCTGTCTGCGACTGCGGTGACATCAAAACCGTGCTGTTCCAGCAATTCAGTCAGCAGGTCTCGTACACCTTGCTCGTCATCGACGATAAGAATCCGGGTTGTCATCTGTCGCTATACCCTGTGGTTATTCTTCTACCGGGCTGATGCCCTCTCGCAGTCATAAAAAACATGAGAGGGCATCAGCGGCATTTTTACCAGAAAGCCGCATTTGAAAAATTACAATTATTACAGATCTCGCCCTGTACGCAGACATCGGCGAATTCCTGTGTTCATCCTCTCCCTATCTGCCAGCAAAAAATCTCTCCGCACGCGGTTGACTAAAATTAAGATGTTAAATTGATTATTAATATCTTAATTAGTGACTCTGTGCAGCAGGGCTGCTATCAAAACAAAACCGTGCCGACGGAATCGTGAACACATTCTGAGTCAGCAGACAGCAAGTGCAGGAGTTCGCAGCGTGATAAAGCATCTGATCAATGGCAAATGGGTCGAAAGCCCTGAAACCTTTGAGACTATCAACCCGGCAACAGGTGAGGTACTGGACGTCGTCGCCCATGCGTCTGCTGAGCAGGTCGCCGAGGCGGTGCAGGCGGCAAAAGAGGCCTTTCCTGCGTGGGCCAACATGTCAGTGAAGAAGCGTTCCAAAATCATCGAGCGAATCGGTGACCTGATCGCAGAAAATGTCGATGAGCTGTCAGAGCTGGAAACCAGAGACACTGGCTTGCCGCTGTATCAGACCCGCAACGCGCTCATCCCGCGCGCAGCGGAGAACTTTTACTTCTTTGCTGAATGGCCAAGCAGATGAATGGCCATACCTATCCGGTCGATGACCAGATGCTGAACTACACCCTGCACAAGCCAGTGGGTGTCTGCGGGCTAATCTCCCCCTGGAACGTGCCCTTCATGACCGGCACCTGGAAAACCGCGCCCTGTCTGGCGCTGGGTAATACTGCAGTGATGAAGCAGTCGGAGCTGAGCCCACTGACAACAGACTTCCTTGGCAAGCTGATCATGGAAGCCGGAGTGCCTGCCGGGGTATTCAACGTGGTACACGGTTTTGGTCGCACCACGGGGGATGCACTGATTCGCAACCCGGACGTCAGCGTCATCTCCTTCACCGGCGGCACCTCCACGGGCAAGCACATTATCGCCAATGCCGGACTGAAGAAGTTCTCCATGGAGCTGGGCGGCAAGTCACCTGTGATGATTTGTGACGACTGTGATTACGAGCGTGCTCTCGATGCCGCACTGTTTGGTATCTTCTCCATCAATGGAGAGCGCTGCACTGCTGGGTCTCGCATCTTCGTTCAGGAAAACATTTACGACCGTTTCGCCTCTGACTTTGCCGCCCGCGCCAGTGCCATCAGTGTGGGCGATCCGATGGATATGAACACCAAGGTCGGCTCTCTGATCTCCAGGGATCATTACAAGAAAGTCACCGGCTATATCCAGATGGGTGTGGAAGAGGGGGCCAGGCTGATTGCTGGCGGTGACAAGCCCGCCGTGGCTGCTCATCTGGCGCAGGGGCATTTCGTTGCGCCCACGGTATTCCGTGACGTGACCAACGACATGCGTATCGCCCGGGAGGAAATCTTCGGCCCTGTGCGGTACTGATTCCATTCAGGGATGAGGCGGACGTGATCGCCATGGCCAATGACAATGACTACGGACTGGCCTCTTACCTCTGGACGTCGGATAACGGCAAGGTGCATCGCATAGCCAATCAGATCGAAGCAGGCATGCTGTTCGTCAACAGCCAGAACGTGCGTGACCTGCGTCAGCCGTTTGGCGGCATCAAGGGTACCCACTGACTTTTCACACTGCGAAAGAGCCGCTCCGTAGTCGCATTGACGCTCCTATGTCAAGGTACCCGTGCTGATTCTGCTAGGTCCGCGAGGATCAGAGGATAGAGCTCTCTGGCAATATACCGTTTCAGACACCGATGAATCTCCTTCGTCGAGAGGCCTTCTCCCATTCGACGCTCCACATGGGCCCGCGTTCGGGGTTCACTGCGCATACGCACCATAGCAATGGTCCATAACGCGTTGTTGGCCGTCCGACTACCCCCTCGGTTGAGGCGGTGCCGGATGGTATTACCTGACGATGCCGGCAACGGACTGGCGCCACACAAAGCCGCTAATGCCGCTTCGCTTTTCAGCCGCTCAGGATTATCACCTGCCACCGACAGCAGCACTGCGGCAGTCTGTGGCCCGACCCCAAACTGATTCCTCAAGCGTTTAGCATGCTGTTTCGTAAGGGCATCCAACGTCTTGTCATGTTCGTCTACTTCGTCGGCCAATGCACGCCAACGCTGGGCGAGGGAGCGTAAAGTGGCTGCCAATACCTGTAAGCGCGGCGTATCTCCAAGCGTGCGTAAGCGTGCACAGATCGCCACACAGGCCTCAGGTTTGCTACGCCACAGCCGGGCACGAATATCAGCAGGCGCACTCACCAGTAGCGCACGTAGTTGGTTAATCGCCTGGGTTTTGGCTTTGACGGCGCTCCGTCGCGCAATGCAGGCAATGCGCAAGGCCTCAGCCACACCGGATTGCTCTTTTGGGATGGCGGTTGCCCGACCGGCCAGAACAGCACGGGCTGCATTTTCCGCATCCATCGGATCCGACTTGCCCTGGAGCCGTCTCCGGCTTCGGTCGGGTCTATTCACCTCATACACGATAACGCCGTAATCCCGTAAAACCTGGACCAGGCCCGCGCCATAGGTCCCCGTACCTTCTACCCCTGCACGGGTTAGTTTGCCGAACGATTGCGCCCAGGTCAGTAGCTTGAGGTAACCGGTTGTCGTCGTATCAACCGGGAGCTCTCCCAACCACTGACCCATGCTGTTAATCAGAACACCTATATGAATATCCAAATGGGTATCCACGCCAAGAATGACGTCGTGTGCGTTCGACTGATGGTTCATGCGCTTCTCCTCTGACAAGGACGCATCACCAATCCTGAGCGCAGGACAGGACATTTAGGGTGCGGTGCAAAGCTCCTATTAGGTCACAAACGCCAGGCCTGGCAATGCCAGGGAACGTCAGGACCCAATCGACAGGTCAATGCAAAGGCATGTGATGTAGGCCAATCCCAGCACGGGTCAGATTAGGCTGACGTTCAAAAGCATAATGGACTAAGTATCCCAGCAGTTACCACGCCGGCTCATGCTTTGAACCATCCGATACCGCCACAGCCGCTGGCGGTATTCCAGACTGCTGTACTGACACCCCTGGTCGGAGTGGAACATGACCCCTTGCGGCCGACCACGCAAGCGATAAGCCATCTCCAGTGCCCG
>NZ_LAPT01000085.1 GCF_003194385.1 Pokkaliibacter plantistimulans
TGGTCAAGTACAGCAGTCTGGAATACCGCCAGCGGCTGTGGCGGTATCGGATGGTTCAAAGCATGAGCCGGCGTGGTAACTGCTGGGATAATGCGCCTATGGAGCGGCTCTTTCGCAGTGTGAAAAGTGTGTAGTGGTCAACTATTTCCGGACAGCTTCTTAGCTTCTTTTTCCCTCATCACCGGGGTTAAACCACCGTTGTGGCAATGAGGCCTCTGTTCGTTGTAATAGCTCATCAGGTAGTCACCGATATCCTTGATCGCCTGATCCAGGCTGGTGTATCCACACTTCGGTACCCACTCACTTTTCACACTGCGAAAGAGCCGCTCCATAGGCGCATTATCCCAGCAGTTACCACGCCGGCTCATGCTTTGAACCATCCGATACCGCCACAGCCGCTGGCGGTATTCCAGACTGCTGTACTGACACCCCTGGTCGGAGTGGAACATGACCCCTTGCGGCCGACCACGCAAGCGATAAGCCATCTCCAGTGCCCGCAAGGTCAGCGTCGTATCTACAGTGGCAGACATCGCCCAGCCCACCACTCGACGGGCATAAAGGTCCATCACAACGGCAAGATAGGACCACTGCTCACCCGTCCAGATGTAGGTGATATCGCCACACCACACCTGATTGGGCTGTACGGTATCAAAAGCACGATCCAGACGATTCGGAACAACCGCATGCGCCTGCCGGGCCTGCTTATAACGATGTTTGCCCGGTTGACGGCTCATGAGACCGGCTTCCGCCATCAGACGTGTGACCTTGTACCGCCCCATCGCAACGCCCTGCATGGCCAGCTGCTTCATCACCGTACGAGCACCGGCAGACCCCTGGCTGGCCGCGAACAAGGCTCTTACCTGAGCGCGTTCGTTCATGCGTTGAATGTCTGGTAGCGTCGCTCT
This sequence comes from Pokkaliibacter plantistimulans, assembly GCF_003194385.1. Taxonomy (GTDB): domain Bacteria; phylum Pseudomonadota; class Gammaproteobacteria; order Pseudomonadales; family Balneatricaceae; genus Pokkaliibacter; species Pokkaliibacter plantistimulans. The sequence goes on from NZ_LAPT01000085.1 coordinate 906, forward strand.
TTTTTGGCGGTCATAGTAGGTCGATGTCGGTAGCTCAAACAGCTCACACAACTGGGTGACAGGCCAGTCATCACTGAACGAACGAATCAGCGCCTGAACTTGATCTCGTCCGACATCAAGAGCGCGGTAGCCTTTTTTAGTATCTCTTTCTCCATTTCCAAACGCTGGATACGCTTTTGTAGCTCCTGAATCTGGTGCTGCTCAGGGGTTAATGCCTGACTCCCTGAGAGCACCACACCGTTCTGTTCATGTTCCACCTGTTTGATCCAGCGCCGAAGCGCTGTAGGGCCGACCCCCAGCGCCTGACAGGCCTCCGTTACGGAATAGCCTTTCT
>NZ_LAPT01000086.1 GCF_003194385.1 Pokkaliibacter plantistimulans
TGCCATCCTGCCATCCTGCCCGTGATCTTCCTGCTGACACGCAATCACACCTCTCATTCCAGTGTTTAAAAAAACGCCATTTTTTTCCTTGACGATAAATCCCCTGTCCACTAACCTCTAATCAACTGGTATGGTGCACGTACCAGTAAACCAGATGAGGAATAAGAGCCAATCGCAGTACAGCATCAAACGGACGGTTAAGCGCAACGACGACACCGCCACTCCACCTCCAAACACAACAAAAATAAGGACGAGACAATGCTTAAGAAACTCGCCACCACCGCCCTGCTGTTCTCTCTGAGCAGCATCGCCAGCCACGCCGAAGACAAAATCGTGTTCGCCATTAGTGGCACGCCCAACAGCCGCCCGATTAATACCCCCGCTGACCTGCAAGGGCTGAAAATTCGTACCCCACAGAGCGAATGGCGCACCCTGATGTTCTCCACCTGGGGAGCCAACCCGACTCCCATGGCGTCTTCCGAACTGTTTGTCGCCTTGCAGACCGGCATGGTCGATGGTCAGGAGAACCCGCTGAGCAATATCAACGGTGCCAAGCTGCAGGAACTGTCGATCTCCAATCACGTCTATTCCCCCATCTTGCTGACGGTCAGTGAAGATGGCTGGAACAAACTGCCCGCTGAGGTACAGAACGCGATCACGGAAGTGGCTGTCGAGGCACAAAGCTGGTCTTTCGCCAAAGGTGAAAGCCTCGACAAGTCACTGCAGGACAACATGACTCAGGCTGGCACCCAGATTAATCAGGTGGACCGGCAGGCCGTTATTGCCGCAAGCAAAACGGTGTACGCCAAATTTATTGAAAAGGTCGACGGCGGACAGCAACTGGTTGACCGCGTCATGGCGCTGGCGGGTGAGTGATCATGGCATCGCTCATCACTTCTCCGTCTTCCTGCCATCACGGGGTCGCCATGTCGCCTCTGAAGTTACTGCGCCAGGAGTTTGAGTACCTGCTGGAAGGCTTCACTGTCGCCCTGCTGCTGGGGCTGACCGCCATCGTGCTGGCGGCAGTACTGCTGCGTATGCTGGGCAGCGCTTTCACCTGGTATGACGAAGTCGCCTCTATCGGGCTGGCCTGGCTGAGCTTCTACGGTGCCAGTCTGGCAGCCCTGAAGCGCGCACATCTGGGCTGTCCCGGCATTGTCAGCAAAGCACCGGCGCCACTGCGCTCACTGCTGTTCGTCCTGTCGGAACTGATCGTCATTGGCTTCTTTGCGATTATCGCTAAATTTGGCTATGACGTACTCAACGTGCTGGCGTGGGACAATCTGGTCTCCCTGCCGTGGATCAACCTGAGCTTTACCCAGTCGGTGATTCCCGTCAGTGCCAGTCTGTTCATCCTCTGTGAGCTGCTAAGTATGCCGGATGCCTGGCACAAGATGCGTCAGGGCGTCGACAGTGAGCATGAAGCCATCGAGGAGGCCATCCGTCTGGCCGAAGAAGGTCTGACCCTGCATCAGGCCTGGGAGGTACGTCCATGACTCTGCTTCTGGTTATTGCCGCAATCTTCGTACTAGTGCTGATCAATGTTCCCATTGCCGTCGCTATCGGCGTGGTGGCCATCGCCGGTACCTGGCTGACTCAGGGCTGGGATGCGCTGGTCAATATCCCGCTGACCCTGTACAGCGGTGCTACCAGCTTCCCGCTGATTGCTATCCCTCTGTTTATTCTGGCTGGCGCACTGATGAACACCACCGGCCTGTCGCAACGACTGATCAATCTGGTCTCAGCCATAGTGGGCTTTGTGCGCGGCAGTCTGGCCATGGTGAATGTCGGCGTCTCGATGTTCTTTGCCGAAATTTCCGGCTCTGCCGTAGCTGATGTGGCCGCCACCGGTTCGATTCTGATTCCGGAAATGAAACGGCGTAACTACAACCCTGAGTTTGCCGCCGCCATCACCTCCGCTTCCGCATCGCTGGCCATCATCATTCCGCCGTCGCTGTCGATGATCCTGTATGGCGCGATTGCCGATACCTCGGTGGTCAAGCTGTTCGTTGCAGGCGTGGTGCCGGGCATTCTCGGCGGTATCGGACTGGCTGCGGCCTGCTACTACTTCGCCATCAAATACAACCTGCCCCGTGAGGAAGCCTTCTCCCTGACCCGGCTGGGCAAAGCCTTCCGCGAGGCATTCTGGGCGCTGCTGCTACCAGTGATCATTCTCGGCGGTATCTTTGGCGGCATCGTCACCGCTACCGAAGGCGCCGGTGTTGCGGTACTGGCGGCGCTGGTGATCGGCGGTCTGGTCTATTGCGAAATGGATTTGCAGGTGTTGTATCGCGCCGTGATCGACGGCGTGGTGCAGACTGCCGTGGTTATGCTGCTGGTCGCCACCTCCGCCATTCTCGGCACCTTCCTCACCGAGATGCAGTTGCCGCAGCAACTGGCGCGGGAAATTACCTCCATCACGACCGATCCGGTACTGGTGCTGGCATTGCTGAACGTGCTGTTGCTGGTGCTGGGCATGTTCCTGCACGGCGCGGCCGCCATCATTCTGGTGGTGCCCATCGTGCTGCCGCTGATCCAGCAGCTCGGCATCGACCCCATTCATTTCGGTCTGATCCTGACCCTCAATCTGGCTATCGGACAACAAACGCCACCAGTGGCGTCGGTGCTGGCTACGTCCTGCTCCATCGCCCGTACCGATATGTGGAAAACCGCCCGGGTGAACCTGCCGATGATTGGCGTGCTGTTTATCGTGCTGATGCTGGTGACCTATGTCCCGGCGATCCCCATGACCCTGGTCAACATGCTCTACCCCACCACAGGAGTAACCCAATGAGTAACTTGCGCCCGACCGTAGCCCTGACGCTGGGTGATCCTGCAGGCATTGGCCCTGAACTGATCGCCAAGCTGTTGAGCAAACCCTCTACCCTGCAGCAGGCCAATATCGTTCTGATCGGTGACCCCTGGGTGTGGGAAGCCGGACAGCAAACTGCCGGCGTGAAGGTGGAAACACTCGCCATCGAAAGCCTGCAACAGGCGCGGGCACTGGACAGCGACCGTCCGCTGTTTGTTGCTGTCGACAGCGTCAAACCCGAGGATGTGCAGGTGGGTGTCGCCGCCGCTTCCGGCGGCGCATCGGTACTGAAAGTGCTGGATATGTGTCTGGCTGCCGTCAGCCAGCGCCATATCGACGCTATCTGTTTTGCCCCGCTCAACAAACACGCCATGAAGCAGGCCGGTATGCCTTTCGAGGATGAACTGCACTACTTCGCCGACTACCTCAAGGTTGATGGCTTCTTCTGCGAGTTCAACACCCTGGGCGGTCTGTGGACGTCACGGATTTCCTCACACGTTCCCCTCAAGGACGTTGCCAGCTATCTGAGCGTTGAGCGTATCAAGCAGGCCACCCGCCTGATTTATCAGTCACTGGCCGCCGCAGGTGTAGCACAGCCACGGGTGGCCGTCGCAGCCTTCAACCCTCACGGCGGTGACGGCGGCGTCTGTGGGCGGGAGGAGATTGACATCATCGCCCCGGCCGTCAAAGCCCTGAACGATGAAGGGCTGCCCATCAACGGCCCGTTCCCGGCTGACACGATCTTCCTCAAAGCCCGGGATGGCCAGTATGACGCCATCGTCACCATGTACCACGACCAGGGCCAGATCGCCATCAAGCTGCTCGGCTTTGAAAAAGGCGTCACCGTACAGGGTGGTCTGCCGGTCCCTATTACCACCCCGGCCCACGGCACCGCCTATGACATTGCCGGTAGCAACAAGGCCAGTGTGCAGGCCATGGAAAATGCCTTTGCCATTGCCTGCCGCATGGGTGCCAGTTACCGCGCCCAGACCCGCGGCTGAAAGCGGCCAGCAAAGCCGATTTGTTAATAGCCAACCTTGTGAAGACACAGCAACAAAAATAACGACTTCTGGAGAAAGCCAAGATGAAAATCACCCAAGTGCGTGCCCGCGTATTCGAATGGAAAGGTAAGACCGTTCCGCCACAGGCACACTTCTGCTCCAACGCCATGGACCAGCTCTGGGACCGTGGTGATTCCATGGGCACCTTCCGTTTCCACGGCTGGACGGTGGTGGAAGTAGAGACAGACGAAGGCGTGGTCGGCATCGGCAACGTCGCGCTGGCGCCACGCATCGCCAAGGCCATCATTGATCAGTACCTCACCCCGCTGGTGCTCAATCAGGACCCGTTCGACTACGAATACCTGTGGCAGCGCATGTACCGCTCGACGCTGGCATGGGGCCGCAAAGGCGTGGCCATGGCCGCGATCTCCGCGATTGATATTGCCCTCTGGGACATCATGGGCAAGGCCACAGGCCGCCCGGTGTTCAAGCTGCTGGGGGGGCGCACCAAGGAAAAAATCCCCTGCTATGCCTCCAAGCTATACCGCACTGATCTGGATGAAATGCAGCGCGAAGCTCAGCGTTATATGGATCAGGGCTTCAAGGCGGTGAAAATGCGCTTTGGCTACGGCCCCAAGGACGGCCCTGTCGGCATGCGCAAAAACCTCGACAGCGTCGCGGCGGTGCGTGAAGTGATCGGTGACGATGTGGACCTGATGCTGGAATGCTACATGGGCTGGAACCTTGAGTACGCCAAGCGCATGCTGCCCAAGCTGGAAAAATTTGAACCCCGCTGGCTGGAAGAGCCGGTCATCGCCGATGACATTGACGGCTATGCCGAACTGAACAGGCTGACCAACATCCCCATTTCCGGCGGTGAACACGAATTCACCTCCTACGGTTTCCGGCAGCTGCTGGACAAGGGCGCGGTCTCAGTCATCCAGTACGACACCAACCGCGTCGGCGGCATTACCGCTGCCCACAAGATCAACGCCCTCGCCGAAGCCTACAGCGTGCCGGTTATCCCCCACGCCGGGCAGATGCACAACTACCATCTGACCATGTCGACCCTGGCCTCGCCGATGTCCGAATACTTCCCGGTGCATGACGTCGAAGTCGGTAACGAGCTGTTCTACTACATCTTTGAAGGCGACCCCGAGCCCGTTAATGGCTTTATCGATCTGGACGAACACCTGCCCGGTCTGGGCCTGACCCTGTCCGACAAGTACCTCGACCAGTTCAACATCATCGAGTAAGGAGCCAGCAATGCGCCTGATTCAACTCAAGCACAGCCGTGGTCTGCGCGCGGCGGTGGTGGAAAGCGCCATTCAGGTTCGGCTGGTGGAGTTTGACGGGGGGACCTATGCGCTGGCCCGTGCCGCCATTGCCGAAGGTATCAGCCTGCAGGACATGATCCACCGTCATCTCAGCCATGAACTGCTGGACTACCACCAGCTACTCGACCTGCGCCTGCTGCTGCCACCGCTGACCCATCCCGATGCCGCGCACTGTCTGGTCAGCGGCACCGGCCTGACCCATCTGGGCAGTGCAGACACCCGTGACGCCATGCATGCCAAACTGGACAAGGACGATGCCGAGCTGAGCGATTCCATGAAGATGTTCAAGCTGGGCGTGGAAGGCGGCAAGCCCGCTGCAGGGCAGATTGGCGCTCAGCCTGAATGGTTCTACAAGGGCGACGGCGACATCGTCATCGCCCCCGAGCACCCTCTGCCCAGCCCCGGCTTTGCCCTCGATGCAGGTGAAGAGCCAGAGCTGGTGGGCCTCTATGTCATCGGTGACAACGGCACGCCCTACCGCATCGGCTTCGCCGTGGGTAACGAGTTTTCCGACCACGTGACCGAACGGGGCAACTACCTGTGGCTGGCGCACTCCAAACTACGTGCCTGCAGCTTCGGCCCGGAGTTATGGCTGGGTGAGGCACCGCGTCATCTGCAAGGCGAAAGCCGTATTGTCCGCAACGGCGAGGTCATCTGGCGCAAGCCCTTCCTCACCGGCGAAGACAACATGGCCCACTCGCTGGCCAATCTGGAGCACCACCACTTCAAGTACCGCCAGTTCTGTCGGCCCGGCGATGTTCATGTGCACTTTTTCGGCACCGCCACCCTGAGCTTCGCCGATGGCATCAGGACACAGCAGGGTGATCGTTTCGAGATTGAACTGCCCAGTTTTGGTCGCCCACTGCGCAACCCTCTGCAGCAGGCTGAGCAGACTGGCAATGTCGTCGGTGTCGAAATGCTCTGACGGAGACATGCTCTTAGCCGGTTGTTGAAAAACGTTATCGAGATAGATTTTCAACGACCTGCTAGAGGTGACATGGTTTTTGAGGCGGGACGCGCACCCTGCAAGTGCGCATCTGGCCTCTACGCAAGCGAATACAGGATCACAATAATGAAAACACACTCCACACTTCGCACGCTTACCCGCAGTACCCTGACACTGGGCGTACTGGTATTCAACAGCCCCGCCGCCATGGCCGACTGGGTGCAGAAATATCTGTCGAAGACCGCCCATGCCTATGATGCGCTGGTACTGCTGGCCTCCTACAATTTCATGAAGCAGCTGACCGATGCTCAGCGACAGGCCATTCATGAAGCAGCCGATGAAGCCACGGTCTATGAGCGCCAGACCAGCCGCGAGCTGAATAGCAAGCTGCTGGATGAACTCAAGCAAAGCATGACCATCAACGACGTATCAGCCAGCAAACGTCAGCGCATGCGCGACGCTCTGCAGCCCCTGACCAAGCGCTATACCGAGCGACTGGACCCGGCTGTGGTCAGCGCTTTTGAGCAGGCGCTGGCCAGTTCCCGTCAGCAATGATGAACCGGCGATGGCGGCCGCAGGCAGCCATCGCCCCCGGATTAGAGGTGTGGAGCTATCATGCTGTATTTCGCTCGTCTGGCGTTACGCCTGGAACAATTCCTTAATCTGCTGATGGCAGCCGGTCTGACGGTGATGATCGTTCTGGTCTTCATCAATGTCGTCCTGCGCTACGGCTTCAACAGTGGTATTTCCATCACGGTCGAGCTGTCGCGCTATATCTTCGTCTGGCTGACCTTTCTCGGTGCCGTTGTCGCACTGCAAAAAAATGAACATCTGGAAGTCGGCACACTGGTTGACATGCTGCCAGCGACGCTGAAGAAGCTGGTGCGCATCGCCGCCCTGCTGATGATGCTGGGATGTACCCTGATGCTGATGATCGGCGCCTACAAGCAGACCGTGCTGAACTGGCGCAACCTGTCTCCCATCAGCGACATCCCCATTGGTGTGTTCTATCTGGCCGGTCTGGTCGCAGGGGTACTGATGAGCCTGCAGTTGTTGTGCCGCCTGATAGGTCAGTTTTTGCCTGAATCCCTGCTTACCCAGGCACGCTGCCGGGAGGTGCGCCCATGACTATCGCCCTGTTTTTAGGCTCCCTGCTTGGCTCCATCGGCCTTGGCCTGCCTATCGCCTTTGCCCTGCTGGTCAGCGCAGTGGTGCTGATGCTGCACCTTGACCTGTTCAATACCCAGATTCTGGCCCAGAACCTGGTGGACGGTGCCGACAGCTTCACCCTGCTGGCCATCCCCTTCTTTCTGGTGGCCGGTGAGGTGATGGCGCAGGGTGGGCTGTCCAAACGGATCGTCAATCTGGCGATGATGTTTGTCGGCCACAAGAAAGGCGGGCTGGGCTTTGTCGCCATCTTCGCTGCCATCGTCATGGCCAGTCTGTCAGGCTCTGCCGTTGCCGACGCCGCAGCACTGGCCAGTATCCTGCTGCCAATGATGCGCGAGGCCAACTACCCGGTCGGGCGATCTGCCGGTCTGCTGGCGGCAGGGGGCATTATTGCGCCGATCATTCCGCCCTCCATTCCGCTGATCATTATCGGCGTCGCCGGGGGGATATCTATCACCAAGCTGTTCCTCGCTGGCATCGTGCCGGGTCTTCTGATGGGCATCACTCTGGTGTTTATCTGGTCGATGCTGACCCGCCGCGAAGACATTGCCATCGCTCCGAAAGCCAGCAATCGTCAGCGTATCAATGCCCTGAAAGACAGTGTCTGGGCCCTGCTGCTGCCGGTAGTGATTATCGGTGGTATCAAGACTGGTATTTTCACCCCCACCGAAGCAGCCGTGGTCGCTGCGGTCTACGCCATCCTGATTTCGACGCTGGTCTATCGTGAGTTGAGCGCCAAGCAGATGTTTGAGGTGCTGACCAAAGCGGCACGCAATACCGCCGTGGTGATGTTTCTGGTGGCCTCGGCCATGGTCGCTTCCTGGCTGATCAGTGTGGCGCAGCTGCCGATGATGGTCGCCGATGTGCTTGGTCCGCTGACGGACAGCCCGCGCCTGCTGATGCTGGCGATCATGGGCGTGGTGCTGCTGGTCGGCATGGTGATGGATCTGACCCCCACCATTCTGGTGCTGACGCCCATCCTCATGCCGCTGGTGAAGCTGGCCGGCATCGACCCGGTGTACTTCGGCATCATGATGGTACTGAACTGCTCCATCGGGCTGATCACCCCGCCGGTGGGCAATGTGCTCAACGTTATCTGCGGCGTCGGTCGTATCCGGTTTGAGGAGGCGGTGCGTGGTGTCGCCCCCTTCCTGCTGGCTTACGTCGGTATTCTGCTGCTCTTCGTTATCGTGCCGGAGCTGGTGACCGTGCCCGCCAAATGGCTGGCCCATTGAACATTAACGATGACCAAACCGTTCACGATGACTAAACCGAGGTCACTGGCTAAACCACGGTCACTGATCTCTCCTCCTTTGCCAAAACAAGTACAACCAGAAAGGACTATCACTATGAAACAACAACACTCTGCCCTGCGCACCCTGACTTTAAGTAGCCTGGCACTGGCCATTGGCCTCGGCATGGGCATTAGTGCCCAGGCTGCCACCATGCTGAAACTGGCTCATGCGGCGCCGGTGACAGATACCCAGCAGAAAGCAGCGGAAAAATTTGCCGAGCTGGTGAAGGAGCGCACTCAGGGAGAAGTGGAAGTAAAGATCTTTGGTAACGGGGTACTGGGCAATGATCAGGCGATGATTTCCGGGGTGCGAGCCGGAACCATCGACATGGAACTGTCCGGCAACCCCAACTTTGCCGGGCTGGCCCCCAAGCTGGCGGTGTTTGATCTGCCTTATATTTTCGGTGACCGCAATCAGGCCTATAAGGTGCTGGATGGCAAGGTCGGGCAGGATGCCCTGACCCTGCTCGACGACAGCGGCCTGAAAGGGCTGGCTTACTGGGAAGTCGGCTTCCGCGCCATGACCAACTCCAAGCATCCGATCCGTACCCCGGATGATGTCAAAGGTCTAAAAATGCGCACCAACTCCAACAAGTCGCTGATTCAGGCCTTCTCATTACTGGGCGCCAACCCGATCCCCATGCCAATCGGCGAGCTGTACACCGCCCTGGAAACCGGAGCCGTGGATGCTCAGGACCACCCCATCGGCATCGTCTGGTCGAGCAAGTTCTACGAAGTGCAGAAATACCTGTCGCTGACCAATCAGGCGTACACCGCGCTGATCATGGTCATGAATCAGGACAAGTTCAAATCGCTCAGTCCGGCCTACCAGCAGGCCATCGTCCAGTCCGCTCAGGAGGCCGGTCAGTATCAGCGTGAGCTGAACCAGCAGCAGGAGCAGCAGATCATCAAGGATCTGCGCAGCGCCGGGCTGGAAGTGGAAGAGCATATCGATACCGCGCCCTTTCAGGCCATCGTCAAACCCACCTGGGACAGCTACATCAAGGATAACGGCGACGAGATGCTGAATGCCGTGCTGAATGCCGAGAAAGGCTGAAAAAAGCAGAGATAGTCAACGCGTTCTGAACGGTTACTGCCTGTCCGATTAACTGCCCGGCACCTGAAGTGCCGGGCCTCTTGCCGAGGTCATCACCATGGCTACCGATGTTCTGCTGCTCAATCAGAAATGTGCCCATACCGTCAGTCTTTATGACGTGCAGAGCGGCAAGGCGCTGAAGCATATCCGTCTGCCCAACTATCCCCACGAGTTTGTCGTCGACAGCAAACAGGAATTTGCCTACGTCGGCCATTACGGCATCCTCGGCGCTGACTGCGTCGGTGATCAGGGTGGCTGTTCGGTTTTCGTTATTGATCTGCACAAGGGTGAACATGTTCATACCTTGAGCACCTGGCCGTTTTACCGGATTCACGGGCTGGCCATGGATCAGCAGGATCGCCTGTATGCCATGAGCGAAGGGCATTCCACTCTGCTGATATTTGATCAGCCCCGTAACGCCGTGGCTGCCGACCGGGCAGTGCCTTCCGGTGGTTACAAGACCCATCTGTTCGCCCTCAGCCGCGATGGCGAAACCGCTTACGGCATCAACCTGCTGAGCAATACCGTCACCAAGATCAAACCTCATGATCCGCTGTTTGCCCCCGTTCCTATGTACCCCGGCCGCAAGCCCGAAGGTAACTGCCTGTCCGTGGATGAGACGCGGCTGTTTGTTACCAACCGTCTGGACAATACGCTGGTCGCCATCGACACCGAGAGCCTGCAGATTGTTGGTACGGCAAGTACCGGTGAAGACCCGAACCGGGTATATCGCGACCCGACCGGCCGCCTGCTGACCACCAACTACGGTGAAAGCTCCCTGTCGGTGTTTGATGAGCAGCTCAACAGCCTCGGCACCATTACCCTGCCGCACCGCCCCATCGCCATCAGTTTCCACCCCAATGGTGAGCTGGCTTTTGTCTCGTTCAAGGGCGATCAGATCGGCATTCTTGATCTGCACAGCGGCCAGTTCGTGCGCTTCTTCGATACTCTGGCAGAGCCCGATGTGTCGTGCCTGCTGCGGCTGTCCTGAACGCTTGTCGTGCATAACGTGGGGAATCAACGTCTATGACCTTGTCTGCGATCAGCCATTCTGGCGAGCAACCTCTGATCGACTGCCACCATCATTTCTGGGCGCTGGCAGACATTCACTACCCCTGGCTGAGCGACCAGTATGATCCGCACTTTTTCCTTGGCGACTACCGCAGTATCTGTCGCCCGGTGCTGCCTGATGAGCTGCGTGCCACTGTGCCCGCTGGCTACCGCCTGATCGGCAGCGTGCATTGTGAGGCAGAGGTGGAACGCGTGCAGACGCTGGCAGAAACCCGCTGGATCACCGGGCTGGCTGCGCAGCAGGGCTTACCCAGCGCGCATGTCGGCTGGGCACCTTTTGGTCAGGAGCATTGTGCTGCGGTGCTTGATGCCCAGTGCGAGTCGCCGCTGTTTCGCGGAGTACGAGCCAAACCCGTGACCGCCAGCCGCCCCCAGCACAGGGAAAGCGTGCTGAACCAGCCGGGCAGCCTGCAGGATGCTCACTGGCTGTCAGGGTTAAAGCTGTTGCAGGAGCGCGGCCTGAGCTGGGATTTGCGGGTGCCCGCCTGGCATCTGCAGGAAGCTGCTCAGGCCCTGCAGGATTACCCTGACCTCAGGGTGATCCTCAATCACACCGGCTTACCGTGGGACCGCAGCCCGGAGGGCCTAGAGCAGTGGCACGCCGGTCTGACGGCGCTGGCCGCCAATCCGAACGTTTGCATCAAACTGTCGGAACTGGGTACGCCGCTGCAGGCGTGGGACAGACGACAAAACCTGCAGCTGTTGTGTGACGCCATCCGCCTGTTCGGGCCGCAGCGTTGCCTGTATGCCAGCAACTTCCCGGTGGCGGGCATTCAGGTCAGCTATGCCGACTGGCTGGCAATGATTGAGGAAGCCATTGCCCTGACGGCCCCAATGGCGCGGGACGACATTCTCTGGCGCAACGCCTGCCACTGGTATCGCCTGATGCCTGCTGACGGCGCCTGATCTGACCGAACCTCATCTGGCTGAATAGCCAAACACATACGTGCACACCTCAACTGAACCTTTCCGGAGCGCCACTGGCGCTCCCCCTGATCTGCTGCCTAGTGCCGGAGGAATTTCGCCATGACGACCCTATCATCAGCCCAGCACACCCTGACCGGAGCCATGTATATCGGTGCCCGGCGGGTGGTCGGGCAACGGGCTGCCATCCATGCCATCAACCCGGCCACGGCCGAAACGCTGCAACCTGCCTACGGGGGGGGTGACAGTGCCGATGTCGATCACGCCTGCCAGCTGGCCTCGCAGGCCTTTGCCAGTTACCGCCGCACCGGTCTTGCCCAGCGCGCCGCATTTCTCGAACAGATCGCTGAGCAGATTCTGGCGCTCGGGGATGAGCTGATTGTCCGTGCCATGGCTGAGACTGGTTTGCCCCGTGCCCGCCTTGAAGGCGAACGGGGTCGTACCGTCGGGCAGTTGCGCCTGTTCGCCGAGGTGGTGCGCGCAGGCGACTGGCTGGATGCCCGTATCGATCCGGCACTGCCGGAGCGTACGCCGCTGCCTCGCCCCGATTTGCGTCAGCGTCAGGTGCCGCTTGGGCCGGTCGCTGTGTTCGGTGCCAGTAACTTTCCACTGGCGTTTTCCGTCGCAGGTGGCGATACCGCCTCTGCACTGGCAGCCGGTGCACCGGTGGTGGTCAAGGCGCATTCCGCTCACCCCGGCACAGCCGAGCTGGTCGCTCATGGGATCCGTCAGGCGGTCCGCCTTTGTGATCTCCATGAAGGGGTGTTCTCCATGCTGTACGGCTCAGGTCAGGAGGTCGGCACGGCGCTGGTTGCCCACCCTGCCATCAAGGCCGTTGGCTTTACCGGCTCCCGCGCAGGGGGCACCGCGCTGATGCGAGTCGCCGCCAACCGCAAGGAGCCGATACCAGTCTATGCGGAGATGAGCAGTATCAACCCGGTGTTTCTGTTACCCGCTGCGTTACAGCAACGCGCCGACAGTCTGGCGCAAGGTTTCGCAGGTTCTCTGCTGATGGGAGCCGGGCAGTTCTGCACCAATCCCGGACTGGTGGTAGCCATCGAAGGCGACGGCTTACAGCGCTTTATCGACGGTGCCCAGCAGGCGCTGGCCAGCAGTTCGCCCGCCACCATGCTGACCCCCGGTATCTGCCGGGCCTATAGCGAGGGCGTGAGTACGCTGGCGGCTCAGCCTCAGGTCGACACCCTAGCCCGTGGTCTTGAAGCAACAGGGCCTAACCAGTGTCAGGCGGCACTGTTCAGCACCACAGCGGAAGCCTTTCTGGCTGAACCGGATGTGCTGGGGATGGAAGTATTCGGCTCCAGCTCGTTGCTGATCAAATGCCGGGATGAAGCAGAAATGCTCAGGATCGCTGAGCATCTTGAAGGGCAACTAACGGCTACCCTGCAATTACAACAGGGTGCTGATACCGCCTTGCTGTCAGCCTTGCTGGATATTCTCGAACTCAAGGCCGGGCGCATTCTGGCTAACGGCTACCCTACCGGCGTCGAGGTCTGCCATGCCATGGTGCACGGCGGGCCGTTCCCGGCGACCTCTGACAGCCGAACCACCTCGGTAGGTTCAGCGGCGATCAAACGCTTCCTGCGCCCGGTGTGTTATCAGGATATCCCTGATACCGCTCTGCCCGAGGCCCTGCAGCAGGCTAATCCGCTGGCACTGCGGCGGATGGTGAACGGTGGGTACTAACCTTCAGAACCTGTTCACCATCTCGTCAATAGGCGGCCATTGCCGAACGCCAATGGCCGCCCCATCCGATCAGCCAATGCGCATCGACAGCTCGACATCATCGGCAAAGGGTACCGACAGGTAGCCTGCGGCGACATCGCGCACCCGTGCCAGATAGTCAGGGCTGTAGTCTGCATTGTCGGCGATGATCAGCGCACCGGAGCGCAGCCTGCTTTCCAGCATGGCGAGAATGTCGGGATACAACCCCTTGGCGCCGTCCAGCAGTAACAGGTCGATCTGCTCAGGCAGATCGTGACGCAGGGTGTGCAGGGCATCGCCTTCGCGAATGTCCACCAGATCCAGCACACCGCCTTCCTGCAGATTGCGCCGCGCCTGTTCGACCTTGGAAGGCTCAAACTCGCAGGTAATCAGCCTGCCGCCACCGTTGTCACGCAGGGCGGCAGCCAGATGCAGGGTGGAAATGGCAAAGGAGGTTCCAAACTCGACAATGCTGCGGGCGTTGCAGCTGCGTGCCAGCATGTACAGCAGCTGCCCGGTTTCGGGCGATACCGCCAGAGGGAAATCCCTGAGCTGGCCATAAAGGTCACGATATTCGGTTTTGCTTTGCATCAGCCGCGCCTGCTCTGCTTCAGGAATGGCGGTGACAAGGTGCTCAAGCTCAGCGGCGCTGGCCTCGGCCTGACGAAACAGGCGCGTCAGCAAAGCTGCAACAGGGGATGTAGTGAGAGTCGTCATTATCATGCTCCAAACAGGGATTTGAGCGCGCCGCGGTGCCTGACTAGAATACGACTGATTACTCACATTTTAGTATTCGCATTGGCCGCCCCCACTATGCCCTCACGCCGCAGCCCGCAGATTTCCTCACGTAAACAGCCCAAACAGGCCCGCTCCAACGAGCTGGTAGCCACCATTCTCGAAGCTGCTATTCAGGTTTTGCAGAAGGAAGGTGCTCAGCGTTTTACCACGGCACGAGTCGCGGAACGGGCGGGTGTCAGCATCGGCTCGCTGTATCAGTATTTTCCCAACAAGGCTGCCATCCTGTTTCGTCTGCAGCACGATGAATGGCAGCAGACCAGCGAACTGCTGCGCAGCCTGCTGCAGGATACGCAGCAACCGCCCTTGCAGCGTCTGCGGGCGCTGGTACATGCCTTTGTCCGCTCGGAGTGCGAGGAAGCAGAAATGCGGGTCGCCCTGAGCGATGCCGCGCCGCTTTACCGTGATGCGCCGGAAGCCCAGCAAGCCAGAGCCGCCGGGGCAAACATCGTCAGCACCTTCATGCTGGAAGCCCTACCCGAAGCCACCGACAGGGCACGAGCAATCGCCGCAGAGCTGATCAAATCCACCCTGAGTGCGAGCGCCAAAGACTTCTCGGAGAGCCACCGTACCGATGAGGAGATCATCACCTATGCGGATGCTATGGCGGATATGTTCTGTGCTTATTTACGCAGTATTGGCTGCCAGCAGGAGGCTGCTATTGCTGCGGCACCAGTCGCCTGAAGCGCCCCACCACATAGGTCTGGTAGATCGCGGCATCTTCTCCAGCCCTGACGCGCGTGCCCTGAGAAGCACATCACCTAGCGCGTTTTCAGCCCACAGGAAACGGCAAACGGCAAAAACGCTGATCATCACTGTCTGAATCTCTCATCCTTTCGTCCAAGTTCGCCCTGTTTGACGGCCAAATACTACCATCGTCCTGTTGCTGCTAAACCCCAACAGGCTTTATCAATTCAGGTGCAACAACAAGCCATCAAAAGGACTGCACCATGCAGACTCCCTTTCACTTTTTCCTGCGGAACATGTGGCTGGCAGCAGGCGGCGATCACGCCTTCATGGAGCAGGTCCAGCTCGTGGGTGAAGGTCAGCTTGCCTCCCCTTTTGCGGTCACCGAACTGGCCAGTGGGTCCATCGCAGCAGCAGGTCTGGCTATTGCGGAGTGGAGCCAGCGCCGATTTGATCTGCGCCATCGGGTACAGATCGATCAGCGTCTGGCTTCCCTGTGGTTTGCCACCTCGCTGCGTCCACAAGGATGGCAACTGCCCCCTGCCTGGGATGCTATTGCTGGTGACTACCCTTGCAAGGATGGCTGGATTCGCCTCCACACCAACGCCGCCCATCATCGCCACGCCGCCTTACAGGTATTGGGCTGCGAAGCCGAACGCGACACCGTGGCAGCAGTTGTCGCGGGCTGGTACGGCGCCGAGCTGGAAAGCGCCATTGTGCAGGCCGGTGGATGTGCGGCACAGATGCGTTCGAGCGATGACTGGGCAATGCACGCTCAGGGAACCGCCGTGCAGCAGGAGCCGGTGCTGCACCGGGCGTTGCATACTCATGCTCACACTCAGGCGTCCCGTTCAGCACTGGCGGACAAGATGGGTGACCCCAGTCGTCCGTTCGCGGGGATAAAGGTGCTGGATCTGACACGAATTCTGGCAGGCCCCATCGCCACTCGCTTTCTTGCCGGTTTCGGTGCCGATGTGCTGCGTATTGATCCGCCAGACTGGGATGAGGTCAGCGTTGCGCCGGAGGTGACGCTGGGTAAGCGTTGTGCGCGGCTGGATGTGCGCAAGCCCGATGATCGTCATCGGTTTGAGCAATTGCTGGCGGAGGCCGACGTACTGATTCACGGCTATCGACCCGAAGCGCTGGAAAGACTGGGCATGGGCGCCAGCAAACGACGTGAACTCAACCCCGCACTGGTAGACATCTGTCTGGATGCCTACGGCTGGACGGGGCCCTGGAGTAAGCGCCGGGGTTTCGACAGTCTGGTTCAGATGAGCAGCGGCATCGCTGAGGCAGGCATGCGTCTGTCAGGCGCGAACCGCCCTCAGCCACTGCCGGTGCAGGCGCTGGATCACGCTACCGGCTACCTGCTCGCCACGGCGGCCATTCGTGGACTGACTGAACGTCTGCAACACGGCGTCGGCTGTGAGTCGCGGGCATCACTGGCGCGCACCGCCCGCCTGCTGCTATGTGCCGGCACCAACTGCCACACCAGACCACCGCTGGCACCCGAGCATCAGGATGATCTGCAGCATCATGTCGAACAGACTTCCTGGGGCCCGGCCCGGCGTCTGCAGGCGCCGCTCCGCTTCGACCCTGTGACAGTCAGTTCTGCAGCCACTGAGCCATTAACCATGCGCTGGGATTACCCGGCCGGGCCACTGGGGTCAGCGAACGCAGCATGGGTGGCTGGTTAACCCGCCATCCGCTCCAGTAACCAGTCTCTGAACACCGCCACGACGGCATAGAAACTGCTCCTCACGATCCACTGTGAAAGAGTACGAGAAATACGCGCTCTCACCTCACTAAGCATAAGAGCGATATTCAGAAGACATTCCGCAGAATACTGACGTACAGAATAGTGATGTTATTCCCCCACCATCGCCAGTATCCGCCGTGCCCGGCCAAGTACTGGCGCATCCACCATCTGGCCATCGACCTGATAGGCAGCGGCACCGCTTTTTGAGGCTTCAACCACACGGCGAGCCCAGTCCAGCTCGCTTTCGGCAGGTTTCAGGGCTTCATGCATTACGGCGACCTGTTTAGGGTGAATGCACAGGCCACCCACCAGCCCCATATCCCGGCAATGGCGCACGTTGGCAGTGAACCCTTCGGCATCATCAAAAGCGGGATAGACGGTATCGAGAGGCGGCTGTAAGCCATTGACACGGGAGTGCAGCAGCAGCGTCAGGCGAATCTGGTCATACACCATGGCTGCAGTCGGAGTGCCGTTGGCCATGCCAATGTCCAGCCCGAGATCCAGCCCGCCAAAGCTCAGGCGCTGCAAGCCGGGGCACGCAGCCATCGCTGGCACCGCCAGCAACCCTTTGGCATTTTCGATCAGCGCCCACACCGGTTTGCCAATGGCCGTCGCTGTCTGAACCTGTTCTGCAGTTTCAGCCTTGGGCAGCAGCACCCCGGCAATCCCCGCCTGGGCGGCACAGAATGCCAGATCGGCTGCCTGTTCGGGGTGACCAGCGCCGTTGATGCGCACCCATACTTTTGCATCCGGCTGCTGCTGAAGAAAGTCAGACAGATTCTGACGGGCCTGCTCTTTCAGGTGGTCTTCAACAGCGTCTTCAAAATCAACAATGACGGCATCAGCACCGGTGGCCAGTGCCTTGGCAAAGCGCTCGGGGCGGCTTCCGGGGACAAACAACGCTGAGCGGACGATAGCAGTCATGCAGGCTCCTTCGGCAAGGGCATCGACAAGGGAATATGGCGTCTGCTGCAACGGGAGCGTATCCCGGTGCGGCAGGAAAGCGCCATGCTGACCCACTACGCTCACGGCGTCCAGCCCCTGCTCTGTGGCTACCGACCAATGGACGTACAACAGCGCCAGCAACCCACCCGCCGCGGCGGTTCAGGCGTCCTTTTCCTCGGTGTTGGTATTAATAGTGGGGGTATTTTTGCCCTTGCGGCGCTGACTGTCTGACTCGTGTTCGAGCTTGCGTACCAGTTGCAGCAGCGCCTCGATGGTGCGATCACCGGAATGGCTGGAGAGAATCACATCGCCGGTCTGTTCATTACGGCTGACGAAGATTTCGTCGCTGTCGAAGTTGAAGCTCTCTGGCAATATAAGTGACTGACGGGAGCCGTTTTTCACCAATTTAATGACATGCTCATGCGGAATCGGCTCGGGGGATGGATTTTCCATGGTTTCACCCTCATTACCCATGATGTACGGAGTCTAGACGAGATTCCTTTTCCATGCTGAGGCGAGCCCACTATAAGCTGCTACTCTCTCGCCTCGTTCCTCAACTGACTAGCGGCAGACACTCTATGAAGCATGCATTTTCTTTTCTTGTGCTGGCCGGTGGACAAGGCAGCCGAATGGGAGGAGCCGACAAAGGCCTGGTGGTCTGGCAGGGCAAACCGCTGATTCGACACATCCACGATACGATTCGCCCCTTTACCGATGATCTGATCATCTCCTGCAACCGCAACCGACGTGAATATCTGCGCTATTCCGACCAGATTATCGGCGATGCCGAGTCTGGCTTTCCCGGCCCGCTGGCGGGCGTCATCGCGGGCATGGCCATCGCCCGCCACGACCGCTGCGTACTGTTGCCCTGTGATGCACCGGGAGTCGACTCTACCCTGATCAATGAACTGATGCTGACAGGCAGACGCACCTCTGCCGCCGTCATGCTACGTCAGGGCAACCAGTGGCAACCGATGTTTTCTGTCATTCCCAAAGGCTATTTCCCGGCACTGCAAACCGCCTGGAATGAAGGCCAGCGCAGTTTGATGCGCGTGCTGCTGACGCTGGACGTGCAACCGCTGGATATCCCGGAAGACGACAGCCGTCTGGACAATATCAATTCACTGGAGCAACTGGGGGAGCTGACCTCATGACGTGAAGGTCAGCCGGTTCACGACGGGATACGTAGCTCAAGAACCATCCCTGCCAGCACGCACAGCAAGGTACTCAAGCGGACATCCTGACCGCTCTCAATACGCTGGTATTGCTGCTGGCTCATGCCGATGCGCAGCAGCATATCCTTCTGCCCGGCACACGATGGACGTTGACAGTTTCTCCTCCTGCCTGCATCATCTTTTGTCTTATATAAGACAAGCAGCGTATCTTTCATCCATCGTCTCCGGCCTCTGCCTGCCGACGATAAGGACAATAACTATGTCAAACGCCCAACGCTCCATCCCTCCCGTCGGCTTTGGTCTCTGGAAAGTCCCCAACGAACTCTGTGCAGATACCGTTTATGAGGCCATCAAGGCTGGCTATCGCCACCTCGACAGCGCCTGTGACTATGGCAACGAACAGCAGACTGGCGAAGGGATTGCCCGTGCGCTGGCCGATGGCCTGTGTCAGCGCGAAGACCTGTGGGTGACCTCCAAACTGTGGAACACCTACCATGCCAAAGAGCATGTCCGCCCGGCGCTGATGCGTACCCTGCAAGACCTGCAGCTGGACTACCTTGACCTCTACCTGATCCACTTTCCCATCGCACAGGCCTATGTGCCTTTTGAAAAGCGCTATCCTCCGGCCTGGTTCTTCGAGCCGGAAGCGGCCGAGCCACGTATTGAGTTTGCCCCCGTGCCCCTGCACGAAACCTGGAAGGCCATGGAAGAGCTGGTGGTCGAGGGGCTGGTGAAAAAAATCGGTATCTGTAACTACACCACAGGCCTGCTGCATGACCTGATGGCCTATTCCAGCATCAAGCCCAGCGTGCTGCAGATCGAATCACACCCTTACCTGACTCAGGAAAACCTCATCCGTATGGCCAAGCTGTACGGGATGGAAGTCACCGCATTTTCACCGCTGGGCGCACTGTCTTATCTGGAGCTGAATATGGCCGGTGCGCAGGATTCCGTGCTGGAGCAGCCCGCGGTCAAACAGGCGGCAGTACGGCTGGGCAAAACCCCGGCACAGGTCGTGCTGCGCTGGGGCATCCAGCGGGGCACTTCTATCATTCCCAAAACCAGCAAGCCCGAACGCCTGAAGGAAAACCTCGCGCTATTTGACTTCGCTCTGGATGATGCGGAAATGCAGGCCATTTCAGCCCTCAACTGTCACCGTCGCTTTAACGACCCGGCGCAGTTCTGTGAGGCGGCCTTCAACACCTTCTATCCCATCTACGACTGATCTGATGGGATAAGGAGCGCACCATGTCCACTGTTTCCGTGCCCACGCAGGCACTTGCCGGGCAGATCAACTGCGGCGGTTCGACCTTTCCGCTGGTGATTCCCTGCCCCGCCGGGATCACCAGCCTGACTGCCAGCCTTGACTGGATCACACAGCACCTGCCCGCCTTGCAGGCTCATCTGACAGAAAGCGGTGTGCTGCTGTTCAGAGGGTTTCCCCTGACCTCAGCAGAAGACTTCGATGCCTTCTCGGCAGCGTTTGGCTACCGCACCTTTACCTACAAGGAGTCGCTCTCCAACGCCGTGCGCATCAACTTCACCGAGCGGGTATTTACCGCCAATGAGGCACCCAAAGACGTGGAGATTTTTCTCCATCACGAGATGGCACAAACGCCCATCTCCCCGGACAAGCTGTTTTTCTTCTGTCTGCAGGCAGCCGATGCCGGTGGCGCCACGCCCGTATGCCGCTCCGATATGCTGTACCGCCGCTTGAAGATTATCGCGCCTGAACTGGCCGCCGCCTGTGAAAGCAAAGGGCTGAAGTACACCACCCGGATGCCCGGCGAGAATGATGAAAAGTCAGGGCAAGGGCGCAGCTGGAAAAGCACCCTCAACTGTCAGAACAAGGACGAAGCAGAGCGCAAGCTGGCCGAGCTGGGTTACAGCTGGCAATGGCAGGACGATGGCAGCCTCAGAGCGACCACGCCGGTTTTACCCGCCGTGCTGACCCTGAGTAATGGCAAACAGGTGTTTTACAACCAGCTGATTGCCGCCTATATGGGCTGGAAAGGCGTGCGGGAGAATCCGGCCAGCGCCATTACTTACGGTGACGGCTCACATCTGTCACCAGCGGATCTTGAGCTGATCAACAATCTGTCTGCTGACTTCACCTTCGATGTGCCCTGGCAAAATGGCGATGTGGCACTGGTTGATAATCACATGGCCATGCACGGTCGCCGTCCGTACAGCGGAGATACCAAACGACAGGTGCTGGTGGCGCTGGGGAAAAGCTGAATAAAGCTGAGTAAGGCTCTGCCGGACAGTCGCACGGTCTTAATGCAGAGCGTGCGACTGTCCGGCGTTACTGAACCTGTTGGAACGTCCCGTCAGGCGTGGCTACCGGGCACAGTTACATCACTTTGCCCCAGCTCTTCCAGCACACTGCGGACAAACCCGGAGGCGATCTGACGCTCGATAAAATCGTGCAGGTAGCGGGCGGCGGCAGCACGTTCCCGGCATACTGCCATGGCTTGTCTGATCGATGTGAATGAATCCTCCAGCACACGGTACTGCTCATCACTGGCAGCGACTTCCTGCAAGGGCTGGCGCACACCTGCAGCCGCATCCAGCTTCTGCCCGATAAAGGCATCTACGGCCCCGGCTGAGGTATCCGCCCGCACAAGCGTTGCTGCGGTCAGCGAACGCGTCAGAAACAGATCGTAGGCAGCGCCCTTGCCCACCGCGATGCTCACATCAGGCGCGTCCAGCTCCGCTACCGCGGTATAGGGAGACTCCCGCCTGACCAGATAGGTACCTTCGATCACCACGTACGGGTTAGTGAAGGCAATTTCCTTCTCCCGCACCGGCTCAATCGCCATGAAGGCCACATCCCACTGATTGTCATGCAGGGAGGCAAATACCTTTCCCGCCGCATCATAAAACACCATCTCCAGATCCACCCTGAGCTCTTCCGCCAGAATACGGGCCAGCTCAACAGAAATGCCGATGGGGTTGCCGTTGTGATCCCGTCTGGCCAGCACTGGGTTACCGAAGTTGATGGCTGCGCGCAGCCGGCCGGTAGGGGCCATTTCGTCCAAAACTGTTGTCGGTATAGTCACAGCCTGAGCACTCATACGGATGAGAAAAAAGCAGGTATTCCCTGCCCCTAATGCCTGTACATGCACTCGCGAGAACATGCACAGGCTCGTACCACGTTTTATGCCTGCTTTTCCGTCAGCCCGGCAACTTCACCGCGATTTTGCAGCCTGATCAGCAGCGTCATCACGAAGGAGATTACCAGCAGCGCACTGAGAAACATCAGAGCAATGGTGGTATTGGAGGTCTGCCCTTTGACATAGCCGATCAGACTCGGGCCCACGAACCC
The DNA here is from genome assembly GCF_003194385.1 of Pokkaliibacter plantistimulans. Taxonomy (GTDB): domain Bacteria; phylum Pseudomonadota; class Gammaproteobacteria; order Pseudomonadales; family Balneatricaceae; genus Pokkaliibacter; species Pokkaliibacter plantistimulans. The sequence continues at coordinate 22,063 of NZ_LAPT01000086.1, forward strand.
TCCCAGATTACCGACGGAGTTGATCACCGCAATGGAAACGGCAGCCGTTGTTGAGCGGGACAGAAACAACGTAGGCAGCGCCCAGAACGGTGACTTGAACGTATAGAGCCCGTAATCACAATTATTCTGACTTGGGCACTATCAAGTTATTTACTATTAAATAGCATTTTACTCACCACCCAGTCATATTGAAAAAGCCATGTATTCATCCCAAAAACAAAAAAGCCATTAATACTTAATTGATACATTACCTTCTTTCACAAACGACAGAACTTTAATGACTTATCCTCCTAAAGAATAACAACTCTACTATTTAATCTCACACTACTAAAAAATATTTGATGACAGCTGGACATATAAGCACTCTTTCTACTACACCTTGATACGCAGTTAACGCCCCTCTAAAGCTATCAAGGAGATACTCCAATGAGTGAAGCGTATCTAGGTGAAATCAGGATGTTCTCGTTCGCTTTCGCGCCGACAAGTTGGGCGAAGTGTGATGGCTCAATAATGCAGATCTCCCAAAACGCCGCACTGTACTCTTTGTTGGGAACCAGTTACGGCGGAGACGGCGTTTCAACCTATGGGCTGCCTGATCTACGAGGCAGGACGCCGATAGGTAATACAGCGCCAAATGCTACTAACACTCCAGGTGGCGTTGAGACAGTAACACTTACAGTAAATCAGATCCCACAGCACACACATTATTTTCAAGTAACCAATCAAACAGGCACCGATGCAGCAGCGAAAGATACCTTCTATGCTGGTGTCCCTCAAGACAGTAGTCGCCCCGCTGCCAAATTGTATGGGGTCGCCAGCACGCCCCTGATCAAAATTCAGCCCTCTCTGAACTCCTACGGCGGCAGTCAAGAGCACAACAATATGCAACCCTTTGTGGTTACTAACTTTTGTATCTGTATATCCGGCTATTACCCACCCAGACCTTAGCTAAAAGCGATTACTTTTTCATAAAGAGGGATGACAACATGGAACCATATGTTGGTGAGATTCGTATCTTCGCAGGTAACTATGCACCATTAAACTGGGCATTCTGTAATGGGCAGTCACTTGCTATTGCAAACTATCAGGTACTTTTTTCCTTAATTTCTACTACCTATGGCGGTAATGGTGTGACCACATTCAATTTGCCCGACATGAATGGAAGCATTCCTATTGGACAGGGCCAAGGTAATGGCCTAACTAACAGACTCATGGGGCAGAAGGGTGGTAGCCAAAGTGTAAGCCTGACTGATGAGCAAATGCCGGCTCATACTCATGACCTGTATTGCTCTTCATTACCGGCAACGAACCAAACTCCTGGCACAAGCCTTTTCTTTGCGGATACAGGAAGCAGCAATTATCTGGCCTATACCAATCCACAGCAGGGGCAAACTACGCAAGATGTTGAATTCAATGCCCAAGCGATTGGTACAACAGGTGGAAGTACAGCACACAACAATATGATGCCGTATATCGGCCTTAACTATATTATTTCTTTACAAGGCATATACCCAACTCGTCCATAATCAGTAACTAATTCATATCAAACGTTATAGGAGAGACGAAATGAGTGACAGTTTTACAGGAGAGATCAGGTCTTTTGCTTTTAAATTTGCACCACAAGACTGGGCATTTTGTGACGGTGCATTACTTAATATCAGTCAGTACCAAATGCTCTATGCGATTATCAATACCGTTTTTGGCGGGGATGGTAGAAATACCTTTGCAATACCAAACCTCACCCAGAGAGCCATTGCACACCCTAACATGACTGCTAATGGTGCCGTTGTAGACATAACACTAGGGCAGTACGGTGGGTCCAACTCGGTCACTGTCAACGTAAATGAGTTACCTGCACACACTCATACACTGCACCGTCAAAATGTTCCGGGAGACTTTACTAACAAATCATCCGCTCCGAGTACCTCCAGTTATCTGTCGTCCTACACTTATAGGTCAGGATCAGGCCCCTATACATACACTCAGCTTACTGCACTCGAAAAGGACGGCCTCCCTAATACTGTAATTAACCCTGCAACCATCGGTAATACTGGCGGAACTCAAGCACATGAGAACCGCCAGCCCTATTTGCCTTTGAACATGTGTATTTGTTTCAACGGTGCCTGGCCTTCCAGGCCTTAGTATCTCTTACCGGATCAATAACCAGTGCCCTGCTGACCATGAGGGTATTGGTTATTGCTTTCGTTTGCCCAGTTAAGCTCAGGGAACTTAGGAAGTTCACTCTATAAGGGCACCCCATGCTCCGGCAGATCAACCATGTCAAACGAAAATCAAGTTGTACTGGGGTTGCCAATGGTTTTATCAAGCCAAGTACTGCCCCTCAATTAGCAGACCACTCCATTAACTGATAAGGGCCTTTCGGCTCACCAACCGGTCTGAATCCTTTCCTCAAATACAGCCTCTGAGCAGGATTAAACACTTCAACATGGATAGACACTTTCTTTTGTGTTTCAATTCCTTCTGCAAATACTTTATCCAGTAATGCACTACCAAGACCTTTATTACGTATACCTGGTATTAATGAGACATCGACAATTCTGATTTCATCATCAGACCGATAGAGATACAACCTGCCAACATTTTCCTCACCAGACTGAATAATCAAAAACTCCGCATCTGAATAATATTTATCATAGTGCATAGTTTGTAACCTGAACTGATCTGTAAGGAAGATAATTATTTGATCCTCAGACCACCCCGTACCTTTCATTTCCTCCCACCGAACAGAGAGATACAACGTTTCAAGGAAAGATGCATCTTTATCAGTTCGCGGACGAAAATTAATGTTCTGATTTACGAAGACGTCTAGATAATTCATAACCACTCTCTGCATTTACAGTATTCAATCAACAAAGGCAAGCACGTATAGCACTTCAGCATTAGAGTTTGCACCATACTACAGATAGTACCCATCACCGCACGACATTAACTTGTCATTCATCAGATAACCTCTCATATCCAGCACAAAACATGTTGCGTTGTGGCATGCGGACGTTTACTTTGCTAACCATTACCATTAACCCTTCTTAGTTGGAATAATCTGTATGACTATCCCTGTTGATCTGAGCATCGTGAGCCATGAAGACTTCCATAAAGTACTTGGAAACACCTTCGTGGTTGAGAACACTGGCATCGAATGTACTCTTACATCTGTATCAGCACGAAAACCACACCCTGACCTTCCAAGAACACCGTTTTCACTGACGTTTACCAGTAACAGCAAAGCTATACTACCCCAAGGTACCTATCATCTGATCAACCCAGACCTGCCTGATCTATCCATATTTATTGTTCCTATCAAAGAAGAACAAACTGGAATTGTATATCAGGCAGTATTTAACTAAGGACTAGTTAAATGATTCAGCTAGATTTTCTTGTAGGTGGGGCCCAAAAAGCAGGGACGACTGCCTTATTCAATTATCTGAAAAGCCACCCCGATCTTGTATGTCCTCGAGCAAAAGAACTCCACTACTTTGATAAAGAAGAAGCGTGGGGATCGAGCTCATATCTCCAGTCATTTTTCCCTAAAGACCGGGCAGGAATATTTTTTGAATCGACCCCCGTGTATTTATACTGGAAACTTGCTCCCGCAAGAATATTTCAACACAACCCCAACATTAAAATCGCCTTTGTATTACGCAATCCTATAGAGAGGGCCTATTCTCATTGGAATATGGAGTGTCACAGAGGCAAGGATAACATTGACTTCTATGCTGCAATTACAAGAGAGAAGGATCGCTGCGCAGAGTTTTTACCATTACAACACCGTAACTACTCATATACTGACCGAGGTTTTTACTCAGAGCAGATTGCAAGGTATTACGAATTATTCTCCAAAGCACAAATCCACCTAATTCGCTATGAAGACTTAAAAGACAACCATTCAGATGTTCTTTCTTCGCTTTACGACTTTTTGGGTATACGGCAAGTCCCAGCCCCACACTTTGAACGTAAGCATAACATCCCTTACACGTCTCCAATGTCTCAGGAAGCCAGGGAATACTTAATCGAAATATACCGACCAGAGGTGAAACGGCTTGAGGAGATGACTGGCTGGAACTGCCAAAGCTGGCTGAATACGCAGGACTAATATTACTTATCCGGACTATATGCATATCTGCCGTCGATGAATGTCAGTCTCCGCCACAAGCATCTTGAAGGCTATGAGCCATTTGCCTGCAGCGGACCATGCATTAAGCGTTTATAGACCTTATGCCAATTCCCGAACGCCTTGGGCAAGTCTCTCCAAGGGTATTCCGTGCGTATGCGGTACCGCAACCCTCCATGGTTATTCGTAGCTCACGCTTGTTGTAAACGGTCTTGTGCAGCAGAATTTCCCGCTGCTTCGACCAGTGCTCATCACTGAGCAGTAATCAGGGCATTGCAAGCTCGTATCGGTGTTGGATCAGAGCTGTAACAATACGAGCTTACTCTTACAGATCAATTAGTTAGATTAAAAAGCAACAGGCCCTAGTCAGAGGGTTGCTGGCTGGTGTTGAAAAGAGGTTAGCAGGGCACAGGGTATGCGTGATGGGCCAATGGATCGCCCTGCTCTTCTCCCTAACCAGCAACTGCCATCAGCGCAAGGCCAACAATCTGAATGACCATAGACTTGCCAGTCGACGACAAAAGCCGTTGCCTGACTGAAGTGCATATAAATCCGGAACCCATGTGGGTGGATTCCAGATTCTCTTACCTTCAGATCAGCAAGTTAAAACGCTTAACTGATCGGTATTAGCCCTATCAGGGGCTTTGGCAAAGAAGCAACCAGCGGTTAACGGCCTGTCAGCTCTGCGTCTTATCCAGCTCAGTGGTGTAGCACCCCTTGGGCGGAGGCATCCATGAGCGCTCGCTGTCAGCATGGCGATCTGCACGATCACCGCGCATTTCGGTGGCGATCTTCTCTTCAAACTCCTTGAACAGCTGATAGGCGTTGGTGCCGAAGCGCTCGCCCTCGCTGACTGAGCGCCACTCCTCATAGAGCACATCGGAGGCGGCAGCATCGATCTTGCGGAAGCTGCCCTTCTTGCTCTCCACTTCAAAGGGATGGAAGCCCAGATCAATCAAAGCCTGACCACCCAGCTCCAGTGCTGACAGATAGGTTTCCACGCGGATAAAGTCGGCACCGGCCAGCCGCAGCTGGTACATGTGCACACGGTCGAAGGCACGTGCCAGCACTTTGACCTGCGGGTAGTTGGCCTTGACGGAGCGCACCAGACTGACCGCCTCTTCCCTGTTGTCGATGGCCACCACAAACAGCGCCGCGCTGTCGATACCAGCGGTATGCAGCAGATCAGAACGGGTGGCGTCACCGAAGTAGGACTTAATGCCCAGTGCCCGCATGTTGTCGACCTGGCTGGCCTCATGGTCGAGCACCACCGTACTCACGCCGTTGGCCGTCAGCAGGCGGTTGACGATCTGACCGAAGCGGCCAATACCGGCAATAATCACCTGCCCCTGTTCATCGATATGATCAGCTTCACGGCTGTTGGACTTCACCTCATAGCGCGGCAGGATCACCTTCTCGAAGATGATGAACAGCACCGGCGTGAGGAACATCGACAGTGCCACCACCATTTGCAGCATCTGCGCCAGTGATGCCTCCAGCACGTTCTGCTGCACCGTAAAACTCAGCAGCACGAAGCCGAACTCCCCTGCCTGTGCCAGACTCAGCGCAACCAGCCAGCGGTCGCTGCCTTTGGCACGGAACAGCGTGGCCAGCCCGTACAACACCAGCACCTTGACGGCGATCACGCCCAGAGTGATGCCGACAATCAGGCCGAGGTGATCAATCAGCACTGAGAAATTGACCCCGGCACCGACGGTGATAAAGAACAGCCCCAGCAGCAGCCCTTTGAACGGCTCGATGTTGGTTTCCAGCTCGTGGCGGAATTCGCTGTTGGCCAGCACAACGCCGGCAAGGAAGGTGCCCAGTGCCGGTGACAGACCAATCAGGCTCATCAGCGTGGCGATGCCCACCACCAGCAGCAAGGCACAGGCGACAAAGATTTCACGCACGCCGGTTTCAGCGATATAGCGAAACAGCGGACGGCTGAGAAAATGCCCGGCCAGAATCAGCCCGGCGATGCTGGCGATCACCACCACTGCATACAACCAGCCAGGCAGATGGCCGACCAGCGTGAAGGTATCGTGGGCGCTGCCGAGCTCGGTGATCGCCAGCATCGGGATAAAGGCCAGCATGGGAATAACGGCGATGTCCTGAAACAGCAGGATGGAGAACGCGCTCTTGGCCCCGTCCGTTTTCGACAACCCCTTCTCGCTGAAGGTCTGCAGCACGATGGCCGTCGAGGACAAAGAGAAAATCAGGCCGACCGTCAGGGTCATTTTCCACGACAGCCCGAACGCCAGCGGTATCGCCATGATCAGTAAAGCCGTCAGCACGACCTGCAAGCCGCCCAGCCCCAGTAAGCGGCTGCGCATCTGCCACAACACCTGCGGCTCTAGCTCCAGGCCGACCAGAAACAACATCATCACCACGCCAAACTCGGCGAAGTGCTGAATGGTGGCGGTTTCGTCCCCCACCAGCCCGGTCACCGGGCCAATCACCACTCCGGCAATCAGGTAACCCAGCACCGAGCCCAGCCCGAAACGCTTGGCCAGCGGTACGGCGATCACCGCAGCCAGCAGATAGATAAACGCCTGTATGAAGTATTCCGTCATGATCATCCCACCTGATGTGCGGGTGCGCTGAGCAACAGCGCTGGCCAGTCGTCACCGATATGTTCCTGCTGCGCGGCACGGGCAATGTCGATCTGATTATTCACCAGCGCCCTGAGGAAGCCGGTCCAGTGCTGGATATGCACGGGCAGGCACTGATCTTCGACGGCAGTACGGCTGCCAAACAGGGCAAAGGGGGCCAGATAGTGCATACCAGTCAGGCGGGCGGTCTGCTCCAGCGGGCGCAGCAGTTCACGCAGGGTGAAGTGGTTGTAGCCATCCTGCTGGTAGGCCGTTTGCGCCGCTCCCGCGGATACCGCGCAGAGAAAGGTTTTACCGCGCAATGCCGTGCCCTTGCCGCCATAAGCAAAGCCGTGCTCCAGCACCAGATCCTGCCATTCCTTGAGAATGGAGGGCGTCGAGTACCAGTAAAGGGGAAACTGAAAGATCAGCACGTCATGATCAAGCAGCCGCTGCTGCTCCTTTTTGACGTCAATTCTGAAGGTAGGGTATTCGCCATACAGATCCACACAGCTCACCCCCTCAACCTGCTGCGCCGCCCGGAACATCGGCAAATTCACCTCTGACCGTCGCTGCGACGGGTGAGCGAACAACAACAGCACTTTATTGCTCATACATTAGAGTCCCTGCAAGGTGGCTGGCATCGGTGGCCGGGCCGTCATTTCTATTCTTCAGACCATGAACATGGTGGTGGAACGTGAACACGTACTTAGATGGTGGAACACGTTCTTAGAGAGAGCACTTTAGCGCCTTCCCTCGTTCCGTCTTGCACGATGCTACACATTGCCTGCCACCCATCTGCACGCTGATCAGCGCTGAGTCTGGCTCATGGCGCTCGGTGTTTTCCTCGCTACTGGCCCGCCCTCTGCGGGTGATTCAGCGGACTCCAACGGATGAATACCCTCGCCTGCGCCAAACGTTCACGGTGCTTACACGGGGCGTGATCTACCGTGGATAGTGAACGGCCAGCCACAGGGTGGGCTGATCCGGGTCGGTCCAGCTGACCCGATGTTTGCAGTGCGCGGGGATGTTGACGTAGTCCCCCGGCTGCAAAGCCAGCTCCACTCCGTCTGCAAACAGCAGGCGGGCACTGCCCTGCACCACCATCACCCATTCGTGCTGGGGCTGGTCGTACCAGCTGTCCTCTGATGTGCGATGGCCGAGGGAGGTAATGCGCTCGATCACCACCCCCTGATAACGCACGATATCCTCAAAGGTTTCGTTGCTGAGGTCGGTGGGGACATCGGCGAACAGGTTCCCGGCCCGGTAGTTACTCTCCATCTTCTGTTCTCCTGTGAGAGGTCTTTTGTGATCCCCTACAACGTTGTCAGTCAAAATGCAGCCGATGCTGCGCCGCGATAGCACGGGCAGCCTGCTCCCTGACGCCAGCCGCCGCCGCACATGATGGCCACTGTTGCCTGACCACGGTCACGATCTGGTCGATTTCCGCCCTGGCTGTGGCTTTTTTCAGATTGGCTTTGGCGCCCAGTGCCAGCAGATCATCCAGCGTGAAGCCGTCGCGCTGCTGGTTGATGGTCATCTGATGGCGGGACGTCCAGGCACCTTCGGGGTTATAGGAATAGGTCACATCAAAAGCCGGTGATAAGCGCCAGACACCACGACGATCCATCAGGAAAGCAATGTTCTTGGTGTGATCATCCTGATTGCGGGCCACCACATTGAACACCGCCCGGCGGAACTGCTGCACCAGCGCCGTACGCTGTAAACCGGGGTCGGTGATTACCCGGCGTATGACATCCATGGCCTGTTCGTAGGCATAGCCCCCGGCGGCGTTGAAGTCATAGTGGCCGATGGCACAGAGGCTTTGCATGTGCAGTTTGCTGCCGTTCTCTAGACGGTCGAAACGCTGGGTCATAAAGTGCGCGCGGCCGTTATGTTCCAGCAGCCGACATTCGCTCATATCGATACCGGCGGCGCGGGCCATCAGGTAATAGGCATACTCGATACGGCCATAGGCAGGCGGGTCTTCTCCTTCCTTATCGCTGTTACCGGAGACATCCAGCTTGAGCAGGTAATGGCTGAACCCCGCTGGCGCCTGCAGCTGGCCGGAGCGAATCTCCTGCGTCGCGGCGTTGTAGGCAATGACGGCCTTGGCCCGCGCCCCACCTGCTGAGGTGCCGACGGAAATGATCTGCTGCACGGCCTTGTCTTCCTGCCCTGCTTCCAGCCGGGTTGCCAGCGCCCCTTTGGAATGCAGCGCCTGCTCAGCCAGACTGACCAGCTCATCAAACAGCAGCTTTTCCGATGCCACCTGCGGGTTACTCAACACCGGCTCGAATTCCAGTGCGCCCATTCCGCGGGAACCGATGTAGCACAGCCGCTGCACCGGATCGAAACTGGCCCGATCACGGCCGGTCGCCGTCAGCCATTGATCAATCAGCAGGTTACCAAACTTATCGGGCAAGGCATCAGCCAGCATGCCCGGCAACCCTTTGAAGGTTTCCTTCGGTAGCCCGCTAAAGGAATACACGCCCTTGCGTTTGGGCATCATCAGCGGCGCCAGCTCAACCGGCGCAGCCAGAAACCGGTCATCGTATTCAAACAGGGCGCTTTCACGCTGCGGGTCCCACAGCACAGCACCAACCTGCGTCCCCCAGAGCATGACCCTGGCGGCTGTTGCGTCAGTCATGGTTGTTCTCCTTCCCTGTGTTGTTATGCATCTTCATCCCCCCATACCCATCCTGCTGCGGGTTCCTGTACCTGCGTTGATGTGTTATCCGCGACAGGCGGGCTGGGCGGTGATTTACGGCGGATACGCTGAACAGGCTTGCTGCGTTTACCTGCCGTGGCCGCCTGCAGCGGGCTGATACCGGCGTCGGCCAGCAATGACTCCAGCTGATGGAGCTTGCCCAGCGCGCGCAGCAGTGCGATCAGTGTCGTCAGGCTCATGCCATCGCCACTTTCCACCCGCTTCACCGTCGCAATCCCTACCCCAGATAAGGTGGCCAGTTCATCCTGCGACAGGCGTTGCTGCAAGCGGGTATCTTTAAGGCGGCTGCCCAGAGTGGTCAGAATGTCCTGATCACTTATCACGTCGAAGTTCATGGCGATACCTTTAACGTATCCAATCTGATGCATAATCCTGCTTATCGGCACATTAAATATCAATAGTGATGTCTTATATTTTTTATATAAAGAATCATATTTGATATATTAAATCTAAAATACATCATATAGGATCAGTTTTGATTCTTTTTTATCTCGTATACAATTCACAGCGGATCATAGGCTGGCGTTATCAGCAAAGACGTTCACTGCAAAACATGACTATTGCCGATACCCTGGCCGGTCTTGTCAACACTGGTGGAAGCGGCAGCTGTTGCCTCACTGAATACTGATCGGCCAGAGACCAACAAGCCGGGTAGGAAGGCATTCACCTTCGTACCCGGCTTGCTGTTTTATGGCCTATTTCTCGCCTGATGACTGGCTCAGTGATAGCCGTCGCCGATCTTCACCTTGCCGCGGAACACGTAGTACGACCACGCGCTGTAGGCCATGATCACCGGCAGGATCACCAGCGCTCCGACTAACGCAAAGCCCATGCTCTGCTCCGGCGCCGCCGCCTGCTGAATGGTAATGCCGGGGGGAATCACATTCGGCCAGATGCTGATGATAAAGCCGGTGTAGCCGAGGAACACCAGACACAGTGCCAGCACAAATGGCCCCACTTCAGGCTGACAGCGCAGCACCCGCAACAGCCCCCAGGCACAGAGCAATGTCAGCAACGGCACGGGGACAAAGAAGCAGAGGTTGGGCATGGAAAACCAGCGCTCTGCAATCTGCTCCGACATCAGCGGCGTCCACACGCTTACTATGGCGATACAGCCCAGCAACCCCAGCGTCAGCGGGCGTGCCAGCTGCACCATACGCTGCTGCAATCGCTGCTCGGTTTTGACAATCAGCCAGGTGGCGCCCAGCAAGGCGTAGGTCACCAGCAACCCCAGCCCGGTAAACACACTGAAGGGCGTCAGCCAGTCCAGTGCGCCACCGGCGTAGGCGCCGTTCTCCACCTGGATGCCCTGCAGATAGCTGCCCAGCGCCACCCCCTGAAAGAAGGTGGCAATGTAGGAGCCCCAGGTAAATGCTTTGTCCCAGAACGGGCGATGCGCCTCATCCGCCTTGAAGCGGAACTCGAAGGCCACGCCACGCCAGATCAGCCCGGCCAGCATAAATATCAGCGGTAAATAGAGCGCACTCAGGATCACCGCATACGCCAGCGGAAACGCCGCCATCAACGCGGCACCACCGAGAATCAGCCAGGTTTCGTTACCGTCCCACACCGGCGCAACGGTGTTGACCATCACATCACGTTCATCACGCTGCCTGACAAAGGGAAAGAGGATGCCGATGCCCAGATCGAAACCATCCATCACAACATAGATCATCACGCCAACAGCAATGATGATGGTCCAGATGACCGGGAGATTAATGCCCATCAGTGTTGACCTCCGTGCTGGCTGGTTGGGGTATGGGGTGCGTTCAGCCCTTCATCCACCGCCGACAACGGCCGCGCCGGGCGCTGGTTAGGCAGCAGATCATGGTCTTCATCAAGGGTATCGCCCTCGTGCTCGTGGGGCCCCTGAGCGGTCAGCTTGAGCAAATAACCGATGCCGGTGCCGAAGACCGCCAGATACATCACGACGAACAGCACCAGCGTGGTGGTCAGCGCCATGGCGGAATGATTGGAGACTGCATCCGCGGTGCGCATCAGGCCATAGACCACCCAGGGCTGACGGCCAATTTCAGTGGTAAACCACCCGGCCAGCACAGCAATCAGGCCGCTTGGCCCCATCAGCACGGCAAAGCGCAGAAACAGCCGGTTGCTGTACAGCCGCTCTTTCCGGCGCAGCCACAGCGCCCACAGCCCCAGCGCAAGCATCAGCATGCCGAGGACAACCATGATGCGGAAACTCCAGAAAATCACCGTGGCATTGGGGCGATCCTCTTTGGGGAACTCCTTCAGCGCCGGGATCTGACCATTCCAGCTGTGGGTGAGGATCAGGCTGCCCAGATGGGGTACCTCGATGGCGAAATGATTTTTCTCCTGCTGCATATCCGGCCAGGCGAACAGGATCAGGGGCACGTCTTCACCGGGCTTATTTTCCCAGTGGGCTTCGATGGCGGCCAGTTTGGCGGGCTGATGCTCCAGCGTATTGAGACCATGGGCATCGCCAATCAGTATCTGCAGCGGCGCGGTAAACAGCAGCATCCACATGGCCATGCTGAGCATGGTCCTGACCGGTTCACTGCGATTGCCACGCAGCAGATGCCAGGCCGCCGAAGCACCAACAAACAGCGCCGTCGACAGAAAGGCGGCCGCCGTCATGTGCGCCAGACGGTAGGGAAAGGACGGATTGAAGATCACCTTCAGCCAGTCGGTCGGCACTACTCGCCCGTCAAGCACGGCATAGCCCTGCGGCGTCTGCATCCAGCTGTTGGAGGCCAGGATCCAGGTCGCCGAGATCAGCGTGCCGATGGCCACCATCAGGGTGGCGAAAAAGTGCATGCGCGGGCTGACCTTGTGCCAGCCAAACAGCATCACCCCGAGGAATCCCGCTTCGAGGAAGAAGGCAGTCAGCACTTCATAGGTCAGCAGCGGGCCGGTGATACTGCCTGCGTAGGAGGAGAAAAAGCTCCAGTTGGTGCCGAACTCATAGGCCATCACCAGACCGGACACCACCCCCATGGCGAAGTTGACGGCAAAAATTTTCGACCAGAAATGGTAGAGATCGCGATAAACGCTGTCTTTCTTCCAAAGCCACATCCCTTCCAGCATCGCCAGAAATGACGCCAGCCCGATGGTGATGGCGGGGAAAATGATATGGAACGAGACGGTAAAACCGAATTGAATCCGCGCCAGATCCAGCGCGCTGATGCTGCTCATGGGATCAGCCTCCCACAGGGGACAACGATAAACCCCTGCACCGGAGGTACCCCACCCGCCTGAGTAAAGCGATAGGTTGTCATGATATTCCTGCCCGATTGACGTCACGCCATCCGCACGCGCTGAGCAGCCCACGCTGTCATGCTGCGCAATGGCAAACCAGAAAACGTCATCAGGGTAAGAAATTGGCAAAAATCAGAACAGGTACTGATTTTCTATTTTTAATAGGAACAGTTTATGGTTTAGTAGCCGCATTCCTTCGACGTACAGCCCGGGCAGCGTTTATGGCCAGTAACAGTTTCCGCTATCGGCATCTCGCCAACACCTTCAGAGACAGTATTCAACGGGGCATCTGGCTGGCCGGTGACCGGCTGCCTTCAGTGCGGGAGGTCATGAGTGAGCACAACCTGTCACGCTCCACCGTGCTACACGCCTATACCCTGCTGGAAGCCGAAGGCCTGATTACCGCGCGCCCGCAGCGCGGCTACTTTGTCAGCGGCCCGACCGCCATGCCCGACGCCCCGCTGCACAGGACGCCCGTCAGCCAGCCACGGCTGCTAAGCCTGGAGGAAGTTATCAATGATGTGATGATGCAGGGTGCGGCGTTCGATCTGCTGCCGGAACAAGGCCAGGTCGATGAAGCACCGCTGGAGCTGGAAGCGCTGCATCGCTGTGTGGGCCGGGCACTGCGTCAGCAAAAAGGGCTGCAACACCAGTATTACGATGAGCCCGACGGCCTGCCTGCCCTGCGCGATATTCTGGCGCAGCGCCTGCGCAAGCAGGGCTGCCATGTGAATCAGGATGATGTAACGATCACCAGCGGCTGCCAGCATGCCCTGCTACTGGCACTGATGAGCTGTACCCGGCCCGGAGATGTGGTGGCCGTCGAAAGCCCCGGCTTTTTCGGCAGCCTGCAGGTGCTGCAGCAGCTGGGCCTGCAGGTGCTGGAACTGCCCTGCGATCCGCTGAGCGGGCTTGATCTCGACAGTCTGGAGCAGGCGCTCAGGCAATGGCCGATAAAGGCCATGGTCGTTACCCCCACCTATGCCACGCCCACCGGCAGCTGCATGCCTGCCGATCAGCGCTTGCGGCTGATCCGCATGGCTCGCCAGCACAGCATGGTGCTGATCGAAGACCACATCTATGGCGAGATGGGCCTCAATGCCAGCCCTCCCGCTCCCCTGTTTGCCCGTGATCCGGACAACGTCATTCTTTGCAGCTCCTTTTCCAAAAGCCTGTCCCGTGACCTGCGGGTGGGCTGGGTCGTCAACCGCAAACGCCACGGTGAATTTAGCCGCCTGAAGCGCATCACCACGCTGGCCAACAGCCGGTTTATTCAGCAGGGGCTGGTGGACTTCATCCAGAACGGTGATTACGACCGCCATCTGCGGCGCTATCTGCAGCGCCTCCGTCATCAGCGCAACGGTCTGGCGGAACTGCTTGGCAGCGTCTTCCCCGGCTGCAGTTTTACCCTGCCCGAGGGCGGGTTGTGCCTGTGGCTGGCCCTGCCGGAACACACCGACACCATGGCGATCTACGCCACGGCGCGACAACAGGGCGTGGTCATCACACCGGGTGCCATGTTTACCACCCAGCCTGATCTTTACCGTCACTATCTGCGCCTGAGCTTTGCCCATCCGTGGAATCAGCACCGCCGTCAGGCGCTGCAGACGGTGGCCAGACTGGTCGCTGGCCAACACAACTGATCTCATTATTTTTCGGAAAACTGTAACTGCTCCCATTTTTTCTGACCGCTACAGTGGAGACACGTTCTTACCGCGGACAGGGGAGCAGCCATGTACCAATACGATAAATACGACCGCGCGCTGGTAAGCGAACGGGTCGAACAGTTTCGCGACCAGATTGACCGCTTTCGCAGCGGCGCGCTGAGCGAAGAAGAGTTTTTGCCGCTGCGCCTGCAGAACGGCCTCTATCTGCAGCGCCATGCCTATATGCTGCGCGTGGCTATTCCCTATGGCACCCTGTCGTCCCGGCAGCTGCGCGCCCTCGCTACCATCGCCCGTCATTACGACCGCGGCTATGGCCATTTCACCACCCGGCAGAACATCCAGTTCAACTGGATCGAGCTGGATCAGGTTGCCGATATTCTGGCGCGGCTGGCCGAAGTCGATATGCATGCCATCCAGACGTCTGGCAACTGCGTACGCAATATCACCACCGAGGCCTTTGCCGGGGTCGCCGCTGATGAGTATCTCGACCCGCGTCCGCTGGCAGAAATTCTGCGCCAGTGGTCGACGGTCAACCCGGAATTCCTCTACCTGCCGCGCAAATTCAAGATTGCCATCAACGCCGCCGAGCAGGATCGTGCCGCCATCCAGATGCATGATGTCGGTATCTACCTGTATCGCGATCAGCACGAGGCCATGAAGCTGCGCATCATGGTCGGCGGTGGTCTTGGCCGTACCCCGATGCTCAGCCAGCAGATTCGTGACGATCTGCCCTGGCAGCATCTGCTGTCTTATGTTGAGGCGATCCTGCGGGTGTATAACCGCCATGGCCGTCGTGACAACAAGTACAAGGCGCGCATCAAGATTCTGGTCAAGGCACTGGGGATGGAGGCTTTTGCCCGTGAGGTGGAAGCCGAATGGCAACATATCAAGGATGGCCCAGCTGAACTGACCGACGCGGAATATCAGCGCGTGGCTGCCACCTTCCGGCCACCGGCGTACCAGCAGCTGCCCGCAACCGATATCCACTACGGCACAGCGCTGAGCCGCGACCGTGATTTCTCGCTGTGGGTCAGCCGTAACGTCAAAGCCCATCAGCGCGCGGGCTATGCCTCGGTTATTCTTTCCACCAAACCCGGTATTGCCTCACCACCGGGTGATGTCACCGACGGGCAGATGGAAGCGGTGGCCGACCTTGCCGACCAGTACGGCTTTGGCGAGATCCGTATCGCCCATGAACAGAATCTGGTCCTGCCGGACATTCGCAAAAGTGACCTCTATGCACTCTGGCTGGAGCTGGGCAAGGTCGGCCTCGACAGCCCCAATGCCGGGCTGCTGACCGACATTATCTCCTGCCCCGGCGGCGACTATTGCGCGCTTGCTCTCACCCGCTCCATTCCGGTGGCACAGGCCATTCAGCAGCGTTTCGACAACCTCGATTACCTGCATGATCTGGGCGACATCAATCTCAATATCTCGGGCTGCATGAACGCCTGTGGCCATCACCACATTGGCAACATCGGCATTCTCGGGCTGGAGAAGAATGGCGGCGAGTGGTACCAAATCACCATTGGCGGTGCTCAGGGCAATGACGCTGCCATCGGTAAGATCATCGGCCCGGCAGTCAGTGCGGATGATGTGCCCGATGTTATCGACAGGCTGGTCAGCACCTATGTGGACTATCGCGAGGGCGACGAGCTGTTCGTGGATACCGTACGTCGCCTCGGTCTGGCGCCATTCAAGGAGCGCGTCTATGGCCATGCCAGCGGCCATCCGGCCGGTGACACTGCAACTGCACGCGAGGTCACGCCATGAAGAATCTGATCCGCCTGCATCAGGGCAAGGCGCTGTTGGTGGCTGACGATCCGTGGCTGCTGATCCGCAACCGTAGTGAGGCAGAAAGCGCCATCGGGGCGGGTGAACGGCACCTGCTGCTGCCACGGGGTGACTGGCTTGAGCTGCAGCCTGACAGCGTGCTGCAGGGTAAGGCCATTAGTGACTACGGCCTCTGGCTGGCAGCCGATGACGAGCCGGAGCAGCTGCAACCCTGGCTCGCCGTACTGCCGCTGATTGCACTCGACTTCCCTTCCTTTCGCGATGGCAGGGCTTACAGCCACGCCTACATGCTGCGCACCCGCCTTGGCTGGCAGGGCGAGCTGCGCGCCGTGGGTGATGTGCTGCGCGATCAGCTCAGCCATATGCGCCACTGCGGCATGGATGCCTTTGCCATACGTGAAGACAAGTCTGCGGCGGAGGCGCTGCCGGGTCTGAACGGTATCAGCGTGCTGTATGGCCGTTCGGTCAGCCAGCCGGTGCCCCTGTTCAGGCGGCGGAATAACGCCGACAACGATGCAGAGCAGGATGCCCCTCATGCCGGTTGTTAGCGGATTACTGGGGCTGCTGGGCTTTCAGCTGCTCGGCACGGTGATCAGCAACCTGCTGCTTCCTTCCCTCCCCGGCCCGATATTCGGGCTGGCTTTTTGTCTGGGCTTTCTCTGTCTGGCTGGTGAGTCGCTTACTCGCCCGCTGGAAGCCGCTGCCAAAACCCTGCTCAGCTATCTGCCGCTACTGATGATCCCGCCTGCTGTCGGCCTGATGGATAACGTTGACACCCTGCAAGACAACCTACTGCCGATCAGCGCCGCCCTGCTCGGTTCACTACTGATCACCGTACCGGTCTGCGGCTGGCTGATGCAGCGGCTGATCAGGGCGGGCAAGCAGCCATGACCGACGCCCTGACATCACTCAGCCAGCATCCGCTGTTTTCGGTGACCGTCACCGTTTCAGCGTTCCTGCTGGCGATGTGGCTGTACCGTCGCAGCCAGTGGATCATGCTGCAACCGGTACTGGTCGGCACCTTGCTGACCATCGTTCTGCTCAGGCTGTGCAAAGTGGACTATGCGACCTATCACCAGCAGTCAGCCCTACTCTGGTTACTACTCGGCCCCGCCACCGTGGCGCTGGCAGTACCGCTTTATCATGGCTTGCCCCGTATTCGCAGCCTGCTGCTGCCCACCATGCTGACCCTGAGCGTCGGCACCGTGATGATGCTGGGCCTGACCATTGCGCTGGCACGGCTGTTAGGTGCAGACACCGCCCTGACCATGTCACTGGCGCCCAAATCCGTCACCTCCCCGGTGGCCATACTGCTCTCGGCACAGACAGGCGGTATCGCCTCCCTGACCGCCACCTTCGTCATGATCACCGGCGTACTGGGCGCCATGACGGGCCCCGGCCTGCTGACCTACTGTGGCGTCACTCTGCCAGCCGCACGAGGGCTGATGCTGGGCATGAGCGCCCATGCAGTCGGGACGTTACAGGCACTGAAGGAAGATGCAGAAACAGGCGCCTTTGCCGCGCTGGGCATGAGCCTGACCGGCGTGCTGACCGCGTTACTGTACGGGTTATGGGGGACGTTGCGTTGACGCGGTATTCGGTAACGCAGATCGATTTTCTACAACCTGCTAAACAATCAAAGCACAGGAAGGCATAGACCAGTCCGCAGTCTGCATACAGATTTTGTCGCCTACAGAGTCCAGCTGACCGTATAAGGTCATTTTCTCGCCACCTCCCTGAATCAAACCGATACGATGGCGCTTACCGACATGCTTGCCAGCCCATTCGAACCCAACGGTAACTTTGACTTCGTCAGTTTCGGGCTGCATTTCGCGTGGAGTTTCCGGAATTTTCACGTGTTGATCTTTAGTTGATTACTGGGCCCGCTGAGTGATTGCCACTGTCACCATCACCCGGTCACTGAGGAAGTCTGGTTTTGTTCCAGCCAGTGGCCAATAGCCCGCAGTACCGGGCCTTCCTTCTCCCGATGGGGGACATGCCCGCAGTCATGCAACTCCACCAGCGTCGCTGCAGCGGCCACACGACTGACGATACGCTCGGGATGCAGCAGGCTGCCGTATTCATCCTTCTCGCCATGAATCGATAGTGTGGGGCAGCGTACCTGAGGGAGCACCTGATCCAGACTCCAGTCGGCGAAATCCTCAGACGTCCAGGTGTTGATCCAGGAATCCAGCACCCAGCGGGCCTTACCGCCGTGGTACCTCTCCAGCTTTTCCAGTTGCCCCGGCTGGGCAAACAGCTGCTGCGCATCGCGAATACCATCCAGCACCTGCTGCTCCACAAAGGTCATGGTGGCAATCGTGATCAACCCCTCACAACGCTCTGCACAGGCTGCGGCAATATTGACGGCCATGCAGCCGCCCACACTGTGGCCTAGCACGATAAAGCGCTCGATCTGCAGATGCTTTACAACAGCAGCGAAGCTGGTTGTCACTTCACGTTCAATAAAGTCCAGCGGCAAGGCACCGGGATAGCGGTCTGACAAGCCAAAGCCCAGGCGGTCATAGGCGATAACCCGACGCTGTGTAGCCTCAGCCAGATGCGCCGGAAACTCACGCCACAACGCGACGCTACCAAGGGAGTCATGCAGCAGAATAATGGGTGCCAGTGCCGAGTCAGCATCGGCGACGCTCCAACACCTCGCCGAAATGTTGCCGTCAGCTGAGAGGATGTCGATATCCAGAACCTCTGTTGCACTGCTGGGTATCACATGTTGAGACACGCGGTTGGCTCCTTATTGTTGGCTTCGGCAAGCATATAGGTGCAAAACAACGGCTGGACAATAGCGACCAAGACAGCACCAGCCGTTCATGCCAACCGGCAGATCAGGGAACATAACGAAATCCGGCTCGTTGTTGCGACTCCCGCTGCTAAAGCAAAGACACTGCCTCACTCAGCGTGACATTGCGGCAGGCATTCCAGTCGGTATGGTGAAAAAGGCTGTAGCGAACAGGGCCGTCGGACGCTTCCGAGGCAATAAAGATCTGCATGATTTTATGACCCGCTTCATACACATCCAGCCCGATGGCATCGGGTGCATCATCAATCAGCAGAAACTCACCGTGCTGCCAGTACCCGGCAGCCAGAGCGCAGTGAACCAGCTGCAGCAGGGAGCCATGTTCAAAGGCAAGCTGGCTAAAGTTATCTACCCCCTCCAGATGAGCGGGTAGTTGCCATTGGAGTACGTCGATTGCCTTGATCAAATCCATATCTGCCTTCTCTCTGGCTTATATGCCTCTGGGCTGAAAATATCGAGCCGATAGCACAAAAGAGCGTTTTGCCTGGTTTCTGAAATAGGTAAATTATTCAGCCTGACACTAGTTCAATAGGTTGCTCATCCCTGAAGTCCGCACAAAAGGATAACGGAATGGAAATAGCCATCTCCATCGACGTCGCCCGGGATAACGCCAGAAGGCCAGAGCCTGACCATCTGCATTTTGCAGCAATGGAGTACTACTTTCTGATACTCAATCGCTCGTTCGAGATCATCATCACTGCAGAAGGCATCTACGGCAGCCTGCTGGGTGGCATGATCTCCGCGCACCAACCCAGTGTTGCCCGAGCCTCTAAAACAGGGAATGGCTATGATCTTTTCTCTGAACAGCAGATTGATAGAGCCCGATGGTTCAGTATTGATGATGCCGACTTTCTCACATCACACCCCCAGAATTTCCACTATCAGAAAAGTACCATTGCCAGTCTCAGCTATGACGCCAGCAAAAAATGGGGGATGGGGCCGGTGGTTCATTCCGGAAAGCTCTACATCAACACGCTGGACGGGAAGAAACGCCAACTCATTCCTTTAGGTACTCTGGCTATGCCAATGGTGCTGAGCCGACTACAGCAGTTGGGATATGCCGTTTGCACACATAACGGCTTTGTTGCATAAAAGGTCATGTCCCGGTCCAGCCAGATCATCAATGACCCACGCGCTTTGAGCGCGGCGTTGTAGAACTTCCAGTTCGTTGTCTTGTACTTCGGGGAGGCAGGCTTGTTCATGCCTTCATTCTACTGCAGGGGAACCCGTTCCGATTTGCGCAACAAAGCCACCCATAACTAAAACACTTCCACTACTGAGACTGAGGCCGAGCCATGCTCTACCCCAAAAAACACAACAACATCTGGGAGTTTCCCGTTCACCATATGCGTGGTGGCACCTCTACCGGGCTGGTGATCTGGGAAGATATTGCCCCGCGGCAGACCGAACTGCGGGAAGAACTGCTGCGCCATCTGATGGGCGTTCCCCTTATTGGCGAGCAGCCGGGCAACCGGCAGATCACCGGCCTTGGACGTGGCCCCGCCACCAGCAACAAGGTCTTTTTTGCCACCCTTGAGCAGTCGGATCAGGGTCTGCGGCTGGTCAGTACGCTGGCACAACTGGCCGCTGAGCACGGTCGTATCGACTGGAGCGTCAACTGCGGCAATATGTCATCGGCCCTGCAAATCTGGGCCATTCATACTGGCCAGATCGACGCCAGTGCAGCAGGCGCCCATACCCTGGAAATTTTCAATACCAATACCGGCGTCAGCACCACCTCGCGGGTGGTGATCGATAGTGATGGCCAGTTCAGCACCGCGGAAATACCCGGTGTGATGGGATTGCACCCGGCGGTGGATCTGTTTCTGCACAACCCTGTCGGTGCCAAAACCGGCACCCTGCTCCCCACCGGTAATGCCACAGACGTGATTGATGGCTGCCGGGTGAGCTGTGTCGATGTCGCCGTGCCCATGGTGATTATTCGTGCAGAAGATATGGGCAAGACGGCCACGGAGACGATGCAGGCGCTGGAAGCTGACCCGCATTTTATGACCCGTCTGAAAGTGATCTGGACGGCAGCCGGTTTGAAGATGCAGCTGCGCCACAAGGATGGCCGCCTGCTGACCGCAGATGAACTGGCAGCCAGTGAAACCATTCCCAAGGTTTGTATTGTTGCCGCGCCGCGGGACGGCGGTGATATTGCCGTGCGCTACTTCACCCCGCAAACCGGCCATAACTCCATGGCGGTGTCCGGTGGTTGCTGTCTGGCCGCGGCGACGCTGATCCCCGGTAGCGTGGCCCATGACATCGCCGGTAAATCGCTGAGTGCCGAGGCCACCGAACAGTTTATTGGTATCGAGAACCCCGCAGGTATTCTGGGCGCCAGCGTGATTGCCCGGCACACACCTGAAGGCATCGACATCCAGCAGTCGGCATATCAGCGCAGTGCGCAGGTGCTGTTGCAGGGGTATATGCCGCTGTACGGTGCTTCCCCTGCGCTGCAACAGGCTCTGGCGGAGATCAGTCAGCTGCCCCGCTGAACTGTGGCTGAAAGGCAGAACAAAAAAACGGCCAGCACCTCCGCGATGCTGGCCGTTTGCCTTGCACTGATGACTACTGACCGATCAGGCCACCGCCATTTTAACCTTCTCGCTCACCACCCCATCGACGATGACGTGACGCAGGCCACGGGAGCAGCTCTCAATTCGCGCCTCCACCTGATACACCCGGCGCAGCATGGCAGGCGTGATGATCTCTTCAACGGTACCGCAGGCCACCAGACCGCCACCGGCGACCACCATGGCCTTGTCGGTGAAGCGCAGCACATGATTCAGGTCATGCAGCGCGATAAAGATGATCATCCCCCGTTGCTGTGCCAGCTCGCGCACCAGCGCCAGCACTTCGATCTGACGGTGCAGATCAAGGGCAGACGTCGGCTCATCCATCAGCAGCACTTTCGGCTCACGCACCAGCGTCTGGGCGACGCCGACCAGTTGCCGCTGGCCGCCACTCAGGTCAGACACATTGCGCTCACTCAGCTCCGTGATGCCCAGTGCGGCCATGGTGCTGTCAACAATGGCCAGATCCTCCGGCGATACGCGCAGTGAACTGCCCTGCTTTCGCGCCAGTACGACCGCTTCATAGACACTGAGCAAGGCGCTGGAGGACGTATCCTGCGGCATATAGCAGATGGCCGCAGCGCTCATATCAGCCCCGAGGATCACCGTTCCCGGCCCGGCGAACAGGCCTGCCATACGCCGGAACAGCGTGGACTTGCCTGCCGCATTGGGGCCGATCAGGGCGATTACCTCACCGGCATTGAACTGCGGCGTGGAGATACCGCTGAGAATCTGGGTGCGGCCGTACTTCGCACCAATCTCTTCTAACTGAATGCTTACCATGGTCGCTTCTGATTACTGAGGATGAGCGAGACGAAGAACGGAATACCGACCAGTGAGGTCACCACGCCGATCGGGAAAATGGTGCCGGGGATCAGCATCTTGGAAACAATGGAACTGGCTGACAGCAGCAACGCCCCGCACAACGCCGCGGCAGGCATAAAGAAGCGCTGGTCTTCGCCGATCAGCATCCGCGCGATATGCGGGCCGACCAGACCGACAAAGCCGATAGTGCCGACAAAGGACACCGGAATGGCTGCCAGCAGACTCACCAGCAACAGGGTTTCCAGACGAATGCGGGAAATATTCACCCCGAAGCTTTCCGCCTTGGCATCCCCCAGCCGCATGGCCGTCAAGGCCCAGGCACGTTTGACAAAAATCGGCATGACTGCCAGCAGAATCGCCAGCGTAATCCAGAACTTGGGCCAGGTCGCCTTGGTCAGGCTGCCCATGGTCCAGAACACCACGGCCGCCATGGCCTGCTGCGAGGCGAAGAACTGCACCAGCGCCAGCAAGGCGTTAAAGCAGAACACCAGCGCAATACCCAGCAATACGATGGTCTGTACCGATACGCCGCGACGCATGCTGACCAGATGAATCAGCCCGGCCGTCAGCATCGCCACGATAAAGGCGTTGATCGGCACCAGATAATCCAGCGCCCCGACAAACGGGAACAACGCCACACCAAAGGCCAGCGCCAGTGCCGCACCAAAGCTGGCGCCAGCCGAGATCCCTAGCGTAAAAGGGCTGGCCAGCGGGTTATTGAGGATGGTCTGCATCTGCGCGCCAGCCACCGACAGTGCGGCGCCGACAACAATCGCCATCAACGCGATGGGCATGCGGATTTCCCACAGCACCACGCGAATCTGGATAGAGACCTCTTCCGGGGCATAGAAGGCTTTGACGACATCGGCCAGCGCATAGTTTGACGGCCCCAGTGCCAGATCCACACACAGGCAGGCCAGCAGCGCGATAGCCATAGCCGCCAGAATCAGCTGCCTGCGCCAGACCAGAGCGTGGTAGTGACCACGCCCCGCTCCGACTTCACTCGCGGCCTGAGCCGCAATCCCTGAAGTATTACTTGGCATCTTTCAGCGACACCCAGTAGCCCGATACATAATCCACGGGCAGGAACTTCTCGTGCAGTTCCCTGAAGGTGGCTTCAGGATCCAGATCAGCAAACAGATCAGGATGCAGCCACTTGGCCATCTGCTGGATCGCTACGAACTGATAGGGGCTGTTGTAGAACTGGTGCCAGATGGCATGGAACTGCTGGTGTTCGACGGCAGGAATACCAGTCATCGCCACGCGCTTAGTCAGGTTTTCCAGCTTGCGTCGGGCTTCCTGCAGGTTGGCGCCGGGGCCAACACCGACCCAGTTACCACCGGGCACATAGGCATCCCACATCCCCCCCGTGACGATCACCTGATCGGGGTTGGCAGCAATAATCTGCTCAGGGTTAAGGGTGCCGAAGGTGCCGGGGATAATGCCCTTGGCGATGTTGGTGCCGCCGGCCATTTCAACAAACTTGCCGAAGTTGTCGTCACCGAAGCTCATGCAGCAGTCGTCAGAGTAACCACCAGCGCGATCAATCAGCACTTTAGGCCGCGCAGGATTGGCTTTGGCAATCACATCGGTGACCCGGGCGATCTGTTCTTCACGGAATTTGATGAAGTCATCGGCTTTCTGTTCTTCGCCAAACAGCTCACCGATCAGACGCATGCTCGGCTCAGTGTTGGTGAAGGGATGCTCGCGGAAGTCGACGTACACCACAGGAATGCCCGCCGCGGCCAGCTTTTCGATGTACTTGGCATCTTCAGTGGCTTTTTTTGCCTCGATGTTCAGCAGCATCACATCAGGATTGAGACTAACCGCCTGCTCGACGTCAAAGCTGCTGTCCTTGAAGCCGCCAAACGTGGGGATTGAAGCCATCTGCGGGAACTTTTTCAGGTAGATGGCGTAGTTGTCCGGGTCGGCCTGAGAGAAGTCTTCACGCCAGCCAACGACGCGCTTGAAGGGGTTATCACGGTCAAGGGCACTGACCAGATAAATCTGACGGCCTTCGCCCAGAATTACCTTGTTGACCGGCACATCCACCACCACACTGCGACCGGCGACGTCAGTCACTGTGACTTCTTTGGCCCAGGAGGCATTCGCCAGAACAGCCAGACCCAGCAATGCCTTGGCGGCAACCTTATTCCACTTCATTGAAGACTCCTTAGACGTGCCTTGCAGCACTGACTTCACTCTTTGCTATCGTTCCCGGCTCAACCTGTGCCGGTGATCTGCTCAGCGTTGCCGCAGGAAAAATGGCTGCATTTTTCACCGACGGGCGTCCATTCACACTGAGCAAGAATTAGGGACGGCAAACTATGAATGCTAAGGCTTCTCATTTCAACTTGTATTTATATAAACGTTTGTGAAGTAGGAAATTTGACCTTCGGGTGGAAAATAAGAATAAAAAGTTCCGTCAAATCAATGAGAAATGAGCACTAACAGAAAGAAAAAAGCCGGAGCAGATCGCTGCTCCGGCCCGGAAAAAGTAACGTCAAAGAGGCAGGTTAACGGATACGCATCCCCTGCTGCTCGTCGTAATGCAGCGGCTTATCAAATTTGGGTAAAGGCACGTCCCCTTCCCCTGCTTTGACGCCGTATTGCCAGTCCGCCGGGCAGATGGCGATATACCGTGCATAGCCACCCAGCCCGCCACCGAATTTCGGGTAGCCAATAGCCACCAGTGCGCCCGTCTCCGGCACCTTATCCAGATTGGCGATGCCTTCAGCCTGCGCATAGCCGTTATGCATCAGCCAGTGCTCTCCTTCGAGGTTGGGGGTAGAGTCGGTATCCAGTGGCTCGTGGCCATGGAACAGAATATGACGCTGCTCGTGCAGAAACTTAAGCGCTGCCAGTGAGACACCGGGGAACTGTGTCAGTTTGGCCAGCTCAGGGTCAGGCCAGCGTTTGGACCAGTCAGAACGCACAAACACCACGGACCCGGCAGGAATGGTGCCATGCTGTTTTTCCCAGGCTTCAATATCAGCCACCTGCAGCGCGTAATTGGGGTCTTTGCTGACCTGATCCACAATGGAAATCACCACCAGCGGCCGCACGGCATAAGACGCCGGAATTTCATCAATGGCAGCGTATTCAGGTGCCCAGTGTGCGGGAGGGTCGAGTTGAGTGCCGAGCTGATCGGTTTTAAGGACATATTCGGTCGCCTCAAAACCATGTTTGGCATAGGTGTAGGCTTCCCCTTTGCTGGCAAAGCCCTCCATATCCACGCCGGCTTTAGCCGGGGCAAAGCTGGAGTCACTGAAACCGGCCCACACCGGAATGTGTGGCGTGATGGTATGGGTGAGATCGACATAGCGGGCATTCTTCAACGCGGAGTTATATACCGCCCAGAGACCGGGCTCCTGCTCTGCCTGAGCCGTCCCGATCAGCCCGACGGCAGACAGTACAGCAAATGCCAGTGTGGCTTTCTTCATTGCAATTCCCTCTTGCGATTACTTGGTGTCAACACACAGCTCGTGAATACGTGCTCAGTCACGTTACACAAAAGCGTACCGCCCGAGTATCAGCCAAAAGAGAGAGGTTATAAGCACAGGCTACGCTCAACCGGGCCAGTTCCCATTTTATTCGCTCTGGATACGCAACAATCCCTTAACTGATCTGCGCTATTTGCCTGTGCAATGCTGCTTTACACTGGGCACTACCCTCTTCACTCTGTCTGGCTGTTCAAATAGGACCACAACGTGAGCGAACTGCGCCTGCTGTACTTCTTCGATCCTCTCTGTGGCTGGTGCTATGCCAGTGCCCCTGCCCTCGCCGCTCTGGCTGAACACTACCCGCAACAACTGCAGCTGATGCCTTCCGGCCTGTTCTCTGGTCAGGGTGCACGCCCCATGAGCCGCGACTTTGCTGACTATGCCTGGCAGAACGACCAGCGCATCGAGAAGATGACTGGCCAGCGTTTTACCGAGGCCTATTTGCAGCAGGTGCTGCACGGTAAAGATGTTCGCTTTGATTCGGGTTACGCCAGTCTGGCCATGACCGCCGCTGCGGCTATGGCTCCGGCGCTGGAAGCACAGGTGCTACATGCCCTGCAGCTGGCGCGCTATGTAGAGGGAGTGGATACCAGCAAGGCGGAAAATGTCGCCGCGATATGCCAGCAGGTGGCAGAGACACAGGGCATCAGCCTGTCCCGGCAGGAATGGCTGGAAAAACTACAGGACAGCACCGTAGTCGCTCAGCGTGATGCCCGTATCGGGCAAGCCCAGCAATTTATGCAGCAGCTGGGTATTCAGGGCGTACCGCAGCTGGTAGTGAATAAAGGCGATCAGTACGGCGTGATCAGTGGTGGCGCCCTGTATCAGGACAAAGAAGCGTTGCTGGAGATGATTGCCAGTGCCTTCAGGGCATAAACATCCACTGCCGGTCAAAACGGCGATCTGGCCGCACAGCTGAAAAAACGGCGCGATGTTTTACCATCGCGCCGTTTTTGTTTGCAGAACCCGTTGCTGACGAACGGATTCCGTCATCGCGTCCCGTTAACAGGCTTCGGCAACGACAGTGGCACTGCCGCGCCCACGGCGAATCAACAGCAGCATGATCAGCCCGACCACTGCCGTTGCTGCACCTGCCAGTGACACAGCAGGCAAACCAAGACCCATACTGATCACCCCGCCACCCAGTGCCGCACCAATGGCATTACCCAGGTTAAAGGCACCGATATTCATGGCAGAGGCCAGATTGGGCGCCTCTGCGGCTTCCTGTACGACCATCGACTGCAACGGTGGCACCAGCGCAAAGCTCGCCACACCCCAGAAGAAAATCAACGGCGCGACCATCCACTCTGACTGCATGGTGCTGGCAAAGATCACCAGCAGCACAGTAACAGCCAGCAAGGACGCGATCAGCGTGCCGTCCAGCGACTTGTCAGCGAAGCGACCGCCCAGAATGTTGCCCACGGTCAGACCCAGCCCGTACAGCACCAGCATGGAGGTGACAAAGAAGGTAGATGCCTGCGTCTCTTCTCGCAGAATCGGCGCGATATAGGTAAACACGGTAAACATGGCGCTGGAGCTGACCACCGTCAGCAGCAGTGCCGCCAGCACCGGGCCTTTGCCCAGCACTTTAAGCTCGGCCCGCATATCGGCTTTGCCTTCGTTGGCCAGCGGTGGCAAGGACACCCGCAGCGCCACCATGGTAATGACACCAATCACGGCGATACCGAAGAAGGCAATACGCCAACCAATGGTTTCACCAATAAGGGTCGCCAGAGGGACACCACCCACCGTCGCGATGGTCAGCCCGGAGAACATGGCAGCCACAGCACCGGCGCGCTTGTCCGGCGGCACGATATTGGTGGCAACCACGGCACCGACACCGAAGAACGCACCATGGTTGAAGGACGTGATGATACGGCCGACCATCAGCGCGGCGTAACTGTCAGCCAGCGCCGAGATAAAATTACCAACCGTAAAGATAGCCATAGACAGCAACAGCAGGCGGCGACGGGACATATTGGCAAACAGCAGCGTCATGATCGGCGCGCCGACCAGCACACCGAAGGCGTATGCGCTGATCAGCAGACCAGCAACCGGAATGGATACACCGAGATCGTTGGCGATCACCGGCAACATACCCATGGGGGAAAACTCCGTCACCCCTATGCCGAAGGCACCGACGGCCAGTGCCAGTAAGGGCGGATTTATCTTCATGATGAACCTCGTTGAATTTGTGCATGTGCGCAATATTTTTGCTTGGACGGAATATAGTTGACGGGCAAAAGCCTGAGTAGCCATGATTGCGGTCATTCACTTTTGCGAATAAATCAAAAATGAAAACAGGAAGAACCGACAAGACGGCTGAGCTGGAAACCTTTCTCGCCATTGCCTGCGCTGGCAGCCTGAGCGGCGCGGCCCGCGCGCTTGATCTGACGCCGTCGGCAGTCAGCCGGATAGTCAGCCGCATCGAGAAGCGGCTGGGCGTACAACTGATTATTCGCACTACACGTGCACTGCGCCTGACCAGTGAAGGCGAATCCTATGCGCTGGCAGCACGCCGGATTCTCACAGATCTGGAAAATACCGAAGAGGCCATCGCCAACCGTGCCCGCCCCAGCGGGCTGATCAAAGTCAGCACGGCAACGGCCCATAGCCGCCTGACCATTGTGCCGTTGCTGGGCGAGTTTCTTGCTCGCTATCCCGATATCCGCATCGAAGTGGAAGTCAGTGATCTGATCAGCGATGTGCAGGGAGGCGAGGCCGACGTCGCCATCCGCTTTGGACAGCTCCCTGACAGCACCCTGAATGCCCGCCGTCTGGGCGATACGGGCCGCACAGTGGTGGCCTCCCCGGAGTATCTGGCCCACGCCGGCATACCGCAGACCCCGGCCGATCTGCAACATTTCAACTGTCTGGATTTCAGCTTCCGCCGCCTTGAGCCGGGCTGGCCCTTTCGGCAGGATGGCGAAGAGTTCATGTTGCCCGTCAAAGGCAATCTCACCGCCAATAACGGCGAAACGCTGGTTGAACTGGCGCTGCAAGGCATGGGTATTACCCGGGTCGGCAACTTCCACATCAAGGAAGCGCTGGCCAGTGGCCGACTGGTGCCGCTGCTGGAAGGCTTCAATCCGCAGGATCGCGAAGTGATTCACGCGGTCTTTATCGGCGGCAAGAACATGCCCGCCCGGGTGCGGGTATTCGTTGATTATCTGGTAGAGAAAATGGCCGGTACGGCTGACTGAGCAGTGCCCTACAATCCCTTTCTGGCCCGGTTAATTCAAGCAGGCGAGTGAATGGTGGCCAGCATTGCTTGTGCCTATTCACTCCAACCCCAAGAATCTGCACCACCGCACCTGGAGCTGTGCGCAGAATTACCCGTTTAACTACTCAACCTGACGCTTGATCCGCCGCAACATGCGCATT
This sequence comes from Pokkaliibacter plantistimulans, assembly GCF_003194385.1. Lineage (GTDB taxonomy): Bacteria > Pseudomonadota > Gammaproteobacteria > Pseudomonadales > Balneatricaceae > Pokkaliibacter > Pokkaliibacter plantistimulans. The sequence goes on from NZ_LAPT01000086.1 coordinate 51,321, forward strand.
CTGATCAGACCACTGGCCGGGCGAATCGCCAGCCAGTAGAGCCTCATCATCAGCGTGGCCATGGCATCGAAGGTTTGAATCCGCGTGACAGTGGTAAGACAGGTAGAGGTGTCATTGATTGCTTCAGCATGAAATGCCAGCACCAGCCTGGCATTGCGCTGATAAAGCATGAAATCCTGAGGCGTGGTAATGGTATCGAGGCCAAAATCCAGCCGCCAGAACCGCCCCGCCAACCCGAGGCAATACCAGTCGGCAGACCGATGCAAGGGCGTGAAACTGTGCAGGCCAAAGGCTCTGACATGACGATAACGAGGCAATCTGCGCACCAGTGCCGTTCTGACTTTCAGCAGCGTCTGCGTCAGACGGTCATCGTCCATACTCTGCCCCACCACTGCCTGCATGACCTCGGCGGCAGGCGCATCAATCACAAGGCTGTGCACTTCCTCAAAGCGAAAATGGGGCAGCAGCTTCGCTAAAGGTTCTGGCTCTGTCAGCTGCTGTGCGGCGGTTTCCTGTGCTGATGGGGTCGGCATACACGCTCCTTGTCAACTATCAGATGCCCTTCACTCGGGCCCGTAAAACAGATAGGCCCGGCGCAGGAGACTTTACCACCACCGCACGTCTATTGCTTTTCGTACCTTGCTCATCAGCTGACATCCCTGCCAATTCCTATACACTTTCCTGCTACCAATACGGGCAGCCTGAGCAGGAGTCTTACCATGGGATTTTGGGATAAGATCACTGGCGAGTTTATCGACATCGTCGAGTGGACTGACGACAGCGATGACACTCTGGTGTGGCGCTTCGAGCGTTACGAAAACGAGATCAAATACGGTGCCAAACTGATCGTCCGCCAGCAGCAGGTGGCGATTTTCGTTGATCAGGGCAAGATCGCGGACATTTTCCAGCAGGGCATGTATGAGCTGCAGGCGGAGAACATGCCGATTCTCAGTACCCTGCGTGGCTGGAAATACGGTTTCCATTCTCCGTTCAAGGCCGAAGTCTACTTTATCAACCTGCGCACCTTTACCGACAACAAATGGGGCACCCAGAACCCCATCATGCTGCGTGACCCTGAATTCGGTCCGCTGCGCCTGCGTGCTTTCGGTAACTTCAGTATCAAGGTGACTGAGCCAGAAAAACTGCTGATGGAAATCGTCGGCACCAACGGCCATTTCACCCTCGACAATATTCACTCACAGCTGAAAACGCTGGCGGTCACCCGTTTCTCTGACGCAGTGGCAGAGAGTCGCATCCCCGTGCTTGATCTTGCGGCCAACTACGATGAGCTGTCGGCGCTGATGCGTGAACGGATGAACCCGGACTTCGAGCAGTATGGCCTGCAACTGCAGCAGTTTCTGGTGGAGAACATCTCCCTGCCCCCTGAGGTGGAAACCGCGCTGGATAAGCGTTCTTCCATGGGCATCATCGGCAATCTGCAGCAGTACACCCAGTTTCAGGCCGCCAATGCCATGGAGCAGGCTGCCAGGAATCCGGGCGGTGACGCCAGTGCAGGTATCGGTATGGGCATGGGCTTTGCCATGGCCAACCAGCTTGGACAGGCCATGGCGCAACCCTCTTCTGCCCAGCAGGGCGCAGCGCAGCCGTCGGCCCCGGTAACACCGCCTCCCCTGCCACAAGCACACCCTTATTTTGTTGCCGTCAACGGCCAGCAAACCGGCCCCTTCCCGCTATCAGCCCTGCAGGGCAAGATCACCAGCGGTGAAATGACCCGCTCGTCACTGGTCTGGTGTCAGGGCATGGCCAGCTGGGCCGAGGCAGGCAGTGTGGCTGAACTGGCCCCGCTGTTCGCCAGCATGCCACCTCCTCTGCCGGGAGTGTGATGAGGCATGGATATCAAGTGTGAAGGCTGTGGTGCCAAGCTGACCTACCAGCCCGGCACCACCTCCCTGACCTGCGCCTACTGTGATCACACCATGGCCATCGCCGATGCCACGGCACAGCAACAGGCGCAGACTGAACAGGACTTTGACCTGTACCTGCAATCGCGGGAGCAGCAGACCGATACCCTTGAGCAGTATGTGCTGCAGTGTCAGGGCTGCGGCGCAGAGACGCAGCTGGCACCTGACCAGCAATCCAGCCGCTGCCCGTTCTGCGATACCGCACTGGTGATGGAACAAAAGCAAACCCGCAAGCTGATCAAACCGCAGGGGGTGCTGCCGTTTCGCCTCCCGCGCAAGGAGGCGCAGGCCGCCTTCAACCGCTGGCTGAAAGGGCTGTGGTTTGCCCCGAACAAGCTCAAGCGGCAGACCACCCGTCATGATCGTTTCGAGGGCGTCTATCTGCCGTTCTGGACCTATGACTGTGAAACCGACAGCCGTTATACCGGCCAGCGCGGAGATGATTACACCGTGCAGGTGCAGAGCACCGACAGCAAAGGCAACACCGTCACGCGCTCAGAAACCCGCACCCGCTGGCATTCGGTGCGCGGTGAAGTCAGCAACAGTTTCGATGACATTCTGGTACCCGGCAGCCGCAGCTTACCCCGTGACAAACTGGATGCGCTGCAACCCTGGGAGCTGAGTGAAGTGGTCGACTATCGCGATGAGTTTCTGGTGGGATATCGCACAGAAACCTATCAGATCAGTGCGCGCCGGGCCTATGACGATGCCAAAGACATCATGGACGACGCCATCCGTCAGACCATTCGTCGGGATATTGGGGGCGATCATCAGCGTATCGATAACGTTGACAGTCGCTACTACGACCGCACCTTTAAACATCTGCTGTTGCCCGTCTGGGTCTCGGCCTATCGCTTTGGTAATGAGGTCTATCGGGTGCTGGTCAACGCCCAGACCGGTGAGGTTCAGGGTGAGCGGCCGTGGAGCTGGGTCAAGATCGGCCTGACGGTTATCGCTGGCCTTGCTGTTGCAGGTGCTATTGCCTATCTGGTGAACAGCAACGCTGTGCCGCAGTGATGTTAATGACATTAGCGGCATTCATTCCTGATCATGACAAGCCACAGCAGTATGCTCCCGTCTTCCGGGGCTGCCCGTACTGTCTGTGGCTGATGCGTCGATATTTTGCCTCGCCACATCCTTACAGTTTCATTAAGATGTGAACTAAACCGAATTGTGAGCCAAGTTCTATGCGCAAGTTTGATGACTCCCTGCCTCTCAAGTTGCTGAAAGCCCGTGAAGCGGCCATGTCTTTTTTCCGCCCGTTTCTGCAGGAGAACAACATCACCGAACAGCAATGGCGCATCCTGCGCGCCCTGTTTGAACATGAGGAACTGGAAGCCAAACAACTGGCGCGCACCTGCTGCATTCTCAGCCCCAGCCTGACCGGTATCATCAGCCGTCTGGAAGCGCAGGGCTACATCAAACGGCGCAAGGGGGAAGATGACCAGCGCCGGGTACTGCTGAGCATGACGGATGAAGCCCGCGCCTTCTTCGATAACCTGAGCCCTGAGGTGGAGTCACGCTACAAGCAGCTGACTGATCGTCTCGGTCAGGAAAAACTGCAGCAATTGCATGAACTGCTCAACGAAGTGATTGAACTGCGTCAGGCGGAGTAGCGTTGCTCCTAGGTAACACGCCCCTCACAGCGCGTATTCGCCTGCTCCCGCTCCTTTCTACCGTTTACGTTCTACCGCTCACTTTTCCAGCGGCTCCACCTGACTGGCATAGGTTGGAGCCAGCTGGCGCAGCAGCTGGACAAAATTCAGTGTGATTCGTGATGCACCGATGCGGCGATGCGCCAGCGTCAGACCGATCAACGGCGCCTCGCCACTGATGGCACGAAAGACCACGCCCTGAACCTGCAGCTGCTGCATGGAAGCAGGCACCAGCGAGAACCCCAGCTCCGCCGCCACCATCGACATGATGGACGCTATCTGCGGTGCGGACTGGCCGATCACGGGTTCAAAGCCTGCATCGCGGCAGGCACGCAGAGCCTCATCATGCAGAGTGATACCTACCTTGCGCGGCGTCAGCACTAATGGCGCATCCCGCAGCGTCACCAGCGCCATACTGCTGTCACTGCTTGCCCAGGCTTCCGGCAAGGCGATCACCAATGGCTCTTCCAGCAGCTGATATTTCTGCAGTTCCTCCGGGTCCGTTGCGTTAGGGCGCAGGATAGCGACGTCCAGCCGACCGTCCATCAGGCCGTTGATCAGCCCCACCGAGTTAGCTTCCTCCAGCGTCAGCTCAACATCGGGGAAACTACGACGAAAGCGCCGGATAGCATCAGTGAAATAAGGTTGCAGCGCTGCCGTGCCGGTCATCCCCAGATTGAGCGTGCCCGTCTCACCCCTGCCTGCGCGCTGCGCGGACTGCACAGCATCCTGCACCAGATCCGGTACGCCTTTCACTTTCTCCAGAAAGGCCTGACCGGCCTCGGTCAGCTCCGCCCCCTGCGGGATGCGATGGAACAGCTTCACCCCGACTTCATTTTCCAGATCCTTGATCTGCTGGCTGAGCGGCGGCTGACCAATGCCCATGCGTGCAGCGGCACGGGTGAAATTCAGCTCTTCGGCTACCGCCAGAAAGTAACGAATATGTCTCAGCTCCATTCACTCCATCTCCAAAACATATCGAATTCGAGTCTTCCATATATTAGATCAATACAGGGCCGATCCCTATAATTCAGCTCATACCACCCGCAGTGCTGGATCGCATCATGTCTACCCTTACCTCCGACCTCTCTCCCGCTGTACACACCCCCAACTGGATCAGCAAAGGCACCAAAACTTATCGTCAGGTAGAAATCGCGCTGTTTCTGGCAGGTTTCGCCAGTTTCTCCCTGATCTACTGCGTGCAGCCGCTGCTGCCCGCGTTCGCCCACAGCTTTCAGCTCAGCCCCGGCGCATCGTCGCTGGCACTGTCGCTGACCACGGGTTTTCTGGCGATGTCGATCCTGATGACCGGCGCGCTGTCGCAGTCACTCAGCCGCAAGAGCCTGATGTTCACCTCCATGGCGCTGGCTGGCGTACTGAATCTGATCGCAGCGCTGGCGCCGAACTGGCACGCCTTTCTGATTGCCCGCGCGCTGGAAGGTCTGGTACTCGGAGGCGTCCCCGCCATCGCTATGGCCTATCTGGCCGAAGAGATTGAGCCTGAGCATCTGGGCAAAACCATGGGGCTCTATATCGCGGGAACGGGTTTCGGCGCCATGATTGGCCGGGTTGGAATGGGGTTTGTCACTGAATTCGTGTCATGGCAGGGAGCTCTTGCCATGCTGGCGACCGCCTGCCTGCTGGCCACCGCAGGATTTGCCTGGTTGCTGCCGCCCTCGCGCAACTTCACTCCGCAGCCCCGCAAACCCCTGAGTTTTCATCTGCAGGCCTGGCAGCAGCATCTGCGCAATCCGGCCATGGTGCGGATCTATGCCCTTGGCTTTGTATTGACCAGCGTGTTCGTCACTATCTTCAACTACCTTGCCTTTCGCCTGTCGTCAGCACCCTACCATCTGAGTCAGACGCAGCTGAGCACGATCTTTCTGACCTATGCCATTGGCATGGTAGCATCGTCCTACTCGGGCAACCTGTCTCTGAGACTGGGTAAGCGCCTGACACTGGCACTGAGCTTTATCACCACCCTGCTCGGTGTGGTGGCGACGCTCTACACCGGGCTGCCGATGATCATCGTCGGCATCTCACTGATCACCATCGGCTTCTTCCTGGGTCACTCTGTCGCCAGCAGCAGCATCGGCCCACTGGCTGGCAAAACCAAGAGCCACGCCTCATCGTTGTACCTGATGTTCTATTACATGGGTTCCAGCATCACCGGCACTGTCAGTGGCTGGCTGTGGCAGCATCAGGGCTGGAATGCCGTCGCCAGTCTGACCATCATCGTCGCCAGCATCGGCCTGCTGCTGGCCTGGACGGGTAAAAGCTCATTCGGCACCGTCAAACCAGCAGGATCAAAAACGCAATGAGTACGACTACTCCCCTGCTGTTTCTGCCCGGGCTGCTGTGCGACGAACACCTCTGGCATCATCAGCTGCGCTATTTCGGCAGCCGCTATACCTCAATCTGACACAGGATGACTCAGCGGCAGTTGAGGCGGCCTGACAATGGGCTAATTCTTTGTCGGCAGCTGTACCTGATGACGGGAATTTGACACAATTCGCCGCTAAATATAGGCATGGCAGCTCGACTCTTGTCAGGATTCAGAAAACATCCAGCTGCCCTCTTCACGCCATGGCAGTCAGCTCACACTTTGTACAAGGAGCGCATATGAAAAAGGTTTTTATCGACGGCGAATCAGGCACTACCGGTCTGCAGGTAAGACAGCGCCTGGCTAACCACCCTCATGTACAGGTTGTCAGCATCGATCCTTCTGAAAAACGCAATATCGACGCTAAAAAGCGCCTGATGAGCGAAGTGGACGTTACCATCCTCTGCCTGCCTGATGACGCTTCCAAAGAGTCTGCCCTGCTGGCAGGCGAAGTGGGCTGCCGTGTACTGGATGCCAGTTCTGCCCATCGTATCGCTGACGGCTGGGTCTACGGCCTGCCAGAAATTCACCCCGAACAGCGCAGTAAAATCGCCAGTGCTGCCCGCGTCTCCAACCCTGGCTGCTACGCCACCGGTGCGATCGTGCTGCTGCAACCGCTGGTAAAAGCAGGTGCTCTGGCCGCCGAAGGCCTGTACACCATCAATGCCATTTCAGGCTATACCGGTGGTGGCAAACCCATGATCGAACGTTACGAAAGCGATGAAAAGGTGCCAACCTTTGCCGCTTACGGCTTGGGCTTCAACCACAAGCACCTACCGGAGATCCAGACCCACAGTGCTCTGGCTCATCAGCCCATCTTCATCCCCAGCGTAGGCACCTTCGCTCAGGGCATGCTGGTGATGATTCCGCTGCATCTGCCCAAAGGCCAGAGCAGCGAAGCCCTGCACAAGGTCTTGGCCGATGCCTACGCCGGTGAAATCTTCGTCAAGGTCAACCCTTACAACGAGATTGATCCTGCCAATGCTCCTTTCATCACCCCTCACGGTGTAGAAGGCAGCAACGAAGTGCAGATTTCTGTCTATGGCAACAAGGAAGGCGATCGCAGCCTGCTGGTCGCCAAACTGGACAACCTCGGCAAAGGCGCCTCTGGCGCGGCAGTACAAAACCTCAATATCATGCTGGGGCTGGATGAATCCCTCTGCGTGAATATCGACTGAGCCTGGCAACTGACTGGTTGCAGAAGACAAAAAAGCCCGTGATTTCGTAAGAAACACGGGCTTTTTACTAGGTAATGAGGTGATATCGGACAGCCATTGTTCAGTGCTTACACCTGCTCCGAAATATCTGTCAGGCTAAGGTCAGGGTTGCGCAGAGGGTCGGATTCGCAGCCTAATACGTACCGCGCTGCTATGAAGCTGAACGCCGCTTCAGCCTTTGGCCTCGTACCATGCCTTTGAGCCGTTCACCACACGCACGACCAGCAGCATCACCGGCACTTCGATCAGCACGCCGACCACCGTCGCCAGTGCTGCGCCCGAGTTAAAGCCGAACAGACTGATCGCCGCAGCCACCGCCAGCTCGAAGAAGTTGGACGCGCCGATCAGCGCTGAAGGGCATGCCACACTGTGCTTCTCTCCCAGCACGCGGTTAAGCCAGTAGGCCAGCGCCGAGTTGAACAGCACCTGAATCAGGATGGGCACGGCCAGTAGTGCAATCACCACTGGCTGCTGCAGAATCGCCTCTCCCTGAAATGCAAACAGCAGCACCAGCGTTGCCAGTAAAGCCGCCATCGACCAGGGGCCGATTTTTGCCATGGCAGCATCAAATGCAGCCTGCCCTCTGGCCAGCAGCTGTTTGCGCCACAGCTGTGCCAGAATGACCGGCACCACGATGTACAGCACAACGGAGGTCAGCAGGGTGTCCCACGGGACGGCGATGGCAGACATCCCGAGCAACAGACCCACCAGCGGGGCAAAGGCGACGACCATGATGCTGTCGTTCAATGCCACCTGCGACAGAGTGAACAATGGATCACCCTGAGTCAGTCGGCTCCAGACAAACACCATCGCCGTGCAGGGTGCGGCTGCCAGCAGGATCAGCCCCGCGATGTAACTGTCGAGCTGTTCAGCCGGGAGCATGGGGGCAAACAAATGGCGAATGAACAGCCAGCCCAGCAAGGCCATTGAAAATGGTTTGACCAGCCAGTTCACAAACAAGGTAACGCCAATGCCCCGCAGGTGGTGTCTCACCTCCTGCAAGGCGCCAAAGTCTACTTTCACCAGCATCGGAATGATCATCACCCAGATCAGCAGCCCTACGGGCAAATTGACCTGAGCTATTTCCAGCCGCCCGACAAACTGGAACACCGTTGGCATCCCCTGCCCCAGCGCGATACCAAGGACGATGCACAGAAAAACCCACACACTCAGATAGCGCTCAAACAGACTCATCGGCACTCCCGCCGACTTTTTCAGGGTGACCTCACATTGGGCAGACAAGGTAATGAACTCCTGTTATTGGGAAAGTCATCGGTACACAGACACACCCGGCCTCTGCTGCAGAGGCTCCTTCAAGGGTGTTCGCGTTCTGAGCACAGGCGCGTGGTTTACCGACACAAATAGAGAAAAGGGTCAGCCTCATCGTTTGCCGTGCCGTGCCGTGCACTGGACTGCGACGATGCCACTGGCAATTTAACCCCGGCGACCCCGGCATAATCGTCAGCTCAGCAATCGGCTCAGCCTGACAGATTTTTATCAGCGTCACCTTGAGCAGCGACAAACAGCCTAACAGGTGAAGCTCTGTTCACGGCACCCATACTCAGAAGGCCACCGACCTAACAGGTCGTTGAAAATCTATCTGCGTTGCCGAATACCTCGTCAAAAACAGGCTCACAGCCAAAGGCTGAACGTGCTTTAGCACGGCCCCGAAGGGGCGAGCGGAGCGAGTCAAATGCTCATTTAGTTCACTAAACTCCGCTTTTTCGCCTGTTTCTTGTGCCCTCGGGGTATTTCCTTGTCTCGGCTGCCTCGATAACGTTTTTCAACATCCTGTTAGCGGTTTACGATCATGCAACAATACCGTGAGG
>NZ_LAPT01000087.1 GCF_003194385.1 Pokkaliibacter plantistimulans
GAGGAGCTGGTGGATAACCGCCGCTCAGGGCGCTACCCATGAAAGCTGGTTTATGCCCAGTCAGAACGGATGGATATTCGGGAGCGGATTAGCAGGCTGTTGAAAAACGTTATCGAGGCCGCCGAGACAAGGAAAAAACAGGCGAAAAAGCGGAGTTTAGTGAACTAAATGAGCATTTTGAGCCTGTTTTTGACGCGGTATTCGGCAACGCAGATAGATTTTCAACGACCTGTTAGAGAGCAAGCAACGGAGTGTAATACCCTCCCGCAACCACCAACCTGAGCACTCCCAGAACAGGAGTGCCTGCCGATGCCCCTTCAGCTTGCCATGCCCGTGGATGAGGCTATCTCCACCGTCTCGCCGCTGACCCGTTATGACTGGCCCGCGCTGTTACAGCAGCTGGATGAGCGCGGCTTTGCCGTCTTCCCCGGCATACTGGATCACTTCAGCTGCGATGCTCTCGCTACCCTTTACCCCCATGAGACCGCCTTTCGCAGTCAGGTGATCATGGCCCGTCACGGTTTTGGTCAGGGCGAATACCGCTACTTCAGCTATCCGCTGCCCGCCATCGTCCAGCAGTTGCGGCAACAGCTGTACCCCCTGCTGGTGCCGCTGGCCAATCACTGGGCAACACGGTTGCGCCTGCCTCAGCACTTTCCAGCCGAGCATCAGCATTTTATTACGCAGTGTCATCAGGCGGGACAATGCCGCCCTACCCCTCTGTTGCTGCGCTATGGTCAGGGTGACTACAACTGCCTGCATCAGGACTTATATGGCGAGCAGGTTTTCCCGCTGCAACTGGCGGTATTGCTGTCTGAGCCCGAGGAGGATTTTCAGGGGGGCGAATTCGTGCTGACCGAGCAGCGTCCACGGATGCAGTCGCGGGCACAGGTCGTCAGGCTTAATAAAAGTGATGGGGTGGTGTTCGCGGTCAGTGCCCGCCCGGTGAAAGGCAGCAGAGGTGACTATCGCGTGCTACAGCGCCACGGTGTCAGTGAGGTGACCGCTGGCCGGCGTTTCACACTGGGCATCATCTTTCACGATGCAGCGTAACGCCAGCAAACGTATTGTCAGAAGACAAAGCGGCCACCTGTTCGGGTGGCCGTTGAGTTAATCAATCAGGGAATGGCCCTCAGTTGACGATGCGTTTGAACTCGTCAAAGAAGGTGGGGAAGGTCTTTGAGGTACAGCCCGGATCATTGATGGTGATCGGCGCGGTACCGAAAGAGGCCAAGGCAAAACACATGGCCATGCGGTGATCGTTGTAGGTATCAATGGCGGCAGACTGCAGCGCCTTCGGCGGCACGATACGGATAAAGTCGTGACCTTCTTCCACTTCTGCACCGACCTTGCGCAGCTCGGTGGCCATGGCAAACAGACGATCAGTCTCTTTCACGCGCCAGTTGTAGATATTGCGGATGCAGGTTTCGCCATCGGCAAACAGTGCAGTCGTGGCGATGGTCATGGCCGCATCGGGGATGTGGTTGAGATCCACGTCTACCCCTTGCAGCTGACCATTGCCGCTGACTTCAATCCAGGTCTCGCTGTAAGTGACGGTCGCGCCCATCAGCTCCAGCACCTCGGCAAAACGGGCATCGCCCTGCACACTGGCGGTGCCGGTGCCATGCACACGTACCGGACCCTGACCAATGGCGCCAGCGGCCAGGAAATACGAGGCGGATGAGGCATCCCCTTCCACCATGATCGAACCGGGGCTGGTGTAACGCTGACCTTGCCGGATCACGAAGGTATTAGCGTCCGGCTGCTCGACCGTCACGCCAAAGCGCTGCATGACATCCAGCGTGATATCAATATAGGGGCGAGACACCAGCTCACCTTCCACCCGCACCGTCAGGGTGTCTTTGGCCAGCGGGGCTGCCATCAGGATGGCCGTGAGGAACTGGCTGGAGATATTGCCGCGAATACTCACTTCGCCGCCGTTCAGGCCCCTGGCATGGATCGCCAGTGGCGGGTAATTGGGGTTTTCCAGATAGTCGATGTTGGCACCGGCCTGACGCAGGCAGTCCACCAGATCACCGATGGGGCGCTCCTTCATGCGCGGCTCACCGGTCAGCACAAACTCGCCCTGCCCCAGACACAATGCCGCCGCCAGTGGACGCATGGCCGTGCCTGCGTTGCCAAGATACAACTCCTGAGGAGAGGCACTGCTGATAGCGCCTGCATTACCGTGCATCCAGCACTGAGTACGATCTTCTGACAGACGATAGCTCACGCCCAGTTGCTTGAGTGCGGTCAGCATGTGACGGATGTCGTCACTGTCGAGCAGATTGGTGATGTGAGTTTCACCTTCAGCCAGAGCAGCCAGCAGCAGAATGCGGTTGGACAGACTTTTTGATCCGGGCAAGGTGACCTCACCGCGGGCAGTCTTCACAGGAGATAGCGTCAGAGAGTTCATGCTCATCAGGCTCTTATAATGCGTTAACGAAAGGGCATCATTCTATGTGCCGATGGCCTCAATGTCACACGACAAGCCGACTGATTTCAGGCCGTCACCAGCGGCCGTGCAGGCAGCAGATAATGCAGCGCATAACGCAGCATCACATAACCCACCGCCAGTGTTGCCATCAGCAGTTCACCACTGGCCAGCAGCCTGATCTGCGCGACATAGTCCTGACTGAATGGCCACTGATGCAGCAGCGCCGCTACCTTGTATTGCGCCGTGGCACTGATGACCAGCGGAAAAGTAAAGGCTGCATAGCCGGGGCTGAACGGTAGCCGTAACAGGCGGAAGAACGCCAGATAGATCAGCGCCGTCATCAGCACGGCAATACCGAACAGCAACGCCACCAGCAACAGTGAAGGCTCGGCGGTCAGGGTCAGATAGCCCGCCAGACTCAGGCTGGCCGGCGCTGCCAGAATGGCGATGGTCGGCTTGGACGCATCAGCCACTTCACCACAGAAAATCAGGCGATACAGCATCACCGGCAGCATCACCGCATAACTGCACAATCCCATCCACAACAGTGCATGAGACAGCGGCAACCAGTCTCCACCCGGCGTCGCCACTGCCGCCACGATGATCCCCACAGGTGGGACAAACCAGCTGGGCAGCAGATGCTGCACTTCAAATACCCGCAGGCGATGCCAGAGGAACGTCAGCAGGAAGATGACATGCAATGCCACTGCGGCGAGCCATAAGCCCTGCCCCAGCCACGGCATGTGCATGCCCAGCGCTTTGGACACCACCATGGTCGCCATGGCAAAGGTCGGCACAACGCTGCCCACCACCGGATGTTTGAGGTCGGCCAGCAGCAGATGGGGGTGCATGACAAACTTGGTCAGCAGAATCAGCAGCAATACCGACGCCAGCATTGCCGATGACAGCTGTGCCAAGCCCTGCAATGGGAAGGCATTCTCCCAGCACCAGCCAAGGCTGGCGATGCCCAGTGCCAGACCCGCCATGGGTGTTGGTGCCGCCGCAACCTGAACTCGTGTGATTTTCATCATGACGCCCCACATCAGTCATCTACGGCAGCGATCATAGGTCTTGCCTTCAGCAGGGCATATCCATATGTTTTTTAGATATTGTTTAGATTTTATAAACGACTACTGATACACCGTTTAAATCAGAGTGGGCCACCATGATCAAAATCACCGTCAGGCAGCTGGAAGCCTTTGCCGCCATCGCCCGTCACAGCAATCTGACCGATGCTGCCAGTGAACTGAGCCTGACCAAGGGTGCGCTGTCTCAGGCGCTGCAACAACTGGAGCAACGGCTGTCTACCCCGTTGTTTGATCGCGTGCATCCGCGCCTGAAACTCAACAGTGAAGGGCTGGCGCTGCAGCCACTGGTCGAGGAAGCCCTGAGCCGTCTCGGTGATATCGAAGCTCACTTCGACCCGGAGCATATTCACGCCGGGCAATTGCGTCTGGGCGCCAGCCAGACCATCGGCAACTACCTGCTGCCAAGGCTGATCGCTGATTGCAGCCGAGAAGGACGGCTGATCCCGGATATCCGCATCACCAATACCCACAACCTCTGCGAGCTGCTGCAGGCCTTCGAGATTGATCTGGCACTGATCGAGGGGGAAAGCCATCTGCCGGAGCTGATCACCGAAGAATGGCTGGAAGATGAAATGCTGGTGGTAGCGGCACCAGACCATCCTCTCTGCAAGCAGGATGAAATCCATGCCGAAGCGCTGGCCGGGCAGATCTGGATTCTGCGTGAAGCCCATTCCGGCAGCCGCGAACAGTTCGACCGTCAGCTGCGTCCGCTGTTTTCACATTGCGGCCAGATCGTCCAGCTCAACACACTGGAGGCCGTCATGCTCACCGTGGAACAAGGCGTGGGCTTGAGCTTTATCTCCCATCTGGCAGCCGCTGACCGTATCCGCGAAGGCAAATTGAGAGCCCTGCCCATCACCCGGCACTTCCCGCGCAAATTAAGGCTGGTGTGGCACAGCAAAAAGTTTCATTCAGCGGCACTGAAGAGCTTTTTGCAGATGTGCAGGGGGTTTGGAGGGGGAGCGGAATAGGTGGCATGTGCCGGAAACAAAAGCCCGAGTGGTAAGCGGCGTGCTCAAGTCTGGCAGTGCATAGTGTTGTATTAACCAGTGCGCCTCCTTCCTTAACTAGATTAGGGGTGTTTAGACCCAACTCATATGAACTCAGTACAGCTCGTCCAGCCTGCAGCAGCCCATTCCAAGTTCTCAGGTATGAGATAGCGATTACTAGTATTCGCCAGATGCTGGTGAGCCATTTCCTCAGCGGTGTTAAACAGTAGTTTGGAGGTATCAGTACTGGGGCTCTGAGTACTGTACTCAGCTGGCGCGAGTAGCCATTGACTGGCTTTCACAGGATTCAGCTTGGCTTTCCCAAGGTTAACCTGAATGGCAACAAACTCCTGCCGCATGCGTTTACCTTGCGGGTCTTGCCAGCGCAGCATGGCGCCGAGTAGTACCCCTTCACCGAGTTCTGGAGCTTTGAGCCTTGCAGTCAAACCGCCAAAGTCGTGCTCGCAGGCCTTGCCCAGCAGGTACTGCATCAGCTTAGAGTTGAGATCGAGCATATGGGTATCAGGTCGGTTTACAGCCAGCATACGATCCAAAGTCACATCCATACGCTGTGATGCCTTCATGGATAGCCCCATTTCGTGCATCACCTGCTCGGACAATCGTATACGCATAAGCCGCTCTTTATGACTGCGCTCCACGATCTGGATGCCCAACTGTTCGAACATGCCTAGGACGAAGCTGTAGAGATGCTCGACGGTGATTTCAAGCTCGTCGCGTAGCTCATTGGGGTCGCTGGTGGCGGCGTGGACAAACAGTTCTCGTTGTTTGGCGGCAGCAGTGCGTGCCTGCTTTAACGCTTCATCGATACGCTCTCGGGTACGGTCGATGCCGAGTTTTGTGGCTTGTTGCAGGATCACTTCCACATCAATCAGCTCGGCCAACTGACCGAGGATTTCGTCTTTCAGGCCATCATTGAATTCATGCTGCTGAACCTCGGCCAGGTCAGTCACCACGCTGTCGATTCGCTCATACATCAGGTCGACGATGTTCTGATCCAAGCTGTCGGTTTGCTGGATGTTGAACACAACAACCTTCTTTTTCTGCCCGTAGCGGTACAGGCGGCCAATGCGTTGTACGAGGCGCATCGGGTTCCAGGGCAGGTCATAGTTGACCATGACGTGGCACTTGCTCTGAAGGTTGATGCCTTCCCCTCCAGCCTCGGTCGAAATCAGAAAACGTCCTTGTTCTTCAAAGCGCTTGATGGCTTCACGCCGTTCGGCATGCTGCATGGAGCCATTGATTAACTCGACTTGGTCATTGCCATAGTGCTCTGCTAAAGCATCCCGCAGATAGTTTTGAGTAGTGCGGTATTCGGTAAAAATAAGCACTTTCTCATCGGCATTGGTTGCGTGAATTTTGCGGATGATTTCTTCGATAAACAGCTTCAGCTTAAGGTCATTCGCCTTTAGTGCGGCGGCCTCAGCAATCAGATCTTTCAGCAGCTGCACCTCGCCCGCAAAGAACTCGCGTGCGTCGCTGGTGAACTGTTCTTCCCATTCACCCAGGTAGCGCTCATCGCTGGGCTCTTCAGCAGACGTACCGTTTACTTGATCGTCGAGTAGGCGCTGGAGGCGATTACACAGGGCCCGGTGAATGGCCGCTGCGCTGGAGGCCGCCAGTTTGCGGTAAACCGTCATGACGAACCCAATGGTGTTACCTTTACGGCCTAGCGATTCACCTGCGCTGTAGCCTTTGCGCAGATAGTCCTGAAGCGTTTTATCGAACTCTACGGACTCCAGACTGCTGGGCACCTGCAAAGCCTTGGTGATCTTACCTTGGAAGATGAAGTTCCCTTCTGCGTCCGTTACATCGGCTTTGTGGTTGCGGAATACCATGTCATGCAGGATTTCAGGTTTCAGGTTGAGCGCCATCAGCTCGGTACGGCGCTCAGGGCGCAGCAGCTCTAGCAGTGCGACGAATTTGTCCTGCATGCCCTGGTGAGGGGTCGCGCTCAGCAACAGCATGTGCTTGGTTTGGCTGCGCAGACTTTTCGCCAGGTCATAGCGCTCAGAACTGTCCAGCTTTTGCCCGTACTGGCGGCGGCTGAGTCGATGGCCTTCGTCAAAAATCACTAGATCCCAAGGTTCTGCCTGGAGCAGGCTTTCCAGGTGACCTTCCTGCTTGAATCGATCCATGGAGCCGATGACACAGTCGTGCATCTTCCATTGGCGGGGTTCATTGATGAAAAAATCCTCGCCATAGATCTCGAACTCTTCGAGTTTGAACTTGTGATAGAGCTCTTCCTGCCACTGCTTGGTCAGGCCAGCGGGCGTGATCAGCAGGATGCGTTTGACCAGATCTCGCTGCCGCAGTGCATGCAGCAGCATGCCGGTCTCGATGGTCTTACCTAACCCCACATCGTCTGCAATTAACCAGTTGAAGTTGCCGGATGCGAGGATGTGGTGCACCAGATGAACCTGGTGAGGCAGTGGCTCAATTTCTAGGTG
The DNA here is from genome assembly GCF_003194385.1 of Pokkaliibacter plantistimulans. Classification (GTDB taxonomy): domain Bacteria; phylum Pseudomonadota; class Gammaproteobacteria; order Pseudomonadales; family Balneatricaceae; genus Pokkaliibacter; species Pokkaliibacter plantistimulans. Next base: position 6,983 of record NZ_LAPT01000087.1, read on the forward strand.
GGAAAGGGCACCGGTGTTTTCATTCCATACCTTGATGGCATGGGCCAGCATGCGCAGACGCATACGCTCTGCATCGTGTGCTTCGGTTTTACTGGTGGTGACAAATCGATGTTTAACCCCTTTTACCTGACGCAGGTATTGATAGGGCAGCCAATGGCGCTCACCACACTCAGGAAAGTCAACCAATACTTGCTCGCTGCCTGCCAAGGTACGCTGCTGCATGATGACGCCCTGCCCTAGTGAGCGAACACCACTACCAGGGGTTTCGTCGACCACGTCCATGCCATTTTGAAAGCCCGAGCGCACGGCAGATGCATCGACATAGGCCAGCTTCTTCTCCGGACTGAACCAGTGAACCTGAAGCTGATCTTCGGCCTCTTTAACAATGGCCATTTTGACGATACCTCTGCGTTCATTCTGGCCGCTGGGTAGTGTTTGGCTGACCCAGCAGCCTGGAACGTGGGTAAGTCTGAGGGGCTTCATGGGCTAGTCCTTACGGCTCAATGCTTGGAGGGTTGGTCGATATTTTGTGTGTGTAAGGCAGAAACAAGGGGCGCTGCTGACCATTGAGGCGGTGCTTCATCAGCATCACCGTCACTGCTCTCTTCCTCAGTCTCAATGTCGCTAGGCATTTCAGCGTTTTCAGGCTGTTTCTTCGAGCGCTTGTCGGCATTGAGCGACGGCGTTTCCTCTACTGCTGGCTTGTCACTGAAATAGCAGCTGGGCTCCTGCGGATGTTTGGTTTGAAACACGCCATAGGCCCTAAGAATTTCGGTTTTCTCACACTCCAAGGTGTCGTACAGACCTAAATCGCTGTATTCCTCGGCAGGTAGCTCGCGAGGGTTACAGAAGTCAAAGTGCTGGTTGGCGGGTAAGCAACCTTGCAGATTGGCGAATCTGAACCATAGGTATCGAGCAAAGGCCCTAAAAGCGCGGCGTAGGGAGTTGTTCTCATACCAAGTAGCAAAGAGGCTTTCGAGGAAGACCTCAATTTCTTCCACCTGCGGTAGTGACTCAAATGAGCGCACAATCAGCAAGGCTGTAGGCCAGGACAGTACTTGGTGAGAAAGGCGACTACTACCGGTCTTATCAAAAGCTATCCAATAAATATCGTTCTCGGCCCAGATCACCTTGATATGCGCTGCGAGGATTAACTCGTCAGGGGTGAGCCCTTTATCGATTTCTCTCTCCAAGGCAAGACGAGTTGCTCCCCAGCCGCTCATGACAAAAATCTGCTGAACCAGAGGGAGAGTGCTGATTGACCAGTTGGCTCTACCGATCAACTCGGCGGCTTTCTGTAGCGCACGGTCTTCGCGAGATATTTTGCCTGTAAGCCAGTCTTCGGGTTCGGCAGTGGAGGCTTCCTCACCGTCGAAGATTTCATCTGGGTCAAAGGCGTATGCCGAATAGTAGTCATCCAGGTCACGGAAGTCCTCGACATCATTCTGGTTGCCGTCTTCCTGCTCTGTCTCAAGCTCGTAAATCGATAAATCCTGTGAATCATGATCGAAATCGATGGGGTCTTCAGGATCCTCATTGCCCAAACTCCACTGAGATGAAGTCGGGATGTTTAGTTCTAGATCAGTCAGCGCAAGGTCTTCAGCATCCTCGTCCTCATCATTCTCGTCAGATATTTGATCGCCAGGTTGGGGCTCAGACGCAGGAAACTCCGGGGTTGGCGATGTCGCTGCTGAATCGTCTAGCTTTGATAGCGATTCAGCAAAACTCGATGACTCTTCAACCTCCAAATCTGTTGATTGGACAGAGATTAGTGAGCGCCCTGATTTGTTTAAAATCTTGACCTTGGCTAACCCTTCTTCAGCTTCTGTATCCTTCCGTGGATGCGCAAGTTTGAGAATGCTTTTCGTGGGCTGCTGGGCGTTCTCATCCTCAGTCGGATGCTCATCGGAGGAGTCGTCTGTAGCAGCTGGAACCGCAGCAGTTGCGTCATCAGCTTCGGGCTCATCAAGAAATGATGAGGCTTCAGATGGAGTTGATTCTGATTGGCCCTCCCACCAGCCGTCAGTTTTCAAAGAGGGGTATTTAGAAGCCGTGTTCTGAATAAAGGTTAACGAATCATCGACGGTCGCGGTCAACGCCTTGTTCGTTGGAGCTGATGGGCCTTCCAGGGTCGTCAGATGCTCGGCTGCGTCATTGAGGAATGCCAGGTCATTGTATGTTGGGAGGTCGTCTGTCGACTCTTCAGGCTCAATCTCGACAAAGGCCTGCTGCTGGCGTTTCAAAAGGAGAGCACGCTGCTTGGCCTTTGCCCCATCTATGGGGCGGCGTTGTAGCATGTACACACGACTGAGCAGATTCAGGAAGTCAGGTTCTTCAACCGTTTCAATGGCTTCCAGGAGAAGCGACTCGGCAGCCTGCAATTTGCCAGACGCGACCAGATCGTTGACGTCTTGGATGAGCAGTTCTTTGCTGCGTTGCTTGCTCTTGATCGAGAGCGTTTGCGGTGTGCGATGCTTTTTGAAGTGGAGAATCAGTTCAAGCCTGCGCTGTATATCATCTGCTGACTGATGACTTTTCAGGAATTCGGTAAGGAGCGCCCTAGCAGTGGCACGCTGCCCTTGAATAATCAGCAGCGAAATGGCTTGAATTAAGCCTTCGGAAGAGTGGCCTTTCAGACACAAACGGATCTTCGTCTCTAGCTCTTTTGGATCCGATGCGGCATAACCCCACAGTTTGTCTAACAGTGCTTCCCAATCCATTTCTATGCCGACTCCTTAACAGCCCAGCCTAGCTAGCCCTTCGCAAATCGTGGCACCTATGGTTACTTTTGTCGTCCGTCAAATTATCCAGACCGATTTAGTGGGTACAGGCAAGCAGTCACCAGAACGTTAAGTTTTCGCCCATACATCTCAGCGATCTATCATTACAAAATTAACTCACATCAACGAGCATCGAAAGCTTTACAAACCTAGAGCCTTGGTTTAAGGACTGGATCCTCAGCTCCTTTTTAATGCCCAACGATCGCATATCTTCGATAACGAGTCTCGAAAATTAATGATGGCTTAATAGTCTAGCCAGTAATACGCGAAAGAACGGCCCGATAGGCGCGGAATACACAACTCACTGAACGGATTAAAAACAACAAGGACGCCTTATGCAGCCTGTAACACCCACCTCTCTGCTCATGCAATTTGACCGGGGCCTGAACCACGCAGCCAGTTATCTGCTGTGTGGCCTTAAACACCTCGCACTCTGGCTCACAGGGCTGCTCTCCATCTGCCTCTACAGCGGGCTGATTTTCGATTACAACGAAGGGCTCGCGGATATTTCCCAGTTCGGGTGGGTCCTCATGTTACTGGCACTCCTGCTGGTCTGGCGGCATTGCCACTATGCACGGCTCTTTGGCTATGGCTTCTGGCGCGGTCTGGCACGAGGGCTGGCCGCACAGGGTGTGGCATTGATCACTGAGATGACCGTACTGGGATTAATAGTGCTGATGGTTTTGTCACCAGAATGGCAAACCGCTAACAATGCTATCGGCGAGGGAGATGTCGCCACCAAGACATATCAGTTACTTGGCCAGATACTGGTACTGCTGGCCCTGTATTTCGGTGCTCCGACTCGCCCACTCCATGATACGCTCCCTCTGCCGAAGCCAGAGACAGCACGTCAGGACCCCACCATCTCCCCGACTCTCGACAAGGAAGTAACGCTGTGAAATGCCTGTACCCCCTGTGTGCACTGATGCTGCTCAGCCTGCCATTCCAGCCTGCTCAGGCCAGTACCGATGCAACCCGGCTGATCGAGGGCTGCACTGAGCTGGTCAACGTCTATACCAAACGCGATGAGCTTCGCTTCGCCGCTGCGCAAACCACGTCGCTTTCCGAGGCCATGCGCGCTGGCTATTGCCGGGGCGTGCTCGATGAGTATCAACGCCATAACTACTGCACCACCCAGGACTGGCGAAAGCTGGCCAATACCATTGCCAGTCAGGCCCTTGAACAGCCACAAAATATCGACTCACTGCTGAGAAAAGCCTGTGGACACTGAATGCCGTCTTACCGAGGCCCAGGCAGTGCAGCAGCTTTTTGGCATTGCATTGTCTAAACATCCGGTACTGCGGCATTCGGTCAGCACGCTGGTCACGGCACTCACCAAGGATAAAGTCCTGCACTTACAGAAAGTGAAAGAATTCCACACTACAGGTAGTCGCAGCCGCAAGACACTACCGGCCAGTGATCTGACTACACTCAGTAATGCCATCATTCTGCAGGGCATTTTCGGCGAGCCCAAAATTGTGCGCAGCCTGTTCACCGATCCAGCAACCCGCAGCGGGCACGCCGACCGGGCCAGGAGTCTGTTACTGGAGCGGCAATCGGTGGCGAGCGTAGGGTTAATCAACCAGGAGCTGCTGCGCTTACTGAGCATGCTGGACTCTCCGGACGACCTCAGGCAGAAGCGCTTGCCAAACCCGTTCGATAACAACGTTTTCCCGCAGATGGGGCTCAGTGACTACGGTGGCAATCTGCTCAGGGCTCTTGCCTGCCAGACAGCTTCACTGTCGCTGGGTGACAGCATGATGGCCTACTACCTCAAAGGCGAGCTGGAGCAGGCTTACCTGGCTGCCAGTGAGCTGCAAACAGAGAACGTGATATTGCTGCAATATCAACGGGTGATTCTGCGTGACTACAGGGAAGCTCAAGCTTTTGATGAACTTTTGGACGCCTGGCGATAAAAAGCCTTGGTAGTGGATTCCACTAATAAATACTGGCTCCGTCTTCACAGAGGAGCCAGCCATGAGCACCATCGAACACATCCTCGCAACCTGTTCCCATCAGGTCAGCCCTTGCTACCAGAGCAAAGCCATCGCAATTGATCAGGCCCTAAAAGCCGGCATTCCTTTCACTGCCCTTGGCGGAAAACGTGTGCGCTGCTGCAGCGGACTGGTGCGCTTCAAGCTGGGCTACGCCTGGCGCTTACTCTACAAGGTCGGCGCGCAGGGTTATCTGCCACATAGTCTGGTCAGCCGTCAGTGTTTTGACCGTGAACTGAAGCGAAGGCGGGTTCTCAAATCCTAAGCCCCGCAACACTTCAATTCACTGGAGATATCTCTATGACTGCAATGATCGCTCTGAATCAACCACTGCTGGCCGCTGATGGCCTGGAGCTGCAAGTAAGCCAGCTGGACTTCGCTCGCCTGAAACACAAATACACGACATCTTCCGAGGCTGAAATGAGCGTTGAGGAATGGGAAGCAGGCGAGCTGGAGTATCGCCGCTTTCTGACCCTCAAATGTCTCTATCCGTCTGTGTCGCTAGTGCCGAGCAAGCAGGTCGATGCTATCTGGCATGCACATATCCTCGATACCCGTGCCTATCGCAACGACTGTTATCAGGTATTTGGTCGTTTTATCGACCACTACCCCTACTTTGGCATCTATGGCCAGGAGGATTATCAGGATCTGAAGAACGCCTTTGCTCACACGGTGGCGTTGTACGAGAAGCACTTTGGTGCCTACCCCGATGGCGGCAGCGAGTCACAGGCTATGCGTTGTAAGTCTCACGCATGTCACGTACCGACTGCGTGCGCCTGTCGCGTGGAAGGCGCCTGCAAGTAAACAGTACTGTCATGGACAACCCCATTCTGGAGATAAATAAGATGAGCAAACAACCGAAAAAATCAGGCAAGCAGCCAGAAACTCCACCTACACAGGTACCTAATTTGCCAAGTACCACCGGGAATAAATCAGGCCGTCGTCGCGGCAACTACCCACCCAAGCACTCCTAAGGTCGTAACAGGTACAGCAGTGGCATCACGCCACTGCTGTACCCCACCGACTCGTCCCCATATAACTACTGACTGCATAGTTCACAAGCGTAAATGCCTTCAGATTTACGCTGCATAAAACGGCAACGTCTAACAAGGGTGCTCTGATAGGTGCGGTGTGATCTGACGAGCCTCACCAGCACTTCTACAGTGATCAGAAACAACAAAGCCCGCATGAAGCGGGCTTTTGAGGGCGTTTCGTAGACTGTCATAGACAGTCAGAAACTGGTGTATGGTGGTGGGATGGAACCCTGCGCCAAACCTATGTAACTCAGCGCCTTACGACCGCTTCGAACTCCTGCGGAAAGGTGCGGAATCCAGCCCCTACTGGCCTCAATCCTACCAGTTCTGCACTGGCCGGATCACCAACCGAGCGCATCGGGCAGGACGCCAGTTCGATTCCCATTTGCGGAATTGAACCCGCGTCCGCCCGGCGTCTACGCTGGCCTTATCGCGGGCGACCGGAGCGGGTCATGCCAGCCGGACTGGCCGTGCAACTTTTGGACGGCGAGCTGAACTTGCAGTCTGCAAGTTTGCTTCCCGGCTGAGAATTCGAAGGACCGCTTGGTCATGGTGGAACGCTCGGAATGCTTCAGTCACGGCGCTGTCCACGAATGTTGCAGTGGTCTGGCCGTCAGCCGGGGCGGAAACGATGCCATCCGGGATGTCCCGCGACCAACCCCTGGCAGCTCGAAATCCACTCACCATGTGCGAGAAGTACGGCCATGCGTGGTCAATATGCGCGTCGTCGATGGTGACCATATTTCCGGTCAACTCGCACTCAACCCGGCCCTGATCGTCGCCGTACTGGGCAAACGCCTGCTTCTTGGCGAGGACGAGGTCGAGTGCGACCGCCTGCCGGCATGCGTTGTAGAAGTCTTGGGACCGCCCCTTCGGCTTGCCCTTGACCGCATCGATGTACGAGAAGTCGGTTTCAGTGCCGTCCTGCCGAACAACCCAGAACCCCGATGTGCTCCAGCCAGTCCCGGTATTCAGGCTTCGCTCAAAGTGAGCAATCTGGCCGGCGCCTTTTGTGGGCTCCCCGACAGCATCGAACACCGGGTCAAAGCGTTCGATGAGCGCCACCAGGTCTGTGTGGTCAGCTGGGTCGGCGATCCGCTGATCGTCCTGATACCGGTGAAGCAGCGCCTTATAGTGGTCGAGGGCGCTGATCTGGGTTCGGAAGCTCCGCGAGCCGATGACGACAGGTTTAGCCATCTTTCATTTCTCCTGGCTCATCACTCACTGCCCCGCAAGCGCCGGATGTCGGCAGTCACTTGTGAGCCCTAATCCAAGTCTTGCCCGTGGACGTACTCTTGAACGTCTCCCATCCTCTGGGTTGTGAGCCGAAAATCGCATTCATCGCCTTTGAAACCAGGTTGTACGCAAACTGACGGCGGTCTTCCAAGTGTTCCGGCAGGTGGTCAATCAGAAACTGCTGAACTCCATACCAAGGCATGCCATTCGAAGATTCGAGCTTCTGACGGATGTCGGCATCTCCTCGCAAGGCATCAATCGCTCGCTGCTCTATGGTTGCCATGATGTCCACTGGCTCGGAGTCTTCGAAACCAGTCTCAGCGGAAAAGAGCGAGCCTGAAGCGTTTGCGTCTGGAACCCGAGCTGCCGCAGCACTCTGCTTCATTCCAGAGAAAGTGCTGCGCAGCGTTTGCGCATATGTATTCCCTACGGGTTGGTTGTAGTCATGGTCCCGCATTGAATACATCTTCTCGAACGACAGCGCGCGGAGGCTGACCGGATAAGGTTTGCCTCCCACCGAACTCCAGAACACACCTTGGCCTGGGATCGGCTCATTGAGTAGCGAACTCAAAAGGTCGTCACTGAAATGGGCGTTGGCTCGTTTCAGGGATGCAAGGTCAGCTGCGGACAACAGATGGAAGATGAACCAGTTGTCGCCTTGGCTGAGGATCTCGACTGGAATGCTGCCAGGTTGCTGCGTGATCAGCAGTGCCCCCAGATCGTATTTACGGCCTTCCTTGACCCATGCAATGTAAGGCTCGGCGGCAGGTGCGTTCTCATTTAACACAGATTGCGCTTCTTCGACGACGGCGATTGTCGGAATGGTCTTGGGGGCGGCGGCCGTGAACTCTTGCTGATTCCGATCGAAGATCCTGCGTAGGATCAGGCCAGAGAGAACCAGGGACTGGCCTCCGCGCATCTGGGAGACGTCGATAACGCACAGCTTTCCCTCGGAGAGCGCATGAACCAGCATGTCCATGAGCTGGCTGCTCTTGTCATGCAGCATCTTCACGATCGCCGTCATGTTGCCCCGGGCTGCCAGCGCCTCGGCCTCCTGTCGCTGAGGGTCGAGATCGAGCAGTCCACACACGTCTTCGAGCGGCGTGGTGTTGCCATTGGCGTCTATAAGATTGACCAGCGACTCCCAACGATCTTGTGGAAGCCCTCTGAGCTTTCGCACGTTCTGCTGTTCCTGGCGCTCTGACCCGAGCGCAATTGAAATTACATCCCCAGGGCGAAGTCGACGGATATCGAGCTTGATACCGCCAGCAACGAACGATTGGTAGAAAGGGCTTGGATTCTTTCGGTCGGTGAAAACGACGACCTTGTCTTCCAGCGCCGGAACATCGCACAGGCCGGGCCGGCCCTTGTCGTCTGGCCAGAAATACTCCCCATCCGGGTCAAAGATGACCGTGCCCACCGGGACCTGCTTGCCTGCGCGCTTGGTTACGAAGGGCGTGTTTTCGTAGAGCTTCGAGAAAAGCAGTTTGTTGAGGTTGGATTTACCGAAGCCCGCTCGCGCAAAGATAAAGCTGCGGCGAGAGACCAGGGACTCGATCGGGAAGCGAACCAGCACTTCTGGGTCGACCACCTGCATCCATTCCTGCGATTGGAATGATTTGTTGCCGGCAGCGTAGATGTATTCCCCGAAAGCCAGATGGCCTATGGGAGCGCCATCAATGTTGTGTCCAGCGATCTCGCGCAAAACCTCGGCGCTTGGAAAGGCAACCTTGCTGCCAACATGGGGAAGACGACGATGGGAGGGAACGAATGTCAGCCCGTTGCCGTTCTTGCGTAGAACACCGAGCACGCGGATGTTGATCCGATACTTGAGATACTGCTCACGCAAATCCTCCGGAATAGGTCTTTCCTCGCGAACTGCACGGATGTTGAATTCCTCGCCGGAGCCGAACGACAGCTTGCCCTCAGAGGAAAAGGAGGCAATGCGGCCCAACACCGCCTCATCGGGTGTCTCCAGTTGGACGATGAGGAATTGTCCGTGCATCGGGATGTTCTGGAACTCGTTTCGGTACGGCAAAACGAGGTCGGCGTGGAATTCCATGCCTCCCTGCTGGAAACCACGAAAGATCCCGACGACCTGTTCTCTGGGAAAGAGTTGGATTTCTGCCATGTTGTTCTCCCTTATCCGTACCGACGCTGCGCAGGATCGGCGTCCTGCAGCTGAAACGCATCCAATGTGCCCGCGTCGCCGCCGAGACTCGTACGCACACCCTCGTAGATGAAGTCCTGCAAAATATCGAAGTCGAAATCGACCAGCGCCGCATTTTCATGCGCCTTTTGCAGGCAGCGTGGGTAATGGGGAACTGGAAAACCGTTGATCGCATCCGCAAGCAGTGACCCGAGAATTGCCTGGGACTCGTTGACTTGTGGAACAAAGATGTCGATTGGCCACACGGGATCGCGGCGGTGGGAGCCAAACTTCACCAGGAACATCTTGCCGCCGACAAATTCGCCCTCTGCGAATTCCGACCAGACATACGAGTGCCGTTCGATTTCTCGAGACACCTCAACGTAGGCCGGGTAGTCGGTTTGAAGGACGCCTTCCAGCGCCATTGCCAAGCGATATCGTGAAAGCACTTGACTGTGTTTCGCCACGCCAGCCAAGTACACCCGACGACGGCTCTTATTCCACTGTGCGTCGATACGCGCTTTCATGCCGTTTAGCAGTTTTGGAAACAAATCTTTTGCGAATGCTTTGCTTCGTAGCAAACCGTCGCAAATGATGAGCGTGTCGGTGCCGTAGTCCTTCCCAAGAATCTTGAAGAGGATGGCCCATTCCACCAGTTCCCGGTAGACCTGCACCCAGCTGGGAGAGACCGGTTTTCCATTGTCGGTTGGTCGAATCATGTGCGACAGCTGAGGGAGCGTACTAACGCCGAGGAACTGCATCATTTCCCCCAAGGCCGAGATACTCCCGTTCTCATCGCGAATGAATTGGCGCGTATTGAGCTTTTCAATCGGCGTCGTCGGTGAGACTGCTTCAATGCAGTACTCGTTGTTGCTGCTATCCACTACCCGGACCAGCTGAATCAGGAAGGGATCGAACCGGAGTTGATTGTTGCCTCCATCAGTGCCAACTAGTGAAATCGATGTCGTGGCGCGCGGCTGGATTCGCCGCGTAGCACTCTTCAACGGCTGAATTTCTTCTCGTAGAGCATTCAGCACCCCTTGATCGGTTCCGATGCAGTCTGCGATGGCCTCTTTCAGTTGGGCCTGGCTTGCCGGGTCAATCATGCTCCCTCCTGACTTTTCGCTGCTTCAGCGCGATGCCAACCCTCGTTGGGGAGTCCTGGCTGGGCCCTACGGTTTCCACTCATGCAGATTCGCTCCTTTTCTATAAGAGAGCGATCCGCCAGCTGCCGCATGGTCATAATCATAAGGCGGCGGACATGAGCGCTCTGTGAATCGCATAGACGGAGTGTAGTACGTGCCATATACTACCCGCAACTATCATCACAAGCATCCGTTAACCCGCATGAGCCCCAAGGATGTCTGACGAACAACTTGACGACCTTACCCAGCCGCAGCGCGATCGCCTTGCCTTCGTGGAGCTGCGCGTGCGCTTCATCGGAGATATCCGCCGCCAGGACCTGGTGTCGCGGTTTGGAATCCAGTCGGCCGCCGCCACGCGTGATCTGGCGATCTATAAGGAGCTGGCGCCGGGCAACATCGATTACGACACCAAGGCCAAGTGCTATGTCCTTGGTGGAGTCTTCAAGCCGCTCTTCGACTTTCCGCCTGAACGGGTTCTGTCCTGGCTGACGCAAGGCTTCGGAGACGGAGAGCCCTCCCAGCTCAAGGCGTGGGTGGCAAGTGAAATCCCGTCAAGGCTCACGCATCCCGATCTGGATGTGCTGGCCTGTGTGACCCGGGCGATCCATCAGGAGTGTCCTATTCGGGTGGTGTACCACTCGATCTCAAGCGGCCAGACCGAGCGCCAGATCGTTCCCTTCGCGCTGATCGACAACGGCCTGCGCTGGCATGTGCGGGCCTTCGATCGCAAGTCTCAGGAGTTTCGTGATTTCGTGATCACCCGAATCAAGGGACCAGTCTTGTTGCGAGATGAAGAAGTGCATGCCCATGAGCGCAGCGACCAGGACATCCAATGGACCCGAATCGTCGAACTGGAACTGATTCCCCATCCGGACCAGCCACGTTCTGAGGTTACCGAGATGGACTACGGCATGCGGGATGGCGTGCTGCGCATGAAGCTCCGCGCCGCCACGGCTGGATACATTCTGCGCAAGTGGAGTGTGGACAGCTCGCCCGATCACAGCCTGAGAGGGCCGGAGTACCGGCTCTGGCTAAAGAACCCCTTGGCCCTGTACGGCGTCAGGAACGCTTTGCTCGCGCCTGGCTACCGATCGCCGGACCAAGCATGAAGAGAACGACTTGATGCAAGAAGCTGCAATCAATCTCAGTCAGCTAGAAGGCCACCTCTGGGAATCCGCCAATATCCTGCGTGGCCCGGTGGATGCGGCTGACTTCAAGACCTACATCTTCCCGCTCCTGTTCTTCAAGCGGATCTGCGATGTCTGGGATGAGGAATACGCCGAGATCGTCGATGAGACCGGCGATGCCGAACTGGCCCTCTTCCCCGAGTCGCATCGCTTTCAGATCCCGGATGACTGCCACTGGAATGACGTTCGTGCCGTGGCGACTAACGTCGGCAATGCCCTGCAGCGCGCCATGCGCGAAATCGAGAAGGCCAACCCGGACACCCTGTACGGCGTTTTCGGTGATGCTCAGTGGACCAACAAGGATCGGCTCTCCGACGCGCTGCTCAAGGATCTGATCGAGCATTTCTCGCGCATCTCCTTCGGCAACAAAAACATCGCCTCCGATGTGCTGGGCGATGCCTACGAGTACCTGATCAAGAAGTTTGCCGATGCCACCAACAAGAAGGCCGGCGAGTTCTATACCCCGCGCAGTGTCGTGCGGCTGATGATCGAAATGCTCGACCCCAAAGAGGGCGAAACCATCTATGACCCGGCCTGTGGCACGGGCGGCATGCTGCTGGCAGCCGTTCAGCACGTTAAAGAACAACACGGCGATGTGAAGCGTCTGTGGGGCAAGCTCTATGGGCAGGAAAAAAACCTCACCACCTCGTCCATTGCCCGCATGAACCTGTTCCTGCACGGAATTGAGGATTTCCAGATCGTGCGCGGCGATACCCTGCGCAATCCGGCGTTCTTCGAGGGTGACCGTCTGGCGAGCTTCGATTGTGTGATCGCCAATCCGCCCTTTTCCCTGGAAAAGTGGGGCGAAGACCTATGGGTGAACGATCCCTTCGGGCGCAACTTCGCAGGACTGCCTCCGTCCAGCAGCGGTGACTTCGCCTGGGTGCAGCACATGGTCAAGTCGATGGCCGAAGGGGCTGGGCGCATGGCCGTGGTGTTGCCCCAGGGCGCGCTGTTCCGCAAAGGAGCCGAGGGAAGTATTCGCCAAAAGCTACTGGAGATGGACCTGGTCGAGGCGGTCATCGGCCTGGCGCCCAACCTTTTCTATGGCACAGGCCTCGCCGCCTGCATCCTGGTACTGCGCAAGAAGAAGCCGGCCCAGCGGCGCCAAAAGGTGATGATTGCTGACGCCTCCAGGCTCTTCCGGCGCGGTCGGGCACAGAACTATCTGGAACCCGCGCACGGCCTCGAAATCCAGGGCTGGTTCGAGAAGTTCGAGGATGTGCAGGACGCGGTGCGCATCGTCGGCCTGGATGAAATCAAGGCCGAGGACTGGACGCTGAATATCTCGCGCTACGTACTGCCGCCGTTGCAGGAGGATATCCCGCCGCTGCCGGAGGCCATCGAGTCCTTCAAGAGTGCACTCACTCGCTGCCGGGAAGCGGAAGACAGGCTGGCCAAGGTCATGGTGGAAGGAGGCTGGCTGCAATGAGTGCCCGCATTACTCAACAAGAACTCGAATCCTATCTCTGGGGCGCCGCCGTGCTGCTGCGCGGCCTCATCGATGCCGGCGACTACAAGCAGTTCATCTTCCCGCTGCTGTTCTTCAAACGCATCTCGGATGTCTGGGACGAGGAATATCAGGCTGCGCTCAAGGAGTCAGGCGGCGACTTGTCCTATGCCGAGTTCGCCGAAAACCATCGCTTCCAGATACCGGATGGCGCACATTGGAAGGACGTGCGCCAGGTCCCGAAAAACGTCGGCATGGCGATCCAGTCAGCCTTGCGGCAGATCGAGTCGGCCAACCCAGACATGCTGGCCGGCATTTTTGGCGATGCGCCTTGGACCAACCGAGAGCGCCTGCCGGATGAAACCCTCAAGAACCTGATCGAACATTTCTCGACGCAAACGCTCTCGGTCGCCAACGTGCCCGAGGACGAGCTCGGCAATGCCTACGAATTCCTGATCAAGAAATTCGCGGACGACTCCGGCCACACAGCCGCCGAGTTCTATACCAACCGTACCGTTGTGCATCTGATGACGCAGTTGTTGGCTCCGCAGGCCGGCGAGTCGATCTACGACCCCACCTGCGGCACCGGCGGCATGCTCATTTCCGCCCTGGCCGAGGTCAAGCGTAGCGGCGGTGAGTACCGCACCCTCAAGCTCTACGGTCAGGAACGCAACCTGATCACCTCCGGTATCGCCCGGATGAACCTCTTCCTGCACGGCGTCGAGGACTTCCAGATCATCCGAGGCGACACCCTGGCCGATCCAAAGCACATCGAAGGCGACCGGCTGCGCAAGTTCGACGTGATCCTCGCCAACCCGCCGTACTCCATCAAGCAGTGGGACCGCGAAGCCTGGGGCCAGGATAAGTGGGGGCGCAACTTCCTCGGCACCCCGCCGCAGGGCCGGGCCGACTACGCCTTCCAGCAGCACATCCTGGCCAGCCTTTCGGACCGAGGCCGCTGCGCCATCCTGTGGCCGCATGGCGTGCTGTTCCGCAACGAGGAACAGGCGATGCGCGCCAAGATGATCGAACAGGATTGGGTAGAAGCGGTGATCGGCCTCGGACCGAACCTGTTCTACAACTCCCCGATGGAGTCCTGCGTCATGGTCTGCAACCGGCGCAAGCCAGCCGAACGCAAGGGCAAGGTGCTGTTCATCGACGCGCTGAACGAAGTCACCCGCGAACGGGCGCAGAGCTTCCTCAAGCCGGAACACCAGCAACGCATCCTGGAAACCTTCCGCGCCTTCGCGCCGATCGAGGGCTTTGCAGCGGTGGCGACGCTGGACCAGATCATCCGCAACGGCGCCAATCTCTCCATTCCGCTGTATATCAAGCGGGCGACGAGCGCGGCGAACGGCAACGGCACCATTGAGGCCGTCAGCCTGAGCGCGGCCTGGGAGAAATGGCAAAGCGACGGCCGCGCCTTCTGGCAGCAGATGGATGCTTTGGTGGAAACGCTTGATGGCCTGGAAGTCGAGGAGGTCGAGCGTGCTTGATAAGGTCCAAAAGCCAGGCTGGCGCCAAGTGAAGTTCGGCGACGTGGTGCGCCAAGTTAAGGAAAAGGTTGAGCCAGAGACTTCAGGGCTGGAGCGCTACGTCGCCGGTGACCACATGGATACCGACGATTTGCGAATCCGTCGCTGGGGTGAGATCGGCAGTGGCTATCTCGGGCCAGCATTTCATATGCGCTTCCGGCCAGGGCAAGTGCTTTACGGATCTCGGCGAACCTACCTCCGTAAGGTGGCTGTCGCAGACTTCGATGGCATCTGCGCCAACACTACCTTTGTGATTGAGCCAAAGAATGCGGAGGAGTTACTGCCCGAGTTTCTTCCGTTCCTCATGCAAACGGGTGCTTTTAACGAGTTCTCCGTCAAGAACTCCAAAGGCTCAGTAAATCCGTATATCAACTTCTCTGATTTGGCGCGATTTGAGTTCGCGTTGCCTCCGCCGGAAGAACAGGTGCGGATCGTAGAGGTGCTGCGTGCTGCTACAGAAACAGTTGAGACCCAAACAGAAGCCCTCGATGCCCTAGAGGTTGCGCGCAGGTCCACCATCGACCATGCATTTTCAATGACTCATGGGTGGAATATTGCGCGCTTAGAAACTGTGGCCAGCATGCAAAACGGGCGGCCGTTTCCCGGCAATGAATATGGGGACAATGGAGTAAAGCTACTGCGGCCAGGGAATCTTGGTATATCTGGCTATTTCTATTGGGGTGTGGAGAAAACAGTATCCCTCGACCCGAGTTGGGCGAGTACTGCTTCAGACTTCCTGATTGCTCCGGGTGATGTCGTTATAAATCTCACCGCCCAATCTCTTGACGACGGCTTCATGGGGCGGGTATGTCTCGCCAGAGAGGGTGATGAAAGCCTCCTCAATCAGCGGATTGGCCGTTTTCACTGTAACGAATCTGCGTTGCTACCAGAGTACCTTTTCAGGGCACTTCAGACTTCCCGATTCCGACAGCATGCGCATGCCAACTGCGAGGGCAGCAAGGTAAAGCACCTCTTCTGGCAGCACTTGGCCAAGTACGAGATTCCAATTCCGCCACTGAGAACGCAACGCCAAATCGCCGCGCAATGCGCCGAACTCGACCAAGCAATTTCAGCCTTTAGAGATCGGATTGGAATATCAAGGGCGATGCAGTCGCACTTGGTAAATGAACTCATGGGGGAAGTTTGAGATGGGTTTCACTGAATCCAACACCGTCGAAGCCTACCTCTACGACCTGCTCTCCGGCCCGACAAAGTCCGTCCCGACCAATGTCGTACAGGAGCCAGAAGCCACCTACGGCCGCAGCCACAAGGGGATCGGCTGGCTCCGTGTCGCCAGTGCCGACATCCCGCGCCAGAACCAGGACGTACTGATTGAGTCCTGGGTGCGCGAGGCGCTGATTCGCCTCAATCCGGAAATTGCCGCCCAGCCCGATCGCGCCGACGAGGTGCTCTACAAGCTGCGCGCTATTGTGCTAGCGGTGCGCTCCGATGGTCTAATCCGCGCCAACGAGGAATTCACGGCTTGGCTCAGGGGGGAGCGTTCCATGCCCTTCGGCCAGAACAATGAGCATGTGCCGGTTCGCCTGATCGATTTCGACAACCTCGACCAGAACCAGTACGTCGTCACCCAGCAGTTCACCTTCCGCGCCGGCAGCGCCGAGCGTCGCGCCGATCTGGTCCTGCTGGTCAACGGCCTGCCGCTGGTTTTGATCGAGGCCAAGACGCCGACGCGCTCGGCGGTGAGCTGGGTGGATGGCGCGTTGCAGGTGCACGACGATTACGAGAAGCACGTGCCGGAGCTGTTCGTCTGCAATGTGTTCTCGGTGGCCACCGAAGGGAAGGAATATCGCTACGGCTCGCTCGGACTGCCTATTAAGGATTGGGGGCCGTGGAACCTGGAGGATGACGGCGATGCGCTCAAGCATCCGCTGAAGGGCTTGAAACTGGCTGCCGAGAGCATGCTGCGGCCCCATGTTGTGCTCGACATCCTGGCCAACTTCACCCTGTTCGCCACCAACAAGAAAAAGCAGCGCATCAAGATCATCTGCCGCTATCAGCAGTACGAGGCGGCCAACAAGATCGTCGAGCGGGTGCTGGCCGGCTATCCGAAGAAGGGCCTGATCTGGCATTTCCAGGGGTCAGGCAAGTCGCTGCTGATGGTGTTCGCGGCGCAGAAGCTGCGCCTGCATCCGCGCTTGAAGAATCCCACGGTGCTGATTGTGGTCGACCGTGTTGATCTCGATACCCAGATCACCGGCACCTTCACCGGGGCCGATATCCCCAACCTCGAGAAGGCCGACTCCCGCGACAAGCTGCGCCAACTGCTGGCGCAGGACGTGCGCAAGATCATCATCACGACGATCTTCAAGTTCGGCGAAGCCGATGGTGTGCTGAATGATCGCGGCAACATCATCGCCTTGGTGGACGAAGCGCACCGCACCCAGGAAGGCGACCTCGGCCGCAAGATGCGTGATGCGCTACCGAATGCTTTCTTGTTCGGCCTGACCGGTACGCCGATCAATCGTTTCGATCGCAACACCTTCTACGCCTTCGGCGCGGAGGAGGATGACAAGGGTTACCTGAGCCGCTACGGCTTCGAGGAGTCGATCCGCGACGGCGCGACACTGAAGCTGCACTTCGAGCCGCGCCTGCTGGAGCTGCACATCGACAAGGCAGCCATCGACGCCGCCTTTAAGGAGATGACCGGCGGCCTCTCCGACCTTGACCGCGACAACCTCGGCAAGACTGCCGCCAAGATGGCAGTCCTGGTCAAGACGCCGGAACGCATCCGGCGCGTGTGCGAGGACATCGTCCAGCACTTCCAGAGCAAGGTGGAGCCGAACGGCTTCAAGGGCCAGATCGTCACCTTCGACCGCGAATCCTGTTTGCTCTACAAGCAGGAGCTGGGCAAGCTGCTGCCGCCGGAGTCCTCCGACATCGTGATGACGGTGAACGCCAACGAGCCGCAGTACAAGGCCTACGCCCGCACGCGGGATGAGGAAGAGCGGTTGCTCGACCGCTTCCGCGACCCCAACGATCCGCTCAAACTGATCATCGTCACCTCGAAACTGCTGACCGGCTTCGACGCGCCCATCCTGCAGGCGATGTATCTGGACAAGCCGCTGCGCGACCACACGCTGCTCCAGGCCATCTGCCGGGTGAACCGCACCTACTCCGAGCAGAAGACCCATGGCCTGATCGTGGATTACCTCGGCATCTTCGACGACGTGGCCAAGGCGCTGGAGTTCGACGACAAGAGCGTCACGGCGGTGGTGTCGAATATTCAGGAACTTAAGGACCGGCTGCCGGAGGCGATGCAGAAATGCTTGGCTTTCTTTGCCGGCGTGGATCGCACCATCGAGGGTTACGAGGGACTGATCGCCGCCCAGCAATGCCTGCCCAACAACGAGGTGCGCGACAACTTCGCGGTCGAGTTCAGCCTGCTTAACAAACTATGGGAGGCCATCTCGCCAGATCCGATCCTCGGCGAATACGAGAAGGACTACAAGTGGCTCTCGCAGGTGTACCAGTCGGTGCAGCCCTCCAGCGGCCACGGCAAGCTGATCTGGCATTCCCTTGGGGCCAAGACCATCGAGCTGATCCATCAGAACGTGCATGTCGATGCCGTGCGCGATGACCTTGATACGCTGGTGCTGGATGCCGATCTGCTGGAGGCGGTGCTCTCTAATCCCGACCCGAAGAAAGCCAAGGAGATCGAGATCAAGGTGGCGCGGCGACTGCGCAAGCATCTTGGCAATCCGAAATTCAAGGCGCTGTCGGAACGGCTCGATGCTCTGCGGGATCGCTTCGAGTCCGGCGTGCTGAACAGTGTCGAATTCCTCAAGCAACTGCTGCAACTGGCCAAGGAAGTGCTCCAGGCCGAGAAGGAAGTGCCACCCGAGGAAGATGAGGATCGCGGCAAGGCGGCACTGACGGATCTCTTCAACGAGGTCAAAACCGCCGAAACACCGATCATGGTTGAACGCGTGGTGGCCGACATCGACGAGATCGTGCGCTTGGTGTGCTTCCCCGGTTGGCAGGACACACTGGCCGGCGAGCGCGAGATCAAGAAGGCGCTACGGAAGTCGCTCTTCAAGTACAAGCTGCATGCCGATGAAGAGCTGTTCGAGAAAGCGTATAGCTATATCCGGCAGTATTACTGAGGCCCGAGCATGAAAGCAGAAGACACGCTGGTTACCAATCTGCTGCAGGGCGCGAAGCAATTCATCGTGCCGATCTTTCAGCGCGACTACAGCTGGGGCACGAAGCACTGCCAGCAACTGTGGAAGGATGTGATTCGCGTCGGTAGCGACCCAAATGTGAAGGGGCACTTCCTTGGCTCAGTGGTCTATGTCGCGGCTGAGGACAACACAGCCACCATCACTCGTTGGCTGTTGATCGACGGCCAACAACGCCTTACTACGCTGACGCTTTTGTTGATCGCGCTTCGTGACCAGATGGCACAGCTTCCTGGAAACTCAGGTCAGGGAGAGGAGGAAGCGACGCCTGATGAGCTGGACGACTATTACCTGCGCAACCGGCACGGCAAGGGGGAGCGGCGGCACAAGCTGCATCTGCGCCGGACAGATCACGAAACGCTGATTGCGCTTTTGGATGGAAAGACGTTGCCAGAGGCCGTCTCGGAACGGGTGAAGGAGAACTTCCTGTTCCTGCGTGATTTGGTCGCCCAGGCAGACGTGCAAACCGTCTACAACGGCATCAAGAAGCTGGTGGTCGTGGACGTGAGTCTGACGCGCGGCCAAGATGACCCGCAAATGATCTTTGAGAGCCTGAACTCTACTGGGGTGGATTTGACTCAGGCCGATCTGATTCGAAATTTCGTACTGATGCGACTGGATGAGTCCTCCCAGACTCAGCTCTACGAAGAACACTGGCAGCCGATCGAGCAGGCTTTCGGGCGGCGCTACCGTACCGAGTTCGATAAATTCGTGAAGGATTTTCTGACGCTGCAACTGCGTCCCGGCACGCCATTGAAGGCGGCCGAGATCTATCACGAGTTCCGCAGCTACTTCTCCCGTACTGTCGAAAAGCGTGGTGTCGATGGCATTCTCAGCGACTTGCGCCGCTTTGGCAGCTACTACACGGCATTCAGTCTCGGACAGGAGAAGCAGCTGGCATTAAAGGAGGCATTTGCCCGCCTGCGTTCCCTGGTCGAGGTGGCTTCGCCGGTCGTGCTGACGCTTTACGACTTTCATGACCGAGCAAAGACCCTGCGTACCGATGAATTCGTCGAGGCCGTCGAGTTGCTGGAAAGCTTTGTGTTCCGGCGTTCAGTGTGCGACATGCAAACGCGCAGCCTCGGACAAATATTCGCAAGCCTCGCCTATCGGATCACCGAGAGCCAGCCGTTGCTCAGTTTAAAGGTGGCGCTGTATCGGCTAGGCAAAAAGCGCCGCTTTCCGAGCGATACCGAATTTCGCGAGGCGCTCGAAACCCGCGATGTCTACGACATGCGAACTTGCTTCTATCTGCTGGATCGGCTTGAGAACTTCAGCAAGGAGCGCATCGATACCTCGAACTTCACCATTGAGCACGTTATGCCGCAGAACGAGGATCTTCGTCCGGAATGGCGAACGATGCTCGGTAGCGACTGGAAAGCAATACAGGAAACGTGGCTGCACCGCCTGGGCAATCTGACGCTGACCGGATACAACTCCACTTACAGCGACCGTCCATTTTCCGAGAAAAAAACGATTGCCGGTGGTTTCGATGAGAGCCCGCTGCGCTTGAACAAGTTCATTCGCGAACAATTGGCGTGGGATGGCACGACCATCGAGCAGCGAGGCAAGTTGCTCGCTGAGAAGGCCGTGACCGTATGGCGACCATTGGTTGTCGATTTGCTGGCCGTGAAGCAACGGGAGTTGGAGGAGCACAAGTCCTTTGCCGCCAACTACAGGATCGAGGACCTGGAACTGGATGACATCGCAAAGAATTTACTGGAGGCTTTACGTCCACAGATCCAGGCATTTGGTGAAGATGTTGTCGAGCTGCCCAATGATCGGAGCGTCATCTACCGCGTGTTAGATTTCTTCGTCGAAATCATCCCGCGCAAGCAGCGGCTGAGCCTCTTGCTGAATATGGATTTTGCCGACTGCGAAGATCCATCAGGCAGGGCCCGGGATGCCACGGAATTCGCCTTCATCATCGGCGCAACTGAAACGGGTGGAGTGCTGTACAACCTGGACTCGCAAGACGATGTGCCGGCCGCGATCAACGTGGTCCGACAAGCGTATGAGCGTGTGACTGAGTGATTGTCGACTCTAAAAATGCCTGATTGTCTGGAAATGATCTGATATGCCGAGCACTGCAAAGAAACGAATCTCCAAAAGCACTTTGTCCATGTACCTGCGGACCAAGTGCGATCGCGAACTTTATCTGTCTTTGCATGAAGACTCGGAGCTTGATTCGCATGGCATGCCGGTTCCGTTGCAGGCACGTCCTGGAATCGGTGTCCTCCAAACGGCAGGACGGGATTTTGAGGATGAGCGCAACGATCAGTTGATTCAGGCGTTCGGCAGTCTGGTCATCTATCAGCCGGACAAGGGAGGCGCAAACAAACCAGTCAAGGCCCCGCTCGCGTCGTTGCTTGGCAAGGTAACAGCCTTGCCGTCGATCATCCTGCAAGGGAAGTTCGAGCCCTCTTCCTTCCAGAACGCCGTGATGGCAAATATTGGTCTGCAACCCGGACAGATCACTCAGGTGCCGCCAATCGCAGGGCTCATTCCTGACATCATCGTCGTGCGCCAGGCCACAGCAGATGACGAGGAGGTGGGGCCAGACGGATGTCGTCGGCGAATTGACCCGGCAACTGAGACGCGGCGTGCATTGAGCATCATTGATGTAAAGCACACCAGCGAGGCTAATCCGAGCTACTCCGCCGAAGTCGCGCTTTACGCACTTTTTCTGGCGAACTGGATCGCCGACCAGAGGTTGCAGAATGAGTATTTCGTAACGATTCGCAGCTACCTGTGGACCCGATTCAAGCAAGGCCAGTCTGAACTCGACGCGTTGATGTCGGGCACATCCCCAGCGACAGCGATTCAGTATCTCAATGCGCTGATCGCCGATAGCGAAGACGCCAACTTGCGCTTCTATCTGCCCACCGTTCTGCATTTCTTCCGGGAGGACTTGCTCCGGGTCATCGCTGTTGGCGACGCATCAACCAACGGGTGGCAGAACCTTGAATGGCATGTCGATGGCAGGTGTAGTGCCTGCGACTGGTTGGGGCACGAAAAGTGGGCAAATGCGAAGGACAAAGCGCGAATTGCGGCTCAGCCGAACCACTACTGCTACCCCGCAGCGAAGCTGACTGGGCACTTGAGCCAAATCGCGGGTATGACACGAGGTGCAAGAAAGACGCTCCAGATTAATGCCATTCAGGACACGGCGGGTGCGGCAAGCGCCCCCTCCGCACATCCTGCCTTCCAGCAACACAGTCATCTCAAAAAGGAACGAAGCCGTATCCCCGCGCGAGCGCAGGCACTAATTTCTTCGGCTACGACGGTGGACAGCGCCGCTGTGCTGGCGAGTTTGGCGCCAGCGCCACAACTCCATGTGGCGATCGCGGTCAACTTCGATCCGAGCGCTGGGTTGCTCACTGGCCTTTCGATACTTGGTAGAGCGACGGCCTATGTGACGGGACAGTCGCCCCGGCAGTTTGCGACGAAATGCTTTGTCGTGGATCAGAAGGCGCTGGTTGACGAGTGGGTGGCTTTGGAGGGGCTCCTGTCGACACTGTCTGACATGATTGATCAGGCTGAGACATTTGTTCGCGCTGCCGGACGAACCCAGCTAACCGCACAAATCGCGTTCTGGGAGAAACGACAGTTCGAAGAGCTTTGTGCGGCGATGGGGCGGCATTTGCCACGTGTATTGAGCCTGACGAATCGTAAGACCAAGGCGCTGGCCTGGCTTTTCCCTGCCGACGAACTGATCGAAAAGCCCGATGGCGCAGTCAGCCCCTGCGTTGTTTTCGTTGATGAGATTGTCCGGCGAGTTGTTTTTGCCCCTACACCTCATGTGATCACCCTGTTCGATACCGTCGAAACCTACTATTCGGGTCCTGGACCAGTTCGGCTGGGTGATGCGTTCTATCGTGAATTCCTCACCAACGGCATTCCTCGGGAACGCATTTACGAGATTTGGAGCAACGTCACCACGATTAAACGGGGGTCCGTTACTGTTCCACGCAACACCGTCATTCAGGAATTCGGCAATGCGCTGGAGAAACAGTGCCGGGCATTGAACAGCATCGTCGAGAGACTGCGCACGGACTTCAAGGGGCAGCTCAAGGCAAACGCTCCAAAGCTGACACTGTCTATTCCTCAGGGCGCTCGCGACGTTGCGTTCGACAGCAAGCTTTGGGTTTGGTGGGAGGAATTGCAGTATCACACCAGAAAGCTGGAGTCCCACCAGCGCCTGGCGCTTGATGCCGAGGCACTAGAGGCCAGTTACGAAGCGGTTCGGCTCACCAACGGGCAACCTACAGGGACCCCGAATGAGTACGTATTCGACGTGCTTCCTGGGTCCACCGAAGCCAAGCTCGACGACAACGAAGGCTATTTGGCTCTCGGCAAGGAAGGTCATCCTGGGCTTCCGTTGCAGCGTGGAAGGGATCTGATCGCCGGTGGCGCGCCGCTTTACCCAGGGCAGAACGACACGCTGCTCGCACCGCTGTGGTCCGCACTTTCCGTAACGCTTGTGTCCTTTGACAGAGGCATGCAAAAGGCTGTCCTGAAGCTAACCAACTGGCGTGAACCGGCTTTTGTACCTTATCTGCTGGCCAACTCCACTGTTGATCTGCTGAACGACATCTTTATCACCAAAGGCCAGGGTTCGTTCAAGTGGTACGAGACGGTCAAGCGGATTCTCACTGCAGTAGGGAACCCGTCGATAGCGGTGGCAGATAGCAATGCGGCCACTGCGATGGGGGCGAGGCCTCCGCGCCCCGGCTCAGACCCGGTTACCCCTCTTGCCCGCGTACTCTGGGAGGCCGACACTCTTCACGCGACATCCGTCGTAGCTGCGACGCAGGCCTCTTCGGTTGCAGCCTACGCCAAGGCCAAGCACAACCTGAACAAGAGTCAGACCGATGCTGTCACCCAGGCGGCAGAAAAAGGGCTGACTATCGTCTGGGGGCCGCCAGGCACCGGGAAAACGCAGACACTAGCTGGATGTATTCACGGCCTTGTGCATGATGCCGTGCGGCGGGGGCAACCATTGAAATTGCTGGTCGCCGGGCCGACGTACAAGGCTGTTGAGGAGATTATTGGTCGTGTTGTTGAGGCGTTAGACAACGATGCAACCTGTCCTGCTGAGGTCTTTGTTGGATATTCCTCTTCGCAAACCCCAAAGGTGTTCTCGGCAAGCAAGTCACATCTGCTCGTTGAGTCATTCAACCTGAACCAGGGCAATCAGGAAACACAGGACTGTCTTGCTAGTCTGGCGAAAACCGATGTTGTCACGATTGTCGCCACGGCGACGATGCAGGCGTACAAGCTCGCCGAGTGGACCTATGGTCGCCATGTTGCACCGATTTTTGACATCGTGATTGTCGATGAAAGCTCTCAGGTTCAGGTCACTCATGCAATCTCGCCACTGGCCACCTTGAAAGACGATGCGAGACTGATCATTGCTGGTGATCATCTTCAGATGCCGCCAATCATGGCGCTTGAACCACCCAAGAGCGCCGAATACCTGGTGGGCAGCATCCAGAAATACCTGCTCGACCGTCCGTTTGGCAGCCAAATCGTTCCATGTCCGCTGGAAGAGAACTACCGCTCGGCGGAGGACATTGTTGCCTATGCCCGCACGATCGGCTACCGATCGACGTTGAAGGCGTCAAACGCCGCGACGGCACTTCATCTCTTGGCTGCGGTGCCAACTCCCGCATCAGGTTTTCCAGGGGCCTTCCCTTGGTCATCTCTGTGGCCGGATATTCTTGACCCCACGAAGAAGGTGCTGACGTTGCTCCATGACGATGATCTATCGTCCCAAAGCAATTCCTTCGAAGCAAAGATCGTCGCCGCCTTGACCTGGTGCTTGAGGCAGACAGTGAGCGCGGAACTTGATGGGCGAGGTGCCGTGACGCATGCGTCACCTACGCCCGATCAGTTCTGGGGGCAGTGCATCGGAATCGTGACGCCGCATCGCGCTCAACGTGCCCTGGTGGTTCGCGAACTGCGGTCAATATTCCCGTCTGATCCGCCGAACTTGATCGACTCGGCCGTTGATACCGTGGAAAAGTTCCAGGGTGGTCAGCGGCACACAATCGTCGTGACTTTTGGTGTCGGGGACGCGGACGTGATCATGGGAGAGGAAGCGTTCCTGATGCAGCTAGAGAGGACAAACGTGGCCATCTCACGCGCGATGGCCAAGTGCCTGGTAGTCATGCCAATGACGCTCGCAGGGCACGTCCCTCAAGACAAGAAGGCACTCGAAACTGCACACGCAATCAAAGACTACGTCGACGAATTTTGTAATCAGGGGCTTATTGGTCAAGTCTCGCTTGGGGTAATCTCGAGACAAGCGAAGCTGCGTTACCACCAATAGCAGCAACAGTAATCAAACTCTTTCGACGTGAAAATCAAACTCGACGGCGGCGGCAGACTCGGCTTTCATCTGATCTGCTTGCCGTTTGCCAACATCAGCTGACTTTGCTGAGCGCGTAGAAACCAAGCGCCAATTGATTCCAGATTCCTCCAAAGAGTCCCTGAAGAGCTTTTTTGCATCAACCAACGCTGACGGAATTATTCCGAATCGGATGTACATATGGAGCGAGTCGGAGGACGAAGCAGTATTGGCAATATTGCGCCAAACCTTTCCAAGCGAAGCTGCAAATGCCTGTTGCCCACCGTGATCAAGTTGCGGGCCAGCTGAATAGTCAATGGAACTGGGGCCGCCCAGAAACCAATTTCTCAGCCATTGGTCCTGAACATATGTACGCATTCCGTAGTATGGAGGAGAAGTGATTACAACCGAGGGCGCTTTGCTGATCGACTGAAATAACTCTTCCGACTGAGCGTCTCCATGTAGGACATGAGATATCGGACAAGGTGATGCTTGATCAAGTCCAGCCAACCGCTCGATCTTTCGACGCAGTACTCGGAGTACATCGATCTTTGGCGCTTTGAGGTCGCGGTCCTTCCAGAATCGCACCGCGTAGTCCGGTTTTGACGCGTAAGTCCTGGGCATTTGATTTGAAAAATAGCCCGCGTTCTCAACATGCTTGGGAAGTGGGCCATGCAAACATCCGAGTGCGGCAGCACGCAATATGGACGATGCATCCGTTTCATTTTCGAGTCCGAGCAATCCTTCGCGCAGGGCGCAAATATCACGGAGCGTCGACCGGTGATACGCGGAACGAAAAAATGGAGTGTCTGGCAAGTCGGCTGGCTCGACGTCTGCAATCAGTTTAGCAGCAAGCGCTAGAGGAGCCTCAATGTCGCAGCTCGCAAGTTTGGCTTTTGCAATAGCAACAGCAACTGGCGATGAATCAATGCCCCAGGCAGAAAACCCAAACTTTCGCGCAGAGAATAGAGTGGTGCCTCGACCACAAAATGGGTCGAGCACAACAGGCTGTTCCTTTAGATGCTTTTTGAGCACCCTATTCGGATACTCAAGCGGAAACATCGTAAAGTAAGGGCAAATTGCGTTCAGCGCATTTTCTTTGTTGTAGGCTAGGGCCACGTTCTTGGTACTTGTGCTTAGCGTGAATTTTGGATATAAGGGCCAGTTTACACGGCTATGGGCGTGTAGGGAACGATTCGAA
Organism: Pokkaliibacter plantistimulans; assembly: GCF_003194385.1. Taxonomy (GTDB): domain Bacteria; phylum Pseudomonadota; class Gammaproteobacteria; order Pseudomonadales; family Balneatricaceae; genus Pokkaliibacter; species Pokkaliibacter plantistimulans. The sequence continues at coordinate 33,245 of NZ_LAPT01000087.1, forward strand.
CTCATAGATCTGCTCTCCCGCGCAACAGCAAGCATTCGGCTTGCCTACGAGCAACCAGCCCCGGCAAGACTCTTCCACTCCCGTAGACCCATCGCTTCAGTTCCTGTTCGGCAAGGCCCCAGTCTCTCTGATTAACCCGGCGACGCAGTGTCGACGTCTGCAGCCGCCCCGCCCCGAGGTTGAAGGTGAAATCCACGATGGCTGCCAGCCGCGTCTCCGGTTCAGTAGCCAGCACCGGGCAATAGCGCAGCGTCGCCGCCATTGCGGTCTGCAGATCGCGCGCCAGATAGACCTCGGCTTCTGCCTCCGTGATCGGTGGGTGCTTGGGATCGCATAGATGGCCGTACCCAATCGTCCAGAAGCCTGCTGGGCAGATGTAGGGAACGACAGTGATCTCGTTTCCGCGCTTCACCTTGCGCTCGAACCCCTCGAAGCGCTTGGCCAGCGCGAGGTTTTCCTTGGTGAACTCCTCGATGGTGAGGTTCACGGTGGCCGACTTTTGCTTGACCATCCGGCGGTCGAGCGAGCGCTGGCCGGTCTGGCTCTCGTAATGCTCCAGCACGTCGGTCTTGAGCGAGAGCTTAAGCTCGGCGACGTTGCCGGGCGAGCGCACTTCGATGGGCAGGCCGGATTCGTCGCGCTTGCCGAGGAAGACGCGGCCCTGAAAACTGGCGTAGGTGCTCATGATTTGGATTCCTTGCGTTGGGTGGTGATGGGTCGGATGGGCTCAATGGGTGTGCCGTCGCCTTGCGGCTGGGGCTCGGGTACGGGCTGGCGGTCGTGACGGGCGATGCCGTTGGCGATGAGCCGGTCGGCGGTGCTGCCATCCACATCGAGCCGTTCGCCCGCCTTGTGGGCTTGGCCCGCGTGGGTGTGCGGTTGGGTCAGAACGATGGAAGTCATGGGGGTCATCCTTTGGCTGAAAGATCGGTGTCGAGCGTCCGGTAAGTGATCGCATAGCGCGCCGGGATTGATGCGGCCACCGCATCGGCGTCCTCGACGTCCCACTCGCATTCCTGCTCGCGGATGCCCAAGGCAAGGCAGCGCAGCATGGGCGGCAGTGAGCAGCCGGTCAGCCTCGGTTTCCGGAATGGCGGGAAGTACCGCGCGGGCCAGCGCGACGAGGCGCACCGTGAGCTCGCGTGTGACGCGGTCGTTGGCGCGCTCGGTGATCGATTCGGACTCGGGGAACACCACCAGTGCCGGGCACTGCTCCCGGCTGATGGCCACCGTGGGCGAGCGGTGTAGCGTCGCACCGAGCGATTCCACCGGCGTTCGGACAGCCGCCATCACCGCGAGCCGGATCTGTTCGCGGATCGAGTTGCCGGACACGGCGCTACACCCGGGTGCTACGCACCTGATAGATCACGCCATCGATCTCGACCGTGTCGCGCGGAGCCAGCCCTTTGAGGACCGAGGCCGGGTACGACATCTGGTGGTCGGTGGTCGAGGTAAGCCCGTCGAACACGGTGTCGTCCGGCGCAGTGAAGCCGACCGGATGGTGCTGCATCGGTGAGCCGTCCGAAGGACGCCAGAAGCAGTCTTTCAGCAGTCCGGCATTGGCGGCCGATGCGTAAATCTGCTCGACGAGACTCATCACGACACCGTCAACTTGATCAGCACTCCCGTCGAAGCCGACTTACCCTGGCGGACGAGTCGCTCCTCAAGAAAAGCGCGGTCCTTCTCCGCCATCCGCTCGTGCTCGACGAGCATGTGTTCCTGGTAGGCGGTCACCACCACGTCGATCAGCATCAGCACTTCGTCTTTGCTGTAGTCCGCCAGCGGTCGCTGCATGCCGATGGAGCCCACGTACTCACCCAGCGGGCCCAGGCAGGACGCCATGGCGGCCAGTTCCATATCACTGGGGTCAATCATGTGACCTCCCGTCTTTTCCATGAGCCGTGAAAAGGCGTTCTGACAGCGCATGGAGCAGAACACCCAGCGATCCGAGTAACGGCGTGGATCGCTGCGCGGCAGGCGTGGATTGAAGTAGCCGAAGCCCTTGGCCTTGCGGGAGCAGACTGCACATTTCACGCGGCCTCCCGGTGGGCATCGTTGGCAGCCACCACGAGGCGCTGAATCGACGACTTATTGAACTGGAAAGACAGCAGCGCAGAGGCCTGATAGCGCGTCATACCGAAGTCGGCGCGCAGCGCCTGCGGCAGATACTGCAGTTGCTTCGCGGTCGGCGGCTCGTTCAGCCAGCGCCGGGTCTTGTGCGCAGAGTCTGCCGACTCGCGGTCATTCAGCCAGTCATCGGCTTTGGCCATGCAGACGGTGCGGTCTCCGACGGCCAGCAAGCGTGGCTGCAGATCCTTGCCACCGCCCACGGCGTGCCAGCGCCCATTCAGGAAGAACACGCCACCCCAGGCGTTGAAGCCGGTGGCCATCAGTGCATCGTCGCAGCCGAACAGGTCGCACCAGCGGAAGTTGGAGCGCTTGAGCAGATCGATCTCGGTCATCACGAAATCGGCCAGTGCATCACCGTCCTCGGTGGTCTCGTTCTCCCAGACGAATCCGCACAGCGGGCATTCGCGGCAGCCGAGCGGGATGGTGGCTTCACAGGACGGGCAGTCCTTGGTGGGCGCTTCACCGTGATGCTGGTGCCCGTCGAGGTTGACGTCCTGCTCCAAGGAACCGTGCATCAAGGTGGCGGTGCCGAAGTCCAGCACCACGCAGTCGGTCTTGATGACGACTGGATGCTCCGCTGGGTCGATGGTGCGCAGGCCGCGCCCGATCATCTGGGTCAGCGTCGATTTGTGCGAGCTAGGTCGCAGCAGAACAACACACGACGTAGGCGTGAAGTCGTAGCCCTCCGTGAGCACGGCCACATTGACGACCACCTGTGCGGCGCCGGACTCGTACTCGGCCAGTCGTGCCTTTCGCTCTGCGTCTGAGAGCTCGCCATGCACGATCACGGCAGACACCCCGGCATCCTGAAAGGCCTGGCGCACACATTCGGCATGGGCGACGGTCGAGCAGAACACGATCGTCTTGCGCTCGCCGGCATTCTCCCGCCAATGACGGATCACGGCATCGAAGTGGGCCTGGCTGAACGGCTGGTCGTCGCGCAGCGCCGGGTTCGGACCGCCGATGTACACCGCGAAGTCACGACACTCCTGCCAGGTGCGCGGGCGGATCGTGTCACCGGCCCAGCCCTCGACAGCCAGATCTCCAGCTTCAAGGTCGAAGAAAAGCGTGGCAGTGGGTTTCAGCGTCCAGAGCTGTGACGTTTTGCCGATGCCGCTCTTGCCGACGAGCACGCCTTTCACGCCACGGCGCTCGGCCAGGCGCTGGTCTGCAGTAATGATGGGGAGGCTCATTTGCCGGCCTCCTCGGCGCTGATGTTGGCGAACGCGTCAGCGACGGTGGTCACGCCGAGTGCGCCGCGCTTGCGGGCCATTTCGTACAGGTCGCGCAGACCGCCCAGACGGCGATGGATCAGACGGGACTCCGACTCCATGCCCTGGATCGCGAATGCCAGGTCATCGATAGTGGCGTCTTCGAGGCGACGCACGACTTCGTCGGGGCGATTGCCGTCCAGTGCCGGAATGCGGATGTTTTCCGGCAGATCCCGGAGATACAGTTCCGGCTGCTTGCGCAGCAGTTCGAGCAGCGAAGGTTTGGTTTTCATGGCGATTACTCCTGAAGCAGAACGAGACGAAAGCCCGGCTTGCCGGTCTTGAGGGTGCGTGCCGGAGCGAAGGCGCTCTTGAGCGACTCGGGCCACGCGTTGAACTTGGTTTCCGAGATCCGGTAGCTGATCTCCACGTACTCGGACGGGTCGTCACCATTGGCGGCGATGCGCTGGCTGATCTCGGCGAGCCGCTTCTGGTCCCAGTCGACTTTCTTGGGCAGATCGGCGGAGATGCGGACGTGCCCGTCGTCGAAATAGACGACGCCGGTGTCCTTGCCTGCTGCCAGGCGGAGCTGGTGGGCGCGGTCGGCGTACTTGAGGTCCAGTGCGCGATCGACGTGCTCGACGATCGCCTTGGCAGCAGCCAGAAGATCAGCCGCGTCGTTCTTGAGCTGGAACAGCGACTCGCTGCCAAGGGCGGCGAGCTCGCCGGCTGGGGTGGTAAGGACTTCGTCGGGGGAAATGCGGTTCACAGTGCACCTCCCGCATTGACGCGTTCGGAGGTGCTCTTGCGCAGGCTCTCGGCCTCGTAGGCTTCGATGTCCTCGATGCGATACGCGACGCGGCCTTGCAGCTTCAAAAATACTGGGCCGATTCCCTCGGAACGCCAGCGCTCAAGCGTGGCTTCGCTGACTCCCCAGCGTTCGGCCAGTTGGCCTTGGTTCAGATGTTTGACACTCACGATGCACTCCTTCTGGTTGTTGCGAATTCGTGAGGTCAGTTTCGAAGTCGGCCTGTGCGGGCGTCTGCCGCCGCCATGTACGGGCGGATGTACGGGCGCAGCTTCTGAGGGGAAAAGCGGAGGCCAGAAAGCAAAAAACCGCCCGAAGGCGGTTGTGCGTAGTGCTGCCAACTGGTGGCAGGTCAATCGCGGCGGAAGCCATACTTCCCCTTTTCAGGGTTGTCGATGTAGTCCTCCCAGTCGGTGTTGCCACTGAACAGGTTCTGCATGCGCTGACTGCGCGCCGTCTTCTTGTCGGCATAGGCGGCGTCGAGAATTTCAGCGGCTGAGAGAATCCACCTGTCGTTGATGGCCTGCTCGAACATGTAGCGGACTGCCGCAGCCTGACGCTCGCCCTTGATCGTCCAGGGCTTGGTCTTGGTGCGGATGGTCAGCGTGTTGGTGTACTCGTCAAAGTGCACCGGCAACACGGGGCGGATCGCGCCATCGGGTGGCGCGGCCAAGATGCGATGCAGCAGATCCATGTCGATGCATGGCGTCGCGACATAGTCGACGATTGCTTCTCGAAGCGACGCGAAGCGGTAGCTGCGAGGCGGGCGAACAAACTGCGGCAACACACCGCCAGACGACAAAATCAGACCCTGGTCAGGAAGACCTGTCTGGCCGAAGTGGCGGAATACCTCTTCGACGGAGTGCGTCAAGCCGCGAACGAGCCAGACGTCTGTCAGCGCGGGGCCGATTCTTGCCTTCCCCAAATGCCAGAGGGCATCGTCCAGCAGCGGCGCATCGATCCCTTTTCGCAGAGCCTGCGCGATACCCAGGAGGTCGGCGATGGCGCTCAGGATTCCAGCTGGCCGAACGCTGTAGACGGCGACTTCAGCGGCGGGAACAAATTTCCACCGAAAAGTCTCAGGGCAGCGGTAGCGATATCGATCAGCTTGGTCATCTTCAGTCAGGTCGACTTGAATGAGATCGTCATCAAGCGATGCTGGGTAGCTCCCCGCGTAGCCGACGCAGTCGGTCCACTGCTCCAGCAGCTTCTGCGTCAATGACGTCCGACCAAGGACTTTCCACCCAGGCACCCCACGAAGCCGCTGTCCGTCGCCGTCGGCAATCGGCTGCCCAGACCGTTCGAACAGGTCAATCAGATCAAGCAGCGACTGCGTCTGCAGGGGCTTCGACGACATCGCCGATCTCCTTCACCAGATGCCATTTGGCCAGCAGTCGGTCGCACAGCGCCCGGTCCTTTTCCCGCTTGGTCTTGATGTTGCACTTGTTGTCGTCGCGCAGGATCACGGTGATCGTCCGTGCGCGGTCCTTACCGACCTTTTTCAGCTTGATGGACAGCTTGGCGTAGTTGAGGTGGTGATCGCGGAAGTCGAAGGCGGGGCCGATCAACGACCGGGCGGCCGCATAGATGTCATCGACGTCCTTGGTCCAGATCTTCACCAGGAGCGACCGCCCATTTCCGGCGGCGTAACCGAGCTCGACCACCTTGACGAACGCTACCGGCTCGCCGGACAAGTCGAAATTTCGCGGCGCCGCCAAGCTCTGGTAGTCGTATTGCTTGAGCGGGATCTTCTCGCCGGTGATGGGCGATTGCAGCAGGGTGTCGGCCACGATGCGCGCCAACGCTTCCCGGCCCGCCGTATCTTTCGACAGCACCTCCAGGTGCCCATTGGCCGGCTCGTAAGTGATGTGCGAAGACACTGCCCGAACCACTTCCTGGGGCACCAGTTCGCTGGCCTGCACGCAGTCGATGATTTCCGGTGGGCGGTTGTGATGGATGCTGATCTGGTATAGATCCACGTCCTCGCCGGTCTGCGTGTCGGGCCGCAGACGCTTGAAAATCTGGATCGCGACCGCGTCATCGGAGCACCCGAGTTGTTGGGCGACGGTCTGGTGGAACGCCGCCTTGGCCGCTGCGTCGTCGAGTACCGCCAGGTTGGCAGGTGCCATGAATCCGGAGTAGCAGGAGGCACTTTGCCGGAATACGTCGGCCTGTCGGGCGTTGAGGGCTTCCTCAAAGATCACGGGTTCATGGACGTGCAGCCACAGCGCCCGCTCGTACTGGTTCGGAATCGCTGCGAAGGTTTCCCGGGCGGCGTCATCGAAGATGTCGTCCTTGAAGCCGTCGATGACGTCCTGGCCGGCGCCGTCCGACAGCAGCACGATCCGTTCGGCCACTTCTTCGATCCGCTGCCGCTCGCCCACCCCAAGAGCCGCGAGCACAGCCTCCATCTGTTGACGCTGTTCTTTCTTGGGCTTCTTGGCGTCCGCATCCGGCATGGCCAGGCCGAATTCATCCACCATAAATTCACGGAACACCGCCGGTGGCAGGTGGCAGGTGGCAGGTGGCAGGTGGCAGGTGGCAGGTGGCCCAGGAGCTTGCTCAGGTTTTCTGCATCGTTCATCTACATACCCCTCAAAGGTTTGGATCGGCTTGGTATCAGCCTCGACGGCCCCTTCTTCTTGTTGGGGTGTGCAGACCGATGGCGTTCGGTGTACCGAACGATTCAGATTGTCGCGGAGCGGTTAGGGGTTTGTCAAGCAGGTACGAAATCGTTCGGCGTAGTGGTATTATTTTCGGATTGAAGCCAACAAATGAGGAAATGCCAGTGCCATCGCCCCTGGGGGACAAGATCCGCGCACTGCGGAAGCAAAAGAAGCTCAGCCTGGAACAGTTGGCCGAACTGACCGACTCCAGCAAGAGCTACATCTGGGAACTGGAAAACAAAGACGACCCAAAGCCATCGGCCGAGAAGATCGGCAAGATCGCTGCCGTCCTCGAGGTCACCTCGGAGTTTCTGCTGACCGAGTCGGCAACCACCCCGGACGAGGAAGTGCTCGATGAGGCCTTCTTCCGTAAGTACAAAAACATGTCCGAGCCGGACAAGAAGAAGATCCGCAAGATCCTCGATGCCTGGGAAGATGAATGACGGACGCGAAAAAGCCCATGGCCGAGGCCAACCGCATCTCGTCGATGCTCAACACGGTTCTCGGTGCGGATCGCTTTCCAGTCAAGGTTGACGAACTGGCGCTGGAGTATTCCCGCCAGTGTTTTTCGGACTCGCCGATCGACACGGTTCGGGGCGAGGATCTGGAAGGTTTCGATGGTCTACTGAAGGCCAACAAGGCGCGCTCGAAGTGGCTGGTCCTCTACAACAGCGCCACCCCGTCGGAAGGCAGAAAGCGCTTCACGATTGCACATGAGTTCGGCCACTACATCCTGCACCGTCACCAGCAAGACCTTTTCGAGTGCGGCGACGGCGACATCGAAACGGGCGACAACAACGAACGCGACATCGAGGCAGAGGCAGATCTGTTCGCCTCGACTTTGCTGATGCCGCTGGACGACTTCCGGCGCCAGGTCGACGGGCAACCGATCAGCTTCGATCTGCTGGGTCACTGCGCCGACCGCTATGGGGTATCGCTGACGGCTGCCGCCTTGCGCTGGACCGAGATCGCTCCCAAGCGCGCCATACTGGTGGCCAGCCGCGACGATCACATGCTGTGGGCCAAGTCGAACAAGGCGGCGCTCAGGTCTGGCGCCTACTTCGCGACGCGCAAGAACACCATCGAGCTGCCGCACGATGCGTTGGCGCACAGCTACAACGCCTTTGACATGGCCGACAGCCGAACGGGGCGCGCCCAGTCCTGGTTTTCCCGGGAGCCTGCCAGCATGCCGATCACGGAGATGACACGCGTCGCGGGTCAGTACGACTACACGCTGACCTTGCTACTGCTGCCCGAGGCCGAGTGGCAGGGAGCTCGGCACGATGATGAGGAACCGGAGGAAGACACCTACGACCGCTTCATCCGCAACGGCCAGTACCCGGTGCGGTAGCTTATGGTGGATCGATCATGAGCGCCCACAAGTGGCAATTCGCTTCCCGTTTTCGCCGGCATGCCTTTGGCTGGCGGTCCGACACGCCGGTGCAGCGGATCAAGGAAGCCATCACGGAGATCAAGCAGGTCGCCCGCAAGGAGCCTGTAATCGCGGCTGAGGGCGCCATTATCCTGCTAGAAAAGCTCTCGCCGGCGCTGGAACAGGTGGACAGTTCATCGGGGGCACTGGGTTCGGCCGTCAACAAGGCCATCGATACCCTGGTGCCCATCATCGTCAAGGCTGACGTCGAGCCGAAGCTGCGAGAACGCTGGCTCGAACGCTTGTGGCAAGCGCTGCAGGACGACGAGATGCCCTACATCGAACTGCTCGGCGATTACTGGGGCGAGTTGTGCGTGACGCCGGAGCTGGCCTCGCACTGGGCCGATGAGTTTTTGCCGGTCGTCGAGAGCGTGTGGAGCCCGAAGGCTTCCGGACATGGATTCTTCAAAGGCACCAGCGCTTGCCTGGCATCAATGTTCGCGGCGGGTCGCTACCAGGATTTGCTGGCACTGCTCGACAAGGCACGGTTCAAGTGGTGGCACGATCGGCGCTGGGGTGTGAAGGCATTGGCAGCGATGGGCAGGAAGGCCGAGGCGATCCGATACGCCGAGGAGTCGCGCGGTCTCAATGATCCTGGCTGGCAGATTGCCGAGGCCTGCGAAGAGATCCTGTTGTCCTCTGGTTTGCTCGACGAGGCTTACCGCCGCTATGCCATCGAGGCAAATCAGGGCGCAACGAACCTGGCGACGTTTCGCGCCATTGCCAAGAAGTATTCCCACAAACAGCCAGATGAGATTCTGCGCGACCTGATTGCCAACACGCCTGGCGCCGAGGGTAAATGGTTCGCGGCGGCGAAAGACGCGGGGCTCTTCGCAGTGGCTGCTGAGTTGGCAGCACGCAGCCCGACCGATCCGCGCACGCTGACGCGCGCTGCCCGTGACTACGCCGAGAAGCAGCCAGCATTCGCGCTCGCCGCAGGTCTTGCTGCGTTGCGCTGGATCTCTCTCGGCTATGGCTACGACATCACCGGCGCTGATGTGCTCGATGCTTATTCGGCAGTCACGCAGGCGGCAGGGAACGCAGGTGTTCCAGCCCAACAGATCAACGAGCAAATCCGAGACATGCTTGCCAGTACCCCGCTCGGCAATTCGTTGATGAAGACCATCCTCGCCCGTCATCTGGCGAACTAAAAGGGACCTGCTTTTCGCAGCAACCCGCATCGGTTCGCACGACTCCGAAACTCCCTCATGGTGTCGGCAGCAGTCCATCCGGACAATTTCACTGCATGTGAGTTTGACCGAGAGGACCGCCACCGATGCATCAAATCAACCATCTACCACCGGAGCGGATGACGCCGGAACAGCGTCGCCACGAGATCGCGTCGTTGCTGGCCAATGGCCTGGCACGCCTGCGTATCACCGGCACAGAACAGTCCGCAAACAGGGCCGAAGCGAGCGGGTTTGAGCTTGGCTTCTCTGGCAACCAGCGCGTTCATACAGACCCCGTCAACAAGACAACTACGGAGTCGAAATGAGCTCGCAAACACCATCGTTTTCCACGCCGCCATCGGTAGCGGCGCAGATCGCCAGGTTGCCCGAGATGCCGATGGCAGAGATCCGGGCACTCTGGCAGAAACTGGTCGGTGGCGACACGCCCACCCACAACCGTCATTTCCTCGAACGCCGGATTGCTTACCGTCTGCAGGAGTTGGAGTTCCGCAAGGTCGATGCCAATCTGCTGGATCGCAACCAGCGTCGCATCGAATCACTGGTCGAAACCGGTAAGGTGAAGAAACGCGACCGCGATTACCGTCCGGCCGCAGGCACGGTACTGGTCCGGGAATACAAAGGCGTCGAGTACCGCGTGATCGCAACCGCCGACGGCCAGTATGACTTCCAGGGACGCATGTACCCGAGCCTCTCGATGATCGCCCGCGAAATCACCGGCATGCGCTGGTCGGGTCCGCTGTTCTTTGGCCTCAAGCCGCCGTCCAACACTAAGGCCAAGCCGTCCACCGAGAAGAGAGGTGGGCGATGAGTGAAGTCTTGAAGCGCCGTATGCGCTGTGCAGTCTACACGCGCAAATCCACCGATGAAGGGCTGGACCAAGAGTACAACTCGATCGACGCCCAGCGCGATGCCGGTCATGCCTACATTGCCAGCCAGCGCGCCGAAGGCTGGATACCGGTCGCCGACGATTACGACGATCCCGCTTTTTCCGGCGGCAACATGGAACGCCCGGCGCTCCAGCGCATGATGGCGGATATCGAGGCCAGCAAGATCGACGTGGTCGTCATCTACAAGATCGATCGTCTGACGCGCAGCCTGGCGGACTTCTCCAAGATGGTAGAAGTGTTCGAGCGCTACGGCGTGTCGTTCGTGTCGGTCACCCAGCAGTTCAACACGACGACCTCCATGGGTCGGCTGATGCTGAACATCCTGCTGTCCTTCGCGCAGTTCGAGCGCGAGGTCACTGGCGAGCGCATCCGCGACAAGATCGCGGCCAGCAAGCGCAAGGGTATGTGGATGGGTGGCGTGCCGCCGCTGGGCTATGACGTCGAGAACCGGCGGTTGGTGCCCAACGAGCGTGAGGCCAATCTGATCCGGAACATCTTCCAGCGATTCGTCGAACTTGGGTCCAGCACCGCACTGGTCAAAGAGCTGAAACTGGATGGCGTGACGTCAAAGGCGTGGACCACACAAGATGGCAAAGCTCGCGATGGCAGGCCGATCGACAAGGGCCACATCTACAAGCTCCTGAGCAACCGCACCTACCTTGGCGAGTTGCGGCACAAGGACCAGTGGTACCAGGCCGAACACCCGCCGATCATCAGCCGCGAACTATGGGACAGCGTCCACGCGATCCTGGAGACGAATGGCCGGGTGCGGGGCAACACGACGCGGGCCAAGGTTCCCTATCTGCTCAAGGGCATCGTGTTCGGCAACGACGGGCGCGCGCTGTCGCCGTGGCACACCACCAAGAAGAATGGTCGGCGCTACCGTTACTACGTGCCCCAGCGTGATGCCAAGGAACACGCGGGTGCCTCGGGGCTGCCGCGACTGCCTGCCGCAGAACTCGAATCGGCGGTGCTTGATCAACTGCGCGCGATCCTGCGTGCACCGAATTTGCTCGGCGATATGCTACCGCAAGCGATCAAACTCGACCCGACCCTGGACGAGGCCAAGATCACCGTGGCCATGACCCGACTCGACGCGATTTGGGATCAACTGTTCCCAGCGGAGCAAACCCGGATCGTCAAGCTGCTGGTGGAGAAGGTGATCGTGTCGCCCAATGACCTCGAAGTGCGACTGCGCGCCAACGGCATCGAGCGGCTGGTGCTGGAACTGCGTCCCGAGCCGGTCGAGCAACAAGCGGAGGCCCTGGCATGAGCGACATCCGCATCCAGAAAACCGGCGAGCCGGACATCCTGCAGACCAGCGACGGCAGGCTGACCCTGTCCGTGCCGATCCAGATCAAGCGCCGCAGTGGCCGCAAACTGGTCACCTTGCCGAACGGCGAAACCGCGCCGGTCAGACCGTGGGACGTAGCACCGTCCTCCATCCAGTTGGCGTTGGCCAGAGGCCACCGCTGGTTGGCGATCCTGGAGTCAGGAGAGGCGAAGTCCTTGAAGGAGATCGCTACGCGGGAAGGAATTGACAACAGCTACGTCAGCCGGATGGTCAACCTGACCACACTGGCACCCGACATCGTGGCGGCCATCCTGGACGACGCACTGCCGAACCACATCACATTGTTCGATCTGGCGGTTGATCCGCCGGCGCTGTGGGATGAGCAGCGGGAAAGAATCTGGGTCACCACGTGTAGCGTGTCCCGCTAATTGCAGCGGTATACAGATCTGATCCATTCAGCATGGATCAAGGTGTGATCATTGGTTGTGGCGGGTCTTCTTGGAGACTCATATGTTCCAGACGCCATTGCTTCAGCATCTCACGTTGAGCGACGGTAATGGCACTGTCCGAAATTGGGTCGCAATACATGAGGCAGATGTTTTTCCATCCTAAGTCCTTGGGGTGAAAGGCTGCCTCGAAAAGCTCTTCCAGTGCTTCAGCTGCCTTGCTTGCGACTTGTGCAGCAGTCGGCTCGTCTCGAAGGCTGTCATAGAGCACGACAATCCCAAGCTGATAGACGTCATCCGGCCCATCGCGCTCAACGTCTTTACCTTCATCAAGATCGAAAAGCAGTGCGCGTATGTAATCGCCACCGTCTGCCAAGACGCTCTCTATGCGTTTAAGAAAGGTTCGTTTTCCGGGTAGGTTGGCGCTACGCAGGCGATCCTCAAAAGCTTCTGGAAACGCGGCGCGGTGATAGCGAGACGCGAGCCACCGCTGAAGTATTCCGATACCCTGGCCATCGAGCCATATGTCTTGGCGGGGTTGAGTGGAAAATAGTTCATGCTTTGCTACTGGCCGCTTACTCGTTGCCAATAGTTCAATTGCTATAGATCCGGCTTCTGACTGATATTCGATATGCAGGCGCCTGGCAGTTTTGCCGAATGAATCGCCACCAAGCTTGTCAATGCGTTTTCCGATCACGATCTCAACACATGGTTCTTTGTCCTGCGATGCTGATAGGTCGCAGTCGTGGGAAGCGACCACAGCGAAGTGCTGATCATCACATTCGGGTGTCAGCAGATCGAGCGCCTTCGCTGCTTCAAGAGTTACGACATTGCCTTGGCGCCATGAAAACTGCCGATCGTTGTCTGCCATGCAATGGCTCCTCACGCATTTTCATCAAGGTGAGGAGAGCCAAATTCTGTGGAAGTATCGGGAGTCGCAGATCTTCCCGCTAGGCGTGCAGCGAGACGCTGGCGTTGCTGGGATTCCCTGACCAGAGTGGTAGCGAGCGTTTTTGCCAACTCCGCGACATTTCCGTTTTCTCTGACGGCGTCCAAAATGGACTGGCCACCAGCAATCTTTCTGCGGAAAAATTGAGGGGATGCCTCGATTCCAGCTTCAAGAAATACGTCAGTAGCTCGTGCCAGCTCTGAGAGACGTTGTGCGTTTCGCGGCGAAAGAGTGCCTCCCTTAATCCACTCATGTACCGCTTGTCGCGATACGCCAAATACCCTGGAAAGCTCAGAAACTGAGATCTTTGTGACCGCACGAATGTGTGCGATGTCTCGAGCAGATTCACTGATGGTGCCTTCCGAGTTTTCGCTCTGTCCGCTGATCTCGATTTGATTGATGTCCCAATTTGCAGTGGCCGCGCTAGCATGCAAATAGTTCGGCGACAGCAATCCAAACGTACCAGCGACGCAATAGGTCAAGATACGCCCACGAAGATTATTCTGTCGCGCCATGTCCACAAGAAGATCATCTTCTTTCGTAAACGCGGCAGTTCGGGTTATGGGTCTTGCTGGCCCATTGGACTGATAGGCTGCGTACATGGTTATCTCCTTTGCGTTTTTAGCTATTCCACGCTGAGACCGCGATCGGCGTAACAGTTGCGTCAAATGCAATCCCGACACCATCACGCAACACTTGCAGCTGAGATTTTATGAGTTCCAGATTGAAAGGGTGCCGACCTTCGATTGATGCATCGGTATCCACTATGGCATGAACGCCATTGATCTCGCGGAATCGATCGGCAACCTTCATTCCAATGGGTTGAAGATCCATAGGGAATCCAAGCGGCCCAGATTGGATGATCGTTCGTGCGAGAACGGCGCACTTGGCTGTTTGGATATGTGTTTCGGCAAACGAGTGAGAGACCGTGACTTCTTCCGGCAAACGGCTGCTGAGCCCGAGCACACCAGGCGCCAAGTAGTCAGTGAGTCCTGTCTCACCGCCAGGAGGAACGACTGCGTCGAGGTACCGTAGCCCAATCCGCTCGGAGTGGGCCAACGTGACGCATTCGTGAACGATGGCCAGCCCTCGCATGAATTCGTCAGCAAGGGATTCAAACGTTTCATACTCTGTCGTGTGAAACGATAGGGCGTTCTGCTCGACGATGAATCCCCTAGTGCTGTCAGTACTAAAAAACATCAGCCGCTCGACTTGTTCAACGACTGGGGGCTGCGGCTGTGGGGCGTCTCCCAGTTGGGGCGCGAGCGTAAATGCCATGGCGATCCCCTTCTTAAAGTCGGGGTAGCCTGCTTTCCGCATGCGATCCTGAATGTCGGGTGCGTAGGAGCCGAGCCGAAGGACGGGGTTGTGCCGGACTTGGGCAATGGTGAAGTACACCGGTGCGTTCTTCATTTTTTGGCCCATGGCACTCTCCAGTTGACGGCGGGATTGACACTTTACAGTATAGTTGACACCTTGTGAAGCGGTAGGTTCACAAGGAAAGACACTGCTGTAAGCGCTGATGCAGATGTAGTGGTCAACTATTTCCGGACAGCTTCTTAGCTTCTTTTTCCCTCATCACCGGGGTTAAACCACCGTTGTGGCAATGAGGCCTCTGTTCGTTGTAATAGCTCATCAGGTAGTCAC
>NZ_LAPT01000088.1 GCF_003194385.1 Pokkaliibacter plantistimulans
CAACGCGCGCGTTACGCGTGGCCTACAAGTCGCGAGGTTGCCCGCAGCAGCTGATGTTTCACTCTGACCAGTGTTGCGGCGACCGGTTGAATCCGCCTAGCCTTTCTCGGTCACTAACGCGGCGGCCTCCAGCTTGAACTCTGGAGTAAAGGACTGACGACGTTTGCTCATAAACAAGGCACCTCACTGAGCGCGTTAGAATAACGCTTTACTGAGAGTCCGAAATCATTTAGCTACTACAGTTTCCTTCTGGCGAGCGTTAGAGTCGCTTCTGCAAGGGGGGGGCATGCCGTCTCGGCCACCACCGCTGCGCCATGTGAAAGGAGAAAAACATTGAAGTGGATCAGTGCGCTTGAACTAGGGCAGTGGGCCGACACCCTCCAAGGCAGGGATAAAGTTCCCGAACTGGTGGCTGAACTCATCTGGGCAACCGCCTCCCGGGTGCGCCGGCTTCGTTTTTTGCACGGAGACATGGGGCAAGTTCGAGGCTTTGATGGCTATCTCGACGTCGATGCAACATCCCCGTTCGTGCCCGACGGAAAGTCGATTTGGGAGTTCGGAACCAACGGTGCCGGCAAAACCAAGGCCGAAGGTGACTACAGCAAACGCACCGAAGAGGTCACTGCTGACGATCGTGCTGAGTGCACCTTAGTCATCGTTTCGCCCAGGACATGGGACACGCCACAGGTAAAAGTTGAGGACTGGCTTGATGAAAAAAACGAGCTAGGTGAGTGGAAGCGCGTCGTCTATCTTGATGGCCCGTTGCTGGAGGATTGGCTTGCGCAAAGCCCGGCAGTCGCCTCGCGTTGGGCACGGCATGCATTCAGACGCGCCCCCCAACACGGAGTGCTCAGCACGGATGAGTTCTGGGAGTCCTTTTCCCGTCGCTTCGAACCTGCACTAGTCGAAGATGTTCTACTCGCCGGGCGCGAATTTCAGGCAGAAGACTTGTTGCGAAACCTAGCCCAAGGAAGTGGGCGACTGGCGTTTGCCGCAGACACTACAGATGAGGTCATCGCCTTTGCGGTCGCAGCTATCCGCAAAGCGCCCGAGCTGGTGCGCAAGCCGCTGGAAGCACGTACATTGATCGTTGAGACGGAGGAAGCCGCTCGACACCTAGTTAACACGAGCAACCTTATCTACTTGCCCAGACTGGCCGCGCGCAGCTGTGTTGGAATCCTGAAGACTTCGGGGCCAACAGTGATAAGTGCCGGAGCAGAGGACAAGAAGAGCGATCATGTAGAACTGGCACGCCCCACCAGTACTCAGCTTGGCAAAGCGTTCACCGGCATGGGTATGTCTGAAAGCGAAGGGTATAACGCTGCGCGTGCCTGTGGTCGCAGTCTGGCGGTCTTGGCTCGCCAGAAGCCAAGTGGTACCGCTGAATTGCCCTCGTGGGTCGGCGATGCTGACGCGCTGATACCGGCCATGCTGGCGGGAGCGTGGGTCTGCGATGTTGAACATGATCAACAAGTCCTTAGCTCGCTCAGCCAGAAACCTTATGACGAAGCCGAGGACGAACTGCTCAGATTCCTAGCCATGCAGGATTCGCCCATCGAGCGCATTGAGAATTTGTGGGCCACCAAAGCTCCAGTCGATGCGTTTCTACACCTTGCCGATCGGGTTGGGCGCCGGCACCTGGAACAGTTTAAAGCGGCTCTGAACGCCGTTTTCCAGAGCGCTGTGGCGTCGCACAAACCACCCACTGCAGACGAACCCTTCCTGCTACTCAGCAAACGCGACCGGGATACTTCTCATAGCGAACAGCTCAGAAACGGGCTGATGACTACGCTGCTACACATGGCCGTTCTGCATAGACATGCCGGATTCACAGTTGCCGGAAGCAATCCGCAAGCCTTTGTAGACGACTTGGTCAGATCGATTCCTGGCCTATCAAGCGACTCCACGTTGATGGCCAGTCTGAGCCAGAATCTCGTGCTACTTGCAGAGGCATCTCCAGGCCCTTTTCTTGAGGCCCTCGAGCGTCAGCTTGAGGGCGCCTCGCCGAGCATCTTGCCCATTTTCGACGAGCATCCTGGAATGCTCACGCCAGTCACATACCACTGCGGATTGTTGTGGGCGCTGGAAGTGATCGCTTGGGATGCGAACTACTTTGAGCGGGCAGTGCTGTGCCTGGCCAAGCTTGCGGCGATCGATCCGGGCGGCAAGTTAAGCAACCGTCCTATCAATAGCCTGCGCGCTATCTTCCTCTCTTGGGTGCCGAGCACTTCTGTGAGGACGAAGCGTCGGCTGGCCGTTCTGCAATCCACCGTGAACACTGTCCCGAGCATTGCTTGGCCGCTCCTCGTCAGCTTGCTTCCCAGATCAGGGGATACCAGCTCGCCAACCGAAAAGCCGAAATTTCGGGAGTATGGGCAGGATCACGGTGAAACCCTGACTTATGGTTTGGTCTGGGAGAGCGAGGCCAAGATCATTGCGCTGGCGATCGAAGCTGCAGACTCGCTGCCAGAGCGCTGGATCACGTTGATTGAATCATTGCATAGCTTCCAGCAGGATCCATTCGAGTCCGCTGTCGAGCGGCTCGGCGAGGTGTTGAGCGTCGCCGACGTTGATAACCGAACGCAAATCTGGAAGGCCTTGAATGTGCAGGTCAAGCATCACCAGAAGTATTCGAACGCAAATTGGGCGATGTCGGTGGAGCGGATTGAACGCTTGATGCCGCTGATCGACCAGTACGCACCCGATACGCTGGTAGAAAAGCATACTTGGTTGTTTGATGACTGGGCGCCACCTGTGGACGGCATTGATGATGAAGGTGCCGATTTTGTCCAGCTCGTTGAAAATGCCCGCTTGCAGGCCATGACGGCGGTGCGTGAGATGCTCGGCGTTCAGGGCGTCCTGCAGCTGGCGGGCCGCGCTAAGATTTCGCACTTCGTGATTTACTCCGCTTTGCGTCTTGAGCTGTCCTACGACGAACTCCTTGCGTTGTTCACAGGACTGCTTGCGAGTGCAGTGCAGGAGCGTGAACTCGCAGCTGGAGCAGTTATGGCGGACGGGATCGTACGCTTCGAGGATAGGTGGAAAGAGGAGGTTCGCTCGGCTCTTCTGGGCAGTGGCCTGCCTTCTGACTGTGTAGCTAGGGTGATGGAGCGTATCCCAGAGGATAGGCAGACATGGCTGTACGTCGAATCCTTTGGCAATGAGGTAGCACGAGCTTATTGGACTGAAAAATCACCATACCCGCTCGAAGTGAGCACCGATGAGCTGCTCTATGCAGTGGGAAAATACCGAGAGATTGGACGTCCTGTCGCCGCCTTGAGCGCCGTATCCTGTAGACTCGGTGAGATTCCGACAGAGGAAGTCGTGTCGCTGTTGATGGACGGCGTTGCAGAGCAAAACGCCAAGACTGGTGCTCGGCTGGCCACAGGTTTCTTTGACATTGAAAAGGTCATCAGAGAGTTGGCCGAGCGACCGGACGTGACGCCGGAACAAATGGCGAGCCTGGAGTTTGCCTACCTACCTATGCTGCGCCATGACCCTAAAGCTTTGCATCGAATGCTGCTTGAGCAGCCGAGCTTCTTCATGCAGATGGTATGTCTGGTTTTCAGGGCTAAGGGGGCAGAGGCAGTGGAAGCCTCTGCATTGCAGAAGAGCCGTGCCACTACTGCGTATCAATTGCTGAAAAGCTTGAAGTCCCTGCCAGGTCAGACGGATCAAGAGGTTAATCAGGATACCTTGCTGGCGTGGTGCCTTGAGCTCCGATGCCTGGCAGCGGAACAGAATCGTCAGGACATTACCGATCAGCTGATCGGTCAAGTACTGGCGCATGCGCCAATGAGCCCTACGGATGGTGCCTGGCCACACGAAGCCGTTCGGCATGTCATCGAGACGATCGCTTCTTCGCATGTAGAGCTTGGGATTCGAATCGAAAGGGTCAACATGCGAGGCGTGTTCTGCAAAGCGTTCGGAGAGGGTGGTGACCAGGAGCGGAGCTTGGCTCAACAAGCACAAGAATGGGCGCAGGCGTCGTTGGACTTCGTACGTACCCATGCAATGCTCGAGCTTATTGCGCAATCGTGGCTGGAAGATGCTGAACATGCAGACACGATGGCCGCGCAGGAAGCGCTGCGTCATTGATCCGCAGTATGCGCGTTGCCAAAATGGTCAGGAGCCAGATCTGCTCCTGATCAATCCAAGTCGGGGCGGATTACCTCATCGGTTATCGCTTGTTGCAGGATATAGCACGACAGTACGTCTGTTACCGCTAAGCCAAACAACGGTTTCGACCAGATTATCTCGAAGGAACGTCGCTTGTTGAGCAGTGATCACCTGCTAAGGGGGAGAGCAGGTGATCACTGCTCATCGGGAAAAACAGTCAAGTGACCGCTTTTAGCCAGAATTGGTTAGTTTCGCAGTGACCTGAGCTGGCTGTTCGCGAAGCATTAAGGTATCTACGAACTAAAGGCAATTAAAGCTCTTAGTCACATAAAGAAATAGCAGCGCTTTGCCGGGCTTATCCGTCTTACACTGCGAAATTACTGGCTGAGGTTTTTCGTGATAGTAGTGCAGATGAGTTGGCAATCTAGGAATGGCAGCTTCCTACCTTCAGCCCTGCCTTGTCTGCAAAGCACTCTCCAATACGCCTGGTGATTTCGACAGCGTTCCCATCGCCATTACGTTCTCCGCAAGCATCGAATGATCTGTACTCAGCGGTAAACCGCCCTCCAGACACTTCAGATGATCCAGAAACAGCGTAAAGATCTCCGATTGCGTGGAGGTATTGAGCCGGGTGTGGATGTTCTTGCGATGGACCTTCACCGTGCCGGGGCTGATGTGCAGGCGCTCTGCGATGGCTTTGGTGGAGTAGCCCTGTAGGATCAGCCCGGTGATCTCCTGCTCGCGGCGGGTCAGCAGGCCCTGTCCGAAACTGCTCAGGGCCTGTTTCATCGAGCCTTCGGCCCGCTCATAGCGGACAAACTCCTTGGCCTGTGCCTGCCAGAACTGGCGCACCAGCGCTTCCACTACCGGAAACACCTGCTGCAGCGTCTTCATCTCCCGTCGGTTGATACCGCCCAGTGCCGATTTGCGCCCCAGTGACAGGGCGCAGGTCACCTTGGTATCCAGCTGAATCACCAGATTGATCTCATCGATCAGGTCGAAGTTCTTGTAGCAGCTCTGATAGTACTCGCTGGCCTCGAACGAGTCGGGCGCAATGTCCTTCAACCGGCAGACGCCAGCAGGCAGTTGCTGACGAATGGCGTTGAACAGCGGATCAAGCACATACGCCTGATCCAGATAAGTGCGCAGGGTGGCGCTGTGCTCAGCAGGATCACTGGGGTGGAGAATGATGGGCTTGTACGCGGCCTTGTAGGTCACCATCAGGATGGTGTCGAAGTCACACAGCGTTTGCAGGAACTCTTCCAGTATCTGGGGAAAGGTGCGCAGATGAATGTGATCAATCAGTCGGGCCAGTTCATGCTGGCAGGGGAGCGAGGTACTGGCCTGAGCGCGTCTCAATGTCATGTTTTATCAACCTTTACCCGCATTCAGCGAGCCATGTACTGGTCTTGAGTCTGATTCAATGGCTTGATTTTGTGATCACAATTAATTGATGTCAAATAGATTTACTACCGCATCTTGCAGGCAGCGGCTGTTGTGATTGCGGAGTAACAGAGATGGATGCAGTGCATTAAAGACGGGGAGGATGGGGCTGTGGAGGGTATGCCGGGGTGGCAAAGCCACCGCTGAGGCCACAGCCTGCAGCGGTGGAAGGGGGAAATCAGATACCCAGTTTGTCGCGCAGTGAGTAGTACCAGGCTCCCATGGCTGTAAAGGGAATACGGAACGCACGGCCGCCGGGGAAGGGATACTGCGGCAGACCTGCAAAGACGTCGAAGCGTTCTGCCTGCCCGGCAATGGCATCCGACAGCACCCGACCTGCCAGATGGGTGCAGGTCAGACCATGGCCGCTGTAGCCCTGAGCGTAATAGATATTGCCATTGATGCGGCCAAACTGTGGCAGGCGCATCAGCGTCAGGAGGAAGTTGCCGGTCCAGGCGTAGTCAACTTTGACGCCTTTCAGCTGCGGGAAGGTGGTCAGCATCTTGGGCACGATCAGTGACTCGATGCGGCCGGGATCGCGGGCGCCGTAGGTGACGCCACCGCCGTAGATCAGACGACCATCACCGGACAGACGGAAGTAGTCGAGCAGGTAGTTGCAGTCTTCCACGCAGTGATCATGAGGCAGCAGCTGACGTTGCTGTGCTTCACTCAGCGGCGCCGTCGCGATGACTTGCGTGCCACAGGGCATGGCTTTCTGTTCCAGCTCCGGCAGCAGGCCCTGCATATAGGCATTCCCGGCGACCACCACAAAGTCGGCAGTGACGGAACCCTGTGCGGTCATTACTTTGGCGCGTGAGCCCTGAACAATATTGATGACTTTGGCATCTTCATAGATCACCCCGCCCAGCGACTCAAAGGCGGCGGCTTCACCCAGCGCCAGATTCAGCGGGTGGAAGTGACCGCCTGAGTTATCCAGCAAGGCGCCGACATAACGCTCGGTGCCGATATAGTGGCGGGTATCACTGGCTGACAGCAGTTCCAGTGCCTTGTGGCCATGGGCTTCCCACAGTGCTTTCTTGTCTTCCAGTTCGCGAAACTGTTTGGCATTGCAGGCGGCGAAAATACCACCGGGTTTGAGATCACAATTTATCTCATATCTGGCCACCAGCGACTTGATGATCTCACCGCCTTCAAAGGCCATCTTGCCCATCTGGCGGCCGACTTCCTGGCCATAATTGCGTTCAATGAAATCGATGTCGCGGCTGTAGCTGTGAACGATCTGTCCACCGTTGCGGCCAGAGGCGCCAAAACCAATGCGACTGCCTTCCAGCATGATGACCTTGTAGCCGCGTTCGGCCAGATGCAGGGCTGTGGACAGGCCGGTGAAGCCAGCTCCAATCACACAGACATCGGCACTGGCTTCGCCCTGCAGGCTGGGGCGCAGGCGGGTGTCATTGGCTGACGCCGCATAGTAGGACGTGGTGTGGGTTGGCTTTGACATACTGAACCTCGGTCTGAAGTGCCCTTACCGGGGCGAGCAAGGTGCCAGAATGAGCGCCTCATTCTGGCTACGATCCGTTGTACGATACCTTTACTTTCCGCTGACGCCTATACCCATCAGGGGATAGTGTGATCACATATTGCGGTTCAGGCTTCAGCTTCGCCAGTATTTCGTGGCGGGTTGACGGTCAGTTTGGCCAGTTCTGCTTCTGCCGCTACCGAGGTGAGTGAAGGGGCATCGCTTTTGGCCACAGGCGCCGGGCTGCTTTCTTCATCGCTGGTGGGTTGTGTGCTGGCAGCAGGTTTGGGCTGGAAGGTGTGGGCATGCAGGTCAGGGCGTTCAACGCCATCACGCCAGGCACTGTCCAGCGCTTTCTGCACCCAGTTATATACCTCGCGTGAAATCACCTGCTCGGCGACCATTTCCTCCAGTGCTGCGCGACCTTTGCGCAACGCAAACAGCCACAGCAGACGGCGTTCCAGCAAGTCGGTGAACTGCCCAAACTGGGTGCGGGTCTGGCGTAAATCCTGATCCACCAGTTCGATACGGGCAGCCAGTACGCTGTCGAGAATCCCGGCCATACGCTCGCCCAGCAAGGGATTCAGCCTGCTGGCGTTGTAATAGCGCAGGCGCTCCAGCACCACCCGGCGACAGATCATCAGCTCATAGTGATCCGCCAGTGCTGAGGCCAGTGGCCCTTTCCAGCGGCCATAGCGATACAGCCACACCGCCAGTCGGTAGCTGAGGGTCGGTTTGAGAATGCGACGGGCCGCACGGTTATAGCCGATACGGCCGTTAGTGCGGGCCTCATCAATCATCTTGCCGGTATTGCGCAGCATGGCATCCAGATTGGCGACGCCGATGATGCCGCTGCCGTAGTCACGAATCAGCTCATGCTCACGGGCAGCCAGGGTGACCAGCCCAATCGCCAGACGTTCGCGGTCAGGCAGTGCCGCATCGAGATCCAGTGCGCTGGACGCCAGATGGGCGCGATAGCGCTGGTTGACCTCGGTGGCGATGTGCGGGTCGATATGGAAGGTGCTGGCGATGCGTTTGACGGTGGCTTCCACATCCAGCGTCGACAGCTCTATGGCCTGCTGTTGCAGCGCCTGCTCCTGCGGGCTGAGTTTGTCCAGCCCTAGTTTTCGGATCACCGTACGCAGGCTGGAGCCGTTGACCAGCAAACTGAACAGCACAAAGCTGGTGGCCATGATGGCGATAAAGTGGCGGCTGTTCTCCGGCAGGCTGCTGTTTTCCGCCATGCCCATGGCCAGTACCAGGGTGACGGCGCCACGCAGGCCACCCCAGGTGATCGCCAGTTTGTAGGTATGGCTGATGGGCTCACTGAGGCGCAGGGCGCTGAGCAGCGGCAGGAACAGATACAGCACGGCCAGTCGTGCCAGCAGGGCCGCCAGCACCGCCACCAGCAGATAGCCGACATCGGCCCAGTTCATACCGCTCAGCATCTGCGGCACCCGCACCGAGGCCAGCAGGAAGACGATGGCTCCGGCGATGCTGGCAATCTGCGCCCACACCAGCTGCAGATGGTTCCAGTTATGGCGCGACAGGCGTGCGTGCGACAGGCCGTTGATCACCAGCGCCGTGACGACCACTGCCACGACGCCGGAGACGCCCAGCACTTCGTTACCAAACAGAAATACCGGATAAGGAATGGCCAGCGTAAACGCGGTTTCCGCCAGCGCAATTTCGCCCAGTAGCGGCAGGATAAAAGCGGTGATGCGACCGACAATCAACCCCAGGAGCACGCCACCACCGAAGGAAACGCTCAGGCTGCTGAGCCCGGATTCCCATGAGAGCGGCACGCTGGGATCGCTGATCATGGCCATCAGCACGGTGACCAGGGCGATGGCGGCGGCATCGTTCAGCAGGCTTTCCCCTTCGACCAGCCGGATCAGCCGCCCCGGTGCCCCCACTTCGCGAAAGATACCCACAACGGCCGACGGGTCCGTCGTTGCCACGATGGCTCCTATCAGCAGACACACCGGCCAGCCGTAGGGTGACAGCCCGCCCAGTGCCAGCCCGATCAGGCCGGTCGCGACAATCACCGCCACCACGGCCAGCAGCAGAATGGGGGCGGCGTCCTGCATCATGCTGCGCACATCAACGGTCAGCGCGACCTGAAACAGCAGTGGCGGCAGGAATATCCACAGGTAGGCATCGGCAGGCAGGTTGGGATTAACCAGCGGTTCGACAAAGAAGTGGGCAAAGCCCGGTGCCACGGTATTGACGGCGACATAGCTGGTGCCGACCAGAATACCGAGTATGCACAGCAGGGTGGATTCAGGGACTGCCAGACGGGCAGCGACAACCTGGGAGGCGGCCACCATGGCCAGCAGGCATCCCAACAAGACGAGCAACTCGATGAGTAGGAACATGTGCAGAGCCGACTAGCGAAACGAACAGGGAAGGAGGAACAGGTGCGGGCGCTATTATCGCCTGCCGGCTGAGCGCTGTCAGGCTCGGCAGGGTATTTCAGGAGCAGAAATGCTCAGGCTGATAAAACGCCTGATCAGGCACTGATCTGCATGGTGGCTTCACCGATACCGGGGAAGTTGACGCGTACCGAGTCGCCAGCCTTGACCTGCAGCGAGCCCATCCAGCTGCCGGTAGTGATGATATCGCCTTTGCGTAGCCCCTGCTGACGGCGGATCAGGTGGTTCAGCGTCCAGGGCATCAGCAGCCAGGGGTCACCCAGCGCATGGCTGCCGGTCTTGCTGATCTTGAGTTCGTCGTTGATCCACACTTCGACTGCCTGCGCAGGCAGATTCAGCGCCTGCCAGTCGCTGACTTCGGTGCCGATGACAAAGGCGCCGTTGACGGCATTGTCCGCCAGCCCCCAGAACGGAGCAGGGGACTGCCAGTCCTGCAGGCGGCTGTCGATGGTTTCGATCACAACGTGTGCCGCATCGATAGCAGCCCGCAGTTCTTCCTCGCTGTAATCACTGTCGCGTAGCGGCAGGTCGCTACCCAGACGATAGGCGATCTCTGCTTCAGCGCCGATCAGCTGATAATCCGCCATGGACAGCGTAGCGCCGGTCGGGAACACACGGGCAGGCCAGATGGGGGCGACAGTGGGGGTGACATCGATACTGCCGGTGCCGCTTTTCCAGGCGCCGGTGCGTTGTCCCTGCTGTTCCCACAGCCGGGCAGACACGCGCTGCTGGATCGCATAGGCGTCGGCTTCGGTCAGGCCGGGCAGCGTGCTGGAGGTCAGCCACTGTTTATCTTTACGTGCTTGCAGCAGCTGTTGGGCCAGGGTGTCGAGCAGATCAGAAGGCAGAGTTGGAGCGCTAGTCATAGTCGTATCCAGTGAGGTCGCTGCCCCGGCAGGGGCGGTCGGGGAGGTATCACACCTGAATATTGGTGTTGTCCATTTCTTCTTCCGCCAGCGTGAAGTGGCGGAACAGGAACACCGTCGTGAAGATGGTGGTGTAGACGGAAATCACATTGCTCAGCAGCAGGGCGGGCAGATCCCAGCCGGCGCTGGTCAGGGTATGCAGAAGGATGATCGAAACCAGTGCAACCGGAATGGTGATCGCCAGCAGTCCGACAAAAATATCAATCTTGTTGTCAGAGGTCTGGTGCCAGCTTGAGGTGATGCTGCTGGTCAGGCTCTTGCGACGACAGACGATGTTGAAGTCAATAAAGGACATCCGCAGGAAGATCAGGATACCGGGCAGGACAAACGCCAGCAGCCCCGCCGCCGTAGCCAGACCGTGCACCAGATAACCGAGAAACAGGGTGCTCCAAAGCGGAAAGGGCACGTTCAGCTCATCAGGCATGCTGCCATTGCGGCCGGTGCGGATAGCGAAATGCAGATAGCGGATCAGCTTGGCCATGAAGTAGGGGTAGATCACTAAGGCAAAAATGGTCTGCAGCTTGTGCAGCAATGGCGAGCTGGGATTGGCCATGGCCACAACGAAATCGGCCAGCATCAACAGCGCCAGATAGGGCAGCATCACCTTGTTGATACTGGTGAAGTTTCTGCGGGTGAAGTACAGCGCTTCCGAAATGGGTTCCAGCATAGTGTCATGTGGCCTTTATTCGACGGTCCTTATCCGATCAGTGGAAGTGTATCGGCAGGGAATGACGGGTGGATTGCAGATTTGTTGCAAGCCTAACCAAAGGTGAGACCGATTTCTATATGCGGCAGCGCATGGTGACAGGTATTACAGCGACGGTAACAGACAGGGGCTGACCCGTGTTGTCACAGGGCCGGGAAATGTCTGAGCGAGCATGGATAAAGTGGGGCAATGGCGCTGCTCATTGGCCATTGCCCCGGGTGGAGCCGGTAGTGCGTTTAACAGGTCGTTGAAAATCTATCTGCGTTGCCGAATACCGCGTCAAAAACAGGCTCACAGCCAAAGGCTGAACGTGCTTTAGCACGGCCCCGAAGGGGCGAGCGGAGCGAGTCAAATGCTCATTTAGTCCACTAAACTCCGCTTTTTCGCCTGTTTCTTGTGCCCTCGGGGTATTTCCTTGTCTCGGCTGCCTCGATAACGTTTTTCAACAGCCTGTTAGCGGTTTACGATCAGGCAACCATGCCGTGCGGATCAATCACGAATTTCTTCGCTGCGCCGCCATCGAAGTCAGCGTAGCCGTTGGGCGCCTCATCAAGGGTGATGACTTTCACATTCACGGCATCGGCAATCTTGATCTTGTTGAACAGGATTGCCTGCATCAGTGGCCGGTGATACTTCATGACCGGGCACTGGCCGGTGTGGAATGAGTGGGACTTAGCCCAGCCCAGACCAAAGCGCATGCTCAGTGCACCCTGTTTGGCCGCCTCATCAATCGCACCCGGATCTTCGGTAACGTACAGCCCGGGAATACCAATCTGGCCACCGGCACGGGTCATCTGCATGGCAGAGTTGAGTACGGTCGCGGGGGCTTCCTTGTGGTGGTTACAGCCGCAGGCATGGGCTTCAAAACCTACGCAGTCGACAAAGGCATCGACTTCGCGCTCGCCCAGAATGGCTTCCAGCTTGTCGGCCATGTCACCTTCTTCGGTCAGGTCGATGGTTTCGCAACCAAAGCTGCGTGCCTGTTCCAGACGCTGGGCATTCATATCACCGACGATGACGCAGGCAGCGCCCAGCAGTTGTGCCGAGGCTGCGGCGGCCAGACCCACCGGGCCCGCACCGGCGATGTAAACGGTTGAGCCGGGGCCAACGCCTGCGGTGACGCAGCCGTGGAAGCCGGTCGGCAGAATGTCGGAGAGCAGCGTCAGATCACGGATTTTTTCCAGTGCCTGATCTTTGTCGGGGAATTTCAGCAGGTTGAAGTCGGCATAGGGCACCATGACGAATTCCGCCTGACCACCGACCCAGCCGCCCATGTCGACGTAACCATAAGCCGCACCAGGGCGGGCCGGGTTAACGTTCAGGCAGATGCCGGTTTTGCCTTCCTTACAGTTACGGCAGCGGCCGCAGGCAATGTTGAAGGGGACAGAGACCACATCGCCGACCTTGAGAAACTCCACATCACTGCCGCATTCAATAATCTGCCCGGTAATTTCATGGCCGAGTACCAGACCGG
Organism: Pokkaliibacter plantistimulans; assembly: GCF_003194385.1. Taxonomy (GTDB): domain Bacteria; phylum Pseudomonadota; class Gammaproteobacteria; order Pseudomonadales; family Balneatricaceae; genus Pokkaliibacter; species Pokkaliibacter plantistimulans. The sequence continues at coordinate 12,584 of NZ_LAPT01000088.1, forward strand.
CAGGGGCGGTCGTGCGTCCGCGCACCATGTGCTGGTCGCTACCGCAGATATTGGTGGTGATGACTTTGAGAATGACGCCGTGGTTGCACAGACGTTTACCCAGCGACAGGGTGGGGAACTCGATGCTGCTGACTTCTACTTTTCCAGGGCCCTGATAGACGACCCCACGGTTAGCGTGATTTGAACACATGCCTTAGCTCCTTGTTGTTTTAGCTGGCGGTGTGATGCGAAGAGATGCGTCCGATCTGGGAGTGTGTGCATTCCCTAGGGCCGGGTCGCACACCGCAGTCTTCCGCTGGCCAGTCTAGGCAGTTCAAAACGTCAGCAGTTGTCTGAATGGGGCCTCGACATATCCGAGAAAGACATTCTTGAGCGGGCACGATACATCGCGCGGTTTAAGCTAACCCCATGTCGTCTACTGACATGAGCTGCGGTAGGGAGGCACAGATAATGGAGCATTGCCGCTCGTAAAAACGTTGCCGAGTTGGCCGGTTCTGGTCGGCGGCAGAATAGAGGTGAATCATGTCTATCAGCGTCTTTGATCTGTTCAAAATCGGCATCGGTCCTTCCAGCTCCCATACCGTTGGCCCCATGCGGGCGGCGGCTGACTTTGCCGACGCCGTGCGTCAGCAGGGTCTGGTGCAGGATGTGCAGCGGCTGGAAATCCACTTGTATGGCTCACTCAGTTCCACCGGCCGTGGCCATGCCACCGACCGCGCAGTGCTGATGGGGCTGATGGGCGAACGCCCCGACACCATCAATCCCGATGCCATCGAGCCCAGCATGCGTACGATTATTGAACGGCGCGAGCTGGCTTTGGCGGGGCAGTGGCCTGTCGCTTTTGACTATGCCACTGATCTGATCTTTATCGACGAGCCGTTGCCCTATCATCCCAATGGCATGAGCATTGTGGCCTATGGTGCGGGCGATCAGACGCTCTATGCCAATACCTATTACTCTATCGGTGGCGGCTTTGTATTGGATGAGGCCCAGGTTGCCTCTGGTGCGGGGGCAACGGACGACAAGGCACTGCCTTATCCTTTCACTACCGGCGCCGAGCTGCTGCGCCTGTGTGAGCTGCACGGCCTGCGTGTCAGCCGTCTGATGATGGAGAACGAGAAGGTCTGGCGCAGTGAGGCAGAAATCCGCAGCGGCCTGATGTCCATCTGGCAGGCGATGAAAGCCTGTGTTGATCGTGGCCTGCATCAGCAGGGTATTTTGCCCGGCGGTCTTAACGTCAAGCGCCGTGCGGCCAAGCTGCATGCCTCACTACGTGCCGCCAGCGGTGGCAACATCATCAGCAGTACCCTCAATGCCATGGACTGGGTCAACCTCTATGCGCTGGCGGTCAATGAGGAGAACGCAGCCGGTGGCCGCATGGTAACGGCGCCCACCAATGGTGCTGCCGGTATCATCCCGGCGGTGCTGCACTACTACATGAGCTTCAAACCCAGCGCGCAGGATGAAGATGTGATCGAGTTCATGCTGGCCGCTGCAGCGGTGGGTATTCTCTGCAAAATCAATGCGTCCATCTCCGGGGCCGAAGTGGGCTGTCAGGGTGAGGTCGGCTCAGCATGTGCCATGGCAGCAGCAGGTCTGACCGAAGTGATGGGCGGTACCCCTGAGCAGGTGGAGAACGCCGCTGAGATCGGTCTTGAGCACAACCTGGGTCTGACCTGTGATCCGGTGGGCGGGCTGGTACAGGTGCCCTGTATCGAGCGCAACGCCATTGCCGCGATGAAGGCGATCAATGCCACCCAGCTGGCGCTGCGCGGTGATGGCAGCCACTTTATTTCTCTCGACAAGGTCATTCGCACCATGCGTGAAACCGGTCGCGACATGCAGGACAAGTACAAGGAAACCTCCAAGGGAGGGCTGGCGGTCAACGCCATCGAATGTTGATGAATACCTTCTCGGCGTCTTGAACGCTGAGGCTGAATTCACCATCGGCATAATAATAAAAGCCGGCGCCCGGCGTCGGCATGCAGCAAGAGGAAACGGCTATGCAGCCAGAAAGCAACACCTGGATCCTGACCGCCCACTGCGAAAGCCGCCTGGGTACGGTCGATGCGCTGACCGCCTATCTGCGTCGCACCGGTAATTACATTACCGAACTGAACTCCTTTGATGACCGTCTGGCCAGCCGTTTCTTCATTCGTGCAGTGTTTCGCAGCAGTGACAGCCAGTTTGACGAGCAGGCATTTCGCGAAGGGTTTGCCGAGCAGGCCGAACCCTTTGCCATGGAGTGGAGCCTGACTCCGGTTCATCATCGCACCAAGGTGGTGATCATGGTGTCCAAATACGATCACTGCCTGAATGATCTGCTGTACCGTTACCGCACTGGCCACCTGCCGATCGAGATTCCGGCCATCATTTCCAATCACCCCGACCTGCGCGGACTGGCCGACTGGCATGGCATTCCTTACTACCATTTCCCCATCACCCCTGAGACCAAGCTGAAGCAGGAGAATCAGGTGTGGGACTGCATTCAGCAGGCCGGGGCGGAACTGGTGGTGTTGGCCCGCTATATGCAGGTACTTTCCCCGGCTATGTGTGAACGACTGGACGGCTGGGCCATCAACATCCATCACTCTCTGCTTCCCGGATTCAAGGGCGCGCGCCCCTACCATCAGGCCTATGAAAAAGGCGTCAAGCTGGTAGGTGCAACGGCTCATTATGTGAATAACGCCCTTGATGAAGGGCCGATTATCACGCAGGGAGTACAGGCGGTGGACCATGCCCACTATCCGGAGGATTTGGTAGCCAAGGGGCAGGATATCGAATGTATCACGCTGGCCAGAGCGGTGAGTTACCACATTGAGAAGCGTGTATTCCTGCACGGGAACCGTACTGTGGTATTCCCAAGCTAAGCAGAGCTTGCCCTGCAGTGAAGCAGGCGGTTACGGTGAGGTAATTGCTGCTGCACTGAAGGATTGCATTCGAACTAAACAAGGTTAAATTGGTTGTTCGGGTGGTGTTCAACAAAGCCGCCTTTCACCTCAGCCCCTAAATCGCTGCCGCCTGGGAAACCACGGCACAAGCTGAAAATAACAACAACACGGCCACAGGTGCAGTGCACCTGACACAGAGGGAACACATGGACGGGTACCGACTCCCGGCGCAATGGTTCCTGCAAGATCGTGATTGGGGAGACCAGATAAGATGACCGCAACACCCTATAACCGTGGCAATCAGCCCACTACCCGTGCACTGGGCTTCCTGCTGCTGGACCATTTCACCATGATTTCTCTGGCATCGGCCATTGAGCCGCTGCGCATGGCTAACCAGCTTTCCGGCAAGGAGCTGTATCGCTGGCACACCCTCAGCCTGGATGGTAAAGCCGTCTCTGCCAGTGATGGTATTCAGGTCAACCCCGACGCCAGCATTCAGGACCATCCTTCCCATGACACCCTCATTGTCTGTGGCGGCGTCAACATTACTCGCAGCTATACCCGCCAGCATCTGCAATGGCTGCAGTTACAGGCGCGCAAAGGCATCACCCTGGGCGCCATCTGTACCGGCAGTTATGTGCTGGGCGCGGCGGGGGTACTGGACAATTACGAGTGCAGCATTCACTGGGAAACCATCTCGACCCTGAAAGAGGCGTTCCCCAAGATCAATACCACCAACCGTGTTTTCACCCATGACCGCGACCGCCTGACCTGCACCGGTGGCGTCGCTCCCATGGACATGATGCTGAGCCTGATCCAGCGCCAGCATGGCCATGCGCTGGCAGGGGCGATTTCCGAAATGTTCATGTATGAGCGTATTCGCAGCACTGAAGATCAGCAGCGTATTCCCCTGCGTCATATGCTTGGTACAGCACAGCCCAAACTGGTCGAGATCGTGATGCTGATGGAAGCCAATCTGGAAGAGCCCATCGGGCTGGATGAGCTGGCCAGCTATGTAGATGTATCGCGTCGCCAGTTAGAACGTCTGTTCCAAAAATACCTTGACTGCTCCCCCTCACGTTACTATCTGAAACTCCGCCTCAATCGTGCCCACCAGCTGCTGAAGCAGACCTCCATGTCAATCATTGAAGTGGCTGCTGCCTGTGGATTTGTCTCCACGCCGCACTTCAGCAAGTCCTACCGGGAATTTTTTGGTGTGCCGCCTCGTGATGCCCGTCACGTGGTACAGCGTCATCAGTCACAGGCGCTGACCGGCAAGCTCAATGGCATTGGTCTGGAGCACCGTGAGTTTGCAGCCAACGCCATGCTGGCATTGTCAGAGGCTCAGGCAGAACCTACCTATGGCTCTGTTGCAGTGAACTGAAGCCTGCCAGCAAGAGCTTAAACGGATATAGAAAGGCCGGAGTGATAAGTCATCACTCCGGCCTTTTTATATTGATCAGCGGGATGTCAGTTTATGTTGCTGTCAGGTTAAAAGTGGAAATAGCCCAGCAGTTGCTTCTGCTGTCTGGCCATCTGCATCAGTACCTGACCGCTGCTGGCGGTTTGTTCCGCACCACTGGCAGTGTGTTCGGTGTAATCGTTGATATGGTTGATGCTGCGGCTGATTTCCTGCGCGGTTGAGCTTTGCTGCTCGGTGGCGCTGGCAATCTGGATATTCATCTCGCGAATAACCTGAATCGCCTGATCCATGTCTTCCAGCGCCTGTTCAGCATGGCCGGCGGCGCCCACACATTGCTCCGTTTTGCTCTGGCTGGTCTGCATGACGGTCACCACTTCTTTGGTCATCGCCTGCATCTGCTCAATCATTTGCTGAATTTCACCCGTCGAACTTTGGGTACGGGTCGCCAGAGAGCGCACCTCATCGGCGACGACCGCAAAGCCACGGCCCTGTTCACCCGCTCGCGCTGCTTCGATGGCCGCATTCAGCGCCAGCAGGTTGGTCTGCTCGGCAATATTGCGGATGGCATCAATGATGCTGTCGATCTTCTGGCTGTAACCATCCAGACGGCTGGTCACCTCATAGGCATGCTGAATCTGTTCGGCCTGTCCGCGGATGTTGCTGACAGTCTCCTCGATACTGCTGCGCATTTCCTGACGCAGGCGATCACTGCTGGTGACGGCCTCCAGCGTGTCCTGAGCACGATGGGCCACTTCCTGCACCGAAGCTTCCATTTCGGTCATAGCCGAGGCAGTGGAGGTCAGTTGTACTTTCTGCTCGTTGACGGCCTGCGTGGTGGTGTTACTGATCTGGGCGTTGCTCTCTGATGACTGCGCCAGCGTATCGGCAGAGTTGGCCAGCTCGCTCAGGGTGCGGCTCAGGGTCTGATTGAGTTCATTCAGATAGCGGCCAAGCTCGGCAAACTCATCCTTGCTGGTGCTGTTGAACTGCACACGCAGATCGCCCTTGGTCATCTTGATCAGGGCGTCACGGAAGCGTGCCAGCGGGCGCTTGATGCTGAAGGCGACCCACAGGCCGATCAGCAGGGCGACGGCAATGGCAAATAGCGCGATGCCCAGCAGAATGCTTTCACTGGTGGTGATGGTCTGATGTGCCTGCTGCTTGGCCTGATCCAGCGTAGCCAGGGTGGCGCTGCTGAACTGGCCGATGGTGTCCAGCGTGGCCTTGATGGCTGTTGATGCGGCAGTGGTCTGGCTATCAATCTGGCTGGCCAGATCAACTTGTTTGACGAACAGCTGGAACAGGCCATTGGCATCACCGGCGCTGGTGATGATGGGGTTGGCCATGATGGCGGCAGACTTGGCCTTGTCGCTGTCGACGGTCGCGAGCTGATCAAGGCGCTGCTTGATCGTGCGGTCCTGATACTTCACCGCCCGGGTCAGGCGCTTGACGTCCTGATTGATCTGGAAGGCCTTATAGCCACTGACCACCTTGCTGACTTCGCGCAACAGGCCCGCGGCCTGATTCTGGGCATTGCCAGTGGGGTTATCAGCAATGAACTTGTTGAGGAACTCCACCAGCTGATCACCCTTGGTCATGACATCTTCCTGCTGGGCCTTGATCTGCTGGTCGACGCTGAGTTTTTGCAGGTGCAGTTCGGTCAGCTGGCTGGCGAGCTGGACATAGCCTTCGGTAGAAGAGCTGATCTGCGCCAGCAAGTCCGTCAGCGAACTGTCTGTGTTGCTGCCAAGCAGAGGGGGAATCTGTCCCAGCTGGGTCTGCAGCGTCTGAATATTGCCATCAAAGCTGCTTTTGCCTGCGTTGACCTCATCGCTGTTGCGATTGATCAGCAGTCCGAGCAAATCCTGGTTGGCGCGCAGCAGCGTCGCATTCATATCACTGGCGGCCTGGTTCAGGGGCAGGGTTTCACCGGTTACCATATCCAGCTTGCTGCTGACGCCGTGGATGCCTTTATAGCTGGTGGCGACGATGGTGAGTAGCAAAAGAACGAGCAGGGTAAACCCACCGATGACGCGTTGCAGGATGCTCAGAGGCATGATGCGATCCTCATTTCTGCGCTGCGGGGTCTCCAGGCATGTCTGGGTGATGCGTGGTTTAGCCAGCAGCTAGTTTTTATTATCAATATCGAGGTTCTTGCTGGAGTTCAGAGCAACTCCGGTATTCAGTATTCGCGTTGCCCGCACCTTTTTTGGGGGGGGCTGTCCGGTCAGGGCTGTCTCACCAGGTTTTAATACCGCTGAATGGTCCGCAGGGCCTTTGCAGTTCCTGCTTTAATTCATGCCTTCCTGCTGCTGATCTGCGTGATGACGTTTGCCACCCGGGTGCGAAAGGCCATCCTGACCAGTAAAGAGTTTAGCTAACAAATACGCGGTGCTGTGCGTCTGCGTGACGCGCAAAGATGACAGCTACACAACGCATGACTCCGTGTGCTATCCCGGTTTGCTGCCATGCCTGTGCAGACTGGGTGGTCTGTTAATCACAGACCACCCTTGCAGCGTTACAGTTTTACCGCTTTGCCTGTTTCCAGAGAGGCAATGCAGGCCTCTGCTAGTTCCAGCGCACGAATACCATCACGGATGCCGGTCAGCGGGGTGCTGCCCGACACTATGGCATCGACAAAGTCCTGCAGCTCATTGCGGTAGGCATCGGCGTAGCGCTCCAGAAAGAAATGCAGTGGCTTGTCGCTGACCACGCCTGGCTCACCGGCAAAGGTAACGGTGGTGGGAGTGTGGTTACCGGCCTGCAGCATGCCCTGGCTGCCGAACACTTCGATACGCTGGTCGTAACCATAAACGGCGCGGCGGCTGTTGCTGATCTGGCACATACGGCCGCTGGCGGTCTTCAGTGTCACCATGGCGGAGTCCACATCGCCTGCTGCGCCAATGGCGGGGTCGACCAGATTGCTGGCAGTGGCGAACACCTCAACGGGCTCCTCGCCCAGCAGCCAGCGGGCGATGTCCAGATCATGAATCATCATGTCACGGAACAGACCACCGGAAACTTTGATGTAGCTGACGGGGGGCGGGCTGGGGTCACGGCTGGTGATGATGACCTGTTCCAGATTGCCAATCTTGCCATTGCTCATGGCCTGCTGCAGGGCACGGAAACTGGGGTCGTAGCGACGGTTGAAGCCCAGTGAGCAGGGTACGCCGGCGGCGTTGACGATAGTCTCGCAGCTGCGGGCACGTTCCAGATCCAGATCGACAGGCTTCTCACAGAAAATGGCTTTGCCTGCTTTGGCCGACGCTTCGATCAGATCAGCATGGGTGTCGGTTGAGCTGGCGATGATGACAGCATTGACGGCCGGGTCCGCCAGCGCTTCTTCTACTGAGGTGACGGTGGCACCGAGTTCAGCTGCCAGCTGGGCGGCAAACTGCTGGTTGACGTCAACCACGTAGCGGATGCGTGCCTGTGGATGTGCAGCGACATTGCGGCCATGAATGGAGCCGATGCGACCGGCGCCAAATAAGACGAACTCAAGCATGTTGTTCTCCGTAATTCCGGCGAGGCCGGGTCAAAGTGATGCGAATCAGTGAAGCGTCAGCGGGCTGGGCTTCGTTATTGTTCTTGTTTGGCCAGACCGGTGGTGGCCGGTCTGGGATTCTTGTCAGGGAGGCTGTCGCCAGGCAGAGCACAGCGCTCCCTGTTGTTCGCTGTAACGTTCGGTCTGAACCCTGTCAGGTCTGTGCGGGGGGATCGAAACGCCCGGAGGATCTGCCTTCCTGTTGCTCCAGTTTGTAGGCCAGACTGATGGCCAGTGTCTGTGCCAGACACAGCGTGGAGGTCAGCGAGCGGAAGCCGCGTACATCGGCTTCCTTGATATCGAAATAGACTTTGGCCAGCGGCACCAGCGGGCTCAGCTTGGAGTCGGTGATGGCAATGATCGGCACCTTACGTTCGTGGGCACGATGCACCACGCTGCTGGTTTCAGCGGCATAGGGGCTGTAACTGATGGCTACCAGCACGTCCCCTTCGCCCAGCACACTGGCCTGTTCTTCCAGCATGCCGCCGTTACCGTCGATCATGTGTACCCGGCGGTCGATATGGCGCAGGGCGTAGACCAGATAACTGGCGACCGCGAAGGAGCGGCGCAGACCGACCACATGGACAGCCTGAGCACTGGCCAGCAACTCAACCGCTTCATCCAGTTGCCGGGCGCTGATCATGTCAGGCAGATGCTCCATCGACAGGCTGTTGCCCTGTACGAATTCCTGCAGGATGGTGTTGCTGTTGACCACGCTGCTGCTGTCGCTCTGCTTCAGCAGGCGCACCCGTTCACCATAGCTGGTGGTATGTTCCACCAGTTTCTGGCGGAACAGGCTCTGCATTTCACTGAAACCGCTGTAGCCGAATGCCGAAGCGAAACGCACCAGCGTGGAGGGGTGAACCCCGGCCTGATCAGCGATCACGGCCACGGTGTCGAGTGCCACGGTATTGGGATGTTCCAGCACGAAGCGTGCTACTTGCTGCAAGCGCTTGCTCAGCTGCTCATGGCGCTGAGTAATGCACTCCTGCAACTCCTGAAGAGTGGCGGGAGCCTGATTGTTTGAGGGAGGAGTATCCATCGCTGCCTACTTGTTATGGTGGGCAGATCGGGCTGCCCGTTTATTCTTCGCTGTTGTCACCAGATTTGCCTGGCGGGTGACAAACAGCACACCCTGGTGGCGCTATGTCTCCTTGCGCGGAATTACGTCGTTCCGTTGTCAGAACGTGTTTACGCTCTGCTGCGCGTTGGCCAGGCGGCGTTGAAAAGCCCTTCGGAATGCTCATTTACGCTAAGTAAACTCCGCTTCCTCAGTGTTATCGCCTTGTCTGGCTCTCGCTCGCGAGATCGTGAATACGTTCCAGGCCCTCATGCGGTGAGGAGGCTGTCACGGGGGTAGTGGTCTTCGCCAAACTGACCCGTGCTGGCCGTTGTTGCGATCTTGCCTGGTATTGCTGCTCTCAAAGGTGAGCGTGTTACGGAGAAGATCGCATCTTAACCCTTACATCGAATCAGACAAATCCCCTGCAGTGCACGTCCTGTCTGGTATCCAGCCTCATAAATGAGTGGGGCAGGGAGCGGGCACCGGTACTCTTCATGTTCCGTCTGCTGCTGAAACGTTGCCGCTACTGTTAATGAATAGTGATTGCGGCGGCGTCAGTCAGATCCAGAGAACTCATCCTGACCGGGATGAGTGAAGTCTGAGCTATTTTATTTTTCTTGTTAAAATTTTGGAATAAATATTCCGTTTTGTTGATCACTGTTCTGCAAAAGCAGAATCCTGTCAAGTCTATCGAAAGGGCTCTTCGTGCTTGCTGATGCCTTAAAAACGCGGTTAATAGCAGTCGTTATAACCGTCTGGAGCACATTCTCTCTCTTTTAATAATTGAAATTTATTTTCTGGCTTGTTGCAAGAATAGAATATTTATTCTATTCTGCGGTCATTCGCTTACAGCAAGGCGCTTTTTCAACCTCGACTGTGATGGGGCTGATCCGATATGAAGTGTGCTGCGCATGCAGCAGGCTGATGAGGGCCAGCTCTGTGAGAGGGGAAAGCCGCTGGCAGGCAAGTACTAACAGAACAATAACAAGAGGTAGGCTTCCATGTCCCTGAGCATGCAGGCGGTCATTCGCACCGTCGCTGTCGCGGGCGCCGTCTCCGGCCCCAACGTCATCGCTGCAATCAATACCCTGCTGGATTCTGCACAGGCTGATCAGTACCGGGTTGAAGGCTGTCCGTTGTTCTGTCGTTTCCCAACCTTTCATGGGTGAGCAGATGAGCAGCAATCATTCAAAGCAACTGCGTATTGGTCTGATCGGTACCGGCTATATGGGTAAGGCTCATAGTATTGCCTTCCATGCAGCACCGGTGGTGTTTCCTCTGGCGGGTGACATTGTGCTGGAGATGGTCGCCGAAGTGGATGCCGAGCTGGCTGCCAGAAAGGCCACCGAACTGGGTTTCCGGCGTTCCACGGGGGACTGGCGGGCACTGGTCAATGACCCGTCGATTGATGTCGTGGATATCTGCTCTCCCAACTTTCTGCACAAAGAGATGGCGCTGGCCGCGATTGCCGCAGGCAAGCACGTCTACAGTGAAAAGCCGCTGGCACTGACCGCGGCAGACGCCAGGATCATGACAGAAGCGGCCGAGCAGGCTGGCGTCAAGACGCTGGTGGGGTTCAATTACATCAAGAACCCTACCTTGCAGCTGGCCAAGGAAATCATCAGTCAGGGTGAAATCGGCGAAGTAGTCCACTTCCGCGGCACCCATAACGAAGACTATCTGGCCGATCCTACCGTCCCTTACAGCTGGCGGCTGAAACGTGAGTTTTCCGGTTCCGGCACGCTGGGTGATATGGGCTCGCACATTATCAACGTGGCCCAGTATCTGGTGGGTGACATCACTGAGGTGATGGGGGATCTGCAGATCGTGCATCGCCACCGTCCCATTGCCGGTCGCCCGGGCGAATACGGCGAAGTGGAAAACGACGATCAGGTGCATTGCATGGTGCGCTTTAGCGGCGGTGCCATCGGTACGCTGGAGTCCAGCCGTATCGCCTGTGGTCGCAAGAACGGCCTGACTTTTGAAGTCACGGGCACCAAGGGCACCCTCCTGTTTGATCAGGAGCGCCTGTCCGAACTGCAGCTTTATACCAATGGTGATGCCAGTCACCGGCAGGGCTTTCGTACCATTCTGGTTGGCCCCCAGCATCCTGATTACGTCAATTTCTGCGTCGCCGGCGGCCATGGCCTGGGCTACAACGACATGAAGATCGTTGAAGTGCGTGATCTGGTGGATGGCATCCTGGCAGATCGTCCCATGTGGCCGGATTTTCGCGCTGCCTATGAGGTCAACCGGGTACTGGACGCTGTCGAACTGTCCCACGCGCAAGGGCGCTGGGTGAACATCAACGAATTCTGAGTGGAGCATTGCCATGCCTGACACATCACCTCATAGCGACGTTCAGTCCCGCGCCCTTGATCTGATCGTACTTGGCCGCGCTGCCGTGGATTTCTATGGTCAGCAGGTCGGTGCCCGGCTGGAGGATGAAACCTCCATGGCCAAATACCTCGGCGGCTCCTCTGGCAACATCGCCTTCGGTACTGCGCGGCAGGGGCTGAAGTCCGCCATGCTGACCCGTGTCGGTAACGAGCATATGGGCCGCAGTGTCCGCGAGACTCTTAGCCGCGCTGGTGTGGATGTCTCCCACGTGGTGACAGATCCCGAGCGGCTGACCGCACTGGTGATCCTGGGGATCAAAGATCAGGAAACCTTCCCGCTGATTTTCTACCGTGAGAATTGTGCCGACATGGCCATCAGCACCGAGGATTTCGATGCTGACTTTATTCAGTCTGCCAGGGCGCTGGTGATTACCGGAACCCATTTCTCCACCGAACAGGTCAATCGGGTCAGCCGTCAGGCGATTGAGTATGCCCGTGCCGGTGGCGTCAGAACGGTGCTGGATATCGACTATCGCCCGGTGCTGTGGGGCCTGACCACGCGCGGTGATGGTGAAACCCGCTTTATTTCCAGTGAGTCGGTCACTGCCCACTTGCAGAGCATCGTGCCGCTGTTCGATCTGATCGTCGGCACTGAAGAAGAGTTTCATATTGCCGGTGGCAGCACCGACACCCTCGAAGCGCTGCGCAATGTGCGCCGGGTGTCGGACGCCGTGCTGGTATGCAAGCGCGGCCCGCTGGGTTGCTCGGTCTTCACCGGCAACATCCCAGATGACCTGGACGACGGTATCACCGTCAAAGGCGTGCGGGTGGATGTGCTGAATGTGCTGGGCGCTGGCGATGCTTTCATGAGCGGCTTCCTGCGGGGCTGGATTCGCGGTGAATCCTACGAGCAGTGCTGCCGCTACGGTAATGCCTGCGGTGCGCTGGTGGTATCTCGCCACGGCTGTGCTCCTGCCATGCCGACAGCGGAAGAGCTGGACTACTACATCGCCCATGCCGAGCACATTCCCCGCCCTGACAAGAATACCCACCTGAACTATCTGCACCGGGTCACTACCCGTGACGTGGAATGGCCGGAGCTCTGTGTGCTGGCATTTGATCACCGTATCCAGCTGGCCAACATGGCCCGTGAAGTCGGGGCAGCGGAAGAACGTATTGAAGAGCTGAAACAGCTGATTCTGCAAGGGGCTTTCAAAGGCGCTGCCGAAATGGGGCTGAACGGTAATGCCGGTATTCTGGCCGACACCACCTACGGACAGGCGACCCTGAATGAGCTGACCGGGCGTGGCTGGTGGATCGGTCGTCCGGTTGAGCAGCCCGGCTCACGGCCACTGCGTTTTGAGTACGGCAATAACATCGGTCAGCAACTGACCAGCTGGCCGCGTGAACATGTGGTCAAGTGTCTGGTGTTCTACCATCCCGATGACAGCATTGACCTGCGTCTGGATCAGGAGCGCAAGGTCGCAGACATGTACGAAGCCTGCATCAACTCAGGCCATGAGTTCCTGCTGGAAGTGATTCCGCCTGCAGGCTCAAGCGTCGATGACCAGACGCTGGCCCGTGCGCTGACCCGTTTCTACAACATCGGCATCTACCCCGACTGGTGGAAGTTGCCCTCACCCAGCCGTGCAGCCTGGCAGCACATTGAAAGTGTCATCAACCAGCGTGCGCCGCACTGTCGTGGAGTGGTGTTGCTGGGGCTGGATGCACCGGAAGAAGAGCTGCGTGATGGCTTCAATCAGGCGGCAGGTATCGAGGTGTGCAAGGGCTTCGCAGTGGGCCGCACCATCTTCGGCAAGCCTTCGCGGCAGTGGCTGGCAGGTGAGCTGAATGACCAGCAGCTGGTGGATGTGATCGCTGGCAACTATGTACGCATGATTCGTTACTGGCGCGAGCGCAAGGCGCCGGTCACTGCCCAGTCTGTCGCCTGACCTGCATTTTGGAGTAAGACAATGAGCACTATTCGTTTGACCATGGCGCAGGCGCTGGTGAAGTTCCTGCAAGCGCAGTATCACGAGGTGGATGGCAAGGAAATCCCGCTGTTCGCCGGTATGTTTGCCATCTTCGGTCACGGTAACGTGGCCGGTATTGGTGAGGCGCTCCATGCGGTACGCAACGAGTTCCCTACCTATCGCGCTCACAACGAGCAGGGCATGGCGCTGGCGGCTACCGCTTTCGCCAAGCAGAACCGCCGTACGCAGATTCTGGCTTGCACCACCTCCATCGGCCCCGGTGCGATGAACATGCTCACCGCTGCCGGTGTGGCGCACGTCAATCGTCTGCCATTGCTGTTGCTGCCCGGTGATACCTTCTCCACCCGCACTCCCGACCCGGTGCTGCAGCAGGTGGAAGACAGTGCCAACCCGGGTGTCACCGTGAATGACTGTTTCCGTCCGGTGTCCCGTTATTTTGACCGCATCCATCGCCCCGAGCAGCTGATCACCAGCCTGCCAGCCGCCATGCGGATACTGACTGATCCGGTGGACTGTGGCCCGGCCACCATCGCGCTGCCGCAGGACATTCAGGCAGAAGCCTATGATTATCCCGAGAGCTTCTTCCGCAAGCGGGTACATCGTCTGCGCCGTCCTCAGGCGGATGTGGATCAGCTCAGCGAAGCGCTGGCGGTACTGCGCTGTGCGCGCAAACCCATGATCATTGCCGGTGGTGGTGTGCATTATGCCGGTGCCGTCGATACCCTGCGCGCTTTCGTCGAGAAGCATCATATTCCCGTGGCGGAGAGTCAGGCCGGTAAGGGCGTGCTGCCCTGGGATCACCCGCAACTGCTCGGTGCCATTGGTGTGACCGGCACCTCCGCGGCCAACCATGCCGCACAGGAAGCAGATGTGGTGCTGGCCATCGGCACGCGCCTGCAGGACTTCACCACCGGCTCACGTACTGTATTTGGCAACCCCGATGTCTGCATTATCGGTCTCAACGTGGCCGCCTTTGATGCCTATAAGCACGAGTCACTGCCGCTGGTTGCCGATGCCAAGACCACCCTCGGTGTGATCAGTCAGAAGCTGGGCGACTGGCAGAGTGACGGGGCATGGCAGGACAGCGTGGCAGGCTGGATCGCTGACTGGATGCGTGTGTCGGATGCCATCCTTGCCGCGCCCACCAGCCATTATCTGCCGACCGATGCCAATGTGATCGGTGCCGTCTGGCGCAATCTTGAGCCTGCCAGCACCCTTGTCTGTGCTGCTGGGGGGCTGCCCGGTGAGCTGCACAAGCTGTGGCGTCCCCATGACAGTCAGGGCTATCACCTGGAATACGGCTTCTCCTGCATGGGCTACGAAATTGCCGGTGCGCTGGGGGCCAAGATGGCGACGCCTGACCGCGAAGTCGTGGTGCTGGTGGGCGATGGCTCCTATCTGATGCTCAATTCCGAAATCGCCACGTCGGTGATGCTCGGTTACAAGCTCATCATCGTGGTGCTGGATAACCGCGGCTATGCCTGCATCAACCGTCTGCAACAGGCATGCGGTGGTGCACCTTTCAATAACCTGCTGGAAGACTGCCTGACTGTTGAAGGTGGCGCACCGAAGACGGATTTTGCCGCTCACGCCAGAGCGATGGGGGCTGCCAGTGAGCAGGTCACCACCATCGCTGAGCTGGAGCAGGCCATGGCCCGCGCCAAAGCCAGCCCGATCACCTATGTCATTGCTATCGATACGGATGCCCAGCCTTCCACCGCAGAGGGCGGCCACTGGTGGGATGTCGCCGTTCCTGAGGTGTCGGTACGTGAGCAGGTGCGAACTGCTTATACAGGCTACAAGACGCAAAAAACCAAACAGCCCTACTGACAATGAGTTCACGAGCTGCTGTGGCCAGCCGCTGCAGCATCGTGAACGCGTTCAGCCAGTACGTTCTGATAACAACAGAGATACCGGCACCTGCCCATCAGGCTGTCGGACAGTGTCCACATTGCAACTTATTCACATTGCAAATTAAGAGTAGAAGGCTATGAGCAAGGTACAGATCGGCATCAACCCGCTCACCTGGAGCAACGATGATATGCCCTCACTGGGCGCTGATACTCCGCTGGAAGTGTGTCTGGAAGAATCGCGTCTGGCAGGTTATGCCGGGGTTGAGCTGGGTAACAAGTTTCCTCGCGACCCTGACGTGCTGAAGCCGATTCTGGCGCAATTTGACCGTCAGCTGGTGTCTGGCTGGTACAGCTCCCGTCTGCTGGAGCGTACTGCTGAGGAAGAAATTGCTGCCCTGCAGGATCACCTGATGCTGCTCAAAAGCTGTGGCTGTAAGGTCATGGTTTATGCCGAAGTCAGTGGTTGCATCCACGGCGAAATCGATACCCCCCTGTCCAAGCGCCCCGTGCTGCGTGCCGATCAGTGGGAGGAGTTTGGCAAGCGGATGACTCAGGTCGGTGACTATCTGCTGTCGCAGGGCGTCAAGCTGGCTTATCACCATCACATGGGCACCGTGGTGGAAACCGAAGACGAAGTGGATCTGCTGATGCAGCACACCGGTGATTCCGTTGGTCTGCTGGTCGATACCGGTCACATCACCTGGGCAGGCGGCAGCCCCCTGAGCCTGATCAAGAAGTACGGCCCTCGTGTCAGTCATGTGCACTGCAAAGACATTCGTCCGCAGATCATGGCTCACGCCAAAAATACCGATCAGCCTTTCCTGCGTGCAGTACTGGACGGCGTCTACACCGTACCCGGTGATGGTTTCCTCGATTATCAGGCCGTGATGCATGCGTTGAAGGCGATTGATTACAGCGGCTGGATTGTGGTTGAGGCCGAGCAGGATCCTGCCGTGGCTCATCCGCTGACCTACGCCAAAATGGGTTACGAGCATCTGGCGGAGTGTGTGGCCAAGGCCGGTCTGTAACTGCCTGTTTATGATCCGCTGTGTGGCACTGGCTGTCTGATGGTAAGCGCGGCACAGCGACTAATTCATCGGTAAAAGGCGTCGCTGACTGACGTGAAGGTCAGCAGTGACTGCTCGCGCCAGCTGATCGGGAGGTATCTCGTCAGCGGACATTATGAGGTGAAAGTAATGACTCAGATTCTTGGAAATTTCGTAGCGGGTGCTGAAACAGCCAGCCACAGCGGCCGGACTGCAGCGGTTCACAACCCGGCGACCGGCCGGGTGAGCAAGCAGGTCGTATTGTCGTCTGCCGAGGAAGTGGCCCAGGTGATTGCTGTTGCCAGAGAGGCGTTCCCCGCCTGGGCGGCATCACCCCCACTGCGTCGCTCACGAGTACTGTTCAAATTCAAGGAACTGATCGAGCAACACTTCGATGAGCTGGCGGAAATCATCACTGAGGAGCACGGCAAGGTCTTTTCCGATGCCAAGGGTGAGCTGATCCGTGGTCTGGAAGTGGTCGAGTTTGCCTGTGGCATTCCTCATCTGCAAAAGGGCGAGCATTCCGTCAACGTGGGTTCCAATGTGGACTCCTGGTCAATGATGCAGCCGCTGGGTGTGGTGGCCGGTATTACACCGTTCAACTTCCCCGCCATGGTGCCCATGTGGATGTTCCCGGTGGCACTGGCGTGCGGTAACTGCTTTATCCTCAAGCCTTCGGAAAAAGATCCCAGCATGGGGATGCGTCTGGCTGAACTGCTGAAAGAAGCGGGTCTGCCCGATGGTGTCTTTAACGTCGTCAACGGTGACAAGGAAGCGGTTGATGTGCTGCTGACTCACCCTGATATCGAAGCCGTCAGCTTTGTAGGCTCAACCCCCATTGCTCAGTACATCTACTCCACCGCCTCAGCACACGGCAAGCGCGTGCAGGCACTGGGCGGTGCCAAGAATCACATGGTGGTCATGCCCGATGCTGACATGAAGCAGGTGGCGGATGCACTGATGGGCGCCGCTTACGGCTCGGCTGGCGAGCGCTGCATGGCGATCTCGGTTGCAGTACCTGTCGGTGAAGGCACTGCTGAACGGATTCTGGAAGAGCTGGTACCCCGTATCGAAGCCCTGCGTGTCGGCGATGGCATGTCTTCACCCGAGCCTGAAATGGGCCCGCTGGTTTCCAGGGAGCATCTGGCCAAGGTCACTGGCTACGTCAACAAGGGCGTGGAAGAGGGTGCCCGGCTGGTTATCGATGGCCGTGGTCTGCAAGTGGAAGGTTGTGAAGACGGCTACTTTATCGGTGGTTGCCTGTTTGACCATGTCACTCCTGACATGACCATCTACAAGGAAGAGATTTTCGGCCCGGTGCTGGCCATGGTGCGGGTGAAAACCTTCGATGAGGCTGTCGCGCTGATCAACGCACACGAGTATGGCAACGGCACCGCGATTTTCACCCGTGACGGTGATTCCGCCCGTCAGTTTGCCCAGCATATCCAGGTGGGTATGGTCGGCGTGAACGTGCCAATCCCTGTACCTATGGCTTTCCATTCCTTTGGTGGCTGGAAACGTTCGCTGTTTGGCCCTCTGCATATGCACGGTCCGGACGGTGTGCGCTTCTATACCCGGATGAAAACCGTTACCAGCCGCTGGCCAACCGGCATTCGCGCAGGTGCGGAGTTCGTAATGCCCACAATGAAGTAATGTGAGTGCTGTTTTCAGTGTTCGCGGTGGGTATCCTGGGAGATCGTCTGGTGTGCGGATTCGTCAGATGATGTCCGGGAAAGTGTTCACGATGTCGTGAGTGCTTTCCTGCGGGCCGTTGAAAAGCGTGATCGAGGTCGCCGATACCAGGCCAAGACAGGCGAAAAAGCGGAGTTTAGTGAGCTAAATGAGCATTTTTTGCCCGTTTTGGACGCGGTATTTGGCAACGCGGACAGGTTTTCAGCGGTCTGCTAAACCAGTCAGACTCCCCTGGCAGCTGGTTTGCTGTTTGTCTGGCTGGTCTATTGGATTGTTTGTGCCCTTGTGCTTGTAAGACTCAGTAATTAAGCAACCGCACTCTCAGGAGTGCGGTTTTTTTTGCTCAGTCACAGCCGGGGCAGAGGTCAATGCAGTTTAAGGCGGGGCCGCAGCACCTTGTTGATATGTTCCACAAAGGCCATGAGCAGTGTGGCCAGCGGGCCGTGTAACGCCAGCTGGTGCATGCGATAGAGCGAGACGTAGAACATGCGTGCCAGATGGCCTTCAATAAAGAAGCTGCCCGAGGTCAGATTGCCCATCAGGCTGCCAACGGTAGAGAAGCGGCTGAGGGAGACCAGTGAGCCGTGGTCCTTGTAGACAAACGGCTGCATAGGCTGCTGATTGAACAGACGCTTGAGGTTTTTGATCAGATGGCTGGCCATCTGATGAGCCGCCTGAGCCCGGGGTGGTACCCAGCGGTTTTCACCGATAGGGCAACCTGCACAGTCGCCAATGGCAAAGATGCGCTCGTCCGTCAGGCTCTGCAGGCTGGGGTGAACCATGACCTGATTGATCCTGTTGGTTTCCAGTCCATCCAGTTGCGCCAGAAAGGCCGGTGCTTTGATGCCCGCCGCCCAGACCATCAGATCTGCCGATATGGTTTCCCCGTCGGCCGTATGCAGACCCTGCTCAGTGGCTTCGACAATGCGGGTGCCTGTTCGTACCTTGACGCCAATCTTGGTCAGTTCCAGATGGGCTGAAGCACTGATGCGCTCCGACAGGGCGGGCAGAATGCGGGGGCCGGCCTCGATCAGGTGGACATCGAGCTGGCCTTTATCCATGCCTTCAAAACCAAAACTGCCGATCATCCGAGCGGCGTTGTGCAGTTCGGCGGAGAGTTCCACGCCTGTGGCACCGGCACCGACGATGGCAATAGTGAGCCGGGCCGGGTTATCGGCCTGATCACGATTCTGCACTGACAGACGCAGAAACTGGTTCAGCAGCTTCTGGCGGAAGCGTTCCGCCTGTTCACGGCTGTCGAGAAAGTTACAGTGCTGGGCGACGCCCGGCGTGCCGAAATCATTGCTCTGGCTGCCCAGCGCCAGCACCAGATAGTCGTACTGCAAGGTGCGGCCGGGGACGACCTGGGTTCCGCTGTCATCATTGATCGGTGCCAGCGTCAGCTGACGCTCAGCGCGGTCGATACCGGTCAGGGTGCCCAGCTGAAAGTGGAAATGATGGGCTCGGGCGTGGCCGCGATAACTGACTTCGTCGATGCCGGAGTCCAGCGAACCTGTGGCGACTTCATGCAGCAGCGGCTTCCAGATATGTGTAGGGCTGCGGTCAACCAGCGTCACTCGGGCTTTGCCTCGCTTGCCGAATTGATGACCAAGGCGGGTAACCAGTTCCAGACCGCCTGCGCCTCCGCCAATAACCACGATATGGGGGACAGTGTGTGACATACGTCATTCTCCAAAGGTGATAAATCCGGCCCAGGGGCAGGGAGCCGTGAGGCTCCGGGGTACTGGCCAAACTATCAGAGGCGCATGCGTCTTACTCTCGCTCGGCGTTCAAGGTGTACCCGTGCTGAAGTGGCTATAACCCGTTCAGCTGAATGGTGCTCTTATTAGACTTTGTGGTTATTTTACTCACAAAAGTGATTTTTAAGCTGTTTCAGTGTTGATTCTTACGTAATGTTTAATACAATGGTGTCGTTCGAGTCTGATGCAGTAAATGACGAAAGGCGCTTCTGGATGGAAGCGCCTTTTTTCTTTTCTGTCTTCCTGCATCCCCACCTGTGATGCGGTCCATCTCTTCCCTGGCCAACAACTATGCTCCGCAGTCAAACATCACAAGCGGCGCTGAATGAGTGTCTGGCAGTGTTCTTCGGCCGATTCTGAACATACCCTTTGCGATGTGCCAATGGAGTAAAGAACGTAGTAAAGCAACGCATTATTCAGGCGTTGCTCTTTGGTTTGTCTGGCGCGGTCAGTTTGTCTGATGCGACGCTGCGTGGTCGCGGTGGTGTGGATACCAGACTGACCAACACCACGGCGATCAGCGCCAGCAGGAAGCCGGGGATAATCTCGTAAAGGTCGAACAGCCCGCCCTGCAGATGCTTCCAGATCACGACCGTGACACCCCCTGTTACGATGCCGGCCAGAGCACCGTTGCGGGTCATGCGGCGCCAGTACAGCGATAGCAGGATCACTGGCCCGAAGGCCGCACCAAAGCCTGCCCAGGCGTAGGCCACCAGCTCCAGTACGTTGTCCTGTGAGTTGAGTGATAGCCAGACCGCCAGTGCCGCTACCCCCAGTACGCCAATCCGGCCAGCAGTGACCAGCTCTCTGGCGCTGGCATGCTTGCGATACAGGCTGCGATAGAAGTCCTCTGCGAGGATGGAGGAACAGATCAGCAGCTGCGAATCGGCGGTGGACATGATGGCGGCCAGCACGGCGGTCAGCAGCACACCGGCAATAGCCGGGTGGAACAGCATGTGAGTGAGGGCGATATAGACGGTTTCCTCATCGGCCAGATCACGGTGCAGATAGTGCTGGGCGACCCAGCCCGTCAGCAGTGCACAGGCCAGCACTGCAAAGCTCCAGGATACGGCGATAAAACGTGCCAGACCGATTTGCCGGTCATCACGAATGGCCTTGAAGCGAGCGAGAATGTGTGGCTGACCAAAATAGCCCAGACCCCAGGCCAGTAACGAGGCGATGCTGATCCAGCTCAGCGGCAGGCCGCTGTTGTCCGTCCACATATCCAGTAGTGCCGGTGATTTTTCTGCCATGGCCGAACGCACGGCAAACCAGCCGCCGGCTTCACCGAGGCCGTAGAGCGAGACACAGGCGAGGGCGAAAATGATCAGCAGGGCCTGAACCACATCGGTCCAGGACACGGCGATAAAGCCCCCGAAGAAGACATAGCAGACGATAAAGACCGCGCCCAGCACCACGGCGTAGTCGTAATCCATATTGAACACCGCTTCGAACAGCTTGCCTTGAGCCACGAGACCGGCGCTGATATAGAAAATAAAGAAAAACAGGATAAACAGCGCCGAAACGATGCGAATAATCTGCGAATGATCGCGAAAACGATTGGCAAAGTAGGAGGGCAGGGTGAGCGAATCATCGGTGAGGGAGGAGTAGACCCGCAGGCGGCGTGCCACAAACCGCCAGTTCAGCCAGGTGCCTGCAACCAGACCGATCACTATCCATTCTGCTTCGTACCCTGCTACCAGTGCATATCCGGGCAGGCCCAGCATCAGCCAGCCGCTCATGTCGGAGGCGCCGGCAGACAGGGCAATCGGGAAGGGGCCGAGTCGGCGACCTCCCAGTGCGTAGTCCGACAGGTTGGTGGTACGGCTGTAGGCCCAAAAGCCAATGAACAGCATGATGGCGAGATAGGTGACAAAAGCCAGCGCTGTTGCCAGGTTTCCGTCGATCATCCGTCAATAGTCCCCAGTCCAGAGTGGTAGCTGAATCAGTAGGTCAAAAGGGTGCCGGGAGGGCACATGTTTGCTGAAGTATATATGCAGACTTTTATATTCCCTGCAGATTTACCGCTGATGTTCGCCGATTTACTCACTTGTGCAGACAGCGGCTGAATAAGGGAACTGCCAGAACCGTCCGCGCTCTAAGGGGCTGACTATTAATGTGTAGCAGATCTGCGGAGTGCTGCGCGGAAATATGCTGTGCTCAGTTTGCGCGTTAGGATAGCTGTCGTGATCAGAGAGGCGCAGTTCAGCAATAACCATTGAGACGAGTGGGGTGTGAATGGACAGAGCCATGGATGTGACAGCGGGAATGGCGGAGCGCTCTCAGGCTCTGCTGGCGGACAACGCCTTCCTTGATGATCTGCGCGGGCAGATGCTGAAGTTTGCCAGAATGCAGTTGCGTGATGAGCAGCTGGCTGAGGATGCGGTGCAGGAAGCCTTTGTCGGCGCTTTGAAGAATGCCGCGGCGTTCGGTCGGCGGGCTGCGTTGAAAACCTGGGTTTTCGCAATATTAAAGAACAAGATCACCGATATTCTGCGCGCTCGTATGCGTCTGGTGCCGCTACCCGGAGCCGATGAGCAGAGTGACGACGAAGTGATTGATATTCTGTTTCGTGACAATGGCCACTGGCACAAGGATGTTCGCCCCAGCAAATGGCAGGATCCCGATGAGGACATGGAAAACAGCCAGTTCTGGCAGACCTTTGATATGTGTCTGAATGCCCTGCCGGAGCGTCTTGCCAGACTGTTTATGATGCGTGAGTTTCTGGAACTGGAGACGGAAGAAATCTGCCAGAGTGAAGAGATCAATCAGAACAGCCTGAATGTGTCGCTCTATCGTGCCCGGGTCAGGCTACGGGAATGTCTGGAAAATCACTGGTTTGTCGGAGGTAGCAGCAAATGATGAACTGCAAAGAGGCAACCCGTCTGATGTCTGAAGGGCAGGAGCGCAAGCTGACCACGTCGGAAAAGGCTGCACTGTCGGTGCATACCATGATTTGCAGCGGCTGCCGTAACTTCTCCCAGCATATGAAGGTGCTGCGCACCATGGCCCGCCATTTCAGCAAGGCGGCGGATAACAATGACGACGGCAAATGATTTGCCGTCGGACTCCCTCTGCTGATCATTTCCAGTCACCAGTCACCAGTC
>NZ_LAPT01000089.1 GCF_003194385.1 Pokkaliibacter plantistimulans
CTAATTTGATAGATGATAAACGAAATCTCAAGCGTTTATCCGGCGCGTTACAGGTCACTTACTGACGCAAGTTGGTAAGTCGAAATGTAAGTTACACCAGGTTGCTTAGCTTATATGGCCAAGTGACTAAGCGTGCACGGTGGATGCCTTGGCAGTCAGAGGCGATGAAGGACGTGGTAGCCTGCGAAAAGCTCCGGGGAGTCGGCAAACAGACTTTGATCCGGAGGTGTCCGAATGGGGAAACCCACCCCTTAGGGGGTATCTTATCCTGAATACATAGGGATAAGAGGCGAACCGGGAGAACTGAAACATCTAAGTACCCCGAGGAAAAGAAATCAACCGAGATTCCCTAAGTAGTGGCGAGCGAACGGGGACCAGCCCTTAAGTCTGTAATGTGTTAGTGGAAGGCTCTGGAAAGTGCCGCCATAGTGGGTGATAGCCCCGTACACGAAAGTGCATTGTAGATGAAATCGAGTAAGGCGGGACACGTGGTATCCTGTCTGAACATGGGGGGACCATCCTCCAAGGCTAAATACTCCTGACTGACCGATAGCGAACTAGTACCGTGAGGGAAAGGCGAAAAGAACCCCGGAGAGGGGAGTGAAATAGACCCTGAAACCGTGCACGTACAAGCAGTGGGAGCCCCTTCGTGGGGTGACTGCGTACCTTTTGTATAATGGGTCAGCGACTTACTATCAGTGGCAAGCTTAACCGCATAGGGGAGGCGTAGGGAAACCGAGTCTTAATAGGGCGTCAAGTCGCTGGTAGTAGACCCGAAACCGGGCGATCTATCCATGGGCAGGTTGAAGGTTAGGTAACACTGACTGGAGGACCGAACCGACTACCGTTGAAAAGTTAGCGGATGACCTGTGGATCGGAGTGAAAGGCTAATCAAGCTCGGAGATAGCTGGTTCTCCCCGAAAGCTATTTAGGTAGCGCCTCGGACGAATACCACTGGGGGTAGAGCACTGTTTCGGCTAGGGGGTCATCCCGACTTACCAACCCGATGCAAACTCCGAATACCAGTGAGTACTATCCGGGAGACACACGGCGGGTGCTAACGTCCGTCGTGAAGAGGGAAACAACCCAGACCGCCAGCTAAGGTCCCCAAGTCCTGGTTAAGTGGGAAACGATGTGGGAAGGCTCAGACAGCTAGGAGGTTGGCTTAGAAGCAGCCACCCTTTAAAGAAAGCGTAATAGCTCACTAGTCGAGTCGGCCTGCGCGGAAGATATAACGGGGCTCAAACCAGGCACCGAAGCTGCGGATTCCTCTAAGAGGAGTGGTAGGGGAGCGTTCTGTAAGTCTGCGAAGGTGTGCTGTAAGGCATGCTGGAGATATCAGAAGTGCGAATGCTGACATAAGTAACGATAAAGGAGGTGAAAAGCCTCCTCGCCGGAAGATCAAGGGTTCCTGTCCAACGTTAATCGAGGCAGGGTGAGTCGGCTCCTAAGGCGAGGCCGAAAGGCGTAGTCGATGGGAAACAGGTTAATATTCCTGTACCGCTGTTTACTGCGATGGGGGGACGGAGAAGGCTAGGCCAGCACGGTGATGGTTATCCGTGTTTAAGGTGGTAGGCAGGACGTGTAGGCAAATCCGCACGGCCAATGCTGAGGACTGATGACGAGCTCGCATGAGCGAAGTGGTTGATGCCATGCTTCCAAGAAAAGCCTCTAAGCTTCAGGTAAACAGGACCGTACCCCAAACCGACACAGGTGATCAGGTAGAGAATACCAAGGCGCTTGAGAGAACTCGGGTGAAGGAACTAGGCAAAATGGCACCGTAACTTCGGGAGAAGGTGCGCTGCCGGTGGTGAAGGGCTTGCCCCGTAAGCTGCTGGCAGTCGAAGATACCAGGCCGCTGCAACTGTTTATTAAAAACACAGCACTCTGCAAACACGAAAGTGGACGTATAGGGTGTGACGCCTGCCCGGTGCCGGAAGGTTAATTGATGGGGTTAGCGCAAGCGAAGCTCTTGATCGAAGCCCCGGTAAACGGCGGCCGTAACTATAACGGTCCTAAGGTAGCGAAATTCCTTGTCGGGTAAGTTCCGACCTGCACGAATGGCGTAATGATGGCGGCACTGTCTCCACCCGAGACTCAGTGAAATTGAACTCGCTGTGAAGATGCAGCGTATCCGCGGCTAGACGGAAAGACCCCGTGAACCTTTACTGTAGCTTCACACTGGACTTTGATGTTGTTTGTGTAGGATAGGTGGGAGGCTTAGAAGCAGAGACGCCAGTTTCTGTGGAGCCAACCTTGAAATACCACCCTGACACCATTGAGGTTCTAACTCAGGCCCGTGATCCGGGTCGAGGACAGTGTGTGGTGGGCAGTTTGACTGGGGCGGTCTCCTCCCAAAGAGTAACGGAGGAGCGCGAAGGTACCCTCAGGCTGGTCGGAAATCAGCCAATGAGTGCAAGCGTAGAAGGGTGCTTAACTGCGAGACGGACAGGTCGAGCAGGTACGAAAGTAGGTGCTAGTGATCCGGTGGTTCTGAATGGAAGGGCCATCGCTCAACGGATAAAAGGTACTCCGGGGATAACAGGCTGATACCGCCCAAGAGTTCACATCGACGGCGGTGTTTGGCACCTCGATGTCGGCTCATCACATCCTGGGGCTGAAGCCGGTCCCAAGGGTATGGCTGTTCGCCATTTAAAGTGGTACGCGAGCTGGGTTTAGAACGTCGTGAGACAGTTCGGTCCCTATCTGCCGTGGACGTTGGAGATTTGAGAGGAGCTGTTCCTAGTACGAGAGGACCGGAATGGACGAACCGCTGGTGTTCGGGTTGTGATGCCAATCGCATTGCCCGGTAGCTATGTTCGGACGGGATAACCGCTGAAAGCATCTAAGCGGGAAGCCCCCCTCAAGATGAGATCTCCCTGGATCTAGAATCCTCTGAAGGGCCCTTGAAGACCACAAGGTTGATAGGTGGGGTGTGTAAGTGCTGTGAGGCATTGAGCTAACCCATACTAATTGCCCGTGCGGCTTGGCCATATAAGCTAAGAGACTTGGTGAAGCACTGGATAGACGAAGAGATTTTGTGATCGTCGCAAGCGCATGAAGATGCGAGTAGTCAAATTAGAGCCACCCTTATTTGAGTAAACCGGCGGCTGTCAG
>NZ_LAPT01000009.1 GCF_003194385.1 Pokkaliibacter plantistimulans
TCAAATGCTCATTTAGTTCACTAAACTCCGCTTTTTCGCCTGTTTCTTGTGCCCTCGGGGTATTTCCTTGTCTCGACTGCCTCGATAACGTTTTTCAACAGCCTGCTGGGTTGGATGTTGACTCAGGCCAAGGTGACCAGCAGGGGTTGGTGATCGGAACTGGCTGTCCTGACATCGACTTCAATGGCCTTGACCCAGCTGGCCAGAGCTTCACTGACCAGGGCAAAGTCACGGCAATGAGGGCCTTCAGGCCATTGGTCAGCATCATGCACACCACAGGTAGGGGCGTGTGCGCTTTCCGGGTGCAGCAGATGCCAGGCATCCAGCCAGAAATGCTGCTGTAGCAGCCATTGGTAGTCATCACTGGTCTCGGCAAGGTTCAGATCGCCACACAGCATGCTGGCCAGTGGTCGGGGAGGAAACTGATAGGAGCCCTGAGCAGTTGCACAGGGAGCTTCGTTCCACTGCCTGATGCTGTGCTCCCAATCAAGTAGATAGCCAAGCTGTGCCCGACGTTCTGCCTGACTATGGAATGCCAGATGAGTGTTCATGATACGCAGTGATCGGGTTGATTCGGGCATTTGCACTATGGCTTCCACTGCGCAGCGTGGCATCTGCTTGACGCCGTGGGCGGGTGGCATAGGCAGAGTATGGATGCGGCCATCCAGAGCCAGAGGCTGGCGCACCAGTGTGAGGTTACCAAATTCGCGCCTGCTGCCACCTTCGCCCGGCCAGTTGATGGCTGCTCCCCAAAATGGCACATAGTCGGTGAAAGCTTCAGTGATGGCCGACAACTGATCTGGCTGCTGCGCATGGCAGTATTCGGGAAAGTGTCTTGCTACTTCTTGTAGACACAGCACATCGGCAGCAAAGGCTTTCGCCTCTTCAATGATGCGATCCAGTCTGATTTGCCCGTCGCAACCGAGACCACATTGGATGTTCCAGGTAAGAATCTTCATCTGTTCGATGACCCTGTCATTCAGCAGTTGAAAGCGAGGCGGCAAGCTCGGATTGTGGCAGGCATTCAATCACTGGTACGGATTCAGTCTCACACAGGGCGCGTAGCGGGGCGGGCAGATAGTCGGTAAAAAACTCATCCACTTCGTTCAGGTGACTGCTGATCACCGGTGCATTGCGCAAATATTTGCTGGCATCGGCGACCAGAATACGTTTCTCGCTGTTGGCGATAATGGACTGAGACAGATGTGACTCTTCAGGAGAGAAGTCGACCAGTGTGCCGTCGGCACCGATTCCCCCAACGCCGAAAATGCCGTAATTGATGCGGAACCGTCGAAAGAAGCGTGTGGTGTCTTCGCCCATGATGTCCTGGTCATCCGGGCGTACTCTGCCGCCGGCCAGCAAGGTTTCGATGCGAGGGTTGTGGCATAGGGTGAGAGCGACGTTGAGGTTATTGGTTACGACGATCAGGCCGGGGTGATCTACCATGGCCAGCGCAATCTGCTGGGGTGTGGTGCCGATGCCGAGAAATACGCTGGAACCTTCCGGCAGGCTGTCTACGATCGCCTTGGCAATGGCCTGTTTGGCACCCAGATTCATAACCTGACGATTACTGAAAGACAGGTTGCGGTTCGTGGTGGGTAGGGTAATGCCACCGTGCACACGCTTGACCAGACCCTGATCGCTTAATTCATTGAGATCTTTGCGTATGGTCTGCGCGGAGACGCCGAAGGCTTCGGTAATGGTACCGCTGGAAAGTGTTCCACCCGTCTGTTGTAACCAGTCCAGAATCTTTTTTTGTCTAGAAGACAACCCCATAGATCGCATCTCCTGAGTACATCGCTTGCCTGGGCAGCCAATGTCATATGATTCGTTTCACAGGCCAGTTCGCTCATTCGCATGGTGAGGTCGATACCTCAACTTACCGCTTTGCATTCCATGTCACTGACAACAGCTGCGTGCGCTGACAGGCAACCAGTACTTCGGGCTTAGCTGAGGCATTGTGGCGCGTCTGGCCGTATTGGATATCGGATTCACCACGTTGTAAACCTATTACCCTTTTGCGTCGAAATGATGAATCTTTGGCTTTAGGCTGCACTACATCGAGATTCATAGCGTCAACTTCTCTAAAGACTCCGCAGAACAGTGTCTGCCAGTTCGACAAAACCGTATCCACCGGGGTTAAAGGTGATATAGCGCGGTGGTGGATTGAGTGTAGTCAGGAAACGCTGGATATTGGCGACGCCTACCGTGTGAGGGAAGGCCGAAAACATGTTGGCATCATTGGGTGAGTCGCCGATGAATATGCTCTGCGCCAGTGCCTCTTCGCGACTCAATTGCTGTTCCTGCTCTAACCAGGCCAGCGCACTGGAGGCTTTGTCATAGGCACCCATCCAGATATTGACGTGAATCGAGCTGACTCTTACTGACGCTGGCGAAAGACGAATGAGTGCGAGTAGCCTGTCTAAATCGCTGTTAGCGAGCCGTTCATCCTGACCAATATCGTATGCAATATCCGTCAACCGATAAGGATGGTCCTGGGTCAGTCTGGCCTGGGGTAACTCTCTGGCAATATTCTCGATCAGTTGTTCAAGCTGTGATCGATTCTGGGAGCGCTCTGCAAAGGGTAAGCGGAAGCGCTGCTGCAGGCGCCCCTGCTGATCCTTCTGAATCCAGAATGCGCCGTTTTCACCTATTACAGCGGCAATAGGCCAGGTGCGAATCATGCAGTCGCACCATCCAGAGCAGGCGCCGGTCACAGGGATGATCTTCACGCCTGCCTGCTGCAGGTTTTCCATCGCGGAGTAAGTCTCAGCGGGCAGGCGGCCCTGCCACGTAAGAGTGTCATCCACATCAGTGAACAGGTAACGAGGCAAAAAGGGCAGAGTCTCCGGCAACCCTCCTGGTCTCATCATGGTTGAGTTCCTTACTGGTAGGCGATGAAAGGGCATGATCTGGATAAAATATGTTTCATATTGTAGTTCTTCATTCGCGCGTTGTGGTGGTTTTATTTTGTTTCAAACGAAAATTTTATTATTGCGTACGATGCATCGTGACTGTCCAATAGCTGAAACAATCCCTTCGTTCAGGTGCGGAAACATGCCATTGCACTGGCCTGACAATGTTGTCGCAAATTGACAAAAAAGACGCCCAGAGTACACTTGTTACACGGCATAAATGGAAAATGCCATGTCGTTGTGAAAGATGAGGAAAAGGATGCCGCATCCGCAGCAACAGACACCAAAACGATGTCTGGTGGACCAGTATCTCGAAACGAATTTGACTAACTATCGCTGCAACTGAGTCACTTTATTTTTTCTGTTCAATCAATACCTCGCACATTGATTGCATTTGACTATCAGTTCCCGTGCTTTCTGATAGCGTTACTTGATTCAGCGGTTCAGCGCATACCACCGACTTTGTTTTACCCTCAAAAACCCGCCTCCCAGCGGGTTTTTCCTTATCTGGTGTGCTGTTTTGCTGTTGTCAGTGCTTGTACTGCCGTCTGTAACCAAATCGTTATTTCCCCGTGATCATATGTCGAGGCTGGTGCATAATCGGCGCACCGGTTACAGCAGTGGACAAATCTTCTGATTTGCCCCTCCTGAGCCCCGTCAGCCAGACGGACTCGCCGTCTGTCGTATTTTGCGTGAGGGAATATGGCTACGCTTCTGCAACAACTGAGTAACGTTACCACTGTCGTCGCCGATACCGGTGACCTTGCAGCTATTCAGGCTTTCCAGCCAATCGATGCCACCACCAATCCATCTCTGGTACTCAAGGCCATGGGCCAGCCGCTGGCTGAGTCTCTGATCAGCACCGCTGTTGCCTGGGCCAAAAAGCAGGGTGGTGATCAGGCTACCCAGTTGGACAATACCGCCGACAAACTGGTGGTCAGCCTTGGCATGGAAATCCTCAAGTACATCCCGGGTCGTGTTTCTACCGAAGTGGACGCCCGCCTTTCCTTTGATACCGAGAAAACACTGGCCAAGGCTCGCAAGCTGATCAAGCTTTATGAAGACGCTGGCATCGGCCGTGAGCGTGTGCTGATCAAGATTGCCTCTACATGGGAAGGCATCAAAGCTGCTGAGATTCTGGAAAAGGAAGGTATTAACTGCAACCTGACCCTGCTGTTCAGCTTTGCGCAGGCGCGTGCCTGTGCGGAATCGGGTGTATTTCTGATTTCTCCCTTTGTTGGCCGCATTCTGGACTGGTTCAAGAAGCAAAACCCTGGCACCGACTACGCACCTGAAGAAGAGCCTGGTGTCATTTCTGTCAGTGATATCTTCAACTACTACAAGCGTCATGGTTATAACACCATCGTCATGGGCGCGAGCTTCCGTAACATCGGGGAAATTATTGCGCTGGCAGGCTGTGATCGACTGACTATCAGCCCCAACCTGCTCGAAGAGCTGTCAGCCAGTGAAGGTGATCTTCAGGTACGTCTGCACGCTCAGGCGGCCAGTGCCGACAAACCCCAGGCCTTGTCAGAGGCTGAGTTCCGCTGGCTGCACAACGAAGATGCCATGGCTACTGAAAAGCTGGCTGAAGGCATTCGCCTGTTTGCTGTTGATCAGAACAAGCTGGAAAAAATGCTGAGTGAGCGTCTGGCTGGCTGATCGCTGCTGACGTTTACATAGAACCGGTATGACGCCCCATACCGGTTTTTTTCTGCCGGACATCCTGACAAAGCTGCGGGTGATTCGCCTGTGCAGACATCTGCAGAAACCACCTGATTCGTGTAATTGATTACCGGCATCCATAATCAGCACACGCTTCCGGCGCAATCTGGATTGTTTGTAAGTTTGTATATATATTGCGTTGCATTCTGTAGGCCCTGCATCAGTGGAGCCGGTCAATGGGCGTGAAGGCATCGCAGTACAGCCTCCGTCAGCTAACAAAAGGAGTAGTGGTAATGAATAAATGGATAGGTATCGGCGTTCTTGCTGTCGCAGTGGGAGCGGGTGTGGCTTGGCAGCAAGGATGGCTGAATACCACTTCCATGTCTGCCAAGGTCAATATGACCGACTACGTACCGGCCGATACCGTGTTCTACGCTGGTGGTACCGCTGATGCCAAAGCCTTCGAGTACCTGCGTAATATGGACATCTTCCGCGGCATGCAGGGTGACCTGGATTCAATGCTGGCGGACATGGATAAGGGCGAGCTGAAGGACAATCCGACCGTCCGATTCATCAAATACCTCGCTGTCGACCTGTTCGGCAATATGACCACTTACGGTGAGCTGGTCGATCATTACGGTATTGATGTCAGCAAGCCACAAGCGTTCTACATGGATGGCGTTGTACCTGTCATCCGCATCAGTCTGGCCAACCAGGACACCTTCTGGAAGGCATTCAACGAAGCTTCTGAAAAGAGTGGGCTTAAAGCACAGCAGGAAACCGTTCAGGGCCACACATTTACCCGCTGGCGTCTGACGCCTGAGGGCGAAGCCAAAACGGCTGATCTGGTGGTGAGTGTCGAAAATGGCATTGCCACAGTGACCGCGTTCTATTTCAAGGATACCGAGCAGTCCAGGCTGCAACGCCTGGCTTATGTGAAGCCGCAGAAGTCACTGACGGACAGCGGCGAAATCGCCGAATTGTCCAAAACCTACGGATGGACGGGTTCTACCGTGGCGATGCTGAATATTAAGCGACTGGCTGAAGGCATCCTGTTGCCAGACAGCAATGGTTTCGGACGCGAACTGAATGCCATCCTGACTGATGGTGGCAAGCCTTCCCCCGTGGCAACCCGCTTCACCGCCGAATGCCGTCAGGAAATGGCTGGCCTTGCAGGCCAGGTACCACGTCTGATGTCGAGCTATCTGCCAGCGGTAGAAAAAGACGGCAAAATGACACAAAGCAGCCCGCTGCTACTGGAAATCAAGAATGCGCCTACCCTGGCCAGCCTGCAGAAACTGCGTGGGCATATTCCCGCACACACTCTGGATGCCAATGGCCAGATCGTCGGTTTCGGTCTGGGTCTGGATGTTAATAATCTGGTGCCTGCTACTACCGAGTTGTGGAATGCTTTCACTCAGGCCAAGTTCAGTTGCCCTGAGCTGGTTGAGGCTCAGCAGCAGATGGCCAGTGTCAGCCCCGCCTATCTGGGGATGGCGACCGGTATGCTGCAGGGCGTAAAAGGGGCTGGTTTCTCCCTTTACGATCTGGTGATGTCTAAAGACAGCCCCATCCCTGAGAAGTATTCCTTCCTGCTCAGTATTGCCACCGAGAACCCGCAGATGCTGCTGTCCATGCTGAGCAGTTCTCCGTTTGGTGCCATGGTGCAGATTCCGGCCGACGGCAGTATCGCTGATGTCGATCTGTCTGACGTTGCTCCTGGTCTGAAAATCAAGGCAGGGGTGAAAGGGAAGTTCATTGTTGCTTACGCCGGTGAGCCTGCGCAGAAGGCGGTGGATGCGCTGGATAAGGAAACCATCGATGCCAACGGCATGCAGAGCCTGTCGTTCAACTACCCGAAAGTGGCTCAGCTGGTTGATCAGCTTCCCGGTATGGTGACCGATGCCATGTCCAATGAGATGGGCAGTGGCTGCGTGCAGAAAGCGACGCTGGCGCACATGCTGCGTCTGCCCGCTGTCATCAGCTACAACGCTGACTTCAGCAAGGATGGCCTGTTGGCAAATACCTCCATGACGCTGACCAAAGAGCAGCCAGAGAAAGCGATTTCTCCGGTGGGCAAGTTCAACGTTTATGATCAGACCTTCGACTGCGCTCAGGGCGACATGGTGGGTAGCGAAGAGATTCGCGCTGATGGCACGGGTTCGTACGTCATGAAAGACGATGCTGGTCAGTGTGATCTGTCCAAGATCGACTACAAGTGGACCCAGAAAGGCAGTGCCATGGTCATGAGCGAGGGTAAATCCACTCACCGCGACAGCTGTGATGCAGAGTGGACAGCACCTGAGCCCTACACCGCGCGCTGCACTCTGATGCCCGCCGATAAGGGCTTCAAGTGCCTGTACATGGAAGAGGAAAGCCAGAGCCTCTACCACTATCAACCCGCCCAATAAGGTAACCTGCCCAACTAGGTAACCTGCTCAATAACGTACCCGGTAGCAGGCGGGTACAGAGCCCACAATACAAGAAGCCGATGGAATCACTCCATCGGCTTCTTGCTTTTCTGTAGCAGCGTACGGTCATTCGACCAGTGGCTGACTGTCATCGTCGTGATCGCGGTATGCCATCAGCTGATGCTTGATCCGGCGGATGTTTTCCAGAGCCGGTGCCTGTGGCATTACCTGTCAGAAGATTGGCGAGGCGGAAGTGTTTGCCGACGCAGGGGGCGATGACATCTTGCTGACCTTCAATATTGTCGGCGCGCCCAAGCTGCAACGGCTGCTGGCACTGGCACGGCGCATCAGGCTGACGGTCGTAGCCGCTCGTTAAACCGTCGTTGTAGCAGAGCGGGTGATTGTCGATGCGGGCAGCAAGGCGCTGACATCGGATCTGCTTGGTCTGGACGGATATGGTCAGGTGGTGGGGCTGAGTGAGGAACATGGCACGCTGGATACCACCGCCTGTGTGCAGCAACCACAGATTGGTGATCAGCTGTTGCTGTTACCCAATCATGCTTGCCCGGTGTCCAACCTGTTCGACGAGGTGTATTTCTATCGCCGGGACAGTCAGGGTGAAGCCAGAGTTGAGAGGTGTGAACGGGTCGCCGCGCGGGGTAAAGTTGCCTAGAACGTGTCCATCAGGAGGGTGACGGGGCGGCTGCGCGTTGGGTAGATGCTGCTAACGGAAACTTTGACGTGTAAAAGGGGAAAGTTAAGTTTGCGTTAAGGTTGATTATCTAACCTCTGAGCACTAGCTAACATCTTGGTTGGTTCAACACTCCTGCGGGAGTATGGAGGTTCCATGAATATCAATTCGGTGAGTGGCGGTGCTGGTTACTATGGACCGCAATCCCTGCAGTCAAAGCCCGAATCTGCAGAGCCCAAGACTGCCGGACCTGATCGTGATGGTGACAGCGATGACAAAACTGTTGCTGCCAGTTCAAGCAGTTCGGCGCCCACAACCAATGCAAGCGGTCAGACTATTGGTCAGATCCTGAACGTTACTGCCTGATCGACTTCTACAGAAGACCCTGGATACCCCCTTCATCCAGGGTTTTTCTTTTTCTGCTTCCTGTTCACCTCCCGTCTGCTTGTATTCCGCCTCTGATGGCAGCCTGACTACTGGTGATGTCTTCTACGCTATTGGCCATGCCTCCTGTCGGCGGTGCCTCCTGTTAGTGCGTTCCGTTCGCAGGATGACCTGTGTTTGGGCGCTGCCGTTTGCCAGAATATCCTGTTGGTCAGGCTCGTGCCTGCGTAAACCTGGCTGACTCCACTGAAAATGATCGAAACTTCAACCCCTTATTCAATGGCTAAGGACCGCATACGGAAGTTGGCACGCGATCTGCTTTAGTGAAAGTGAGTTTGGGGAATGGCAGGAAGCCACCGCGAAGGGACCTCGCATTAATTACAGCAGTGTTGATCCGGTTACGTTGTCGGGTCAGCACACGAACGAAGGCGTTCTCGCTCTGAATAACATCAGAGGGGAACGCCTTTTTTGTTTTCTGCTTCTGGAAAAAGCGTGCCACTGAGCATCGGCCCAGCCGTTCAGCAGGCAAGCCAAGAGGGGATGCACGAGATGACAGCAGAACGCCTTCTCATTGTCGGCAACGGCATGGCCGCAGACCGCCTGCTTGACGAGCTCCATCACCATTGTCCCGGCCGTTATGCCATCACCCTGTGTGGTGAAGAAAACAGCGCCGCCTATAACCGCATTCTGTTGTCGCCCTATCTGACCGGTGAGTACAACGAGCAGGATCTGTTCCTGAAGACGCATCACTGGTATCGCGAGCGTGGCATTGAGGTTCATCTCGGCGGTGCGGTTGAACAGCTGCATGTTGAGCAGGGTTTTGCCATGACCAGCGATGGCCGTCGCCATGACTTTGACCGGCTGGTAATGGCTACCGGTTCGTTGCCGCTGTCACTCGGGGTTGAAGGTGAGCAGCTACCCGGCGTGATGGCGTTTCGCACCCTGGCAGATGCCCGTTATCTGCGGCAGCTGCCCGCAGCGTGCAGGCAGGTAGTGGTGATTGGTGGTGGTTTGCTGGGTATCGAAGCGGCTTACGGTCTGGTGCAGCAGGGCAAGCAGGTCACCCTGTTGCAGCGTGGTCAATGGCTGCTGAATCGACAGCTGGATGAAGTGGCGGGCGGCTACTTGCAGCGTCATCTGCAGCGACTCGGCATTGAGGTTCGCCTCGGCGTAAGTACCCGACGCTTTATCGGCGCAGAGCATTTGGAGGCGCTGGAGCTGAATGATGGCGAAATTCTCTTCGCCGATCTGGCAGTGCAGGCACTGGGGGTGACGCCACGCACCGAGCTGGCCCGTCAGGCTGGGCTGCAGGTACACAAAGGCATTCTGGTCAACGACCAGATGGCCACCAGCGCCAGTGGTGTTTATGCCCTGGGCGAGTGCTGCCAGTGGCAAAGCCAGACCTTCGGTCTGGTCGCACCGATCTGGGATCAGGCCAGAGTGCTGGCCCGTGCGCTGGCCGGGGAGCAGGACGGTTATCGCTATCAGGATTTCGCGACCAGGCTCAAGGTTTCCGGCATCGATCTGCTGGCGGCCGGGGTGACCAGCAGCAACAGCTGCCTGACCTATGAAGACCGCGAGTATGGCCATTATCGCCGGATCAATCTGGATGAGCAGGGGCGTATCAGCGGCATCGTGCTCTATGGCGATGTCAGTGCCGGTAACGCCTTTATTGATCTGATGAAACAACAAAAACAGGTCAGCCATCTGGGCACTGACCTGCTATTCGGACCGCAAACCACGGCACTTGAGGCTGAGCCCGAGGCGGTGGAAGACGCAAATGAACCCGTGGCAACGGCCGCTTGAGATGGGCATGAGGAAACAGAGATGAGCAAAGCCAAATTAATCGTTGTCGGTAACGGCATGGTCGGCCACCAGTACCTGCAAACCCTGGCTGATCAGGGCGGTCTGGATCATTACGAGGTGACAGTGATCTCCGGCGAGCCTCGTGTGGCCTATGACCGTGTTCACCTTTCTGAATTCTTCACTGGTCGCAGTGCTGCGGAGTTGTCCATGGTTGCCCCCGACCAGTATGAAAACTGGGGGCTGAACGTGGTGCTGGCGGATCCCGTCACCGCCATTGATCGTGGCTCCAAGTCCGTTGCCCTGAGAAGTAGTGCTGAGCTGCGCTACGACGCGCTGGTGCTGGCCACCGGCTCCTATCCCTTTGTGCCTCCGGTGCCGGGGCATGATCGCGAGCACTGTCTGGTGTATCGCACCATTGAGGATCTGGAAGCCATCATGGCCTCGGCGCAGGGCGCTAAAACGGGCGTGGTTGTCGGTGGCGGGCTGCTGGGCCTTGAAGCTGCCAAAGCCTTGCGTGATCTCGGGCTGGAAACCCACGTGGTGGAGTTTGCTCCGCGTCTGATGGCCGTGCAGCTGGATGATGCTGGCGGTGCGTTGCTGCGCTCCAAGATCGAATCACTGGGCGTCAGGGTGCATACCTGCAAGAACACCCAGGTGATCGAGGATGGCGAGCAGTCGCGTCATCGCATGGTGTTTACCGATGGTGAGGTGCTGGAAACCGATCTGATCCTGTTTTCGGCAGGGATCCGGCCACAGGATGCGCTGGCACGCCAGTCATCGCTGGAGCTGGGTGAGCGGGGCGGTATTGCCATCAATAATCAGTGTCAGACATCGGACCCGGCCATTTACGCTATCGGCGAATGTGCCCTGTGGAACAGGCAGATATTCGGGCTGGTCGCCCCGGGTTATCAGATGGCCAAGGTGGCCGTCAGCCATCTGCTCGGCGGTGAAGACAGCTTCACCGGTGCGGATATGAGTACCAAACTCAAACTGCTGGGTGTGGATGTGGCCAGCATCGGCGATGCGCACGGCCGCAGTGCAGGCAGCCGCAGCTATGTGTACCTCAACGAGCGTACCGAGGTGTACAAGAAGATTGTGGTGGATGCCGAGGGCAAGCATCTGCTCGGCGCCATTCTGGTAGGTGATGCGGAAGATTACGGGACGCTGCTGCAGTACGCCCTGAATGGCATTGAATTGCCAAAAAATCCTGAAGGTCTGATCCTGCCGGTCAGTGAAGGTGGCAAGCCTGCCGGTCTCGGTGTAGCTGCACTGCCTGCCACCGCGGCGATCTGTTCCTGCCACGGCGTATGCAAGGGCGATATTGTCGCTGCGCTGGATGCGGGCTGTGTCGATGTCGGTGGAGTGAAAGCGGCCACCAAGGCGGCCACCGGTTGTGGCGGCTGCTCAGCACTGCTGACTCAGGTAGTCAACCATGAGCTGGCCAGTCGCGGAGTGGAAGTCAGCAAGGATATCTGTGAGCACTTCCCGTACTCCCGTCAGGAGCTGTTCACGCTGGTCCGATATGACCAGATCAAAACCTTCAACGAGCTGATCAGCAGGCACGGTAAGGGCCACGGTTGCGACATCTGCAAACCGGCGGTGGCCTCGATTCTGGCCTCCTGCTGGAATGAACACGTCCTGAAGAAGCCCCACCGTGGCCTGCAGGACACCAATGACCGTTTTCTGGCGAACATGCAGAAAAACGGCACCTATTCCGTCGTGCCCCGTATTCCCGGTGGTGAAATTACACCGGAAAAACTCATCGTCATCGGTCAGGTGGCGAAGAAGTATGAGCTGTACACCAAGATTACCGGTGGTCAGCGTATCGACCTGTTCGGTGCCCGTCTGGAAGACCTGCCTGCCATCTGGGGCGAGCTGATCGATGCCGGGTTTGAAACCGGTCAGGCCTATGGCAAATCAGTGCGTACTGTGAAGTCCTGTGTGGGTTCCACCTGGTGCCGTTACGGCGTGCAGGATTCGGTCAAGCTGGCACTGGATATCGAGAACCGCTACAAGGGCCTGCGTTCACCGCACAAACTGAAATTTGCCGTATCTGGCTGTACCCGCGAGTGTGCTGAGGCACAGAGTAAAGACATCGGCGTGATTGCGACCGAGCACGGCTGGAACCTCTACGTCTGCGGCAACGGCGGCATGAAGCCACGTCATGCGGATCTGTTCGCCACCGATCTGGATACTGAAACCCTGATCCGCTACATCGACCGCATTCTGATGTTCTACGTCAAGACTGCTGATCGCCTGCAGCGCACATCAGTGTGGCTGGACAACATGGAAGGGGGGCTTGAGTACCTGCAGCAGGTCATCATCGAAGACAGTCTGGGCCTTGGCGCAGAGCTGGAGTCTCACATGGCCAGTGTGGTCGATACCTTTGAGTGTGAATGGAAAGCCACGCTGAATGATCCGGAAAAACTCAAGCGTTTCCGCCCGTTCATCAACTCGGCAGAAAAGGACAGTGGCATCGTGATGGTTGAGGAGCGCGGTCAGCTGCGACCCGCCACACAGGCCGAGAAGGGCGAGCTTATTCCACTGGCGAAGGTGGGTTAAGCATCTCTCCACGTTCCAGATAGAAACCACATTCCAGATAGAAACCACTTTCCAGATAGAACCAGAGAGGAGCGATGCAACCATCGCTCCTGCGCATAGTGATCAGTGAGGGCGAAATGATGACTGAGTGGGTCAAGGTTTGCAGAAAGAGTGAATTGCCGGACGATTCCGGTGTGGGAGCACTGGTCCATGGGCACCAGATTGCACTGTTTTATCAGGCCGAGCTGGATCGTGTTTTCGCCATCGACAATCACGACCCGGTGATGGATGCCAATGTGATCTGCCATGGCATCATCGGCGATCTGAAAGGCCAGTGGGTAGTCGCATCGCCTTTGCTGAAGCAGCACTACAATCTGGAAACCGGACAGTGTCTGGAAAAATCCGAGTTGCGCCTGCGGGTCTGGCCGGTACGGGTCTGTCAGGATCAGATCGAGGTGCAGTGGGCAGGCGCATGAGTGCCTACTCTGCTGGCTGAGCAGGTGTTTACGCTCTGCGGTATGTCGGCGACGGCGTTAACAAGCCTTGCGAAATACTTACGCCGGGCAACTCCTCATTCTCACGGATAAAGGCGCTGCCTCAGCGCCTTTCACCTTTCTAAAACTACAACGTTTCTACTCCACCCCGGGTGGTTCCTCATCCACCGCATCGATGGCTGGCTGAGGCTCAGCACAGTAGCCAATCTTCTGCACGATACCTCGTGCCAGCTCAGCCAGCGTCAGATGGCCCAGTCGCTCGATCAGTACGGCTTCCGCCTGCTGCATGGCTTCCGCCAGTGCTGCGTTGACGGCCTGTTCGATCAGGCAGTCCGGGTTGTCGATGGACAGACCAAGCGCAAAGACCGGTGACTCTCCCAGCGCCTTGTAGATATCCAGCAGGGTGACCTGCTCAAAGTCACAGCTCAGTGTCCAGCCGCCGCCATGCCCTTTTACAGCGTCCACATAACCCTGCTGTTTGAGGCTGGCCATGGTCCGCCGCACCACTACCGGGTGGGTGTTGAGCATTTGCGCGAGGCTGTCTGATGTCGCCGAACAGTCATGTTGTTGCATGTGCAGTAGTACGTGCAGCATCCGTGACAGTCGGTTATCGGTCCGCATGGCGGTCTCTCCTGATAAGCCGGGAGGCAGACAATAGCACACCCGCTGATCCGGTCTGGATAATGCGAGCGAGTACTTCAAGAAACAAATGAAGTTTCCTGAGTTGACGGATGTATTTCAAGTAACTTAATGTGTTACTTGAAATGACTGGCGTGTAGTGGTCGGTTATGCAGAGTCGATGGAGGAGGCGTTATGGAAAGTGATGTCATCAGGTTAGAGAGCGATGTCATCGTCATCGGAGGTAACTTTGCCGGGGTGTCGGCTGCCATGCAGCTGGCCCGTGCGCGCAAGCGGGTCGTGGTCGTGGATGCCGGGCAGCCACGTAATCGTTTTGCTTCTGCATCTCAGGGATTTCTGGGGCAGGATGGATCTTCTCCGATTGCTATTCAGGCCGTTGCCAAACGTCAGTTGCTGGCGTATCCAACGGTCAGCTGGCTGGAGGGGAGTGCAGAATGGGTGTTCAGGGTCGAAGATGAGTTCATCGTGATGCTCGGCGATGATCGTCAGGTGGTCGGGCGGAAACTCATTCTGGCCTCCGGTGTGCGTGATGAGCTGCCCGACATTGCCGGACTGCAGCCACGCTGGGGGCGGTCGGTACTGCATTGCCCTTACTGTCATGGCTATGAAATTGGTGAGGGGCAGCTGGGTATTCTGGCCAATCACGCCATGGCACCGCACCAGTCATTGCTGGTTGCCGACTGGGGGCCGGTGATCTATTTCTCGCAAGGGCAGTTCACACCTGATGAGGAGCAGCGGCAACACATGCAGGTGCGGGGCATCCAGATTGAATCCAGCCCCGTTGTAGCCATTCTGGGCAACGGCACAGAGATGGATGCTGTGCGTCTTGAGGATGGCCGGGAAATCGTCATGAAGGCGCTGTTTACCGCACCACGCGTACATCTGAACAGTGGCCTGATTGAGCAACTGGGTTGTCGCTTACTGGACGGCCCGCTCGGCCCCTGTGTGGACGTCGATGTCTGGGGGCGAACCTCGGTAGAAGGGGTCTTCGCCGCGGGCGACATCGCCATCCAGCGACATAATGCCACGCTGGCCTCCGCGTCAGGAGTGAATGCAGGCGTGGGTGCTCATCAGTCGTTGCTCGGTATGCTCTGATAGTGGGCTTGCTACCTGCAGCGTGTCAGCGATGTAGGGTAGAAAGACAAAAGGTAGCCAGCAGATGATGGCTACCTTTTTTTGCTATTAAATAGCAAGCTACTTATTTGAGGCTTTATTCAAGATGTGCTTTGAGTTCCTGCCCCGCCTGCCGCATGGCGGATTTGACTGCCGGCACTTCGGCCAGTGCGTTCAGCAAACCAAAGTCATGGATCATGCCGTTGTAGCGGGTCACCGTGACATCCACTCCTGCGGCATCCAGTTTGCGGCCATAGGCCTCACCTTCATCACGCAATACATCGAACTCTGCAGTCTGAATCAGCGCCGGTGGTAAGCCCTGTAGCTGAGTCGTGCTGGCTTGCAGAGGCGAGGCATAGATTTCCTGTCGCTGCTGATTATCCAGTGTGTAGCTGTCCCAGAACCACTTCATCATGTTGCGGGTCAGGAAGTAACCATCCTGATAGGCGCTGTAGGAGCCATTCTCAAAGTTGGCATCGGTTACCGGCCAGAGCAGTACCTGAGCGCGCAGTTTCGGGGTGCCATAGTGTTTGGCCATCAGGCTGACCACCGCCGCCATGTTGCCACCTACGCTGTTACCCGCGACGGCCAGACGCGAACCATCCACATGGATGTCCTGACCGTGTTCAGCCACCCAGCGTGTGGCAGCGTATGCCTGATTGATGGCGACCGGGTAGTGCGCCTCAGGAGAGGGTGTGTAATTGACAAAGACCGCTGCTGCACCCGAGTTCTCCACCAGATCGCGCACCAGCCGGGCGTGAGTGGGGAAGTCTCCCAGTACCCAGCCACCGCCATGGAAGAACATGAACACGGGCAGCGTGCCCTTGGCATGAGCCGGGCGGACAACAGTCAGCTTGATGTCCTGGCCATCCACATGAATGGTTTTGTCGCTGATGCTGACCCCGGACATATCTTCTTTCACACTGGCCTGAGCACCGGCCAGCACTGCCCGCGCGTCTTTCGGCGACAGCTGCTCGATGGGCTTGCCGCCACCCTGAGCCAGCGCAGTCAGAAAGCCCTGTACCTGATGTTCCACGCCGCTGTCAGTGGCTGCCTGCACCTGTGAAACGCTAGCGACAGAAAATGCCATGACGGCGGAAGCCAAAAGGGTTTTATAGCCTTGCATGCTGTTCTCTCCTGTTTGCTGCACCCGGAACGAGTGCCTGAAGTCAGCGGCGGGGCAGTATCAGCCCCAGCCGCTGAGAGAAGATGTTGGGTTCATCAAACGATGGTCAGGGTCACGTCGATATTGCCGCGAGTCGCATTGGAATAGGGGCAGACGATGTGAGCTTTATTCACCAGCTCTTCAGCCACCGCGCGCTCCAGACCGGGCAGAGAAATCTTCAGCTCTACTTCGATGCCGAAGCCGTTCGGAATGGCACCGATACCCACGTGCCCTTCGATAGCGACATCAGCAGGTACCCTGATCTTGTCGCGGGCGCCGACGAACTTCATGGCTCCCAGGAAGCAGGCCGAGTAACCAGCAGCAAACAGTTGTTCAGGGTTGGTGCCATTACCGCCAGCGCCGCCCAGTTCTTTGGGGGTTGTCAGTTTGACGTCGAGCACGTTATCGGAAGAGATGGCGCGGCCATCACGACCACCGGTAGCGGTTGCCTGAGCGCGGTAAAGGACTTGTTCAATTGCCATGATCTTTCTCCTGTTGCGCAGCTGATTTTAAATCGTGCGCTACTTATTGAGTGCTTCGTTGTATTCAGAGTCTGGTGTCAGACCATCGCTTAAACGATGGTCAGGGTCACGTCGATATTGCCGCGAGTCGCATTGGAGTAGGGGCAGACGACGTGAGCTTTACTCACCAGCTCTTCAGCTACTGCGCGCTCCAGACCGGGCAGAGAAATCTTCAGCTCTACTTCGATGCCGAAGCCGTTCGGGATGGCTCCGATACCCACGTGACCTTCGATGGCGACATCCGCAGGCACCCTGATCTTGTCGCGGGCGCCGACGAATTTCATGGCACCCAGGAAGCAGGCTGAGTAGCCAGCAGCAAACAGCTGTTCAGGATTGGTGCCGTTACACCAGCGCCGCCCAGTTCTTTGGGGGTCGTCAGTTTGACGTCGAGTACGTTATCGGAAGAGATGGCGCGGCCATCACGACCACCGGTAGCGGTTGCCTGAGCGCGGTAAAGGACTTGTTCAATTGCCATGATCTTTCTCCTGAGGTGTCTGTTTTTTTGCTATTAAATAGCTCGCTATGTATTTGGTGTTGCTTTGAAGCACGGTAAGTCTGGTTGAAGCACGCTTGCCTATCCTCCTCATCCGTCTGCGATTGTTCTGTGTGCTGTCTGGAGAGGTGTATCGCTTCGTTGAGTGCATTATTGTATAGCGCGCTATTTAAAAGCAAGCGCTAATTTTCAGAAGAATCGCAGTCGGACCTGAATTTGGTTTTAAGTCTCTGAATTTAATAAAGAAAAAATATCAAAGAAATTCTGAAAAAGAGGTTTTTGGGGTCTTCAGGGAGCAATAAGAGATGAGTTCGCGGCCACTACCTTGGAGTGTTGGAGCCGCAGATGTTTTATGAAGTGCGCAGATAAGGATGTGATTAGCGCGTTATTTGAAACAGCGGCGCCATCTTGCACCGCAGTGCTATAGGGCAGGGTGCTTTATCTACCGCTACTACCGCCTTGTTGGCCTCTGATGCGCACGATTGTGCCTGACTCCATGAGCGCCTTGTCTCTCAGGCGCGCTTTTCCTCAGCCACCTTTCTCACGGCTATTTGCCGCTTTCAATGGCGCTATCTGGCAGTACTGCTGAATAAAGTGTAGTGATCACTATAAAAACTGTTGACTCATTACGTAACGATCACTACATTGGCGTCAAATATATGTATTGATCGATACATTAATGTCCGGAGGAGCCGCCAGCATGCCATCACTTACTTCCTGTTTTCACGCTCAGCCGCCTCTTTTGTTGTCTCTTCCCGGTTCTTTCAAGGGTGTGAAGACAACTTTTTTAACCATTCATCTCGCTGTTCCGGCCTGTACCGGCTGCTGAGAAATCACCCTGGAATATCGTGCAAGACATCAAGACCATCCATCTAACACGGGATAGGCCGGATTCTTCACTATAGGCACAACAATAATCCAAAGATTTTTCTGACTTCTGAATTGAACCGATTGCAAGAGCGAACATCATGAAACGACAAACCAAACTGACCTTTGCTGCGGGGGGCGCCATGACGCTACTGGCCGCAGTGCTGGTTTCCGCCCTTGGCTTGCAGTCCTCTCAGGCAGAGGATGTGCCCGCTGCCGTCCCTCAGGCGACCCCCGTATCAGTGGCTTCGGTCATCAAGCGTAACGTGACACGCTGGAG
Organism: Pokkaliibacter plantistimulans; assembly: GCF_003194385.1. Classification (GTDB taxonomy): domain Bacteria; phylum Pseudomonadota; class Gammaproteobacteria; order Pseudomonadales; family Balneatricaceae; genus Pokkaliibacter; species Pokkaliibacter plantistimulans. The sequence continues at coordinate 17,986 of NZ_LAPT01000009.1, forward strand.
CGAATTCTCCGGTCGTATGGAAGCGGTTGAACGCGTGGATGTGCGTTCACGGGTGGCAGGTGCCGTACAGGAAGTGCATTTCGTCGAAGGTGCGCTGGTGAAGAAAGGGGATTTGCTGTTCAGCATTGACCCGGCGCTGTATCAGGCTGCCGTTGATCAGGCCGCGGCTCAGGTTGCTGCTGCCAAAGCCCGTGTGGCCTATACCCGCAGCGAGCTTGAGCGCGCTCAGCGTCTGGTCAGTAAAAATGCCATTGCCCAGCGTGAAGTGGATCAGCGCCTGAATGAGCGCCGCGAAGCCGACGCCAATTTGCTGGCCGCTCAGGCTGCGCTACAAACGGCCAAGCTCAATCTCAGCTATACCGAAGTCCGTGCTCCGGTTGCCGGTCGGGTTGGCAAGGTGGAAATCACGGTCGGTAACCTGGTAGCGGCTGGCCCCGGTGCGCCGGTGCTGACCAGTCTGGTGTCCGTCAGCCCCATTTATGCCAGCTTCGATGCTGATGAGCGGACGGTTGCCCGCACGCTTGAAGGGCTCAGCAGCCGTAAGCAGCTGGACAGCGTACCGGTACAGATCAGCACAGGTAACGATGCCGAAATCAGCGGGCATCTGCAGCTGGTTGATAACCAGGTCGACAGTCGCAGCGGCACCATTCGTCTGCGGGCGGTGTTTGATAATCAGGACGGTAACCTGATTCCTGGTCAGTTTGCCCGTATCCATCTGGGTGAAGCGGCCGCCGAGCCCGTGGTGCTGATCAATGACCGCGCCGTAGGTACAGACCAGAACAAGAAGTTCGTGATGGTCTTGGAAGAAGACAACATCACCAGCTATCGCGAAGTGGCACTGGGTGACTCTATCGATGGCTTGCGTGAAGTCACCAGTGGCCTGCATGCCGGAGAGCGTATCGTCATCAACGGCTTGCAGCGTGTCCGCCCCGGATCACTGGTCATGCCGCAGGTCGTCCCGATGGCCAGCGATGCGGCCGCAGCGGCTGCCAATGCCTCCAATAAACCTGCCTTATCCGAAGCCTCTGCCGGGGCTGAAGGCAGCGATGCTAACCCGTCCTGAGCTAAATCAGGACCAGGGAGCCAACCATGAATCTTTCCAAATTCTTTATTGACCGACCGATCTTCGCCGGGGTGCTGTCCCTGATGATTCTGATTGCAGGTCTGATCTCAATGCGGGTATTACCGATCTCGGAATATCCCGAAGTAGTGCCACCGACCGTGGTGGTGCGGGCGCAGTATCCCGGCGCCAACCCCAAGGTCATCGCTGAGACGGTCGCAACGCCTCTGGAAGAGTCCATCAATGGTGTGGAAGGGATGCTCTACATGAGCAGTCAGGCCACAACCGATGGCCTGATGACGCTGACCATTACCTTCAAACTGGGTACTGATCCGGATCTGGCGCAGCAAATGGTGCAGAACCGCGTGACTCAGGCCGAGCCGCGCCTGCCGGAAGAAGTGCGCCGGCTGGGAGTGACGACCATCAAGAGTTCACCTGATCTGACCATGGTGGTGCATCTGCTGTCGCCCAACCATCGTTACGACATGACTTATCTGCGCAACTACGCGGTGCTCAACGTCAAGGATCGTCTGGCTCGTATTGAAGGGGTCGGGCAGGTCAACCTGTTTGGTTCGGGCGATTATTCCATGCGTATCTGGCTGGATCCGCAGAAGGTTGCCGAGCATGGTCTGTCCGCCAGTGAAGTGGTGGCGGCTATCCGTGAGCAGAACGTGCAGGCGGCTGCCGGTATGATCGGTGCCTCACCTTCCGTTCCCGGTCTTGAGCTGCAGTTGCCGATCAATGCGCGTGGTCGCCTGCAGAATGAGTCTGACTTTGCCAACATTATTGTGCAGAGCACCGCGGATGGCGCTGTTACCCGTCTGGGTGACATTGCCCGCATTGAAATGGGCGCGTCCGAGTACGCACTGCGCTCACTGCTGGATAACAAGGATGCGGTCGCCATCCCGATCTTCCAGGCGCCTGGCTCCAATGCCATCCAGATCTCTGACAATGTGCGCAAGACCATGGCCGAGCTGAAACAGTACATGCCCGAAGGTGTGGACTACAGCATCGTCTACGATCCCACCCAGTTCATCCGCGCTTCCATCGAAGCGGTAGTGCATACCCTGCTGGAAGCCATTGCGCTGGTGGTGGTGGTAGTCATCCTGTTCCTGCAGACCTGGCGCGCGTCGATCATCCCGCTGCTGGCCGTGCCGGTATCGGTGGTTGGTACCTTTGCCGTTATGCATGTCTTTGGCTTTTCGGTGAATGCCCTGAGTCTGTTTGGTCTGGTTCTGGCCATCGGTATCGTGGTGGATGACGCCATCGTGGTCGTGGAGAACGTCGAACGTAATATCGAGTCGGGTCTGTCTCCACGTCAGGCGACGTACAAGGCGATGCAGGAAGTGTCGGGACCGATCATTGCCATCGCGCTGGTGCTGATTGCTGTGTTCGTGCCACTGGCCTTTATCAGTGGACTGACCGGTCAGTTCTACAAGCAGTTTGCCTTGACCATCGCCATCTCCACTGTGATCTCGGCTATCAACTCGCTGACGCTGTCACCTGCACTGTCTGCATTGCTGCTGAAAGGTCATGACGCCCCCAAAGACGGTCTGACCCGCCTGATGGACTCTCTGCTGGGCGGCTTCTTCCGCCTGTTCAACAAGGCATTCCATCGCGGTGCTGAGCATTACAGTGGCGGCGTGAAGCGTGCGATTGCAGGTAAGGGTCTGATGGTTGTGCTGTATCTGATTCTGGTAGGCGTAACGGGCGGGCTGTTCAAATCCGTGCCCAGTGGTTTCGTCCCCGGACAAGACAAGCAATACCTGATCGGTTTCGCCCAGTTGCCGGATGGCGCCACGCTGGATCGTACCGAAGATGTTATCCGTCGCATGAGTGACATCGTCCTCAAACAGCCCGGTGTCACCCACGCGGTGTCTTTCCCCGGCCTGTCTATCAACGGCTTCACCAACAGTTCCAGCTCGGGCATCGTTTTTGCCGCACTGGATGACTTCGACAAGCGCCGTTCGCCTGAGCTGTCCGGTGCTGCCATTGCGGCACAGCTGAACCAGAAGTTCGCGGCTATTCAGGATGCCTTTATCGTGATCTTCCCGCCGCCCCCTGTGCAGGGGCTGGGTACGACCGGTGGTTTCAAACTGGAGCTGGAAGACCGTGGATCACTGGGTTACGAGGGTATGAACAATGCTGTCAAAGCCTTTATGGCCAAGGCTGCACAGGCACCGGAGCTGACAGGTATGTTCTCCAGCTATCAGATCAACGTGCCACAGCTGTATGCCGATCTTGACCGCACCCGTGCACGGCAGCTGGGGGTATCGGTGACGGATGTATTCGACACCATGCAGATCTATCTGGGCAGCCTCTACGTCAATGACTTCAACGCCTTTGGACGTACCTACTCGGTACGTGTGCAGGCCGATGCGCCCTTCCGCGCTCATGCTGAAGATATTGGCCAGCTGAAAGTACGTTCTTCGACAGGTGAGATGATTCCGCTGTCGGCACTGCTGAATGTGTCATCCACCTTCGGACCGGATCGTGCCATGCGCTACAACGGCTTCCTGGCGGCAGACATCAACGGTGCTCCTGCCCCGGGTTATTCCACCGGACAGGCGCAGGAAGCGATTGATCGTATTGCCAGAGAAACGCTGCCAGCAGGGATCAGTTATGAATGGACTGACCTGACCTATCAGCAGATTCTGGCGGGCAATTCAGGCGTACTGGTGTTCCCTCTGGCGCTGATTCTGGTGTTCCTGGTGCTGGCGGCGCAGTACGAAAGCCTGACACTGCCCATCGCCATCATTCTGATCGTGCCTATGAGTCTGTTTGCGGCGATGGTCGGGGTGTGGCTATCCCATGGTGACAACAACGTCTTTACCCAGATCGGCCTGATTGTGCTGGTGGGGCTGTCGGCCAAGAACGCCATCCTCATTGTCGAGTTTGCCCGTGAGCTGGAGTTCGCCGGACGCAAGCCACTGCAAGCGGCGATTGAAGCCAGCCGTCTGCGTTTACGGCCGATTCTGATGACGTCGATGGCATTCATCATGGGGGTACTGCCGCTGGTGCTGTCCACCGGGGCGGGCGCTGAAATGCGTCAGGCCATGGGGGTGGCGGTGTTCGCCGGAATGATTGGAGTGACCTTGTTTGGCCTGTTCCTGACGCCGGTGTTTTATGTGCTGATGCGTCGCCTGACCGGGAACCGGCCATTGCGTCACCACGGTGGCGTTCCCGCCCAGCCCGAGCAGGGTGGCGAGGCGCAGCCCGACGGTCGTCCGCTGGTACATGCCCTGCCCATGAGTTCTGAACCTCATCAAGACTGATGATCAACAGTGTCAGTGCGAGGAAATTATGCGAGTTCTAACGTCTAATACTGGGGCGCCCGGCGCCCCCAAAGGAGCAGGGCGCTGGGTGCTGGCGCCGTTGCTGGCTGCCCTGGTACTCAGCGGTTGTGTCAGTAATCCGTCCAGTACCGCAGGGCTGACCGACCCGACGCCTATGCCGGTCACCTTCAAGGAAGGGGATGGCCGCTGGGCTGCGGTGCCTCCTGCTGATGTTCAGCCAAGGGGGGAATGGTGGGCTGCGTTTGCTGACCCGGAAATGAGCCGACTGGTTACCCTGGCAGGTAAACAGAATAACGATATCCAGGTGGCCGCAGCGCGCCTGAAAGAGGCTCAGGCACTGCTGCGTACTACTAACGCTGACAAGGCCGTACAGGTTAACGCCGGTGGCGGATTGCAGCGTGCCTATTCGCTGGATACCTACACTAATCAATCACCGCTGCTGGGGCTGAGTTACGAAGTCGATCTGTTCGGTAAGCTGGACAAGGCATCGCAGGCTGCCAGCCTGGATGCGCAGTCACGCGAGGCCTTGTTGCAAAGTACCCGCCTGCTGGTGCAGGCCAATGTCGCGCAGACCTATCTGCAGCTGCGTGCGCTGGATGAAGAGCGACAACTGGTTCGCGATACCGTGGCAGCGTATCAGGACACCCTGACGCTGACCGAACAACGTTACGATGCGGGCGATGTGCCAGAGCTGGATGTTGTGCGTGTCCGCGCGGAGGTTTCCTCAACGGAGTCAGATGCACTGGCGCTGGATCGTCAGCGTGCCGCGCTGGAGCATGCGCTGGCGGTGTTGACTGGCTCGGTCGCATCGACCTTTACCTTACCCGTGGCCCGGTGGCAGACGGCATTACCGGTGATTCCGGCAGGCGTTCCCAGTACGGTGCTGGCGCGGCGACCTGATGTGGCGGCAGCTCAACGCACCATGAAAGCCGCCGAAGCCCGCGTCGGTGTGGCTGAACGTGCCTGGTTCCCGGATATCAATCTGACGGGCAGTGCAGGTTTTGCCTCAACTGATCTGGCAGATCTGTTCACCTGGTCTGCCCGCTCCTGGGGTATCGGAGCCTTGCTGTCATTGCCTGTGTTTGATGGCGGGCGTCGTCAGGCGGGCGTCGATCAGGCCAACGCACAGCTGCAGGAAGCACTGGCCAGCTATCGTGAGCAAGTGCTGGTTGCCTTCCGTGATGTTGAGGATCAGCTGTCAGCATTGCGTCTGCTGGATAAACAGGCGCAGAGTCAGGCGCTGGCAGTGCAGGCGGCAGAGAGGGCGACCGCCATTTCCGACGCGCGCTACCGCGATGGTTTTATCAGTCAGCTGGACTTGCTGGATGCCCGGCGCAGCGAGTTGAGTAATCGCAGACAGGCGTTGCAGGTACGTTCTGAGCAGTATCAGGCCACTGTTGCGTTAATCCGGGCGATTGGCGGTAGCTGGGAGGCGAGCAAGCCAGCCGTCGCGGCACAGCAGAATGCTGCTGACAACCCAGCCAACCAGCTGGCGAAACGCTGATCTGTATAGTGTTACAACAGCGGTGAGACCTGTCTGAACCTCAGGTTTCACTGCTGCATTCTCGCGATAAAACCCCTCCTGCATACCCCGATCAAAACATTGGAACAATATGTTCTGATTGTCTGAAGTGCGAAATTGTATTGGTTATCGATTTGCTGATAAGACTGATATTCCAGTGTTTTTGGGCCTTTCAGGTCATCCGTTCAGTGTTGCATTTGCGCTCTTCAACTACGCTGAGCAAGTCGTTCAAATAATTCTATATCAGTCATTAAGAAATTCGATTGACTGACTTTTCCCTGCCCCGTAAAGTGCTCACATCGTTTTTGTATTGAGTAGTACATAAATGCCACGTTCTGCCCCGATCAGATAAGCAATGCCCGAAAGGGAACCAAGGAGATACATTGATGAACGGCATACTCACCAGCTACATGGATCAACAGACACTCAGTGTGCTGGTGCCCTTTATGATCGTTCTGTTGGCCTCTCTGGGCATTCCGGTGCCTGCCATGCTGACTCTGATTCTGGTGGGCAGCTCACTGGCGCAGGCTGATTCCAGCGTACTGGCAGTGAGTTTCGCCAGTGCCCTGGCCGGTGCCATGGTGGGGGACATCGTCTGGTACTGGATCGGGGCGCGCTATGGTGAGCGTGTTCTGTCGCGTCTGCGGCGTCTGACCCGTCGTCCTGCGACTGGTCGTCAGGGGCTGCAGGGTAATGGCCTCTATATCCTGTTGTTTGCCCGTTTCATTCCCGGTTTGTCTGCGGTGGCCGTGCCTATGGCCGGTGCTTCCTCCGTTTCTACACTGTCCTTCGTTCGCTATGACGCCCTGGGCTCAGGTATCTGGGTTGGTTTCGGACTACTGTCTGGTGTGACCTTCTCTGATCAGGTCGACAACCTTGTGCAGATCATCAAGGAGGCAGGGATGATTATCGGCGTGGTTGTAGCCACCTTCGCGGCGCTGGTAGTGATTGCTCGTCAGCTGCGCGGTGCCAGTCAGCGTTCTCAGCAGGTGGCTCAGGCGGCAGCGTCAGTGGATGCAGTCGAGCCTTCCTTCAGTGTTGATGATATTGCGGTGGTGCCTGCTTTGGCGGAGTCTCAGAGTGCAGAGGCGGAGTTGCCCGATAACGTCATCCCCTTTCGTCGCCAGCCTTGCAAGAAAGTGGCAGATGACGGCCGTTGTCTGGACGACATGCATGATTTCAGTCGGTGCTGTGGTGCGTAGAGCGAGGTTTCCAGGTTCGAGACAAGTGCAAAGACAAAGAAGGCGAGCCAATGGCTCGCCTTCTTTATTTTTGAGGTTAGATTCTGACCTGCTCAGAGCGGCTGATTCAGAACGGATGATATTGATATAACCAGGTTTCTGTCAGGGTCTGATCCCCATTTTTCAGGTACAGGCGCATATCTACCGGCTGCGGGCTGTCTGATGTGAAGTCAAACTGCGCGCGCCAGTGACCGGGTACGCCGTCCGGTACGGCCTCGGCAAAAACATAGGAGAAGTGACCACTGGATGACCACAGCACCACCTCAGGTTTGACGCCAAAGGGGATATCCTTGAGCGGACCGCCGGAGAATTCCACCATAAATTTGCGCACGCCCTGAGGCCTTGGCTGGCCGGGCTGACCGCCGCGTCCCAGTCGGGTGGCTACACAGCGGCCAAGTGTGGTGGGGTAGGGCTCATCCGCACTCCAGTGCAACTTGTACTGGAAGTGGTAGGCATTACCCTTCTGGGCAGGTGCACTGGGTACCCAAAAGGCGACGACGTTGTCATGAATTTCATCATCGGTGGGGATTTCAATCAGTTGTACCGCACCTTCACCCCAGTCACCAACAGGCTCCACCCACAGGCTGGGGCGACGCTCGTAGTTCACGCCATCCAGATAGTGATCAAAGTTGCGGTCCCGTTGCAGCAGACCAAAACCCCGCGGTGCTTTGTCGCTGAAGGCCGATGCCGAGGTGTGGGGAGGATTGACCAGTGGGCGCCAGATATGTTCGCCATTGCCGGTCCACAGCGCCAGACCGTCTGAATCATGCACTTCCGGGCGCCAGTCAATGGCCGTCTGTTTCACACTCTCCGAGAACCAGTACATGGACGTCAGGGGAGCAAAGCCGAGTCTGCCCACGTCACGACGCAAAAAGACGTGGCTGTCGATATCCATCAGCACTTTATTGGTACGTTGCATGATGAACTTGAAGGCACCGGTGATACCTGGACCTTCCAGCAGGGCATAGACAGTGACCTGGTGGTCATTGGCAAAGGCCGATGGTGGTTCGAAATAGAAGTGGGTGAACGTTGGGAATTCTTCTGCGGCATTGGGCATGGCCACATCCATGGCAATACCACGCGCTGACAGGCCGTACTGATAGAGTTCGCCGATAGCGCGGAAGTAGGATGCACCAAGGAAGGCTACCCAGTCATTCTTGTGCCAATCGAGCTTTTTCTGGTCACCAAAGCGGCTTTCCTGAAAGCGGAAACCTGCAAAGCCCGCGCCCTTGGGCAGCTCACGCGCCGGGCTGTCCTTGGGCATGCTGAAGTAGTCCGGATCGTAGACAATTTCCTTCGCTGCCCACTCATCACCGCTTTTCTCCAGCACATGCGTGTGCACGGGAATCTGGAAATAGCGACCTAGGTGGAAAAAGGTCACCGGAAACTCACCCGGACCGTCTTTGAACAGGGCGTTATCAGTATTGAAGATAATCTTGCCGTGCTGGTCATAGTCGATCCGTTCCAGCACATCCTTGGGTAACTTGTTTTCCTGATGGTAGGGTTTTCTGGCCAGCTCTTTGGCCTGTTCGATCAGGCTATCAAAGGAAAATCCTTCCGGCTTGCCAAGCTTCAGGCCAGCGTCTGCCAGGGATTGCACCGGCAGGCCTAGTGCGGTCAAACCCAGGGAGGTGCCTGCGGCAGCCATAAATGATCGACGATTCAGCATGGTTCTCTTTCGATAGGCAAATAAATGGGTTGGAAAAGTGTAGCCCAGCAGCCAACGCCGGGAGAGGAAATCTTTGCTGCTTGTACGGTGTATCGCTTGCTGCGCCTGTACTGGCAGTCACTGTCATAGGGCACGCGGTGACGGGTACAGGGCGGGTTTGCGAAGGATGCTACTTGAGGCTGTCGGAGAATGTAAAGTTACACTTCTGGGCGGCAATGCTACATCCATCGCGGTTTAGGCAACATCTTGCAATGGCGCGGCCTTCGGAGGCGTGTAATCGTGCTACCGATACAGGCCGTCGGCCTGTAAAACCTTCATTATTAAGTCAAAAATCCTGCTGAGCTGCTGTTATAGTAGGGCCTTGCTCCGCTCTGGTGCGGACCCTGCCTGTCGTTCACCCTGTCAGTATGGATATGTTGCAATGACCAAGAAGCTTAAGGTCGCTGTGCTCTTTGGAGGTCGCTCTGCCGAGCATGAGGTATCGCTGCAATCAGCACGTAACGTCATTGAGGCGATGGATAAAACGCGCTTCGAACCTGTTCTGATCGGTATCGATCGTCAGGGCGCCTGGTATCTGAATACCGACTCACTGGCTCTGCTCAACAGCGAGAATCCCGAACTGGGCGTGCTGAATGCCCGTTCACAAGCGGTGTCTCTGGTGGCGGGTGAGTCTGCCGGGCAGCTGGTCAGGTTGCAGCATGCCGGTATGGCCGAGGCGGTCGATGTGATCTTCCCGGTACTGCATGGCCCTTATGGTGAGGATGGTTCAGTACAGGGGCTTGCTCGTCTGGCCAATGTGCCTTGTGTGGGCAGTGATATTCTTGGCTCTGCCGTGGGCATGGACAAGGACGTTGCCAAACGATTACTGCGTGACGCCGGGATACCCGTTGCTCGTCATGTGTGTCTGCGCCGGTATGAGGTCAACGATACCCTGCTGACGAAGGTCGCTGAGGAGTTTGGCTTTCCGGTCTATGTGAAGCCCGCCAACATGGGGTCTTCGGTGGGCGTGGTCAAGGTGAAAGAACTGTCGACGCTGGCTGAGGCACTGGATTACGCGTTCCAGTACGACACCAAGGTGCTGATCGAGGCCAATATCAGTGGTCGTGAAGTCGAATGCGCTGTGCTCGGGAATGACCAGCCAATGGCCTCCATTGCCGGTGAGATAGTGACCGAGGACGGCTTCTACTCCTACGAGCGTAAGTACATCGATGAGAAGGGTGCCACGCTGGTTATCCCGGCTGCTCTGGATGATGCCACTTTCGAGCGTATCCGAATCCTGGCAATTCAGACCTTCAGGGCGCTGGAAGCACGTGGTCTGGCGCGGGTAGATATGTTCCTGAGCGCGACAGGTGAGCTGTTCGTTAATGAGATCAACACTATCCCGGGCTTCACCTCCATCAGTATGTATCCCAAACTGTGGCAGGCATCAGGTATCAGTTATACCGAGCTGATCAGCCGCATTATTGAGCTGGCCATAGAAGAGCATCAGCTCAAGAGCCAATTAAAGACTACCGGACACTGACCTCCGCAGGCGGATATTGCACCATGACGTTGACCCTACAGGACATTCAGACTTACCGCGCTTTTGCTGAGCAGCTGGCAGAGGCGGCCGCTACGGCCATTGCCCCTTACTTCCGCACACAGATGGATGTTGAGGATAAAGGCCGTGCCTTGTTTGATCCGGTAACGCTGGGTGACAAGGCGGCTGAGCGCGCCATGCGTGATCTGCTGGCTCAGCATTATCCTGAGCATGGCATCCTTGGAGAGGAAGAGGATCGCTATGTGGGTAGCAGTCCGCTGACCTGGGTGCTGGATCCTATCGATGGCACCCGTGCCTTTATCACTGGCTTACCGCTGTGGGGTACGCTGATCGCACTGAATGATGGCCAGTATCCGCGCATTGGGGTGATGAACCAGCCGTACACCAGAGAGCGCTTTGTCGGTACCCCCGAGGGAGCCTGGCTCAACGGCGAACCGCTGAAGGTTCGCCCCTGTGCCTCACTGGCACAAGCAAAGATAACCTGCACTACGCCGCAGATGTTCGATACACCGCAATTGGCTCTGTTCAATAGTGTTGCTGAGAAGGCCCGACTGGTGCGTTTCGGTGGTGACTGCTATGCCTACTGCATGCTGGCAGCGGGTCATATTGATGCGGTGGTTGAGGCGGATCTCAAACCTTACGATGTGCAGGCGCTGATGCCTATCATCGAGGGGGCGGGTGGTGTGATGACCACGTGGGATGGTGGTGATGCGCAAAACGGTGGTGCTATCGTGGCCTGTGGCGACAAACGCCTGCATGCTGAGATACTGGCACTGCTGCAAAAGTGACATCATGCCTGCCAGAGGTGAGTACCTTCTGGCAGGCATCGCTTCGAGAATGTTACTCAGGCGTGCTGGTGTCGTTATTGCGCCCGGGCTTTACTGTTCACTGTCCACCAGCAGCATGATCTTGCCGGTATGGCTGCTGCTCTCCATCAGGGCATGGGCCTTGCTGGCTTCTTTCAACGCAAAACATTTGAAGATTTGCGGTCTGATTTCCCCGCGGTTCAATAACGGCCACACCTTTTCTTCCAGTTCCACCGCAATCTCCGCTTTTTCTGCCACGCTGCGCGGGCGAAGGGTGGAGCCGGTGTGCACCAGACGCTTGACCATGAGGGGCAACAGGTTAAGCCGTTCGACGGCTCCGTGTTGGGTGGCGATCTGTACAATGCGGCCAAACTTGGCGGCTACCTGATAGTTGCGAGGGACATAGTCGCCGCCGACCATATCCAGAATCACATCGGCCCCTGCGCCACCGGTAAGCTGTTTCACTTCTTCGACGAAGTCCTGGGTTTTGTAGTTGATGGCTGCGTCGGCTCCCAGCGCGATGCAGCTGGCTGCTTTGTCATCAGACCCGACCGTGACGATAACCCGCGCACCGAAAGCTTTGCCAAGCATGATGGCGGTCGTGCCGATGCCAGAAGAGCCACCGTGTACCAGCAAGGTTTCGCCGGACTTAAGTGCTCCGCTCTGGAAGACGTTAGTCCAGACGGTAAAGAAGGTTTCTGGCAGAGCTGCCGCTTCTGTCAGTGAGTAGCCCTGGGGGACTGGCAAGGCGTTGCTTTCGTGAACGGTACAATATTCGGCATAGCCACCCCCTGCGACCAGTGCACAGACCTGATCGCCCAGCTGGTAGCGGCTCACCCCTGTGCCCAGTGCCACGACTTCACCGGCGATTTCGAGCCCAGGAAGATCAGATGCACCAGGTGGTGCATAACCCCCTTTGCGTTGCATGACGTCCGGCCGATTAACACCCGCAACTTTTACTTTGACCAGCACTTCACCTGCATCAGGAGAAGGCAGGGAACGTTGTGTTGGTACAAGAACATCCGGGCCACCGAATTCACGGATGGCAATTGCCGTCATCTGTTCTGGCAGGTTGGAACTGTTGTGGTTGTCGGTCATTGATATTTGGCCCTGGTTTACCGGCAGGTTTATTTCCACTGTTGCCCGCGCCGTGGTTTGCAATGGCTGCTCTGGCGCTACACAGCTACTTGGTAGCCTTCAGTTGGTGGCAGTAGATGTATATATCAAGTTACATGGTCAATCCTGACCAAAGCCTGAAAAATCTGGAACATATGGAAGCAGGGTGGCCGCGGGCACTGTGGTATTGTTTCCGGCCCACTGAAGACGTCATCCTGTTGTCACGGGGTTGGTTCAGAATGGGTGGGTAATTAACGTCTGGCTTGTTGGATGTCGAAGTACCATGACAAGAAATACAGCGCTGTTCTTTGGTGTGATCCTGCTGCTACCGTTCCTGCTGACCATCTGGCTTGATGTGTTGCCGACAGATCAGGCCATGAGCATCATTCGTGAAGATGGGCCAGTAGAGAACCTTTCCGCAGCCGGCTATTTTGTATGTGCGTTACTGACCTTGTTACTGGCCGGACGTCTCAGGTTTCCTCTGGTGTTTATTTTTCTGCTGGTGTCGCTGGGTTTACGAGAGCTGGATCTGCAGTATTGGATTGCCCCCCTATACCGGGGCGGCTTTGAAAAGCTGGCACTGTGGTGGCAGCTATTAATTGTCGCCTATGGAGCGACGCTCGGTACGTGTCTGTTTCAATTAGCGCGATATTGTGCGAAGCCTTTCGTTAAAGGCCTGTTTGAGTTCAGTCCGGCGGCGGTGGCCACATTTCTGGCGGCTCTGGCCATGGTGTTGAGTACGATGCTGGATGCGGGAAATGGTGCCGTACAGATATTTGATCTGACAATGTCTGGCTATACGCGAAACTATCTCGAAGAAACCGTGGAAATGTTTATCCCGGTATTCTTTATGCTGTCGCTATTGATTTTCTTCCTTTCCAATCCCTTTGCTCATTTCAGTAAACATTAATCCGTCATAAACAGGAAACCCGGCGCGATGCCGGGTTTTCTGTTTATAGCCGTGGTGAAATTAGCTGACCACTTTCGTCAGATATCGCCCAGATAATCCCGCTTACCTATATCCACACCGTTGTGTCGCAGAATCGCGTACGCAGTGGTCAGGTGAAAGTAGAAATTAGGCATGGCGAAGTTCAGCAGATAGCTCTTGCCACTGAAGCTCAGTTCACGACCACCAATTTTCAGAACGACGGTACGATCTTCACTGCCATCAACATCTGCAGCCGCAATACCCTGAATAAAGGTCAGCGTCTTTTCAATGCGCTCCTGCAGATCATCGAAGGTCACTTCGGCGTCGGCGAAGGAGGGGACTTCAACGCCAGCCAGCCGGGCTGCACAACCCTTGGCTGAGTCACTGAGAATCTGAATCTGGGCAGATAGAGGAAGCATGTCAGGTGCGAGGCGGGCATTGACCAGAACCTCTGGTTTGATGCGACGGATCTCGGCGTTGGTGACCGCCTTTTCAAGAATGGCTGAAAGGTTTTTCAGACCACGAACAAACACGGGAATTGAAGCTTCGTACATCGACACAGACATGGTGCGTCTCCCTGTGGGCATGGGGGTATCACTCTTCAGTGGAGTGACTTTTTCAGGATGACGGCCATGCCCGCATAGCCGCCATCGCAATATTCAACAATACATCTGCTGTGGCGCCATCTCGCGCCTGCATGGTCATGCCTTGCATCACCGTGCCGTAAAATCGTGCCAGTGCAACGGCATCGGTATCGGCGGGTAAATCACCGTCCACTTTGCCTTTCTCGATACGAGCAATAATTTCCTCTTCCTTGCGTGCCCGGTAGCGCGCAACGGCTTCCTGAACTCTGGCAGAACCTACTGAACAGTTAGTGGCAGATGTCACGACCATGCAGCCAGGGGGATGGTCAGGATTAGCCAGCTCATTGGCTGCATTGGTAAGGACTTTCTGGATAGCTTCTTTGGCTGTAGTGCCATAACTGAGCAGGCAGCTCAGTGAGGTACCGGGGCCTTCATTCAGATAGTGCTCGATTGCTGCCAGAAACAGCTGCTCTTTGTCACCAAAGGCACTGTATAAGCTAGGAGGATTGATTCCCATGGCGCAGGTCAGGTCACTCAGAGATGTCGCCTCATAGCCCTGTTGCCAGAACAGGCGCATAGCAGCATCAAGTGCTTTGTCCCGGTCAAAAGCGCGGGGACGGCCACGTGGTTTGGGAGGACAGGTGCTTAGTGTTTTCATAGCGATCGATATTAAAATGGCCTGAGGAGGCTTGCAAGCCCCAGGTTGAACAAAAATTGATCTGTTACAAATGTAAAAGAGTTAGCATTTCCCGGTTTCAAGAAGCCACCTGCCAGTATTCCCATTAGCTGCCTGGGTTCGGCAAAATATCCTGACGACACAGGATGGGAACGAGCGCTGAGTTTTCTTACGCAAAGTAAGATTACTAACCCGATGCTGTTTGTTTCTTCATGGCAACAGACTGGCTGGGGCAAAACGGCATGATTACCGAATAATTCTTCCCGAGGTCATTGGCCTTTGGATGTAGTTGCAACATAATCTCACAGATTCACTCATCTTGAAGCCTCTTCCACTGGCTTCAACTTTTCTCATCTGTTTCAAGATACATCACATGAACGATTCTAGGACTCAGGTTGCCACGCCCTACGGTGTCGGCTTTGCCGAGCTGGCGCTGGCTATTGGTGGCCTTGCCATCGGTACTGGTGAGTTTGCTGCCATGAGCATCTTGCCGGATATTGCCGACGACATGGGAACATCTGTACCAAAGATGGGGCATATGATCAGCTCTTATGCCTTTGGCGTGGTGGTTGGTGCACCGCTGATTACCATTCTGTTCGCACGGGTGCCCCGGCGCATCATGTTGATTTGCCTGATGCTGCTGTTTGCCGTGGGTAACCTGCTGAGCACCATCACTGATAGTTACAGTGCCGTGGTGCTTTCACGTTTTGTCGCGGGCATTCCTCACGGTGCCTATTTTGGTCTGGCTGCACTGGTGGCTGCTTCGCTGGTACCTCCTGACCATCGTGGCAGGGCCGTGGCCAAAGTCATGCTCGGGCTGACCATCGCCAATATTGTTGGTGTTCCGTTCGCTACTTGGTTAGGTCAGGCTCTGGGCTGGCGCTCGGTATTTGTGATCGTGGGTGTGCTTGGCATATTGACGGCGACCATGGTCCGGCTGTGTGTTCCGGTCGTGCCCCATGAAGGTGCCAGTCCGGCAAAAGAGCTAGGTGTATTCAAACGCCTGCAGGTGTGGTTGACACTTGGCGTGGTAGCCATCGGCTTCGGCGGGGTCTTCTCGATCTACACTTACATCACACCCACGCTGGTTAATGTCACGGGTCTTGCTGAGTCATCCGTACCCCTGGTGCTCGGGCTGTTTGGTGTCGGAATGACGGTGGGTAACCTGATTGGCGGCTGGTTCACTGATCGGTCGCGCATCTGGACCATTATTGGTGTGCTGATCTGGAACGCCATCGTGCTGTCGCTGTTTACTCTGGCTGTCCATCAGGTCTGGAGCGCTGTGCTGATTATCTTCCTTATTGGTATTGGTGTGGCTGTGGTCCCTGCAGCACAGACCCGATTGATGGATGTAGCTGGGGATGCACAGTCAGTAGCGGCAGCCCTCAATCACTCGGCTTTCAATATCGCCAATGCGCTCGGTGCCTGGTTTGGCGGTGTGGCGATCAGCCTCAATTATGGCTGGCAGTCGACTGGCTGGGTCGGTGCCTATCTGGCGTTGGGTGGGCTGATGGTGATGATCGTTTCGGTGTTGTTCGAGCGACACTCAGCCATGATGGGGTACAGCAAAGAGGAGCTACAGGCTTCGTAACCCATATCCAGATATCGATTCATATATATCATTCATTTCAGGAAAGCCTCCGCCAAATAGCGGAGGCTTTTTTATTTAAGCTGGCTGACAACGATTGATTTGAAGCAATGTCTGTTTAGACAGCTAATTGAGTTTTTCCCTGTGTGAATGAACTCCAAGCTGTCATTAGAATGGGAAAAACTGACACATCCCCGCCCAAGGCAAATTCTATACTTCGCTGTTATCTGATTCCTGATTGCTAATGAGGAGCCGCTGACTAAATAGCATCCACTGATGCTCTTTCGGCTCTGATTAGTCCGGTCATTATCGATATTGGCCGGAATTGGATCTGCAATTACAGGTGTGGTATGTCGTTAAAACCTGACCTTAGCTTACCCTCGCGTGAGCAATTACTGAGCATCATTCAAATTCAATCGGATGTGGCTAAGTTGGGTCTGGATTTTTACCAGGTCATGTCTCTGGTAACTGAACGTTCTGTTGACCTTATTCAGTCAGATGGCGCCGTCATTGAGTTGCAGGAAAACGACGAAATGGTCTATCGGGCTGTCTATGGTATGGCCGATGGTCTGTTAGGATTGCGCCTGGCGATTAAAAACAGTTTGTCTGGACTGTGCCTGACCAGTGGACAGATCCAGTATTGTGCCGACTCCGAGACTGACCCTCGCGTTGATCGCGCGGCCTGTCGTCTGACGGGGATTCGCTCCATGATGGTGGTGCCTTTGCGCTATGCCGACATCACCGTAGGCGTGCTCAAGGTGATTTCGAAAACCACTGACTCCTTCAATAAAGTCGATGAAGCGGTGCTGGGAATACTCTCGGATGTACTGGCTGCCCACATGTTCTATGCGGCGAAATACGCCATGAGTGATCTGTATTACAAGGCAACGCACGATGAAATGACGGGGCTGGCTAACCGGGCGCTGTTTTTTGACAAGTTCCGTTATCATCTGGCACAAAGCATTGCCCATGGCCGAGCAATCGGGTTGCTGATCATCGACCTTGATGACCTTAAAAGGATCAATGACAGCTATGGGCACCGTGCGGGCGATGCCGCCATCTGCGAAGTGGCCAGACGCATCAGTGAAGGGGTCAGCAATACTGACTTGCTGGCAAGAATAGGCGGGGATGAATTCGTTATTATTCTGCGTTCTGAGGCGGCACTGCTACGTATAGATCGGTTTATTCGCCAGCTTGAACACCTGATTAGCGGCGACTTCGTGTTTGAATCCTGTCCGCTTTCCCTCAGTGCCAGCATTGGTTATGCCGTCGCTCCCGATCATGGGCAGGAAATCGCCAGTCTGATTGAGGTTGCTGATCAGGCCATGTACTCACTCAAGCGGCAGAAAAAAGACGGCAAGCCTTGAGTACCCTCTGACGTATCGCCTCCCAGCGGACACTGGCGTTGTTCCCGCTTATGACACGAAGTTCTTGTCTGCCCAGATGGTCTTGGCCTCCATAAAGCAGCGCTCTGCCAGCGCAGACCGAGGTTCATTACGCCGAATCAGTAACCCAATCGGAGCATGAACGGTGGCATCGGCAATAGCGGCAATACGCAAGCTGACATTGATGGATTCATAGCCGCCCTGCAAAGGCATGATGGCGCAGCACAGACCCGAGTTGACGGCCTGTATCAACTGAAAGGTTGAGTCACTCTCCAGCAGGATATGCGGTGTGATCCCCCGGCCACGGAACGCCAGATCAATGGACTGGCGGAAGTGCATACCCCGTGTCAGCAAGCCAAGGGGAATAGAGGCGAGTGCCTCCCAGGGCAACTCATGCTGGTCAAAGGCAAAATGTGCAGGGTTGTAGAGTAACCCCATGGTGGTTGAGGTCAGTTCGATGACATCAAAGTAGCTGGTGTCGATCTGATCAAGATAACAGAGCCCCAGATCCAGAAGGTTGCGACTCAGGCCATCAATAATTTGCTCGGAAGTCAGGGACGACAGTTGAAAGCGCAGTTCAGGGTAGCGTTGCGACAAGGGTGTCAGCAGCTGCATCGGGTCCATGCTATACAACGGGACCATGCCCAGGCGCAGATTGCCAACCAGCTGGCCCCGACAGTTTGCTGCCTCTGCCTGCAGTCCATCGTGGGCGGCAAGCAGGGTTTTGGCCCAGGCCAAAATGCGTTCACCTTCTTCAGTAAAGCCCTCAAAACGTTGGCCCCGGGCGACCAGTACCAGATCCAGCTCTTCTTCCAGATTACGCAAACGCATTGACAGTGTCGGCTGAGTGACATGACAGAGCGCCGCAGCCTGACCGAAATGACGGGTTTGGTCGAGAGCAATAAGGAATTTAAGCTGTTTGATATCCATCGAACGGTCTCCTGGTTGATAGGCGCAATCAGGACGTCCCGGTCCTCGCTGGTGGGCGAAGTATACCGTGCCAGAAGCCGACGGGCTTGTTGCTCTGCACAAATAGGGCAAACGGTGTGCATATCTATTCAATTCAGTACATGGTCGATGGGCACCAGAGCGGGTGGCAGCTCGGTGTGCCCGAGACTGTCGAGTATTTCCCGCTCCACGGTGCGTACCAGTGCATCGGTGGGCAGGTCATTGTCATCATGACCGAAAGGGTCTTCGAGCTGATCACTGATGGCATCCAGACCAAAGAAGGTGTAACTGACGATGGCGGTGAAAACCGGTGCCAGCCAGCCCAGCGGTTGCGCCATCACAAAGGGCAGCAGTACGCAAAACAGATAGATGGTCCGGTGCAGCAACAACGTATAGGGGAAAGGCAAGGGCGTGAACTAGAGTCGCTCGCAGACAGCCTGAGCTTCAGACAGCCCTGTCAGGCGTTGCTCGAGAGTGATGTAACGCCATTCGCTGATCTGTTGCTGCGCCGCTAGTTCTGAGCAGCGATGGCCGATCTGGCGCAGAATGCCTGCGCTGACGTGAATGCCATACTCTGCTTCAGGGCAGGATAACCACTCACGTGCGGCTTCGAATTCATCTTCATTGCGTAAACGGGCATTGAGTGCGTGGGTGTAGCCGCACAACGCTGACAGCAACGAGGCTCGTGTAGCCGGGTCGGTGATAACGACACTTTCACGGATAAAAGAGCGCACCTCCACCAGCACCTTGCCCCAGGCTTTCCGGCCTTCCCACCAGCGGTCATAACAGGCGTTATTGCGAAAGCTCATGAAGATGGAGAGGGAAATACCCAACAAGGTGAAAGGAGTGGCACTGAAGTGAGAAAAGAACTGCGGGTGTTGCCCTTCGATATAGACAATCAGCGAAGCCAGCAGGGTTACCATGACAATCTGTACGGCTATCTTCCGGGCGATGGAGCCACGCAGGGTGGTTAGTATACTGATGAAATTGGGCTTGGGTGCAACGATCATAATCGGGTGCCTGCGCTGGGATTAACCGCCGGTCATGTTCATGAAACGGACGATTTGCACCTCGTTATTGACTTCAAAGTGATGACGATATGGTTTGTTGGCCATGGCACTGATGATGGCGTTATCGAGCAGAGCATCATCGCCAGGCGCGCTCCGCAATACCTCGCGCAGATCCTGAGAATGCTCATTGCCCAGACAAAGCAGAAGCCGACCTTCGGCCGTCACTCGGACGCGATTGCAGCTACTGCAAAAATGGTGGCTGTGGGGGGAGATAAAGCCGATACGTATGTCAGGTGCTTCTGCTATGCGCCAGTACCGTGCTGGCCCGGCAGTATTGTCCGTTGCCGCCATCAAGCTGAATTGCTCTGCAATGCGGGCTCTTACCTCATCACTGGAGCAATAGGTGTCGCCACGCTGGTGATCACTGATGGTGCCCAGTGGCATTTCTTCGAGAAAGGCCAGATCAAGCTGGCGTTCAATGGCAAACCGGACCAGCTCATTGACCTCAGTATCGTTGCGGCCGCGCATGACCACCGTATTGAGCTTGATATGCCGGAAGCCCGCTGCTTTAGCGGCATCAATACCGGCAATCACCTGATCCCGGTCGCCAGTGCGGGTCATGGCCCTGAACAGTGAGGGATTCAGGCTGTCAAAGCTGATATTGATGTGGTCGACACCGGCATCGAACAGCGGGGTGGCCAGCGTGGGCGACAGCGCTCCATTGGTGGTAATGCACAGTTCCTTGAGGCCATCGAGACGGGCTATACGTCGGCAGAGGTCAACAATACCCTGCCTGATCAGAGGCTCTCCGCCGGTCAGGCATATCTTGCGTGTGCCCAGAGCGACAAAGCGTTCAGCAACACGTGCCAGCTCATCCAGACTCAACACCTGTTCTCTGGGCAGGAAGCGCATATCGTCAGCCATGCAGTACACACAGCGGAAATTACAGCGGTCGGTGACAGAAAGCCGCAGGTAGTCGATCTGACGCTGAAAAGGGTCGACCAGTGCATGCCGGATGATGCTCATTCAGTACCCCTTTTCCGTGTTGCCGGTCGTTTTTTTGTGGAATATCACGTATCACACTGAATACAGCCTTTAGTTCGGGAATTGTTTGATTAATCCTGTAACAGGTCAAATCGAAAAAGCTGACTGAGTAATAAAGGCTATCTATCATGAATTGAAGTGATTTGTTTTTGGGTCGTTTTATTTTTCCGTAACTCTTATTGATAGACGCCATCAATGATGCCGTCATTACTTTCGATTGGACGGCCGCTCATTACTGGTCGTAGGCTATTAATACAGGCGATCCGTGAATCGATGCGACGTAAAAAGATCCAGGCCTAATCGCTATTTGTCCTTTTAACAAGGCATTTGAATATGGCTTATTTCTCTTTATGTCTGCGCCTCAATAATTCCCTTTCCATAGAAACAGAGCCAAAGCGTTAATTGGATCTCAATTAAAGTTGAGCTGAAACGTAAATGGCCTAATCGCAGAGATATCAAGATGAATGAAAAAGGTCATATTCGTCCCTATGGTGGCCCGGCGGCAGGATGGGGCGCATTGAAAAGCGTTACCAAAAGCTGGTTAGGCAGTGAGAATGCCTTCAAGAACCTGAAGGCCATGCTCAAGACCAATCAGAGCAACGGCTTTGACTGCCCGGGCTGTGCCTGGTGAGAATCCAGTGAAAGTGCTCTGGTAAGGTTCTGTGAAAACGGCGCCAAAGCGGTGAACTGGGAGTCTACCGGGCGCTCCGTGGACCAGGCGTTTTTTGCCAGATACAGTGTCAGTGAGCTGGCCCGGCAGACGGATTACTGGCTGGAGTATCAGGGGCGCCTGGCACAGCCGATGAAATATGACCGTACTACCGATCACTATGTCCCTGTCAGCTGGGATGACGCTTTTACCCTGATCGCCGATCATCTGCATCGTCTGGAGTCACCTGATCAGGCCGAGTTTTACACCTCCGGTCGGGCCAGCAACGAGGCGGCTTTTCTTTATCAGCTATTCGTCCGAGCATACGGCACCAACAACTTCCCGGATTGCTCCAACATGTGCCATGAAGCCAGTGGTGTCAGCATGAAGGAGACCCTCGGGGTGGGTAAAGGCACGGTGGTGTTTCACGATCTGGAACTGGCTGATGCCATCTTTGTTATCGGTCAGAACCCGGGGACCAATCACCCCCGCATGCTGGAGCCGCTGCGTGAAGCGGTCAAACGCGGTGCACAGGTGGTGTGTATCAATCCGCTGAAGGAACGGGGTCTTGAGCGCTTCCAGCATCCGCAGCATCCGCTGGAAATGCTCAGCAATCGCTCTGAGCCCACCAGCAGTGCCTACTTTCGGCCTGCGCTGGGCGGGGATATGGCGATGTTCCGCGGCATGGCCAAGTTCCTGCTGAAGTGGGAGCGTGAAGCGGAGGTGACAGGGGCTCCTGCCGTGTTTGACCATGCCTTCATCAACAAGCACACCTCGGGGCTGCAGCGGTATCTGGCTGAAGTGGATGCCACTCCGTGGGAGCATATTGAGGCACAGTCAGGGCTGACGCTGGCGGATATCGAGCTGGCTGCACGCATCTACTGTCGGGCCGAGCGTGTCATCATGTGCTGGGCGATGGGGCTGACACAGCACCGTCACTCCGTACCGACGATTCAGGAAGTGATCAACCTGCAGCTGTTGCGCGGCAATGTGGGTAAACCCGGAGCAGGTCTGTCGCCTGTGCGTGGCCACAGTAATGTGCAGGGTGATCGAACCATGGGCATTGATGAGCAGCCGCCCGCATGGCTGCTGGATGCGATTGAGCAACGCTTTCGGCTCAGGGTGCCGCGTGCCCACGGACACAATGCCGTGCGGGCCATTCAGGCGATGGAGGAGGGGCGGGCCAAGGTATTTGTTGGTCTGGGTGGCAACTTTGCCCAGGCCACGTCTGACACCCGACGAACCCACGATGCCCTGCGACAATGTGCCCTGACCGTCAATATTGCGACCAAACTCAATCGTTCACATCTGGTTACCGGGCATGATTCGCTGATTCTGCCTTGCCTCGGGCGTACCGAAATCGATATGCAGGTGGAGGGTGTTCAGGGCATTACCGTTGAAGACACGTTTAGCATGGTACATCTGTCGTTTGGTCAGCTGCCGCCCCATTCAGTCGAGCTGCGCTCCGAGCCTGCCATTATTGCCGGTATCGCTAAAGCCACACTGGGTAACCATCCGGTTGACTGGGACTGGCTGCTGGAAGACTACAACCGCATCCGTGACCTGATCGCTGATACCATTCCCGGATTTCAGGACTTCAATCTTCGCCTGCAAAAGCCCGGCGGCTTCTATCTGGGGAACACCGCCGCGCAGCGTCTCTGGAAAACGGCCAGCGGCAAGGCGCAGTTTACCGCCACGACCCTGCCCGGACAGCTGGTCAACGAGCGGGTGACGGAGCGGGGTGATCAGCCGGATCTGATTCTGCAAACTATACGCTCTCATGATCAGTACAACACCACCCTGTACGGACTGGATGACCGTTATCGTGGCGTGTTTGGGCTGCGTGATGTGGTATTTGTTAATGAGCAGGATATTCGGCGGCTGGGCTTTGCACCGGGAGACAAGGTGGATCTGGTATCCCTGTGGGAAGACGGCAAGGAGCGGCGGGTAAGCGGGTTCCAGTTGGTGGCCTATGACATCCCGGAAGGGCAGGCGGCGGCCTACTATCCCGAAACCAATCCGCTGGTGCCGCTTGAGAGCTATGGTGACCGCACGTTCACGCCCACCTCGAAATTTGTCGCCATCAAGGTTGAAAAGGCTTCGCCCGGTAATCGGATTGCCACCATCGCTGCAGGTTAGTGCCGGGCTATGCACCCCGGTACGGATCAGCGTCAATGGCGGTACCAGGGGCAATGGCGGGCTCGTGGCACATGCTGGAGCAGTAGGGAAAGTTATTGGTGCCGAAGGCTGGGCAAACAGCTGATAGAGATAAGCGGCCTCGTTGGAGGCTCGGCCAGAGGTATAAAACGCCACCGAGTCAGGGGCCAGACTGCGCAGGGTTTGCCGATATCCGCAAAGGCGTCCACCCAGCTGACGGGCTGATTGGTATCGGAGGCACGGTCACAGGCCATCGGATGGGTTAAACGCAGCTCATAGCCGGAGCGATTCAGCAGGGTGGCGACAGGATGACGGGCGAAGTACTCCGGGGGGGCACGTTTGGAGGTGGCTTCCCAGGTAACGGTTTTGGCGCCGTTCTCACAGAACTGGAAGGTGGACTTGTGTTCTTTATTCGGCCAGGCGCAGCCGGGCAGTCAACGCCATCCGGCTGGTTGGTGCGTAACAGGGTCAGCGGTGCCTTACAGCAAACCAGACCGGAGGGCGAAGAATCTGTTATCGGGAGAGGCGGTATTCGGCGCCGCCGTAGCTGCTGTCGGAGTCCTAATCAATACACTTCAGGTACGAATCCTCAACTCAGGGTTAATAAGTATTCAACCCGGAGCCATCTTAAAGTTGCTAATGGACCTGCCCATAATCACGGCCATCGCTGTCACATTCACGACATCATTCACCTGATGGGGATTAACGCTATGGGCAAATGTGGCTAGCAATGGCATATCTCTCCGCCTGTCTCTGAATTGCTTCCTATATTTGGGTAGAATTTCGAGGCACTGCTGTGTACAGGTTGTTTTGACACAATTTTGAAATATTTATGCAATAAATTGTCTGAACGCTGAGTTACACGGAAGGTAGGGCGAAAGATGAAGCGATTGTTTGGCCCGCTACTGGCAATGGTATTGCTGGTGCTGGTCGGTATAGGTATTTGGTTTTCTGCCAGTGATCAGTGGGCCGCACGTAAACAACTGCATGTGGTCGGGCTGACGGGCAGTGAAAAACTGCCATTCTTTCAGGACCCTCAGGTCATCGCTGTGTTAGCTCAGCACGGTTTAGTGGTGGACGCCCGGCAAGCTGGTTCGCGCCAGATTGCAACTCACCCGGATCTGGATAAAGTCGATTTTGCTTTCCCGGCCGGGACACCTGCTGCTGCGCTGATCAGGCAGCAGAGACCGAAAGCGGTTGCTTTCACCCCTTTCTACGCTCCTATGGCCATCGCTACCTGGCAACCCATCACGGCAGTGTTGGAGCAGGCTGGGCTGGTGCAATCTCAGGGCAGTTATAAAGTGCTGAACATGAGGGCTTACCTCGATGCCTTCAAACACCAGTTGCGTTGGTCCGATCTGCCCGGCAACCGCAGTTATCCCTCGTCACGACAGATCCTGATCAAAACGACCGATGTGCGCAAAAGCAACTCGGCGGCCATGTATCTGGCGCTGATGGCGTATCTGATTAACCAGCAGCAGGTAGTCACCGACAGTGCCTCGGTCGATGGCCTGTTTCCGACAATCCAGCAGTTGTTTGTTGATCAGGGCTTTGTTGAAAGCAGCTCGCAGGTACCGTTCGACGACTATCTGGTGATGGGCATGGGGCACACACCGCTGTTGTTCATCTATGAGGCGCAGTACATCGGAGCTGCCCATGCCGAGCAGGGAGGCTTGCCACCCCAGGCAGCGTTGCTCTATCCGCAACCGGAGATCTTCTCCAAGCATGTGTTTCTGGCGCTGACGGAAGGGGGCAGGAAGCTGGGTGAGCTGCTGCAGAATGATCCGGAGTTAAAGCGGCTGGCCAACATTCATGGCTTTCGTAATGACCAGCGAGATTACTTCGATCAGCAGGTCAAATCGCTGGGGCTGCAACTGGCCCCCAGTTTCATTGATGTCATAGAGCCGCCCAGCTACGAAGTGATCGAAAGAGTCATCTCGCGTATTGAGTCGGCATATCAATAATCCTCAGGCAACGGACAGGAGTCAGCTATGAGCCATACCCCATTACAACCGCCTGCAGCAGTTGCGGCTGTCGCCGCAGAAGAAGCCTATGGCATGGTGCCGCTCTCGGCAGAGCAACGGGCCGATCTGGAGCAGCGTGTGGTTGGCTTCGTCAATACGGTTGTCAGTGCCGAGGCTGACTCCGCCGAGTTCAAGGAGCGGGTGTCGGCCATTCATAGTATGGGGAATGCCGAGCTTCGTACTGCGGTTTCAGTCTCCAATCGCATGATGGAGCGTCCTGTTAATGCCATTAATCAGGGGCTGATGGATGACAAGTCTCCTGTCGCGGGCGCGCTGGTTGATCTGCGCAATACCTGTGAGGAGCTTGATCCCAGCCGTCAGGGTAACCTGCTCGAACCTCGCAAGTTGTTAGGGTTAATACCCTTTGGCAACAAGCTGCGTGATTACTTCCAGCGTTATCAGAGTGCGCAAACACACCTCAATGGCATCATTCAGGCATTGTTGAATGGTCAGGACGAATTGCGTAAAGACAATGCCGCTATCGAGCAGGAACGGGCCACGTTGTGGACATTGATGTCCAGGCTTGAGCAGTACATTTTTCTCGGTAAACGTATTGATGAAGAGCTGGAGAGGCGCATTGCCGAGATTGAGGCGCAAAGCCCGGAGAAGGCACGCATCGTCAAGGAGGAAATGCTGTTTTACGTCAGGCAGAAAGTGCAGGATTTGTTGGTCAATCTGGCTGTCAACGTGCAGACCTATCTGTCGCTGGATGTGGTGCGCAAGAATAATCTGGAGCTGGTGAAGGGCGTTGATCGTGCTACTACCACCACCATTCAGGCGTTGCGCAATGCCGTGATGACGGCACAGGCGCTGGCGAACCAGAAGCTCGTGCTTGACCAGATCAATGCACTCAACACCACGACCAGCAGCCTGATTCAGTCAACTGCCGCACTGCTCAAGCAGCAGGGAAGTGAAGTGGCCAGGCAGGCCGCTGAACCTGCGGTGCAGATTGAGGCGCTGAAAGCGGCCTTCCGTGATATTTACGAATCCATCGACAACGTCAATAACTACAAACTTCAGGCGTTGGACACGATGAAACAAACCATCGGCGTGTTGGAAGCCGAGGTTGGCAAGGCCAAGCAATATATGTCTGAGCAGCGACAAAGCGCAGCGGTGGCTGCATTGGAGAGCAAGGATGCTACTGAGCTGAGTCTGTAGGAGGAGATATGGTGGTGGTCATGCGTTTGATGATCAGCCTGTTTGTGCTGCTGTTACTGACAGCCTGCAACAAGCAGGACACGGAGGTGATGCATGTGCTGGCGGGATCGGAGCTCAAGGATCTGGAGCCCTATCTTGAGCAGATCCGTGATGCAACGGGTGTGCAGCTGGCATTTGACTATATTGGCACGCTGGATGGTGCCGATCGTTTGATGCATGACAGCCGTTATGATCTGGCCTGGTTCAGCCATGGCAAATATATCGCGTTGACACAGGAGCAGGCGAAAAGCAGGCTGATTGTCGCTCAGGAAAAAATCATGCTGTCGCCGGTAGTGATGGGTATCAAGCGCTCTGTGGCTGCCCGCCTTGGGTGGGATGATAAGACCCCTGTCACCTGGCGGCAGATGGCCGAACAGGCCAGTGCGGGCAAGCTGGACTTCATGATGACCGATGCCACTGCGTCCAACAGTGGGTTTTCTGCGCTGTTTGGTTTGCTGGCGGCGTTTTCGCCCAATCCGGCGCAGCCTGATTTTGCGAATGTGGATCAGACGTTACTGCAGGCGTTCTTCAAGGGTAATACCGGACGCTCTGGCAGCTCAGGCTGGCTGGCTGACCGTTATGTCCAGGAGCAGCAGCACTTTGATGGCTTGGTGAACTACGAAAGTGTGCTGTTGTCGCTTAATCAGTCCGGTGAGTTACAGGAGCCACTGCTCTTGCTGTATCCGCAGGAGGGTATTGTCACGGCAGATTATCCGCTGATGCTGCTGAAGGCCGACAAGCGTGAAGCCTATAACCGTCTGGTGACCTATCTGACCTCTGAGGCTTTTCAGGCTCTGATTCAGGAAAAGACTTTCCGCAGGCCAGTCAATCGCAAGGTCAAACTCGCCAGCGAGTTCAGGAGCGGGCTGATTGAACTTCCGTTCCCCGGCACGCTGGAGACGGTTGATCAGGCGTTGTTCATGTTCCTTGACCAGAATCGTGTGCCGTCCTCATCGCTGTTCGTGTTGGATGTATCGGGTAGCATGGCGGGTGAACGTATCGCTCAGTTACGCGCAGCAGTGACCAACCTGACTGGCGTGGATACCACTCTGAGTGGGAAGTTCGCACGTTTTCGTGCCCGTGAGCAGCTAACGCTGATTCCCTTCTCAAATCAGGTACGTGATGAGCATAGCTTTGCCATCCATGATGTGCGGCAGGACAGTGGCGACATGATGGCCATCCGCAACACGGTGGCGGGTTTGGAGGCGCAGGGAGGTACGGCCATTTATGATGCTTTGCTGAGAGCCTATCAGGACATCGACGAGCAGTATCGGCAGGACCCGCAGCGTTACTACACCATCGTGCTGATGACCGATGGGCAGAATAACCAGGGCGTTGACTTCACTGCCTGGCGGTCATGGTGGCAATCGGCACCGGCCTATCTGAAGCGAGTGCGAGTGTTTCCCATACTGTTTGGCAGCGCCAGCAATGACGAAATGGAAGCTATCGCCAGTACCACTGGTGGGCGTACCTTTGATGCACGCAAACAGGATCTGGTGCAGGTATTCAAAGCGATCAGGGGATATCAGTAAGTGTCGGACCGGGCGTGGCGCTATCTCTATTCCAACAGCAATATTGCAGGTTGCCTGCTGGGCATCATCGGTATGGCGCTTTATTTCGGGGGCATTATTGCCGATTACTGGCTGGCCATCGTACTGGGGCTGTATGGCGTTGGTGCTCTGGGGGTGCCGCGCTCTCAGACCTGGGACCTGCGGCAGGAAATGTCGCAAAAAGAAGAACAGCTGCAGGACGCTTTGCAGAAAATGACACGCCGGGTGAAACCCAGGTTGACGCCTGGACTGGCTGCTTTGCTGCAGGAATTGAGCGATAACCTCAGTTATGTCATCGGTAAGACCGCTGAGTTCAATGCTTCACCCTTTCTGGTCCATTTCGTAACCCAAACTGTGACGGATTACCTGCCAACGGCTATTCAGCACTATCTGAATCTCCCTCCAGCGTACCGGCGATTGCATATAGTCAAAGAGGGGAAAACCAGCAGTGACTTATTTGGTCAGCAATTACAGTTGCTTCAGGACGAGACGTTAAAGGTTATCGATATCCTGCATCGTGAAGACATCAACGCCATTGAGGCTCATAGCCGCTTTCTGGCTGATAAATTCCGTGACTACGATCTGTTGTCCTGAAAGGATGAGTGAGTTTTGTCATCATGAAACAACAAAGCCCGGCATCTCTGCCGGGCTTTGCTTTTACTGGGGTGGTTCTTCTGTAACGATCATGTTGCTGCAGAAGGGTTGCCCGCGTTATCAGCGATAGCTGTCAACGCTTGGGCATGAGCACACCAGATTACGGTCACCGTAGACGTTGTCGATACGGTTCACGGTTGGCCAGTATTTGCTGGTGGGCGATACCCCTTTGGGGAAGATCGCTTCAGCCTGAGAGTATGCGCGCTCCCAGCCATCGGTCAGGTCACCCAGAGTATGAGGAGCAAGTACCAACGGGTTGCTTTCCGCAGACCAGACACCTTCCTGTACCTTGGCAATCTCTTCACGGATGGCAATCATCGCATCACAGAAGCGATCCAGTTCGGCCTTCGATTCAGACTCGGTAGGCTCGATCATCAGTGTGCCTGCCACAGGGAAGGACATGGTGGGAGCGTGGAAACCGTAGTCCATCAGACGCTTGGCGATGTCTTCTTCGCTGATACCGGAAGCTGCCTTGATCGGACGAATGTCGATGATGCATTCGTGCGCCACGTTGCCGTTTTTGCCGCGGAACAGCACTGGGTAGTGCGGTGCCAGACGGTTCATGACGTAGTTGGCGTTGAGAATGGCCAGCTGGGTTGCCTGACGCAGGCCAGCAGCCCCCATCAGCTTGATGTATACCCAGGAGATGGGCAGGATCAGGGCGCTGCCAAAGGGCGCAGCCGAAATCGCGGTGTTGCCTTCCACTTCCAGACCGTCAATGTTGTTGACCACATGGTTGGGCAGGAAGGGGGCCAGATGGCTCTTCACTCCGATGGGTCCCATACCGGGGCCGCCACCACCGTGAGGGATACAGAAGGTCTTGTGCAGGTTGAGGTGAGAAACGTCTGAGCCGAACTTGCCGGGCTGAGACAGACCTACCTGCGCATTCAGGTTGGCGCCGTCCATGTACACCTGACCACCGTGCTGGTGGATGATGTCACAGATTTCCACCACGTCTTCCTCGAATACACCGTGAGTAGAAGGGTAGGTGATCATGATGCAGGCCAGATCAGCAGAGTGGGCTTCTGCCTTGGCACGCAGGTCAGCGATATCGACGTTACCCTGTTCGTCGCACTCGACGATAACCACTTTCATATTGGCCATGGCAGCAGAGGCAGGGTTGGTACCATGTGCTGAGCTGGGGATCAGACAGATATCACGGTGATCCTGACCAATGCTGGCATAGTAGCGACGAATGGCGACCAGACCGGCGTATTCACCCTGAGCACCTGAGTTAGGCTGCATGGAAACCGCGTCATAGCCGGTGATTTCTGCCAGTGCGTCTTCCAGCTCTTTGATCA
The DNA here is from genome assembly GCF_003194385.1 of Pokkaliibacter plantistimulans. GTDB lineage: Bacteria > Pseudomonadota > Gammaproteobacteria > Pseudomonadales > Balneatricaceae > Pokkaliibacter > Pokkaliibacter plantistimulans. The sequence goes on from NZ_LAPT01000009.1 coordinate 47,931, forward strand.
TGGCATGGTAGCCACGTGTCTGATCTTTCGGTGCGAAGGGGTGGATATTGGCGAATTCGTTCCAGGTCACAGGCATCATTTCGCTGGTGGAGTTCAGCTTCATGGTACAGGAGCCCAGCGGGATCATGGCGTGAACCAGTGACAGATCCTTGTTTTCCAGACGCTTCAGGTAACGCAGCATTTCGGTTTCGGAATGGTAGCGATTGAATGTCTCATGGGTCAGGAAGGCACTGCTGCGCTGATAGGCGGCAGGAATGCCGGTATAGCTGTCAGTCACAATACTGGCATCCAGATCGGTGACGTTCAGACCATGGCCAGCGCCCAGCAGAACGTCAAACAGTTCCGCAACATCCGCAGCAGTCTTGCGCTCATCCAGGCTGATACCCAGCTTGTCGCTATCCAGCTTACGCAGGTTGATGCCTGCATCCAGTGCTGCCTGGTACAGTGCGTCTTGCTTCTCACCAGCAACCACAGTGATGGTATCGAACCAGGAGTCATGTAGCAGAGCCATGCCTTTCTGCTGCAGGCCGCGCGCCAGAATGGAGGTCAGGCGGTGAATGCGGCCAGCGATTTTCTTTAGACCTTCAGGGCCGTGGAAAGTGGCGTAGAAGCCTGCCATGTTGGCCAGCAGCGCCTGTGCGGTACAGATGTTTGATGTTGCTTTCTCACGGCGGATATGCTGTTCGCGGGTCTGCATGGCCATACGCAGGGCCATCTTGCCACGGGCATCAATGGAAACACCGATGATGCGGCCGGGCATGGTGCGCTTGTAGGCATCTTTGGTCGCGAAGAACGCGGCGTGTGGACCACCAAAGCCCATGGGGACGCCGAAACGCTGGGCAGAGCCGACAACGACGTCTGCGCCCAGTTCACCGGGAGACTTTAGCATCACCAGGCTCATCAGGTCTGCGGCTACGCAAACCAATGCTTTCTGACTGTGGGCCTGTTTGATCAGGGATTCCAGATCGTGCACTTCACCAGTGCTGCCGGGGTATTGCAGCAACACACCAAAGACTTCCTGACTGGCCAGTTCGGTGTAGGGATTGCCTACAACCAGCTCGAAACCAAAGTACTTGGCACGGGTGGCCAGCACATCGATGGTTTGCGGGTGCACGTCGGAGGCCACGAAGAACTTGTCGGTCTTCAGGCGGTTGGAGCGCTTGCACAGTGCCATGGCTTCGGCAGCTGCAGTGGCTTCGTCCAGCAAAGAGGCGTTGGCCAGCTCCATACCAGTCAGGTCGATGACCATTTGCTGGAAGTTCAGCAGACCTTCCAGACGGCCCTGGGAAATTTCGGGCTGATAAGGAGTGTAGGCAGTGTACCAGCCCGGATTTTCCAGCACGTTACGCAGAATGACAGGGGGCACGATAGTGTCGTAGTAGCCCATACCGATGTAGGACTTGTTGACGATGTTCTGGTCGGCGAGGCTGCGCAGGTAACCCAGCACTTCCTCTTCCGTTTTGCTGTCACCCAGATTGAGCTGAGTCTGCAGACGGATGCTGGCAGGCACGGTGTTGTTGATCAGGGCTTCCAGGGAAGGCTGGTCGAGGCTGGCCAGCATGGCATTGACGTCAGTGGCAGAGGGGCCAATGTGACGTTGAATAAAATCGTCGTGCTGCTCTAACTGCTGCAGACTCTGGTTGCTTAGGGTGCTCATCGTAGTACCTGTTTCTCGCAATGTGGCCGGAAGTGCTTCCCTGTATCAGTGGGATAGCCCGGACAACCGTAAAAAGGTCAATTTGCTGGGTCGGTAGCCCGGCCCGAAGCCCAATGGTTTTCGGTAAAGCCTGATCGGAGGTTCCGCTGAGATTTCACCGAGTATCCTGAAGATGAGCTGGGGCGCTCTCTTCAGGGTGTTTTGCCTTCCTTGGCATGTTGAATGGCGAGCTTTCTAATAGGACATGCTCATGATCGGTTGCGCATCGGCCACACGGCTTGAAGAACGGCCCTGGCGGCTTCTGCTCACGCGATCGCTGGCTGCATTCTTAGTGAGCTTCGTCTTCGACAACCTGAGTATAGTTGTCAGCGCTGAGCAGCTGAGACAATTCATCAGCATTGCTCAGGCATACTTTCAAGATCCAGCCTTCGGCATAAGGCTCGTTGTTGGTCAGTTCAGGGCTGTCGTTCAACGCATCGTTGACTTCAACCACCTCACCAGAGACGGGGGCGTACAGATCAGACGCTGCCTTTACAGACTCGATAACACCAAACTCTTCACCGGCAGCCAGCTCGCGGCCTACTTCTGGCAGCTCAACGAAAACGACATCACCAAGCAGTTCCTGAGCATGATCAGTAACGCCGATGGTGACGGTGCCGTCGCCGTTGTCCTGAATCCACTCGTGGGTATCGGTGTAAAGCAGGTTGGCTGGAATCTGACTCATTTTCTTTTCCTATGGGTTAAATACGGTCTATTTCTGACCGTCATTATTGAAAAAGTTGATTAAAGGAAAAATTTTCCCGCTATTATCCGGTTTTTCCCGCTAATTAGTAGTCGTATATAGGAAAGCGTTTGCACAGGGATTGGACTTCCCTGCGCACCCGTCGCTCAGTGGCATCGTCACCTTCAGGGTTCTGATGCAACGCATCCAGTACGTCATTGATCCAGTGGCCGATCTGACGAAACTCATTGCTACCAAACCCACGTGTAGTGCCAGCCGGTGTGCCCAGACGAATGCCTGAGGTCACCGTAGGCTTCTGTGGATCGAAAGGAATTCCATTCTTGTTACAGGTGATACCTGCACGCTCCAGTGCCTGTTCTGCCGCGGTGCCGGTCAGTCCTTTGCTGCGCAGGTCAACCAGCAGCAGGTGATTGTCACTTCCCCCTGATACCAGCTGGCAACCGCGTTCCAGCATGACATCGGCCAGTGCCTGGGTGTTGGCAATCACCTTTTCGATATAGCCGGTAAAGCTCGGGCGCAGTGCTTCGCCGAAGGCGACAGCTTTCGCTGCAATAACATGCATCAGAGGGCCACCCTGTAAGCCGGGGAAAATGGCGGAGTTGATCTTTTTCGCCAGCGTTTCGTCGTTGGTGAGGATAAGTCCGCCGCGCGGACCACGCAGGGTTTTGTGCGTGGTACTGGTGACAACATGGGCGTGAGGGAATGGGCTGGGATGATGGCCAGTGGCAACCAAACCGGCGATATGGGCCATATCGACCATCAGTATGGCGCCTACTTTGTCAGCGATAGCCCTGAATCGAGGAAAGTCGAGTACACGGGGATAGGCAGAGGCTCCAGCAATGATCAGGCGGGGTCTGTGTTCCAGTGCCAACGCTTCAACCTGATCAAAGTCGATAAGATGGTTGTCTTCTCTCACGCCATACTGCACGGCATTGAACCACTTGCCTGAGAGGGCGGGGCGCGCGCCGTGAGTCAGATGGCCACCGGCATCCAGTGCCATGCCAAGTATGGTGTCGCCGGGCTGCAGGAGTGCCAGCATGACGGCGCCATTGGCCTGTGCGCCTGAGTGGGGCTGAACGTTAGCGAACTGGCAGCCGAACAGTTTTTTCACCCGCTCAATGGCCAGACCTTCAGCAATATCGACGTATTCACAGCCACCGTAGTAACGCTTACTCGGATAGCCTTCGGCATATTTATTGGTCAGCAGGCTGCCCTGGGCATCAAGCACGGCTTGTGATACCAGATTTTCAGAGGCGATCAGTTCAATCTGATCCTGTTGGCGGTGACCTTCACCAGACAGTGCCTGGTGCAGGATCGGATCACTTTCCGTCAGTGACTGGGTAAAAAACGCAGCGATATTGTCTGACATGAAATGGCCTCTAACGCGGATAAAGGTTGCAGGGGGCATGTTTTTGAGCACACGTCCCCAGATGCATGAGATCAGCAGTTGACGACATTGACGGCCAGGCCGCCGGTGGAGGTTTCTTTATATTTTGCCTGCATATCCATGCCCGTCTGGCGCATGGTCTCGATCACGCTGTCGAGAGAAACGTGATGCTCACCTGACCCACGCAACGCCAGTCGAGCCGCATTGATCGCCTTCACAGCACCCATGGTATTGCGCTCGATACAGGGGACCTGCACCAGACCACCGATGGGGTCGCAGGTCAGGCCAAGGTTATGCTCCATACCGATTTCAGCGGCATTCTCGATCTGTTCATTCGTGCCGCCGAGTACTGCGCAAAGTGCACCTGCGGCCATGGAACAGGCGACACCGATTTCACCCTGACAGCCTACTTCAGCTGCAGAAATGGATGCATTGCGTTTGTACAGCATGCCAATGGCCGCGGCGACCGTGAGGAAGTTGATGATGCCTTCTTCATTGGAGTTGGGGATAAAGCGGTCGTAATAGGCCAGTACCGCCGGGATGACGCCTGCAGCACCATTGGTTGGCGCCGTCACTACACGCCCGCCTGCTGCATTCTCTTCATTGACGGCCATGGCGTAGAGGTTGATCCAGTCCATGACGGTCAACTGATCCTTGAAACCTGCTTCCGGGCGTTCGGTCAGCTCTTTATAAAGCTTGGCGGCGCGCCGTTTGATTTTCAGCCCGCCCGGCAGCTCACCGGTTTCCTTGCAGCCCCGACGGATGCAGTTATCCATGACCTGCCAGATGTTCAGCACACCCTGACGAAACTCGTCCTCACTGCGCCAGGTCTTTTCGTTTTCACGTACCAGCTGCGCCAGTGTCATCTTGTGCTCTTTGCACAGGGCCAGCAGTTCCTGTGCGTTACGGAACGGGTAGGGTACGTCATCGTCCCGGCGGGTGCGGTCTTCACTGCTTTGTTCTGTTTCTGGTTCAGACAGCACAAATCCGCCCCCTACTGAATAGTAGGTTTGTTGGTGCAGGATGATGCCAGCGCTGTCGAAGGCTCTCAGCTCCATGCCGTTAGGATGCTTGGCGAGAAAGTGGGTGAAATGGAACACCAGATTATCTGTCTCGTTAAAAGGAATCGGGCGCTCTCCGCCCAGCATCAGCGCACCCGAGCTGCGTAGCAGTTCAATCCGGTGGTTGACCTGATCGGGGTCTGTCAGGTCGGGGCGTTCCCCCATCAAACCCAGTAAGGTGGCTACATCCGTTGCATGGCCCTTGCCTGTGAGGGCCAGAGAACCATAGAGATGAGCATCGACACGAGCGGTGCTGGCAAAAACATCGCGGTCTTTCAGTTCCTGAATAAAGCGAAAGCTTGCCCACATGGGCCCCACGGTATGGGAGCTGGAGGGGCCAATGCCGATTTTGAACAGATCAAACACGCTAAGTGACATACGCTCTGTGCCTGTGCTACGGGTGGCTCTGCTACTGATTCCTGCAGCGCGAGCCAGATTTTTATGGTTGTGCCTCACTTTCCATGCGGTACCACCTGCATAGTTGCTGCCTCTCGGGATAGAAAGATGGCTGCATCTCTTTACTTGGGGTGGTTGTGAGGCTTATTGCAGTGCTGATAATGACAATCGGTACGGCAGGTCTGATGCTCAAGTAAGTTTCCTATTGGAAACTTGCCGCATCTGCAGTAGTTCAATCATCAGTACTAATCTGCTCAGTGTGCTCTGATGAGATGGCAGTATAGGGGAGTGCTCAACGTTGCTGCAGGGGGATGGATTAATAGAAGCATTAGCATAATTAATGATTTGGCCGCCTGGGCTCATATTAGAATGCCTCTCCATCGCTGGATGTTGATCACTTTTGGTTGATTGAGTTTCCAATAGTGAACGTGATGCTGTTGAGTTCTCCCTCAACTAGACTTAGGCTTGCGTGCATTCTGCAAAGTGCTGCTGGCAGTGAATGCGTAGCACAGTCAATGCTGATGAAAGATCGTTAATGGGCACGGATCTCAAAATTGAGGCAAGTGCATAGAAGATTGGAACCAGATCCTGTCTGGTGCTGCTCTGGAGTACGTCATGTCTGAACAAAACCTGCTGAAAACACCTCTTTTTGCACTGCATGTCGAGTTAGGTGCCAAGATGGTTCCCTTTGCCGGGTACGAGATGCCTGTCCAGTATCCAATGGGTGTCAAAAAGGAGCACGAGCATACTCGCGAAGCAGCAGGTTTGTTCGATGTGTCTCACATGGGGCAGTTGAAGCTGCATGGCCCGCAAGCGGCGTCGTTGCTTGAGCAGCTGGTGCCTGTAGATATTCAGGACTTGCCTCTGGGCAAGCAGCGTTATGCACTGTTTACCAATGATCAGGGTGGCATCCTTGACGATCTGATGGTTGCCAATTTCGGTGATCATCTGTTCGTTGTGGTGAATGCCGCCTGTAAAGATCAGGATATTGCTCATCTTCGCAGTCATATTGGCGAGCAGGCGACCATTGAGGTGCTTGATGATCGTGCTTTGCTGGCGATACAGGGGCCGAAAGCCGCCGAGGTAATGGCGCGCATCAATCCTGAACTGGCCAGAATGGTGTTCATGGATGCTGGCGTCTATGAGTTGCTGGGTATTGAGTGCATGGTTAGCCGCTCTGGCTATACCGGTGAAGATGGCTACGAAATATCCGTGCCTGCCGCTGATGCCGAGCGTTTCTCTCGCGAGCTGCTCAAGCATGAAGAGGTGGCTTTTATCGGTCTGGGCGCACGCGACTCACTGCGCCTGGAGTCAGGTTTGTGCCTGTACGGCCACGACATTGACACCACCACCTCGCCTGTCGAAGCTAGCTTGCTGTGGGCAATCTCCAAGTCACGTCGTCAGGACGGTGAGCGTGCAGGTGGATTCCCCGGAGCGGCAACCATTCTCGAGCAGATTCGCACCAAAGAAGTGTCACGCAAGCGCGTTGGACTGAAAGGTGAAGGTCGCGCCCCTGTACGGGAAGGCACTGAGCTGGTGGATGCGGATGGCAAGGTCATTGGACAGGTGACGTCGGGTACCTTTGGTCCGACGGCTCAGGTTCCGGTAGCCATGGGCTACGTTGCCACCGAGTACGCAGCTGTTGGCAGTGAGGTCTTTGCTATGGTGCGTGGTAAACCCCTGAAGATGACCGTTGCCGCGATGCCTTTTGTGCCACAGCGTTACTACCGTGGCTAATCAGGATCAGATGGCTTAGCAGGCTGTTGAAAAACGTTATCGAGGCAGCCGAGACAAGAAAA
>NZ_LAPT01000090.1 GCF_003194385.1 Pokkaliibacter plantistimulans
GCCGGTTAGACCACTGGAGAACTATCACAACCCCTACCCATTTCTTGAACCAGCAGAGTCAACATGGGCTCTTCTAAATAGCTAACCAAAGCAAGGGGGGGGGGGGTGACATCAGTTATCCCCCCTTTTTCTTCTAAACTGAAAGCAATACACACAACTCTTATATTCCTTAAGTGTAGCGACTTGGTTTAAAACGAAGAACAATAGTTTCTCTTTTTAGCTATCCACGACAGGTAAAAAAAATAATACGGCGCGATGTATTTCACCCCTTTATATCGACCCTTATCTTTCGGAAGATCATCCATTACTAAAACTAAGCACACCATCTGTCAAAAATATATTTATACCAATTGACAATACAGTCTCAAAAATTGAACGTGCATACACTACCACCTATACCTGAATAAAGCTCTTATAATATCTGCGACCTCTATACATTTATTAAACTTCATTTCTAAAGACAATAGAGAGAATCTAAAATGAACGAAGAAAAAAGTGACCTAGCAAAATTTCAAGATTTCATGTTCGAGATGAGTGATGTGTTAGAGTCATTTATCTCTATAGCAAATATGAATGGCTATATTCTTGATTACTCTTTAAATAGTTTAGAAAATTTAGAGCACTTAATTGATAGTACTGAAGAAAAAAATGATAACTTTATGAACAGATGCGCCCGATATTTGGGTGAAGTATTCAGGAAAGAATTAGGGGGACACTGGGATATCGACTTAGAGAATCCAGTGAATTACTACTATAAGCTTCCGGTTATTGCTAAATTCAGTGCTACAGCGCCAGACTTAACCTTTTGCCCACTAATGATCATTAGAAATTATATGCTCCGAGGAAGAAGAGGTTTACTGTTAGGAGCATTAAATGCCAATCGATAGTTAAAGATGAGCATCATTACCATTGTTATATATATTCAGCAAACAAAGCTTTAAACTTCATACCCAAAATGGAGAAGATCAAAAATGAAAGTTATTATAAATGGAAAAGATATTAAAAGTGAGCATGATTTCCACAAACAGATAGCAGAAGCTTTAGACTTTCCAAAATACTATGGCTCAAACTTGGATGCTCTCTGGGATGTTTTAAGCACAGATATTGAAAGACCAATAACTCTTATATGGAAAGACGCAAAATATTCAAGAGTTGAATTAGATTCCTCATATGAGAAGATTATAAAAATTCTACAAAGGGTAGAAGAGCAAGATATAAATTTTGGATTTGAAGACCAATTCAAGTTAGTTCTTGAATAACAAAATATCTTCCAAAAGCAGCAGACAGAGCGGGATTAACTAGGCTAATTATTGTGGACACAGTTGCAGGCGACATGAAAATATGGAAAACTGGCGTCAAGGTATTTACAGTCGAACCTATGTTTAGCCAATATTAATAATCTGAAATTGAAAAATTAAATAGTTACCTGAGTTAAAATTATAACTCGGGTAACTCAGTACAAAAGAGACTAATAGTGAACGACTTAAATAAGGAAGGCTTACGGCTCCTTAACTATAGATGCAGAGTAGAAGACGAACCTTACAATATTGAACATCCAGATTGGAAAGAAATAGAAGAGGCTATCAACAAAGTAGTCCCCAATGGCGGTTTTTTGAAATTATATAACACGACCAAAAACGATGCATATATCCATCTCTTAGGAATAGATTCAATAGGTGGTCAATTCAGAATTGTTCTACTCACCAACTCAGATGATCACAAAAAGAGTATTCTAGAATGGTGGGAGCCTGAAGACTCACCTTTCAGAGGTAAGACTTTATTTGGTGACGACGCATGGGACAACCGAACAATTTGCACAAACATCAACACTGCTTATGAAATACTTAAAGAGTTCTATACGAAACAAGATTTAATAGAGGGTTTGGAAAACATGCGATCCACATGGGATATAAAACCATAACAAATGAGAACCCTTCGGCTTCTACAGTTAGAGAAGCCGAAGAAAAGCTCTAGCTCACAACAGCTGTTCTATAAAAAATTAAACACACAAATACGGCGCGATACGCTCCAGTACCTTTACTCCAATTCCCTTGACCTTTAACAGATCATCCAGCTTTTGATAGGGGCGATGGCGCACGATGTCATTGGCGAGACGTGGGGAAATACCTTTAACCTTGGTCAGTGCGGCAGGGTCTGCGGTATTGATGGAGCAGAGCTCGGGCTGAGCCTTGGGTTTGTCCGCTACCACGGCTTTCTTTTTGCTACTCGCCGCTGCTGTCTTACTGGCTACTTGCTCGATTGCCGGTTCAGGCGCTTCAGCTACTTCAGATACTGGGGCTGGTGCCGCTTCGACAGCATCTTCTTTGACTTCCATTTCAGTGCTTTCTGGCTGCGCTACTTCGGTTGCCTCGACAGTCGTAGTGACTTCAGCATCTGCAACGACCTCGACAGCCGGGAATGCAAACACCGGAGCAAGCAGATAATCGCGGGTGATATAGCCCTGTGTGGTCCACTCACGCAGCATCAGGTACTGATTAGGCAGGCTAGCAATAGAAGGCTCCAGTTGCAGAGTGACGTTCTGCCACTGCTGTCCACCACCCAGACATCCCAGACTGCGTTGCACCAGAAGCTCACCGGTGAAGCTGCCACCGCTATAGGGCGCTTCCAGCTGCCACAATTCCAGGCTCAGGCTACCGCTGAGGTTTTCTGGCTCACGAGGGTTAGCGACGGTGTCTACCTGCAAGAACTGCTGGCCATCTTTACTGACGCTCTGGCAACCACCCTGCAATGCCGGCTGGATAAAGGTCTGCAGCTGATCGAACGGGCACTCCTGCACGGTATCCCCTGCCGGAGAGACCAGTTGCAGCGCCAGCCGGTAAGCCTGACTGCCTGCGGGAGGGGCGGCCTCAACCGTTTGCTGCCAGTCCAGACTGCCTTGCGACAGGGCCTGCAGTTCAGTACTGGCAATCTGGATACCGTTACTGACCATGGCGACATCCTGCACAGACTCAACCACGCTGGCCAGCAAGCGGAGTGACCAGCCTTCGGCTAACGCCGCATCGCATTCAAAAGTACAACTCAACGCGACGACATCACCGCTGAACTGGTAGCCAAAGGGCTCGATGATGCGCACGGTATTCTGCTGTGGATTGGTCATTAGGGTCATTGGACTTCCTTTTGTCTTCGCTCCCACCTGAAAGTACTGCATCAAGGCAAGGCTCTAGGGGTTGTACGTAGTGGCCGAGTATAAGGGGTTCGCCGGGCAGAGCTAAATGCTGGCGTCAGTTTAGGTTGCAAAAATGACAAGTCGGGGACAATACAGTCCTTACTCTCGACAAGCCCCATTCATAAACAGGGCTAAGGTTTAACTGTGCAAGGATAAGGCCATAGGCTCAGTGTCGGCCTGATAGCAGCTCGGAAGGTGTGAGCGGATGCAGGGCTGCATCCGCCCGGAATATGTTCACGATCTGCCAGCTCGCGAGACCCTGAACACGTTCCGGGCCAGAATGATCCAGGATAGTGCAGAAATGGGTAAAGCAGGGTTAGCGGTTATTCGAGAGAAGTCCCATCGGCCCTTTTGGTCGCCGGAGTTTTATTGACTATTTCCAACAGCTTCCAGACATAGCGGGACTGATCTGCCGCCGGGTTTTCACGCAGGCCACGGTGTACTTTCAGGGTGTAGTAATAACCGGCCTGATAGATAAAGCCATCAATGCTGCCGTAGAACAGCGACCAGTCTTCCTTGGCGTCGTATTTCACTTCCATGCACAGCCCAGCGGCGACGCCCTGACAGGGTTTGGGGTGGTTGGACAGATAGATCACCATATCGCGCTCGGTGCCATCGTCCGTTTTGCTCTTGAACGGCTTGTACTCTGCCTTGGGCTGCTCTGCCTTGACCGTTTCAGCACTCTCGCTGCCTGAGCCCAGCCCGAAGCTTGGCATCTTCAGATTAAGGTTATCCATACAACCGGTCAGACTCAGCAACAACAGGCCCAACGTACCGGCTTGAACCACAACTCGCTTGCTTGTCATCAGTTTCATTCTTGCTCTCAAATCTTCTTTGGTGAGTTTGGCTGATTCCGGGGTGGCTGGAATTGTAGGGGAAATTGGCAGAGCTTGCCTCCCCTGCCCCACCCATATCCCAATAAGCATCGATCAGGAAGACAGCACCTGCTGGCCTTGAGTGCAGGTGCTGGTTTCAGCTCAGGCTGATGCTATTCGCCGTCACTCTCGGCGACACAGCTGGCCGCCATGCGTTTTGCACCAGCCAGATCCATCTTGCCTGTGCCCAGTCGAGGTAACGCCGCGACAGTAAACACCTGCGCAGGGATCATCAGCGGGTTGGCACCGGCTGCCAGCATTGCTGCCTTGACCGCACTCAGCTCCAGTGTCTGTTCCGTCAGCACCACCACCCGCTCGCCTTTGCGTTCATCCTTGATGGCCACGGCCACCAGCTCCAGTTCGGGCTGCTGCATGGCCTGCAGCAGGGTGTTCTCCACCACACTCAGGCTGATCATTTCACCACCGAGCTTGGCGAAGCGCGAGTAGCGGTCAACGATGGTGAGGAAGCCGTCGCTGTCCAGATGGCCCTTGTCACCCGTTACATACCAGCGCATGCCCTGCTCTTCGCGGATGACTGCCGCGGTTTTCTCAGGGTTATTGAGGTAACCCACCATCACCTGCGGCCCGCCTATGAGAATCATGCCGTCTGTTCCTGTAGGCAGCGCCTGCCAGGTTTCAGGATCGACAATCTTGATGCTGGTACCGGGCAGCGGCATGCCCACCGAACCCGCCTTACCACCGACTTGCACCTGCCAGTAGTGAGTGTCCAGTGCATCAGGCAGGTTCACCGCCGCGACCGGTGTCGTTTCCGTCGCGCCATACCCTTCCAGCACGCGCTTGTTGAACTTGAGCTGGAACGCATCACGCACCTCCGGGTTCAAACGTTCAGCGCCAGCCACCACGATCCGCAGGCTGTCCAGCATCAGCGGGTGCACCTTAGTATTACGGCAGTAGAGACGCAGGAAGGTGGATGTCGCGCACAACAGCGTCGCCTTATGACGGGCGATGGCCTTGGCCACCCCGGCCACATCAGTAGGGTCTGCATGGCAGACCACCGGGATGCCCTCCACCAGCGGCATAAACTGTGTCACGGTCAGGCCAAAAGCATGGAACAACGGCAATGAGGCCACCACCACGTCACGCTCCTGCGTGTTGAGCACATCGGAAACCTGTTTGACGTTGGTCATGATATTGCGATGGCTGAGGCAGATACCCTTGGGCGCCCCTTCACTGCCGCTGGAAAACAGGATAGCGGCGATATCCTGAGAGCGACGTGAACGGTTGAAGAAGCGCTTGAGTACAAAGCCCGGCAGTACTACGGCAGCAGCCAGACTGAACAGCGCCTCGGTCTTGCCGATCTGCTCTTTTAGTGACTCCAGATAGACGATCTTCAGCCCCTGCAGCACCGGCGTCACATCCATCCCTTTCTGTTCCAGACGGGACAGGAAGCGTTCAGAGGTTACCAGCGTGCGAATACCGGACTGTTCGATGGCCGATTTCAGCGCCTCGTGACTGGCCGTGTAGTTCAGGCAAACCAGTGTTTTGCCTGCCAGCAGTGCGGCCATATTGGCCAGCATGCCACCTGCGCTGGCAGGAATCAGCATGCCGATATGGTCGCCTTCACATTTGCGCAACCGCCGGGCCATGCACAGTGCCCCAGCCAGCGCGCGGTAGGCAGACAGCTCAACACCCTGGCTGTCGGCAATCGCCATCTGCTGGCCAAGGTGTTTGACGCCGTCGATCCAGCCTTCGGTCAGGGTGGGCAGCGAATCCACATGCTGCTCCCAGGAAGCGATGGAAATGTCGAACACGTGGCGCTTCAGCTCACTGGCCGTGGTTGTTCTGGGCAGCGGCTGGCCGAAGGCAACGATCAGGTCACGGTACATACCGGAGCGGCGGATGGCCTTGATATGGGCCGATGAACGGGAGAACTGGCTGCCCCACAGGCCACGCAGGTAGAAAGGTACTATTTGCAGATCCTGCTGGGCCAGCTGACAGGCGCGCTCATAGCCACGGCGAAACTCGCCCAGATGGCCATTACGACTGATAGCGCCTTCGGGAAACAGGCAGACCACTTCACCTTCATCCAGCAGCCTGGCCACCACTTCCAGCGAGGACTTGCTGCTGGCACCTGACTCGATAGGCACGCAGCCGAACAGACGGAAGAACCAGTTCAGATACCAGCGCTCATAGATGCTGCGTTGCATGACAAAACGCACCGGGCGCGGGCAGGCCGTCTGCACCACCGCCCAGTCAATCCAGCTGATGTGGTTACCCAGCAACAGCACTCCACCTTCTTCAGGGATGTTCTTCATGCCCTGCACTTCAATGCGATAACGCTGAGCCAGAATCCGTGACAGCAGGAAGCGCACCATACTCTGTGGCAGCATCAGCACGGTATAGATACCGCCCAGCAGGGCAATCACAGCGATGATGGTCAGCAAATGCTGGCTGCTGATGCCCAACAGGGCAAACAGCGCGGTCAGCACCAGAAAGGAGAACATGGCGATGTTCTGGAACAGGTTATTACCCGCCAGCACCTTGCCCAGTTCATGTTCACCGCTGTGGAACTGCACCAGTGCATTCAGCGGAACGATAAACAGGCCGCCCATCACCCCGATAAACAGGAAGTCTGCGGCAAAGGCCAGTGACGAACCCAGCTGCGGCAGGATCAGCAAACCGATGGCTATCCCGGCCGCACCGACCGGAATCAGGCCGCTTTCGATATAGTTGCGGGAAAAACGTGCGGCCAGACCGGCACCAATGGCAATCCCCACGCCGGTTACCGCCAGAATGCCCTGCAGCACGATGGTGTTGTCAATGCCTACCTTTTCCTTGGCGAAGGCCGGAAACGCCGCCAGCATGACCTGCCCAACCGACCAGAATACCGACAAGCCAATGATGGACAGACGTATCACCTTGCGGCTCAGCACTGGCTGCAGGTTTTCTGCCATCTTGCGCGGGTCAAATGCCTGCTGCAGGGTCAGGTGCTGGCTGTAATCAGGCTGCTCCAGCGCAGGCAGGCGGTACAGCAACAGCAGTTCCATCACGCTGCAGGCCACCAGAATCCAGCCCATGGGGGCCATGACCTGCACGATCTGTCCGGGAGTGGTCAGCTCGCTGCTATAGCGCCCTTCAAACAGGATGGAGAACACCAGCGTGCCCGCCAGAATGGAAATGATAGAGATGGCCTGCACCCGGCCATTGGCTTCGGCCAGATGTTCCTTACCGAACAGCGCCTTGATATAGCCAAACTTGGCCGGGGAGTACCAGGCAGACTGCACCCCCATCAGGAAGGTCATCACAAAGGCTGGCCAGAACAGGCCGAGGTAATAGAACAGGGTAATCGCCAGCGTCAGCCCGACAGCCGCCCATCCGGCCAGTCGCATCACCTGATGCTTGGGATACTTGTCGGAGTGAAAGCCGACGGGGATAAAGAACAGGATGTAAGGTAGCAGGATCAGGCCATTGATGATGGCGGTCAGAATGACCTGCTCGCTGCCGTCATACACCTTGAAGACGGTGTTCTGAATGGCGATCTTGTGCCCCAGATCGGTGAAGGCATTGAGAAACACCGCCACCAGAAACGGCACTGCGCCGAGTGTCCGCATCAGTGATTTCATAAGCTGTCCCTGAGTCGAGAGCAGCCATCAGATCAGGTCGGGTAATCCCGCATTACCACAGAGTTGACCCTGCTGATGTCTGCCCGGATAGCGATCAGTATCAATCGCCACCACTGGTTGGAAACCATCGCATCCTCGGATCAGTGCGGTTTCCATGCAACCTGATCCTTTCTTGTAGCGCACAGCACAACGAAAAGTAGCGTATATTGCTACCTTTCTGTTTCACCCGTCACTTTCCCCTGCCTGTTCATAATGAGATACCCCACCATGAGCCAGATCGATCTGCTACTGACCACGCTGAAACGTGAACTCAAGGCACATGGCAAGACCTATGCCGACGTGGCAATGACTCTGGAACTGAGTGAAGCGTCGGTAAAGCGGCTGTTTGCGGAGGGTAACTTTACTTTACAGAGGCTGGAAAAGGTATGTTTGCTGGTGGATATGAACCTCAGCGATCTGTCGCTCGCCGCCGCTCGCCAGCAACCCCAGCTGAACCAGCTGCAGCGCCAGCAGGAAGAGGAGATCGCTGCAGATTTGGTGCTGTTATTGGTCACGGTCAGCGTGATCAACGGTTTCAGCTTCGCCGATCTGCTTGAGCACTACACCATTGATGAGCACACCCTGATCCGCAAGCTGGCCCATCTGGACAGGCTAAAGCTGATCGAGCTGCTGCCCGGTAATCGTATCCGTCTCAAGGTGTCAGCCAATTTCGGCTGGATTGCCGACGGCCCGATACAACGCTTTTTTCAGGAGAAGGTGGCACAGGATTTCTTTCAGTCGCGCTTTGATCGCCCCAGCGAGAAGCTGATTGTACTGAACGGCCTGCTGAGTGACGGTGGCAATATCGAGCTGCAACGGCGTATGCAGCAGCTGGCAGAGGAGTTCAATGCGACCATGCACCGCGACGCCGAGCTGCCCATGGCCAAGCGTCACGGCAATACCATGGTGATTGCCATCCGCCAGTGGCACTACAGCCTGTTCCGGCGTTTCAGCCGTTAGGACCTGCTGATGATCTGCGTGTTAGTCTCCCTCCACTGACAGACGCCCGTGTATGTGATCGTAGCGACATCTCGGCGGCAGACTACGCATCAGGCGTCTATGCTGACGCAATACTGGCAATTACTGTCACTGGCTGCGGTGTGATCGACACTATACTGCCATCATTCAGGGATAGCTTGTCATCACATTCACCCCGAGGCGGTTTAACAGGCTGTTGAAAAGCGTTATCGAGGCAGCCGAGACAAGGAAAAAACAGGCGAAAAAGCGGAGTTTAGTGGACTAAATGAGCATTTTGAGCCTGTTTTTGACGCGGTATTCGGCAACGCAGATAGATTTTCAACGACCTGTTAAAGCTGGCGGATCACTTCAGCACACCTGCCCCACTCACAAGGCTCCGATACCTGCCATGCATCGTCGTTTGCTGTTACAGCATTTTGCTGGTCTGGGTTCTGCGCTGTGTTGCCCTGCATTAGTGCATGCAAGCACCACAACACGCCCTGTTCTGTCCTTTGTCTTCAGCCGTAAGCGCGAAGACCCCCGTACCCAATGGTTGATCGCGGTGTACACCGAGGCGCTCGATGCCCTCGGCTATGACTTTCTGTTTGTCGAAGTCCCTGCCAATCGTGCAACGGAAATGAGCCGCAGCGGCGAAGTAGACGGCGAGCTGGGTCGGGTGTACCGCTTTGCTGATCTCTATCCTGAGCTGATTCGGGTGGAAACGGCCAACAACCCGGTGCGCTTCGCAGCATTCAGCCTCGACGCCAGCGACACTATCCGGCAGTGGTCCGACCTCAAAACACTCTCAGGCGTTGTTGATTGCCGTCAGGGTATCAAGGAAATCGAACAGGCACTGAATCTGCACTTGCCGGGCCACGTGGGGTACGTCAAAACCATTGAGCAAGGGCTGCTGAAATTGCAGGAAGGTCGTTCCAGACTGTTCCTCGATGTGGAAGAGGCAGTCTATGACTATATGTGCACCGATCAGGGCTATGCCGCGCTGAAAACCGGTGCCTTTATCTATGAAGCAGGCGTGCCGGAAGCCACCACCGGGCATTGCTACCTCAACCGCGCCAGACATGAAGCTCTGGCAGCGCCGCTCGCAACCGTACTGCTACAGATGAAGGAAGCCGGGCGGCATCAGCTGTTGCTGGCCAAAGCCCTGGCGGCGGCGGGCTATCATGACAAGCCCGTATTTGGCGAGCGGCCACCGGTCTGAGGGCGTGCCGTGATATGGCAGCCCAGCCGTGGCGCAACAGGCTGCTTTAACTGCTTTGCTCCATCAGCTGCTGTAGTCGTTGCAGATCTTCCCTAACCCAGCGGGCATCACGCTCATAGTCCTCATCGCTCATCCAGGGCTGGCGAATCAGGCTGAGTACGACACTGCATCCCTGACCTGACAGGGAGCACACTCGCATCGGCACATACACTTCATTGCCATCGGGCAACACTACCCAGTGATCCACCACCCCGAAGGGATTACTGCGACTGTAACGTACCAACACCCGCCCCGCAGGCGCCTCCACCCACCAATGGCTGGTGTTGTCATCGCCCGGCCCGGCGCTTTCCAGATGCGAACGACTCAGACCACTGGCCCATAGTGGCAGATTGGCGGGCTCCACCAGAAAGGCGTAAACCTTGTCGAAACTCGCGTCGATGATCACGCTGATATGCTGTACTGCCTCTGTCACAATGTTTACCTCTCAATGACTAACCCTCACCCGCAGCCCATCCGAAGTGCCCCTGACTCGCCGATGTCAACACTTTACAAGCTCAGCACCTTGCCAATCTTGTCAGCAACAGATAAAGCTGCCCCGTGCAGATTCCCTTGCAGATCAATTACCAGTAAACAAGAGCGGCAGGCATTAATCTTGCTGATCAATCTGCAGTGCCGACTTTATATGCACCTCGATAACGTCAAACACTGGATTTAAGGAAACTGACTATGTCTCTGACCGAGCTGGACCCCCAGTACGACTTTGTCGAAATCAGCCATCTGCTCAATACCCTCTACGCCGAGCTGTTTGGCGAAGAGCGCTGTTATGACGAACGTCAGCTGGCGGAAATACAGCGGCAGTGGGTGAATCGTCGCCCCAGCCACTGGGCATTCAAGTGGGAGGAAGGCCACGAAGCGGTTGCCTTTGTTACCCTCAACGAGTGTTTCTCCTTCTTCGCCAAAGGTGCCTACGGCATCATCAACGAGCTCTGGATTCATCCGCTGTGGCGCAATCAGGGCCTGGGTGCCCGGGTTCTGGAAGAGATTCGGGTGCTCGGTCAGCAGCGCGGCTGGAAGCGTATTGACGTATCCGCTCCTGCCGACCCACGCTGGCAACGCAGCTTTGATTTCTACCAGAAGAATGACTTCGTCTTTTCTGGCAAAAAGCTCCGCACCTGGCTACCTGAAGGCTGACACGGCGATGGCAGACCACACCCGGCCAGTAACGCACACCCCACATGAGGCTAAAGGACTGGGCGCTACAACCGATAAAGCATGAGCTACACTTGAGAATGCCTCGTCGCCCCAGCCCATGCTGGCGGCAGCGCTGCACTGCAATACAAGAACAGCTGACAGCAAGAGAGTCGTCGCCATGCAGAACCTGACCTATCCCCCGTCATCACAGCCAAGTCCGTTTATCCTCCGACATCTGGCCTGAGTGACGCGGCCCATGGCAGAGATTCCCGGCCAGCGCTCTTCGCACCTTCACGAGCCCCAGCAGGACAACAGCGACGGCATCAGTCTGCATGGTGAAACCATTCTGGTGGTAGACAGCCAGCTGCCGATGATTCAGCTGATCAAGGACATTCTGCGCCGCGGTGGCGCGACCTCCTTTTACGATACCGACAACTTCGCCACCGCCCTGCGCTTGCTGAAAAAGCACAAGCCAGGTCTGGTGATCTGTGACTTTGAAGTCCGTGACCCGAAGCACAAGGGCCAGACATTATTGGTAGAGGCCCGACGTCAGCAATGGCTGTCCCACACCACCGCCTTCATCTACCTGCTCAGTGAATCCAGCGAACGGATGATGAATGCTGCGCTGGAAGACTCACCTGATGACTGGATGAGCAAGCCGGTCAACAGCAAGGAGCTGCTGGACAAAGTCTTGCTGCAACTCCAGCAGCGGCAACTGCTGGCGCCCGCCCTGCTGGCACTGGATCAGGGCCAGCGGACCACCGCCATCGACTGGCTGCAACACCATCTGCCTGCACTGCAGAACTCCAGCTCACCGGGGTTATGGATGCGCGCCGAGCGCCTGCTGGGCCGTATGCTGCTGAAGAATAATCAGCTGACTGAGGCAGAGCAGCATTACCGGCAGATGATCCGCCATTCTCACCCTGTGCCCTGGGGCCATCTGGGTCTGGCCATCTGCCTGCATCTGCAGGATCGCAACGACGAAGCACGCGATGCGTTCAGTGCATTACTGCCCCATCCCTTTCTCGCAGCAGAAGCCTACGACTGGCTCAGCCGCATGCATTGCTGCGAACGTCAGTTCGAGCTGGCGCAAATGGCCATGTCACTGGCCTGCCAGCACAATCCCCAGTCAGCGTTTAAGCAGAGCCAGCTGGGCTTTGTTGCCTTCATGAACGGACAGAATGGTCTGGCGGAAAAAGCCTTTCGCAGCGTGGCCTGGAACCATCGCAACCTGACCAAAGCGGATGCCGGGCTCTATCAGCAGCGGGTCTGGGATAACGGTGACGGCGGTGCTGGCCAGAGTGGCTCTACCGCTTATCTGCCCAGCCCGGAAGCCGTTGGCCAGACCGATGGCCTGATGCTGGTGGTCAAGGCACTGGAGGAGAAAGAGCCGGACAACGCCCAGGTTCAGCTCAAAGTCATGCTGGTCGAGTCGGTTCTGGCTCAGGAAGAACTGGACGATGAGCGCGTAGCTGCCCTGGCTGAAGCCATGATCGACTATTACCTGATGCTTGATGCCTTCAGCCAGCTGAAGGAGCGCAACCAGCTGAGCAGCCACTTTCGCTTACTGGGCCGCGATTTTCACACCGAGCTGGCCGCCGCATTAGCCTATCGCGCCAGCCTGTCTGCCGAAGAACTGGAGGCACTGCGGGCCAAATATCAGCGCAAGCGCACTGGTCACTCCTTGCGCAATAAGATACTGCACCAGCAACAGCGCCAGCGCAGTGCCCGTCAGCTGCGCCAGATGCATCTACAGCAACTGCAGGATGCAGAGAAACAGGTGCTGCACGACATTTTTATCGATGCCCGCCGCGACGTGCCGATGCCGGACAAACGCCCGGCAGCCACCACAGAGCTGGATGAAGAGCTGGTGCGCCAGGTGCGGGAAAGTATGGACCCGTCACTCAGCCAGGTATTGCTTGATGAGCTGTCACGGGAAGCTGCGCGCGATGATCCGCTGTGGGTCAGCAGCGTGCAGGACGCCTTCAGGCAACGCTGCAAAAATGAGCTGGAATACCGCATCGAACGTAACCTGTTGCGAAAAAAGCAGGCCATGGCCGCTGTCCACTATCTGCCGTTGCTACCGGTGAGCATTCAGGAGCAGCCACGTCCGCACTGGTCGAAGGAGTTAACCAGCGCTGTGCTGGACTATGCCCGCGAGCGCTACGAGCCCGCCTTTTTCAGTCTGCTGAAAGTCATCAAACAAGGCGGCGACGACGTCACCATTCAGCTCAACATGGTGCAAGCAGGGATCGGCGCCTGCCGTGAGGGGTCGCCCAAGGCCAAGCAGATAATCAATATTTGTCTGTTTTACCTGCGCCCGTTGATGGGCCTGACGCCCACCATGGCGTTACCGCAACGCCAGCGTTTTACCAGCCTGACTCAGGCGCTGCGGATGACCGATGAGATGGCGATCAGTATGGCAGAAACCTGACGATCAGGAGTTTGTCGGACTTGACTGGCTGTGACGCGGAAACGTCCGTTTATGGCAGTTTTAGTCCTCTCTTGCGGCGAATAGTGGTTCTGCTCAACGAAAGAGAGGGTGCAATATGACCAAAATCGGCGTTACCGCAGCAGGCCCGCGTTAAGTCCGGCATGCTCCCGGCCAACTGATTGCATCAACGCTGCACAAAACAGCTGAAATAGCCGGGTTTGACGGATATGCTGCAACAGATGGCAACAGACCATCTGATGACGAATGTGTTGTCGAGAAGTACCAATCAGGGATTACGGAATTACCGCATGTCAGAACCAACCGTTCGTGAAGTCGCTACTGCTGAGCTAGTCAGTGGTTGGAATGATCTCAAGGACAGCATTATCAACTTCATTCCCAGCTCGCTGGTGGATGAAAAGATTCTGATCGTCGATACCCATGCGCCCATGATCAACCTGATCAAGGACATGCTTCGTCGCGGTGGTGCCAGCAAGCTGTACGATGCCGACAACTACTCTCAGGCCATCCGCCTGCTGAAAGAAAACCGTTTTGCTCTGGTGATCTGCGACTTTGAACTGCGTGGCGCCCAAAGCAACGGCCACTCTTTACTGGTGGATGCCAGACGGCAAAAGCTGCTGCCCTACTCCACGTCCTTTATCGTGCTATCCAGCGAAGCCAGTGAACGCATGATGTTTGCCGCGCTGGAAGAGTCGCCGGATGACTACATTCACAAGCCCATCAATGCCAAGGATCTGATTGACCGGATCATCCGCATTGCCAACGTCCGCTCGGTGTTCAAGCCCGCCTTTGACGATCTGGACAACCACAACGAACGTGCTGCGGTGTCCTGGCTGCGCAAGAAAATTACCCAGCTCAAAACCCCCAGTCTGGCCATGACCGGCGACCGTCTGCTCGGCCGCATTCTGATCGAGTCGGCCCTGTATAAAGAGGCCGATCTGCATTATCGCGAGATGGAAGGCAAGGACTACCCGGTGCCCTGGGCTACCATGGGTAAAGGCATCGCCAACTTCTTTCTCGGCCGTCTGCCCGATGCCAAACGCTGCTTTGCCGAACTGTTGAATCAACGCTTTCTGGCACTGGAAGCCTACGACTGGCTGGCCCGTATCCACTGTCTGGAGCAGGACTACGATCTGGCCCAGTACGCCATGGAGCTGGCGTCCAGCCTCAGCCCACTATCGATGCACAAACAGAGTCTGCTTGGCCACGTGGCCTTCCTCAATGGCCAGTACGGGGTCGCAGAACGCGCCTTCCGCAGCATTATCTATGGCCATAAAAATATTGCTGTGGTCGATTCGGACCTCTACCGGCGTATCGTTTGGGGCCATAAGAAAAACACCCGTACACCGACCGAAGAGGATGTCGGCAGCCTCGACAAGATGAGCAAAACCCTGCAGGTGCTGTCTGACAAGTACCCGCGCAATGCCGACCTGCAGATCAAATCGAGCATCATCGAAGCCACCGTGGCGGTCGAACAGGGTGATGAGAAAAGAGCGCATGAGTTGACAGACGTTTTGCTGGAGTACTACCTCAAGCTCGAAGTAGCCAACCAGTTTGCTGACGAGGCGCTTCTGAAGGCGCACTTCCGTCACCTTGGTCGCGACTTTGCTCAGGAGCTGGAAAACCTGATCAAATCACGGGAAAACCTGTCGCAGGAAGCGCTGCAAGCGCTGTCTGGCGCCCGTAAAACCAAGCTGGAAAAACGCCTGCAATCCCATCACGAAGTGAAAGGACGACAGGAAAAATCCCGGCAGAAGCTGAAAAATGCCCGGCAGTTGAGGCAACTGCACGAACAGCAGTACAAGGATGCCGAGCAGGAAGTTAAAAAAGACCTCTATATCGAGGCACAGCGCTCCACACCCCGACTGAAAGGCAATCAGCCGCTTACCAGCGAGGAATGGGAAAAAAAGGTCAACAAGAAATACGGCCAGTTGGTCAACGAAGAGCTGGAGCTGCGCATCGAACGCAAGCTGACCAAGAAGAGTCAGGCGATGGCCGCCATTGCCAATGTCGCCATGATGCCCATCGAAGTACACAAGGTTGATTACAACCAGTCATGGCATGAGCTGGTCGAAAAAGGCATGAACGAATACGGCAAGGAACAGTTTGAGGCGTCTTTCTTTACCCTGCTGCGTGCAGTCAAGGAGGGCGGTGAGCGTCTGGAGATCAAGCTGAACATGGTCCAGGCGGGCGTCAGTGCCTGTCGTGAAGGCACCTTCAAGGAAAAACAGATCTTCAATATCTGCCTGTTCTACATGCGCCCACTGGTGAAGATCGTCAAGAACATGACGGCCCACCAGCGCGAACGCTTTCTGAC
Source organism: Pokkaliibacter plantistimulans (assembly GCF_003194385.1). Lineage (GTDB taxonomy): Bacteria > Pseudomonadota > Gammaproteobacteria > Pseudomonadales > Balneatricaceae > Pokkaliibacter > Pokkaliibacter plantistimulans. Next base: position 15,822 of record NZ_LAPT01000090.1, read on the forward strand.
CATTACCCAGGCGCTCAAAGCCATTGATGACAAACTGGAAGTGCACAAAGTCTGACCTGAGCCGTAGCTGCGGATCAGGTATGACACTTGCAGTCAGGTATGACACTTGCGATCAGTTATTCAGACTTTAGAGAACAGCTTGTCCCTGCCTGCTTTCAGGTGCAGGTGCAGGTGCAGGTGCAGCGCCAACGGACTCAGCACTGACACCACTTACAGCGATATTGGATGCGGCATCGCTACCGCGCACACCCGGAAGAGGATTCAGCCATGGGAATGGTACGCTCCAGCAGTCCTTCAATGCATGACGCACCCCGTGATCGAACCAGTGCATCCAGACTCCCTCCTCTGCCCCTCGACCTGCGCGCCGCTGATGACGATGACCGCCAGTACGCCCATGATCTGACCTACAACAATATGCGGCGCTACTACGTGCAGTACGGCATCGAATGGAGCACCAAGGTGTATTTCCAGCAGTGGCCCTGCACGGCCAATTTCATTCTGCTCGACAGTACCGTGACACCAGCAAAAACCGCCGGGTTGCTGCGCCTGCAGATCGTCAAGCCCTGGACTTATCTGTGGGACCTGCAAATTGAGCCGGCCTATCAGCGGCGGGGAGTCGGTAAGGAAGCATTGCAACGCAGTATGTGGCTGGCTCGCCATACCGGCTGCAGCCTGTTCCGCCTGCGCGTGTTCAAATCCAACCCGGCACTGCAACTCTATCTGCGCTACGGTCTGGAGATCGTTCGGGATGAAGACAGCGTGTATATGATGGAAAAGCTGCTGCCTGCGGTGGTGGCGGAGCATGCTGACAAGAACGTCTGACAGGTATCGAAGCCGATACCTGTCAGGGCCTTTTGTCAGCAACTGAACCGATCAGGCCTGCTCCAGCACCCGCAGAGAAACACTGACCACCCAGTCCGCGACATCCTGCCGATACGCCTGCATGTGCGCAGCCACACTGTGCGCCTGCAGATGGGCTTCAGACTCCCAGCGCTCAATCATGATCACCGAATTAGCATCCTGATCGAATTTGCCTGCCGGAGCATCGATATCGATATAAGGCCCGTACTCGATACAGCCTTCCTCTTCCAGCACCAGCGGCACCAGTTGCTTCATGCGCTGCAGGAAGGCGTCGCGGCTGTGCTCGCGCAAAGTAATAGTGGCAATAACGGCGATCATGGAATGTCCTTTCAATGGCACCTGATGGGATAACTGAGCCAGCTTTTTAATGGCAGTAGGCAGCGTTCTCAACCACACCTTTGACATGCACGGTAGCGCCCGGGCGGATGACAAACTCGCTCAGCCCCACATGGGATGCACTGCCCCAGTCGTAGGTATAACCCAGACGGGTCCAGGGGTAACCCTTGTCACCGTAGGAACTGGCGCGCAGCTGATTGAACCAAGCCTTGTACTCATTACTGATCGCAATATAGGGCGACGAAGGAAAGTCGACCTCTGCCTCATGGTCGGAAATCTCTGAATCCGGTGCAGGGCGGAACATATCCTTGGGCTGCACCCACAGCTCCACAAAGCGCGTCTTGCCATTGTGTGGCGGCAGGCCCAGCAGCTGCTCCAGTCGCAGCGCGTCACTGTTCTTGCGGCAGAACTGCTGCAGTTGAGGCGCCGCAGTGACCCAGATTTCCCGGCTCAACTGCTGATCGGTGTCCACCTGAGTGTCATAACCATTCCATGCCGTCCAGGTCACCATCAGCACATGGGACTGATCGTTATCCCACACCAACGCACGATTGCCCGGCACAATGGCAGTCAGGTTTCTGGAGATTTCGCCCGGCTCTGCCACGGCGGCGTCCTGCACTGCAGCCTGATAGGCCGCCTGCAACTGCGGGTCTGACATGGTGCGATAGGACTGCCCGGCGCACCCGGCAAGGGCCAGTGCGATACCACTCAGGGCCAGACCGCGCAGACTGAAAACGCTGATCGTTGATGACCTCATCCTTAATCTCCTCATCGTTGACCTGACATGTGACCACTCTTTAACACGCCAGCTTTCTCATAAAAAACCTGTGAAAAGAATAAACAGCACCGTGCTATCTTCAATGATTTATTTTGCTCCCACCTTATCCCTGACCGAGGCCTCTCATTACCATGAGCACTTCCCCCGCCAGCCAGCACAGTGAAGCCGTATTCAGCATTTCCACTGACAGGCAGCAGCTTGATCTGGATGTGATCTATCGCTTTCTGAGTGAGGAATCGGCCTGGGCCAGAGGCATTGACCGACGTCGCGTGGAGCGTTCCATCGAGCACTCCCTGTGTTTTGGTGGCTATCTTGGCAATCAGCAGATTGCTTTTGCCCGAGTGATTTCTGACTTCGCCACCTTTGCCAATCTGGTTGATGTTTTTGTGTTGCCTGAATTCCGCGGTCGTGGCTACAGCAAACAGCTGATGGCAGCGGTGTTTGAACATGATGATTTACAGCAGTTGCGGCGCTTTACCCTCGCCACCAGTGACGCGCACGGGCTGTACAGCCAGTACGGTTTTACGACCCCAGCCAAACCCCAGACCCTGATGGAACGCTATGATCCGCTGATCTACAGCCGCTGACGCCTTACGTCATAAATGGTCAATCGGCCCTCGCCAGCCAGCAGTGGCGAAGGCCGCATCTGCATGTATCTGCGCGCCGTGGTGCATGCGTGTATCGAGAAGACGGACTATTCCATCCCTGCGGAATTGGAGAAGAAACTCCATCCAGTACCAATAGGCATCAAGGGTTCGCTTACTGTATCGATGTACCATCATGTTTTCTGGACAGGTATGAGAAACGGAGGGAGTCACCATGCTGAGTATCTCATCCTTGAAAAATTTGGAAGAAGGTATACCTTTTGGATGATGCGTTGTTGATTTAAATACCTTT
>NZ_LAPT01000091.1 GCF_003194385.1 Pokkaliibacter plantistimulans
TGCAGTACTCGTAACGGCCTGAACGGCCAGAACGGCCAGAACGGCCAGAACGGCCAGAGGGTCTGCGGGTCTTCTCAGCATTACTGTCATGGGGACGTAAAACATGATGTCGTAACGGCCTGAACGGCCTGAACGGCCTGAACGGCCTGAACGGCCTGAACGGCCTGAACGGCCTGAACGGCCTGAACGGCCTGAACGGCCAAAGGGTCTGCGGGCCACGACGTCGGCACGCAATCAACCCACTCTCGATGAAGTCGTAACGGCCTGAACGGCCAAAGGGTCTGCGGGCCTACTCACTTTTCCTCAATGACCCCGCACTCCCAGAGTGTCGTAACGGCCTGAACGGCCAAAGGGTCTGCGGGAGAAAGACTATGCCTTTGCCCAAGACAAGATTTTTTGAGTCGTAACGGCCTGAACGGCCAAAGGGTCTGCGGGTGTTGTGTCATCTTGAAAAGGCAGTAATTGTGATTCGTCGTAACGGCCTGAACGGCCAGAGGGTCTGCGGGTGACAGTCTGGAAGTTCCAACCATTCACCAGCTGGAATTTGTCGTAACGGCCTGAACGGCCAGAGGGTCTGCGGGAGACGACATTTGTGACGGAGGCCGAACGTTCATTGAACGTCGTAGCGGCCTGAACGGCCATCCTCCGATACCATCCCCTATCCAGATTGTTAAAGAGCAATGCCGTGGCTCTGAAGCCAGCGGCAGGGTTATTCCCTTAGCAATGTCAGCTCCGGCTGCAGCCGGTATTGCCCCAGCCCGAAGCCCCGGCCCTGACCGATACCCAGATACTGGCCCAGAATCAGCAGTGCCCAGGCCCAGCGCGGCAGGGCGTTGGGCAAGTATAGGTGAAGGCTGCCCAGTGCTCCGCCCATATCCTTATTGGGCATCTCGCTATAGCGCACGCTCTGCCAGCGCAGGCTGTGCACCTGAATACTGGCCTGTGGCCAGTGCGGACGGCTGTAGCGTTGCCCGCTGTGTTGCTGCACCAGTGTAATAAAGCTGTCCGCCAGCCGGTTTGCCAGCAATGGCCAGTCCAGCTGGTCGGGGTGATGGCAATAGCGGTTGCGGCCTTTGTGCTGTTTATCAGTGCTTTCCTCAGCACGCTTCAGCCTGACCGGGCTGATAAAGCGCAGCTCGCCTTGCTGCAGCTGGCTGGCGCTGTCGATCAGTGCTTCCAGCTCCGTAAGCCCGATGCCGCTCAGGTCACTCAGCTGCCGCACCGGCTGGCCGCTCACGCTGTCGGTAAGGCTTAAACAGCGCAGGTTGTCATGCAGGATGTGCGACGCACTGATATGGCTGGCGCTGGCAGGCAACAGGCGCAGGCGTTTGAGCAGCAGAGCCAGCAGGGGTTCGGCAGCGGCAGTGGCGGTGAGGGTAAAACGGTAGGTATCGCCTGCGGCGTAGTGGGTGCGTCCCGTCTCCGGCGCGGTCAGGGTCAGGCCATCGCTGAAGTGGTCAGGGCTGCCCGCCAGATTGCGCAGCCAGCCGTGCAGCATCACATGGTGGAAGTAACCCGTTTCGATTGCGCTGGTCAGTTGCAGGCTGACCTGCACCGAGCGCAGGGGGAACAGCACCGCCAGCGTATCAAGGCCGTTAAAGGGAAGGTTGCTCATGGGGTGCTGAGGTCCGGCAGCTGACGCATAACGTCGGCGTATTTTTTCCAGTCGGCGGCGGGGGTTGTGCCAAGGCTTTGTAACTTATCGAGCAGCCGAAACAGAAAAAAGCCAAGTGCGTTCTGTTGATTCGTGGTTTCCATTCCACGTTCGAAGAAGTCGAAATGGCCGCCCTCCAGTGCCAGCCCAAAATCGAGGTGGTGAGCCTCATCCAGTGATTGCAGATGACTTAACAGCACCTGACTGTTAATGCCTCCTTCCCACTCAATACGTCTTGCAGCTACCAGCCCGGCAAAAATAGGGAAGGGTTCTTTGGGGGCGAATTTGCCGCCTGCATGGGGAATCTCGGCAGTGGTTCGATGTAACTTCCTAACGGACGCAGCTTTCCCACCTGCATATTCAATAGTGCTTTTATCAATCTGGGGCTTTACCTCAATCACTCCATAAACCGCTTCGGCAGGGACGAAATGATGCCCATGCTGACCTAGCAAAATGGGTGTGTATTGGTTGTCGTAAATAACAATATCTATCTGATCACTAACGCTGCCCTGGGAGTCGATCACGATAGCGCTATCGACGGAGTAGCGGCGTGGCAGGTGGCGGCGCAGAAACTCGATAAAGTGCTGTTCGTTCACTTCGCCCATTTTGCCGCTATGGGTAATGGACGTATTTGCCAATGAAATCTTGGCCGTTAGTGAGCTTTGCTCAGCGCTAAAGCAAGCGCGCAAGTAGGCTGGTCCGTCAAGTTCTGAGGCTGCGCTGGCGGTATTCATGGTTAACCTGCCTGGTCGGGTTCTGGTGTGAGGGAAGTTAGCGTCTTGTTGTTACCTTGTTGGACATAGCTGGCAGTGACCTTGATGGGCTTTTTCTTCTTTTTGTATGTGGCGAGAATGTCATCGGGTAACGAATCCCAAATTGTTTTGGCATTGTGAAAAGTGGCAATCAGTTTTGTATTCTTGTCCTGAATACAGATTGCCGATCCCTCCAGTCTGGCGTAGACGCCTTGCTCGTCGATCTTTTCCTTGCCATAGCCTTCCTGCTCTAGCCGTGCCTCCCGCTGACGTGACTCCTCTTCCTCTTTCAACTTGCGCTCTTGTTGCACTTCTTCTGGTGTTTGCAGTTTTTGCATCTGCCCATAACCCACGGCGGTTTTCGCCCCCATGCCGACAAACTCAAACAGTGTGGTAAACGCTGCCTTTAGCATCGTTTGCCAGTGGCTTTTCAGCGCCTGATCTAAGCGGGCAAGGTCAGCCTGAATAAAGAAATCGAAGGCCGATTCAGGCGGTATCGCCAGAAAGGGAATTGGCACCGGTTGGCCGCTGGTATGCGGCGTGCTGTCGCCCTGCAAATAGTCGCCGTTATGGGGCGTCATAATCTCTACAGCAAGCTGGCTATTGGCGACCTGCGGGAAGCAGTCCCAAAAGCGCAGCGCACCTTGCTGGCCTTTGATGGGGTTGCCTGCTTCGTCCATGTCGGCCGAGCCGAACAAGACATTGATAGCAGCATCTGACCAGTTATCGCGCTGATTGAATGCCAGATACTTGGCTGCCCGCAGTAACATGCCCTTAATGCCAGACCCGGCCAGGTAGGGCACGCCGTAGGGGGGAAGAAAGGCGAAGCCGTTTTCCACCGGGTGCTCATTGCCCATGCCGGTTATAAAGGGGGAGGTGTTTTTGGCGTGAAGATGGAAGACCTGTTCAGGCATCTGGCCCTTTAGCGTGCTCTGACGTTTAAGTAGGTTTTTAGATAGCTCCGCCGCTGTATTGCCTAATTGAGTGACGTCTTTTAATGCCTCGCTTTTTTGTTCTTTGTTTAACGCCCAGTCGTCCTTGGTGGTGCCACTGCGCTGCCAGCCTTTGAAGTACAGACCAAAGCGATGGCCGGGGGGAATATCCTGACCGGCCAGCAATGGGGTCAGATAATCCGGTACGGCATAGCAACGGGTTATTGGTTCTTTTTCTTGTTCTTTTTCTTTAGCCATTGCTCTGCTCCGCCGGTTGTTGCTCGCCATTGGTGTCGCTTGCTGAGGCCGTTTTATCACCGAGTAAGGCTTGCTGCGCTGAAGCAAACTGGCGTAACCAGCGCAGGGTGGCCATGGCCTGTTCAGTGGCCATGCGGTATTCGAGTGAGTTCTTTTTCACCAGATCACTCATCGCAATTTGATAGGTTGCAGGGCTGAGTGCATCGGATTCACTCAGCAGTTTCAGGCATTTCAATACGTCGCTCAGCAGCCACGAATGATGGCGGGTACGTGCATTTTTCTCTTTGGCTTTCTTCAGCTCTTCCGCTGATTGATTCTTGAGTTGAGTCTCTTTGTATTTACTCTGCAAAAACGCCAGTGTTTGCATCAGGCCGTTGCTCATAATCAACGCGGGTACGCCTTTGCAGAGATTGGCATAGCTGCTGAAGTCGCCGTCTTTAGCCTCTGATTCCGCGTAGTGCTTGCAGACCTGCTGCCAGGCAAAGGCGGAGCGGGTCTGATCAGTGTCAAGCTTTGCGTGGTTGTCAGCCTGATGAGGCTGGAACTCGTTTTCAGTGCGTTCGTTCATCTTTTTTGTATTGGCCGAAGTTGAACTGATGGCTGATTTTTGCTGTTTCTTGTACCTGCTCATGAGTGCTCCTTCGCTGCATGCTCAGTGAATAATGCACTCACCTGCACCAGCCCGCGCCCGGTGGTGGCATCGCCACCGAGCTGGATCACCTTGCTATTCAGTAACCCCTGATGCTGATGGCCATCTCCCTCCAGCACAAAACGCATAACATCTTCCGCCTTATAGGCTTGGGCCTGCGCACGCTGGTCGTTGTTAGTTCTCTCTTTACTGGCAAAAAGTGCGGTGGCCAGCAGGGTTTCCGGCGGCAGGTTTTCGGTATAAAACAGGCCGCCATCGTCGGCGGTGCCGGTCTCGTCATTGATGCGCACATGGGGCTCGACCACGGTGGCGTTACGCACAAAGTAGCTGAGGTCTTCATCGCTCAGCACCACCAGCTCGTTGGTCAGCTTGTCGTGGAAGTAGTCGCCTTTGTCCTTACCAAAAACCGCTTGTGCCAGCCACTTGGCCAGCTTGGCTACGTTGCCGTTGTCGTCGTCGGTTTCCGCGTGATAGGTAAAGGTTTCCAGTGCCAGCGTAGTGTTGAGCAGGGGTTTCTTACTGGCACACAGAGCCTTGTCCTTTAGCAGGCTGTTATCGGGAATCACCCAGTCAGCTGACTGGCCGGTGATCGTCAGTAGCCGCTTAAGCCGTGCCAGTGCCAGCGGGCAGGTGGCGTAGACAAAGCCGCCCTTGATGCTGCGCACGGGGAAGGCCACCAGCTGGGCATCGCCAAAGCTGATAGCTCCGGCAAAGCCTTCGCCGTTTTGCGAATCCGGGCCAAAGATGCGTTCGACCATGGTTTTGCAGTTCTTTGGTTTGTCGTCAGCCGCTTCGGCCCAGAAGTGGTGGCGTATGGCGCCTTTAATGCCTGACCCGGCAATGATGGGGAAGTCAGTATGGCGCTCTCGCTGAATGGGGTTATCAATAACGCCCAGTGCGGTGCCAGCACCGGCATGCACTGGGCTGATGGCGTAAAAAAACAGGGCAGCAGAGGCTTGAAACATTATTTACTCCCGGAAGTAGTTCGAGCCCAGGGGGCCAGCAGAATACGGTTAAAACCTTCAGCACGGCGTTGCCCGTCGAGCTGGGTAATAAACAGCTCTGACAGGTCATCATGCAGGGTATCGAGGACGGCACGGGGCACGTCATCATCCAGCGCAAACCAGTAGACGCTGCCAGCAGGCACAAAGCGGCTGGCGGCCTTGGGTTTCTTCTCCGCCAGATTCCAGCCGCTGATCACCTGTGGGCGGTCAACGGCCGCGCAGACCAGCGTGGCCTGCAGTTCACCGGCAACAAGGCGGTACGTGTGATCGGATGGCTGGGTGACGCCATTGGGTAGCCAGCCCTCTGTAAACAGGCAGGGGCTGAGGGTCAGTACGCGAAAGCCTTTGCTGTTGTAGATGGCGTCCAGATCCGTCGCGGGCAGGGTGAAGGCGGCAGTCTCCAGACTGGCGGCGCGGCCATCCCCACCCAGCCGCAGCAAACCATTACCGGGCAGTACGCCCTCGGCACCGCTGACACGGGCGATAAAGCCGACATCCTCGGCCAGCGCCACCGTTTCACTGGTATACAGCTGGCTTTCCGCTGCGGTGCGGCTGTGGCCATCGAGGGCAATGCCGAGGCGGGTATCGCGCTTCCATAACGCACTGCTGCTGATCAGCTCGCCCGCTGCTATTTTTTGCCCGTTGGCCCAGGCATGCAGACCAGCGAGGGTCAGCCAGTAGCCGCTTTCCGGCTTTTGCCGCAGGGCTTGTTGCAGTCGTGGCAGCATAGGCAGCGGGGCGCTGGTGTGAATCGCGCTGTGCGGCGGGGTGGGGTGCTGATAGCAGGCGGTCACGGTTTGGCTGGTTTTGTCCCGATAGACAAACACATCCGCCGGAGCGGGGAAGTACACCTCATAACGGCCAGCCTCGCCGCGTTTGGCCAGGGTAAACAGGTCAAGAGTAAAGTTGCCGGGCTTTTCCGGGGTGCCAATGGCTTCTTTTATCTGATTGTTGGTGGTGTAGGGGCGACTCTCAGCGTATTGCTCACTGTCAAAGCTGCCGTCATCTTCCAGAATCCGTGCGCGCAGGGCGCCCGACATCATTGAGGGCCAAGGTGGCATCTGGGCTTCGCTGTAATCGCCTGCACCATCAAACAGGCGATTGCCGCGCAGATACAGCACATCCACCGGCTGAATAAAACGGTCTTCGCTCATGCGGGTATTCCTTGTGGCTGTGCGGGGGCGGCAGTAGGGCGTTCTTCCGTGCGGCCTTCGCGGGCAAGGTATTCCGCCATCTGTAAAAAGTTCAGGGCCAACTCGGCAGGCGTTGGGCGGTTGGCGGGCTGGCTGGCTGTGGTGGATGCCTCGTACAAGGCCATCACCATAGCGGTCAGCTGCTCGCCCTGCTCCTGGCGTTCTTTGCGGATGGGGTCGCCGCTTGCACTGCTCTGGCGCAGTAGCTGGTAGCCGATTTGCTGCGCCAGCAGGTCTTGATAGCTATCACGGGTGAACCCTTCGCCGCTCTTTTGCACCGGGCAGGGTGGGATATTGCGCAGCTTTTCTTCCAGCTGATAGACCGCCCGCCGCGAGATATGCTCCTTAGCAAACAGGTCGCGCAGCGCCAGCAGTTGCAGCATGGGCTGGTAGCGCTCCTGATCTGGCTGATCGCTGGCGAGGTCAGGCCGATGCCAGCGGCTGGTCAGGTCAAGGCTGCCGCCAGCGCGTTTCAGCACGCTGAGGCTAAAGGCATTGCGGCCATGGTTTTTGGCCCGCTTTTCACTTTCACGTAACTGGCGCAGCACCATGCCCAGCGGCGCCTGATGGTGAGCCACCACCGCCCCCATGGACGCAGTAGCCTTACTGCCCATCAGCACATAGCTTTTGCCGTTGAGGGTGGCGACGCCGTTGTTAAGGGTGAGCCCGGCAGGTTCGTTGAGCGCCGTAGGCCAATCACCCTGCCAGTCACCGCTGTAGACCAGCCGCAATAGCAGCATGGCCTGAAGCAAATCGTCGATGGAGACCATGGCCATCACATCATCGCCACCTGCATACAAGAGTTTGCCGCTGCACAGTTCTTCCACCACGTAGCGGGCCAGATGCAACGAGAAGTGGTTGAGTGCCGCTGAGATAGTCAAGTGGCGTGCCGGTGAACCGGGGTGAGGGCACTGGCCGAGGGGGGAGTCGGCAGCGAGGTCCGGCCAGAGGCGGGAGTAGCAGGCGCTGGTCGCCGTGCCATCGCTTAGAGATTCACCGCTGATCCAGGCGCCCATATTGTCGCCATCCATCAGGATCAGGGCGTAGTAGGTTTCGACCTTAGCGCTCAGTTGTTCTTTGATGGCTTTCTCCAGCTCTTGCAGGCTGGCGTCGTCGTTCTTGTCGGCTTTCAGTTCATCCAGCCGTATTGGCAGCTGGCGAATATGCCGCTGCTGATCGTCTGTCAGTGTGGAATTGAGCAAGCTTTTGGCCAGCTTGGCAGGTAGGGCTGACCAGAGTTCTTTTTCTTCGCCTTTGTCGGAGTCTTTTATCAATCCCGCAAGTTTCACCAGTTTTTCCAGCTTGTCGGCGGGCAGAACATCAGACTGTGTGGGCTTTTCCAGCAGCCGATTAAGCGAGGTGGCGATAGCAAAGGTGTGGGTGGAGACGATAAAGCGGTTTAAGTCTTCTATCTCCACTGCCGGTTGCTTTTTGATCTGTTTGACAAAGTGGCTGGGCCACAGGCGCTTGAACATGGCCAGCGCCCCCAGATGTTCACCTTTTTTCAAACCATAGCGGCGGCCTTTGCTCTCCGCCTGTGCCCACAGGGTATTGGTGCGCTTTTTAGGTGCGGTGCCTAGCTCGTCTGTTGCGGCTTCTCGGCTGGTGGCGGCACTTAGCCATTCGCTTTCGCCGGTCAGGGAGCAGCGATAGCCGTGGGCATCATGGGGGGTAAAGTTGCGCAGGCTTTTGGCCTCGCTGCCCAGCTGGTCCAGCAGCCGGTACAGCGCCGGGTAGCAGGTGGCCGGGGTGGGCTGATAGCGATTATCGCCATGGCCTTGCAGCAGGGCGGTGCTGATAAAGTCAGAGGGGCTGGCGGGTGCTAATGCCTTACTAAGCTCATCCGTATTAAGGTTGCCTTCCTGTTCAGTGACCAGTGGGCTAAAAGGCACCACCGCCCAGCTGATATCGGGGAAGTGCTCAAGCTGTTGTTCCAACTGTTGATAGCCATGCTGGCTGCCTGCTGTTTCACCTGCATAGCTGAGCAACTGGTCGAAGCATTCTTTGGCGGTGGATTGCACCCAGTCACGCACCACTTGCTGTATCTGTTCCGCCAGTTGCTGCGCCTTGCTGTGCGGCACCAGCGCCACAATCTTGTTGGGCAGGGCGGCGGAAAACAGCGAGTTGGCATCAGACTGACGTTTCCACCAGTGCTCACCCTCAAACAGCGCTGCATCAATACCCTGCTCGGTCAGCCACAGATCGCACAGGGGAATACCGCGCAAATGGGGGAAGATCACCGCCTCCGGCCCACAGTAGCTGACAATCACTTTAAGCCCTTCCCACACCATGCTGGAGAGCAGGTGCGAACCGGCCCAGAGGTCTGAGCTGGTGCGGGCGGCGGCAATAAAGGACTGCACCGGCCCGAAGGAGAGCGTCAGCAGCGCCGGGTTGTGCTCGTCATCCAGCGTAAAGGCGGTCGCCAGCGCACTGGTTAAATCAAGATGGGCCCAGCGGTTATAGCCCGGCACCTGACGGTGCAACGGCAAGCGCGGCCAGAGTGCAGCCAACTCAGGGCTGCATTTGCTGGTGAGCGCCGCCAGAGCAGGCAGAAAGCGCCAGAGTGTCAGGGCGCGTTGTTTGTCGTCCTTTTCCAGCAGCAGGGCATTTAGTTTGGCAGCCAGCACCTGCTGGTCGTGCGCGGTGCCTGCGGTCAGCGGCGTTATGGCATCGCTATTGAGCGGATGTTGCCAGCGGAAGGTTTCATCGGGCTGAAACAGCCACTGCGGGCTTTCTGCACTCAGCCCCTGTGGCACTTCTGCCGATTGCGCCCATTGTTGGGCTTTGTGCAGTAAGGCGTGTTCATCTTGCGATAACTCACGGGGTGACAGCGTAAGGGGGTCTGAATGCAGTAAGTTAACTAGCGGGTCATGGTTCCAAACGGCCAGTTTATAGGACCAAAGAGAATGGGTGGCCATCATCAATTGGCTCCTTGGTGCGATGACAAGCGGGCAAGGCCAGAGGTGTTATCCAGTAGCTCATGGAGCTTTTGCCAAACTTTAAGCTGGTTATCTTTAAGCCATTTTTGCTGGAGTGGCTCAAGGCGCCTAACGGCGAAGTCAGGGAGCGAATGAGGCAGGTGGTAGATCAGGCAGGTAAAGGTGTTTTCACTGTTCCTGATCACCTTAAAGCGCAGTTGCGAGGCAATGCGGACTTCCGGGGTATTACCTTGTTTTTTCCATGCGTCGATTGTCCAAATAGATTTTGGTGTCGTTATCTCTCCATTCTTTTTATTTTTTATGTCTCTTTGAGGTCCGGCTGGATAACCCAGTAAATGGACACCTGCCATGGTGTACGGCTTGGCTGAGAAGCGGTGTTGTTTTGCTTTTGTGCGCAGATCAATCTTTAGCTGGCCCAGATAAGAGATAGCCCGTTGCCATGAAGGTAGGTTTATTTGGCTGGTCCATATCAGTGGGCCTTTGCCATCTTTGCCAATCGCATGTGGCCAGTCTTCCACTAAGCAGTCTTCGAGGCTGCTGGTGACGGAGGTAAGAACAGGAGAGTTGGCTGTCGGCAGAGCAGGAATGCTGCTATCGGTGATCTGAATTGATCCCCAACCGTTAACGCTACGACTGCCTAGAGTGCCAAACCATTGCATGAGTGCCAGTGCATCGGAAGGTAACCGAACGTCTTGGACGGGGAGTTGTAAAGCATCGGCCAGTTGTTCGTTTTTGGCATGAGTGACAGTGAGCTCTGTTTTCTGTAAAGGACTTAGGGCATCACGCGTGATTCGAGCGCTCGCAATTTCAGCTATTAATTTAGGCAGTATGGGGCCATAGCCTAGATAAGCATCCGCACGAACATTTCCATTGTTCGCGTTTTTTAGTATGTCCAGATGTAATGTTGGCCAATTGCTGTTATTCAGCTTTCCCTCTTCCCAGGAATTCAACCGTAACTGCACCAGACTGCGCTGGGCAGCATTTCTTTCTTCCCCGTTTTGCCCGACGCCACCAAACAGTGCTTTTTCCGTTGTGCGCAACCGGGCGACATCACCGTTCATGCTGGGCCAGCTGGCAATGCGCCACCAGAAACGCAGCAGCGCTTTGATGGGCGGTGTGCGCCAGTTGCCGAGCTGTTCGGCATCACCCAGAAAAGCAGGGGTAGTAAAGCTGAGGGAATAGGTGGAGCGTTGCAGGGTTTGTTTGTACCAGGGGCTTTGGGGGGTAGTCGTATCGGCCACGCTGCGGAACCTCCGTAATCCTTCACTCGGCGGGGCATACAGCGCCACCGGAAGGGGATGACTGTAAACAGGCTTTGCACTGTTTTAGCCATCCAGCGTGAACATAACAAGTTGAATTTCAGGGGATTGTGATCGGGGAGAGTGTTTTAGTGATCTGGCGGTAGTGATGTGAGTGGCAGACGGTGAGGTTCACTGCGTTCACCATCACCCTACATCAGGTCAGCGGTAGGGTGACGGTGAGGCACGAACCGCACCGTTTATCGCAGTCTTGCAGGAGAAAACGGCCTGAACGGCCAGAGGGTCTGCGGGACGTAAACTTGCCGGGCATATTCTTCCGCTCTTTCCGTCGTAACGGCCTGAACGGCCAGAGGGTCTGCGGGAAATGATGGAGACCTGGTAATGAGAAAGCAGATAAGCAAGTCGTAACGGCCTGAACGGCCAGAGGGTCTGCGGGTGATGAAAAATATGTCCTAATCCGTGCCAGCATTGCGTCGTAACGGCCTGAGCGGCCAGAGGGTCTGCGGGGGATGGATTCCGTGGAGTGGCGGGGAGTGTCCTGTTGGGTCGTAACGGCCTGAACGGCCAGAGGGTCAGCAGGATACGAATACATTCAGCGAAACATTCGGGGCAATCAGTCGTAACGGCCTGAACGGCCAGAGGGTATTAACCTGCTGGATATGAACGTTGAAGATCTGGTGTCGTAACGGCCTGAACAGCCAGTCACCCCTATCTATTCCATATTGTCTAAAGAGCAGCGGCGCTGTGCGCCAGTCGCCATCTTATTCCACTAGAGCAGGCGCTGTCTGCCCGCTCTGTCTTTCCAGTGTCTCCACCATCCAGCGTGAACATAACAAGTTAAATTTCAGGGAGTTGTGATCGGGGAGGGTGTTTTAGTGATCTGGCGGTGGTGATGTGAGTGGCAGATGGTGAGGTTCACTGCGTTCACCATCACCCTACATCAGGTCAGCGGTAGGGTGACGGTGAGGCACGAACCGCACCGTTTATCGCAGTCTTGCAGGAGAAAACGGCCTAAACGGCCAGAGGGTCTGCGGGAGCTCATATTCAAAATATCAGCGGGAAAGTTTTCTGAAGTCGTAACGGCCTGAACGGCCAGAGGGTCTGCGGGAAAGACACCATTGTAACTATTGAACATCTTACTGATATGTCGTAACGGCCTGAACGGCCAGAGGGTCTGCGGGACTCAGACTACGCTCACACACGTATCTCTGACACAGTAGTGTCGTAACGGCCTGAACGGCCAGAGGGTCTGCGGGATGACGAACCTGACTACGGTGACGATGAACCGGAAGGTCGTAACGGCCTGAACGGCCAGAGGGTCTACGGGGGGGATACCCTCACAGCGCTGGAGCAGGACACTGTCGTAACGGCCTGAACGGCCAGAGGGTCTGCGGGGGCTCATTCAGCTATCAGTATAACACTCGCGATACGTCGTAACGGCCTGAACGGCCAGAGGGTCTGCGGGAGCACCCCAAAATTCTCTTTTACAATCAAAGCATTGCGAGTCGGTTTTTGACGGCCCCAGGTTATCCACAGGGCAGACCCTGAAAAGCACCCGAAAATCGCCGCTTTTTTGACAAGATTTCTTTTGAAATCAAGTGGTTGACGGTGATTTGTTGGAGTGTTGCAGAAGGTAATCTGACAACCTTTGTTTTTAAAGAGCATTTTGCGCTTATCCACGCGCTGCCTATCACACCACATCCAAGGCGAAACAGGCAATCATCTTATCGGTGCTGTTTCTCCTGAGCAGGTTGCCCGGTCTGTCTTTCCAGTGTCTCCACCATCCAGCGGTACAGGCTGTCCAGCTCGCGGGTGCCTTTCCAGTGGCTGGCAAAGCACAGCTGATAGTGGCCGCCCGGCTGCACTTCGGTCGGGTCGATCTGTTCCAGACGGCCGTTCTGCAATTCTTCCTGCACAAAGAGTTTATCCACCACCGCCAGCCCCTGACCGTGGCTGGCGGCCTGAATGGCTGACAGCATGGAGTCGGTGGCGATCATCGAGGCTTGCTGCACGATGGCACGCGGCAGGCTGAGTGCGTCGAGGTAGCGGTCCCAGTCATTGAAAATGCGTGAGGGGGAGATCAGGTGAGCGTGAGCCAGCCAGTCGGCGGTGCTTTCGCCGGGGCGCGGGCCGGGATAATGGGGGCTTTTTACGCAGATCAGGGTTTCGGTATAGACCGAGTGGTCACCGCCCGGCTCGTCATTGAAGATGATGGCCATGTCGAACTGCTCGCGGCGAAAGTCAATTTCGTATTTCCAGGCGGAGGTCACGCTCAGGCGCAGGCCGGTTTCCTGCTCGCACTGGCGCAGCAGCGGAATAAACCAGCGGTCGGCAAAGGTCATGGGGACTTTCAGCGCCAGCTTTTCAGTCGGCACCATGCTCTGGCAGGCCTGCTGAATCTGGCTGAAGGCGCCAGACAGCTGGTCGAACAGGCGTGCTCCTGCCGGGGTCAGGCTGACCTGCGCACCGCGATGGAACAGGCTGAGCTGAAAGTGCGCTTCAAGACTGCGTATCTGTTTGCTGATGGCTCCCTGACTGACAAACAGCTCTTCTGCCGCACGGGAAAAACTGCCGTGGCGGGCAACGGCCTCGAAGGCTTGCAAGGCTTTGAGGGAGGGCAGGGACTGGGTACGCATGATCCGGGAGAAAAACTCATAGGGGTGGGACAAGAACTCCTTTTACCCCTTTTCGGGGCCGCACTAAAGTAGCGCAGTATCTTGTCAGCCGCCAGTCTGCAGTCGGCTATTACGTAGGCCCGCCATCATGTTCAAGCTCTTCTCACGCTCCGCTGAATCACATGCCATGCTGTTGATTTTGAACGCTATTCTGATCGGCTCGGTGATGGACATCTGCATCAAGCTGACCGGCGATGCGCTGGCTACCTGGCAGCTGCTGTTCCTGCGCTGGTTCGTCAATATCATCGTGCTGCTGCCTTTTGCCCTGCATGTGGGCTGGCGCACGCTGGCCTGGCATAACCCGCGGGTGCATTTTATGCGGGTGGTGCTGGTCGGGCTGGGCTCCTACATGCTGTTTTACTCACTGGCGCATTTGCCGCTGGCGATGACGATCAGCCTGTTCTTTACCGAACCGCTGTTTATGCTGCCGCTGGCGGCGCTGCTGCTGAAAGAAAAAATCTCACCGCTGAACTGGCTGGCGGCACTGGCAGGCTTTGCCGGAGTATTGCTGATTGCCCGCCCGGCTGATGCCATGAGCTGGGAAAGTGCCGCGGTGCCCTTTCTGGCACTGCTGGGGGCGCTGGGCTTTGCGACCTGTCAGGTGATGACCAAGGGCTACGGTAAGCATGAAACCACTTTCAGCCTGATCTTCTGGCTGTCGGTACTGACCGCGCTGTTCACCGCACCTATGGCCTACAGCGAATGGAAGCCGATGACGCCGCAACTGTGGCTGCTGATCTTCGCCATTGCCGGTTCTGGCTGTCTCTACAATTACCTGTGGATCAGTGCGCTGCGCGTGGGTTCCATGGCCAGCATCGCTAATCTGAGTTATCTCAACCTGCCACTGGCCTATCTGTTTGGCTGGCTGATTTTCGATGAAATCCCTGACCTGATGACCGTGGTGGGCAGTCTGGTGATTCTGGCATCGGTGATCTTTATCGGCCGTCACAATATCCGTCAGGCACGTAAGGCCAAGCTGGTGGAATCCGCTGCTCAGGCTGTTGCAGGCACGGTCGCTGCGAAAGCGGAACCTTGTTAAGCCGTCACCCGCCTGCTTGCCACTTGTTCAATAAAGAATGAGCCAAAAAAGAAAGGGACAATAAAAAGAAAGAGACAAGAAATAGAACCAGAATAAAGAAAGGGAGCGCAGGCTCCCTTTGGTCACTAACGTGCTGAAGATGGTCAGTGTATTGCGGTGGTTGCGCGGCCAGTGCCATTCAGCAGGGCGCGCAGGTAGTCGTGCCACTGTTCCGGGTGGCCCAGATAGTGGCTGAATTCGAGGGCGTGGTAGCCGTCATCCTGTTCGAGAATAAAGGTAGGGAAACTGCGCCCGCCGACACGGGCCAGCAACTGGCGGGTCTCGGCGATATGCTCTTCGGTGGCCTTGCCCTGCACATCCCCATAAGCGGCCAGAAACAGATCATGGTCGACCCCCACCTGTACCGCCAGCCCGCTCAGGGTTTCCTTGTCGGTAATGCATTTGCCATCGTGGTAGAGCGCATGCTGAATCGCATCCAGCATATCCAGCGGCTGATCAGTCACCAGATTGACAGCAAGAATGCCTGCCGTGGGCGGCGTCGAGTCAAACAGGGCATCGGGGTCGTTGAGTAAACCATCCAGATAGTCCTTGCCAAACGCCTGCCCGCTCAGCTCGGCAATACGCAGATCATTGGAGAGTTCAAACTCGCGCATTTCCGTTGCGCGCCTTACGTTACGGCCGGTCAGCATACCGCCCGCATGCAGATAGAGAGGCAGGTCCGTCATGGCTGCGGCCGTGCGTGCCAGAGACGCGGCGCCATAGCACCAGCCACACAGAGGATCGTAAATATAGTGCAGACGATTCATCGCAAACTCCTTCGCTACCTGTTCGCCACCCAGACATGCTATGCCGCTGCCGGGCAGAAACCAGCGACGAAATGAGGGGATGTGTTGCGGTTTTCCGCCGTGCGTTGCAGAGGCTGTCAGGTATCAGGCTGGAAGAAGGGGCGGCACCACCGTGTGCAGCAAAAGCTCATCGAACAGCGCCATGTCGGCGGGAGGCCGCATCGCTGGCGGCTGCTCGGGCAAGCGAATGGTCAGTGTTGCATGGTGCTCCCTCACTGAGCGTGAGCCGCTGCTTAGCTCGTGTGCGCCCTTATATCAGCCTTTGTTCGGTCTTGTCGGTGTAACGGGGCTCGGGCCTAACGTCACCAGCCCGTTCATCACCTGATCCAGCCCGCCGTAGACGTTCAGATGGTTGATGCGTTCCGCCACACGCTCCAGCGCTTCGAGTTCCTTCAGGCGCAGTAAGACCGGGTTGTTTTCCAGCATTTTCGCGGTGTTGTGCAGCGAGCGGGTCGCGGCGGTTTCTTCACGGCGTTTGATCAGGTTGGCTTCGGCGGCTTTTTCTGCCTGAACGACCTGATTGAGGATGTCCTTCATCTCACCCGGCAGGATGATGTCTTTGATGCCGACCTGCTCCAGCTGCAGCCCAAGGGATTCGGCATAGCCGCGCACGGCCTTGTCGACAGCCTTGGTGATGGCATCCTTGTCGGCCAGCAGGGCATCCAGCGTGCGGGTGCCCACGGTCTCTCTCAGGGCCAGCTGCAGGCGACGATACAGATGATCCGCCGGTGTCTTGACCTGCTCTGCCAGCAGCACCGGATCGGTGATGCGGTACGCAGCGGTCAGATTGATACGCAGGCTGACGCGATCTTTGGTCAGGATTTCCTGGCCGCTGACATCCAGTGCCTGCCACTTGAGGTCATAGACCTGCGCACTCAGCTCGCGGTTGAAAGCCCAATAGCCGTAGCGTCCGGGTTGCAGCGTCTGCAGCAGGGTGCCGTTTTCATACAGCAAGGCAACGGATTGCTCCGCCACCGTCAGCTGGAATACCCCGGTGTGGCCATTGGCGCGCAGCAGGTTGCGGCGCATCAGGGCAGACAGCAGGTTATTGCTCAGCGGCAGCAGCTGTTGCAGCGGGAAAATTTCCACGCGCAGATGGGGAGTGCTCTTCCAGGTCACCAGACGGCGCAGCGGCTCCAGCAGCAAGTGCGGCTGATTATCCAGCCACAGCAGCCCGGCCTCGTCGGCTGCCAGCTGATGCACATCCACCAGCTCACGGAAAGCCGGTTTGGTCAGCAGTACGTCCAGATTGTCGTGCTTGATTTCGATGCTGTTGATATTCAGCACTTCGCTGGTCAGCTCGTTGCGCAGATCATAGAAGCGATAGCTGCCGGGTTGCAGCACCTGCTGCAACTGGCGCTGGCGGTACAGCAGCACACGTTCTTCGTCGGCCACCTGCATTTTCTTTATCAACATGATTGAGTCCTTTAAATCGTTATTGAGGTAATAAACCCTCAGGGGAACCCGGTCTGTCAGGCATCGGCACACGAAACAGCTATCCCTGTAGCGCGGCGGCATCCTTGCCGCATGTCGTGTGGCGCTGCCCGCAGTCAGCCGGGTTACGACCTGAGAGGGCGGTGTTACTGGCCGGCAGTGGATGGCTCGGAGCCACGGCACGGCAGGCGCTCACACCTTGTGTTTAAGTAGGTTGGGGATTCGAACCCCAGTCTCATGACTTTCCTGGTGAGCCTGAACAGGAATCGAACCCGTTTCTGCCGTTTTGGCCGCTCTGCCATTGAGCTATCAGGCGTGATTATCTGGAGTGAGTCGCGGTACATCCTGCTTCAGGGAAGGGATGCCAGCCTGGGTTGTGAACCAGCGCCACAGCAATCTCGATAATCGCTTCTGGTATTGCCAGCGCTGTGCCAGTTTTGATTCCTGCTTGAGAAAATAAATTTAAGTATTTGATTCTTATAGAGTAAATATCGATTTAAATACTGCCTGTGAAATTCTCGTCATTGCTTGCTTTACGCATATCTGATCGAATGGAATCGCTTTTTATCGGAAAGGATAAGAGATGAAAAACGTTGTGATCGGCTTTCTCGGCAGTGCCAAGGACAGCATGGGCAGGGGCAAAAAGCGCTGGCAGCTGTGGCGGCCTTCGGTGGCGTGTGTGATGCAGCCGGAGCTGCCCGTTGATCGCTTTGTGCTGTTGCATGAGCAGCGCGATAGCCGTCTGGCCAACAATGTCGGTACGGACATCAGTGAGGTCTCGGCAAACACCGAGGTACAGTTGCATCAGGTGTCGCTGCCGGACCCCTGGGACTTTGCGCAGGTCTACGCGGTGCTGCTGGATTTTGCCGAACACTATCCCTTCAACCCTGAAGAAGAGCGTTACTTCCTGCACATCACCACCGGCACCCACGTCACCCAGATATGCTGGTTCCTGTTGTGTGAGGCCAACTATATCCCCGCGGCGCTGATGCAGACGGCGCCTGATCGGGAAGGCCGCAATCCGGCCGGTACCTGCCAGCTGATTGATCTGGATCTGTCCAAATACGATGCCCTCAGCTCGCGCTTTCGCCGTCAGCATCTGGAAGGGGCGGACTTCCTCAAGTCCGGTATCGACACCTGCAATGGCCAGTTCAACGCCATGATTCAGCAGATCGAGCGCGTCGCCATTCGTTCATCGGCGCCGATTCTGATCACCGGGCCTACAGGCGCCGGTAAGTCGCAACTGGCCAAGCGCATCTTTCAGCTGAAGCAGCGGCGTGGCTCGGTACGCGGTGACTTTGTGGCAATCAACTGTGCCACGCTGCGCGGTGATAGCGCTATGTCGGCTCTGTTTGGCCACCAGCGTGGTGCCTTTACCGGGGCGCAGCAGGCGCGCAAAGGGCTGCTGACGCGAGCAGATAAAGGGCTGCTGTTTCTGGATGAAATTGGCGAGCTGGGGCTGGATGAACAGGCCATGCTGCTGCATGCCATTGAAGAGAAAAGCTTCTATCCGGTCGGGGCGGATCACCCGGTGCAGAGTGATTTCCAGCTGATTGCCGGTACCAATCGTGACCTGCAGCTGGAAGTGGAAGCGGGACGTTTTCGGGAAGATCTGCTGGCACGCATCAATTTGTGGAGCTATGAGCTGCCCGGCTTGCGCCATCGGCGTGAAGATATTGCCCCCAACCTCGATTACGAGCTGCAGCAGGCGACTCAGCTGCTGGGCTACAAGGTGGGGTTCAACCGGACTGCACGTGAGCATTATCTGCAGTTTGCCCAGCATGGCGATGCGCTGTGGCTGGGGAATTTTCGTGATCTCAATGCCAGTGTGCAGCGGATGGCGACACTGGCCGAAGGTGGTCGTATCAACGAAGACATCGTGGCCGAAGAGAAGCAACGGCTGCAGCGTGGCTGGCGGCGTCAGCCAGCAGAGGATCTGCCAGCGCTGGATGAGGTGCTGGACGCAGAGCAGCTGGCCAGTATTGATCTGTTCGACGAATACCAGCTGCGCAAGGTGATCGCCGTCTGTCGTGACAGTGCCAGCCAGTCAGAGGCGGGGCGGCGTCTGTTTAATCGTTCCCGTGAGCGTAAAAGCTCCAGTAATGATGCCCATCGGTTGCGGCAGTATCTGGCACGCTTCGGGCTGGTTTTTGATGATCTGAAGAAATAGGTAGCTTATCGGATTCGATAGAAAAGTGTGGCAGTGAGTCTGCCGTGTTTTGTAAAAGATCAATAAAAACAGCTGGTTACATTTTGTTTTAAGCTGGCACTGATCTTGTTAATGGAACCTGTACTGACACAACAAGTGAATAACAGGGAAATCATCATGACATATGAATCGTTCACCAGCCCCAATGGCGGCCGGATCAAGAGCTGGACCCGTGGGGTTGCCTTTGACGATCAGGCCAGACAGCAGCTGATGAATGTTGCCCAGATGCCCTTTGTCGGTCCGTGGGTAGCGGCCATGCCGGATGTGCATGTGGGCAAGGGCGCCACGATTGGCTCGGTGCTGCCGACCGTCGGGGCCATTATTCCTGCGGCCGTGGGAGTGGATATCGGCTGCGGCATGATGGCCGTGCGAACCGATGTGCGTGCCCGTGATCTGCCAGATTCGCTGGCCCCGCTGCGCAGCGAGCTGGAGCGCTGTATTCCTCACGGTCGCTCGGTAGGGCGCAGCAAACGTGACAAAGGCAGCTGGCATGACGTGCCGGCCGAGGTGATGCAGAGCTGGAAATGGCTGGCGCCACGGTTCAGGGCGCTGTGCGACAAGCACGCCGGGCTGGAGAAGACCAACCATCTCAGTCATCTCGGCACGCTGGGCACCGGTAATCACTTTATCGAGATCTGTCTGGATGAGGCGGAGCGAGTGTGGATCATGCTGCACTCCGGCTCTCGCGGGGTGGGTAACTTTATCGGTATGCACTTTATTCAGCTGGCGCAGAAGGAAATGGAGCGTCATCAGATCCAGCTGCCTGATCGTGATCTGGCCTATTTGCAGGAGGGCTCGCAGCACTTTGCGGATTATGTGGAAGCCGTCGGCTGGGCACAGGATTATGCCCGCCTCAACCGCCAGACCATGATGCAGCGCAGTCTGCAGGTGCTGGCCAGAATCCTGGGCAAACCGCTGGTGGTGGAAGAAGAGGCGGTGAACTGTCACCACAACTATGTGCAGCAGGAACAGCATTTTGGTCAGCAGGTGTGGTTGACGCGCAAAGGCGCCGTCAGCGCTCAGCAGGGGCTGCTGGGGATTATTCCCGGCAGCATGGGCGCGCGGTCCTTTATCGTTCGGGGTAAGGGGAATACCGAGAGCTTTTGCTCCTGCAGCCATGGCGCTGGCCGTGTGCTGTCACGTACCGAAGCGAAAAAGACCATCACAGCGGATCAGCATGCAGCGGCCACGGCGCACGTGGAGTGCCGTAAAGACATCGGTGTGATTGATGAAAGCCCGGCGGCGTACAAAGACATTGATGCAGTGATGGCGGCACAACAGGACCTGGTCGAGGTGGTGTATACGCTGCGGCAGATTGTGTGCGTCAAAGGTTAGGCGGTGGCTGCGCGCCGGTCTAAAAATATTGGCGAAGGGCCGTAAAAGCCTGATCCGGTTTAGACCGCATCAGGCTTTTCGTCAGCTGCCCGTCATCAGGGCAGGGTCAGGGCAGGGTCAGGGCGATATCGCCGGGGTGCTTCTTCACTTCGCTGTAAGGCAGGTAGGGCCAGTCGGGGTACTCGCAGGCGCGTGCCACACGGGCAAAGTAGGGGCTGATATAAAGCCCTTTGGCGGTGAAGTACCAGGGTACAAACTGCCAGACATCGCTGTCCTGATAGTCGCAGTCATCTTCCGACTTGGCCTGATTGACGCCCATGTCCTTGGGATAGAGCTTGCTGAAATAGCTCATGATCCAGGGGGCGAAGACATCACTGCGATATTGGCTGAACTCATCGAAGTTTTCGTAGGTGCGGTCGTTGTAGTGGATCGGCTTGCCGTCCCCCAGCCAGAAGACGTCTTCCAGCGTCAGCTCCTTGCCCGTGTGAACGTCAAGGTTGATGGGGTTATCGCCAAAGTCAGGATGGGCACCACCACAGAAGTAACTGGTAAAGACGCTGACGCTCATGACTGAGGTATTGAAGTACATCGGTTTCAACGTCTGCTCAAAATCCCCGCCACCGGTCTGGCTGCCCCCTAACATGCACTCGAAGTAGCTGGTGACTTCCTGCCACTGCTTATCACGCAGTACCTGATTGAGCATGGTCAGATCGACCCCTTGGGGGCCGCTGAGCCAGGTAAACAGGCTGATTTTGGAGGTGGGTTCGGTCCACCATTGCAACTGATAGCCCATGAACTTCTCGGTTTTGCCCTTGGTGAACGCCAGATCAGCAAGGCGAATCAGATCATAGAGGGAGTCTTTGGCGAGGCTGTTCAGGTAGGTCGAGGCCTGTTCCTGTTCATCCAGCGCAGGCTGGCGGGCGGGAGTCAGGCGAATGGGCAGGGTTTGATTCTTGCGCTGCCAGTTTCCGCTCCAGCTGCCGTCGTTATTGCGATGCAGTGTCCAGGGCTGCTGCGACTGCTCATCGCCGTACTGCTGATTTTCGCTCATGCGCAGAGTGCCGCTGGCATCCAGCTGGCCGTCGAGGGCGATATCACTGTGGTATTTCTGATAGAAGTAGCGGCCGGATACCGCGTTGGGATCGTCCAGCGTCAGCTCGACGGTAATGGGGGTTTTGCCCAGGATGCCCTGCAGCACCTGAGTGTCCGCATGGGCAGCCGGGAAGCCCAGGGCCAGGAGCGCCAGACAGCGGACTCCCAGCGAACGCACTGAAGTCATCCTTGAAACTCCTTTCAGGATAGAGCGTTAAGCATAGATGCTTTTTGTTCTTTTTAGATAACCGTGCGCGGATGTTAGCCTGCCGCAGAAATGATAACCAGAGCACGCCCCGTCACTTCCACAGTTCTTGCCTCACTCCCTATGGGCAGGCTCTGGGCTGGCCAGTCGTGCGTTACCGCGTTGCCAGTGATGCTGCGGGTTTTACCGGTCGGCGCGACAGATAAATACCTGCGACGATCAGGGCCACGCCTGCCAGCTGGGCTAGGGTGGAAGTGTGCCATTGCCCGTGAAAGTCGAGCAGCACGCCCGTTACCATCTGGCCGCTGATCACCAGAACGGCGGTTCTGGTGGTGCCGATGCGGGGCAGCACATGGCTGTTCAGTGCCACAAACAGCACGCCGATAACGCCTCCCGCGTAGCTGAGTAAGGGCGCTGAGTGCAATGTCTCCAGCAGAGCAGGCGTTGGTCCGGGCGTTAGCAGCAACAGGGCTGACAGCAGGGCAAAACCTACGGCATGGTTCCACCAGGAGGTGGGGAAGGCGCCAATATGGCTGCCCAGACGGCCATTGATGGCACGACTGGCACCAATACAGAGACCATTGAGCAGAGCCAGCAGGATAAAGGAGATCATGATTGCTTCTCGTAACGGATTAACGGCTGAAAATAATCAGTGCGCTGCCTGCCAGTACGCAGACGGTAACCAGCTCATCACGGCGGGTCAGCGGACGACGCGGTACACCGAACCATCCCCGCTGATCGGTCAGCAGACCAAAGATCACCTGCCCGACCATCATTAACGCCAGTGAGCCTGCCAGCCCCAGCGGGCTGTTGACGGTAATCCCGGCCAGGACCACGGTAAACGCCCCCGGTATGCCGCCCAGATAGCTCCAGCGCGGCGCTTTGCCGGGGGATGAGTTGGTGTGATGCCGTGCCGATTTTGTTGAGATAAGGCAGACAATCAACAGGGCTGCCAGTGCCCCGATACCATGTGCCACCCATGAGGAAAACAACGCCGAGCTATACCGTGCCAGCTCGCCATTCAGTTTGATCATCAGCGCCAGTAATACGCCGCCCAGCAGCGCCAGTAGCAGATTGGTGGAGCCTTTCAGCATGGGAAACATCGGTATTACTCTCCTGATAATGGATGGCTGTGTGGGCGGGGCGACTAACAGAGGCGCCACTGTACGCTGAAACAGGGCTGGCTATAATCCGCTGGCAGAGAAACCTGTTGTTGAGTAAAAGTTGACTATTGTCGCGGTCAGAAGGAGGAAAGGGCATGAGTCATCTGGACAGCTTCTCCGCCATCCCGGTGTTTGTCGCGGTGGTGGAAAGTGGCAGTTTTTCAGCGGCGGGGCAGCGGTTGGGTATTACCAAGTCAGCGGTCAGCAAGCGTATCAGCCAGCTGGAAGAAACCCTGGGTGCGCGCCTGCTGCAGCGTACGACCCGCAGCCTGAGCCTGACTGAAGCGGGCGAGCAGTATTTTGAGCATGTACGCGGCGCGCTGACTCTGGCGCAGGAAGGCGAAGATGCCATCAGCCAGTTACAGGGGCAGCCGCAGGGGGGACTCAAGGTCAGTACGCCGATGGTGTTTGGCCGCCTGCATATTGCTCCGCTGGTGGCGACGTTCCTCAAGCGCTTTCCGGGGATTCAGCTGCAGATGGTGATGGACGACAAAATGGTCGATCTGGTCGAGGGCGGTTTCGATCTGGCCATTCGTATCGGCCATATTCCCGAATCGAGACTGGTCGCGCGGCGTCTGGCACCGGTTCGCAGTGTGCTCTGTGCTTCACCGGACTATCTGCAGCAACATGGCGTGCCCCTCACGCCGGAAGATCTGCGTCAGCACAACTGCCTGTTCTATTCACTGTTTCGGGGTGGTGCCGAGTGGACCTTCAACGGTGCTGATGGTCCGGTGCGGGTGCAGCCACGAGGGAATTTTCAGGTCAATAACAGTGAGGCATTGCGTGAGGCGCTGGTGGCGGGGTTGGGTATTTGCCAGATGCCGACCTTTATTGTCGGGCCGGATCTGGCATCAGGGCGATTGGTGGCGCTGCTGCCTGACTATCCGCTGCCGCAGCACGCCGCCTATGCTATGTTCCCGGAGCGCAGGCATCTGCCAGCAAAAACACGGGTATTTATGGATTTTCTTGCTGAGCAGCTGGGGGGCGATGAGCCGGTGTGGGAGCACACATCAGCGCTGTCAGCGAATGCCCCAGCCTAGCTTCATCGCCAGCCAGTCCCACAGGTCCAGCAGTTCCGGGGGCAGCTGGTCAACGGCGGTGGCCGAGTTGGCCAGATAGGTGACCAGCGCGCCGAGCAGCACACAGAAGCAGCCAAATCCCAGCACTGAGGCGGAGGTAAACAGCATCGACAGCCACTTTTCCTTTTTGCTGACACCACGGCGGTTCAGGCCCATCAGCAGCACAAAGTAGAGCTGTTTGGGCAGGAAGGGGAAAGCCAGAGTGCCGCGCATATCGATAGAGTGATTGCCCCAGGCACGGGAGTTCAGCGCCAGCCGGATATAGCGCAGCTGGTGCTCGTCGAAGGAGTCCGCCACATGGGCAGGCACCTGATCAAAAAAGCGTTTTATAACCGGGTCATTGCGCAGATGTTGCAGGGGGGTATGTAACGTCGTGGCTAGCAAAGAAGATTGCACAGGCTGGGCAGCATTGTTGTTATCAGTGGAAATCAGGCGCAGTCGCGGGTGCATAGAGAATCCTGTACGGCGGGGCGGGTGACAGGATATGAGTGGGCCATGATCTGGAATGGTTCATGGCCCTGTGTCGTCATTCAGTAGTCCAGTCCCTCGGCGCACCCTCATCGCATTTCCTGCATTCAAGTTCAGCCCCCAGCATGGCTTGACGCCCTTGTTCGGTAATAACCCAGGGGCGGTTTTGCCAGGGAGGATCATGGCGCACATGCTGATTATGGCCGCAGGCCAGACGCGCTACCCAGTGCTGCTCTTCGTCCTGATGGTAGCCAACAATCGCGTATTTCATCGCGTCGGAATATCACTGTTATGTGTGCTGCATTCAGAGCAGATCACTTGCTGCCGGGACTTAATATTTTTCAAAAGACTTATTGCAGGAAGGATATTGAATTCAGGTTTTTGTTTTAGCAGATATTGGTTGCATATGCTGCAGGAGAGCCTTTTGGAAATGCGACTTTCAGAGATGACCAAAAGAAATAAAACGATCAGAAAGAATATGCTCTGCCGTTCAGGAATAACCGGCGGGTCCATCGACAGGTTTAGATAGGCGGTGTAAGCAAAAGCAGCTAATACGCCATATTTGCTGATTATCAATAGCACATATAGCTTCAAATAGTTCAGCGTAGCTGAAAGGGGTAATGGACTGGTCTGCGCTGCCGGTTTGGCGGCTTCTAACCTGACACTGTCGTCGGTCTTTTTGCGCTTTTTACAGAGCTTATCAAATAGTGCAAATGGCAAGAGGCTGGCACAGGCAAATACGACATAGCTGCTTGGTATTGTCCTGATGCCATTGCTCACATCATTAAATGCGTAATACAGGTAGTAGCACAGGAGTAAGTAAAAAATGGCTTTGTTGGCCAGGGCCAGATAATCCAGTGTGTTTTTCATTGATCTATCATCTTTTTCAGCGCCCAGAGGCCGAGCTTATCACGTGTTGGCGCCAGCCAGGTGGGCCGAGCAGCAGTATAGCCCGCCATCTGCAGTGGCGCCTGCTGGCGCTCTGATTGACGCCTTGTCGCATTCGCGTCATCTCCATGTCGTTTTTAATGAGCCCGGCCCCAGACCACAGGGATAGACTGGCCTCAATCACCGGTGCTGCGCCTTTGCCTGTGCCGGACACGAGATCAGGAGAGGTTTGAGTCATGAATGCTGCCGAGCTGCACCAGGATTCCATCGTTATTGACGGTTTGGTTATCGCCAAGTGGGATCGCGATCTGTTTGAAGATATGCGTCGTGGCGGGTTGACCGCGGCCAACTGCACCGTGTCGGTGTGGGAAGGCTTTCAGGCAACCGTCGACAATATCGTCAAGTTCAACCAGATGATGGAAGCCAACAGTGATCTGTTGCGTCCGGTGCTGTCTACCCGCGATATCCGTCGTGCCAAGGAAGAAGGCAAGACCGGCATCATCTATGGTTTCCAGAATGCTCATGCTTTCGAAGACCAGATCGGCTATGTCGAGATCTTCAAGAAGCTGGGCGTGGGCATTGTGCAGATGTGCTACAACACCCAGAACCTGGTAGGCACCGGCTGCTATGAGCGTGACGGTGGTCTGTCTGGTTTTGGTCGCGAGATCGTGGCGGAAATGAACCGCGTAGGTGTGATGTGCGACCTGTCTCACGTTGGCAGCAAAACCTCCGAAGAAGTGATCCTCGAATCGAAGAAGCCAGTGTGCTACTCCCACTGCCTGCCTTATGGCCTGAAGGCCCATCCACGTAACAAGTCTGATGAAGAGCTGAAGTTCATTGCTGACCACGGCGGCTTTGTCGGTGTCACCATGTTCGCGCCGTTCCTGGCCAAAGGCATCGACTCCACCATCGACGACTACGTCGAAGCCATTGCCTACGTGATGAACATTGTGGGCGAGGACGCCATCGGTATCGGCACCGATTTCACTCAGGGCCACGGCCATGACTTCTTCGAGTGGCTGACTCACGACAAGGGCTATGCCCGTCGCCTGACCAATTTCGGCAAGATCGTTAACCCGCTGGGCATTCGTACCTTGGGCGAGTTCCCCAACCTGACCGAAGCCCTGCTCAAGCACGGTTTCAGCGAGCGTCAGGTGCGCAAGATCATGGGTGAAAACTGGGTTCGTATTCTGGCTGACGTCTGGGGCGAGTAATTCGCATCCGCTGCGTCACTACGTTCAGACCGCTAAACCGATTTAACTGAACGCACTGCCTCCTGTCTCCCGTTCTTATGGGTTGGGGAGGCTTTGCCTGAAAAGCGCTTGATTACGCCAGAAAGCAGGTCTGAGAGCCTGATTCTGTCAACCAAACCGTGATTAACCGGCCAAGCAGGCCAGAGGCAGACGACATCTCCTGTGCCAAGTGATGTGACTGCCGCGACTGAGGAAAGATTGATGAGTAAGCATGCCCCCGAGATGCCAATCGAAGTAGACAGCGACACCGGCGTATGGACCACGGATGCCCTGCCGATGTTGTACGTTCCCCGTCACTTCTTTGTTAACAACCACATCGGTATCGAAGAGGAGCTGGGCCCGGATCGTTACGCCGAGATTCTGTACAAGGCGGGTTACAAGTCGGCCTGGCACTGGTGTGAAAAGGAAGCGGAATGCCATGGCATCGAAGGTGCGGCGGTATTCGAGCACTACATGAAGCGTATTTCTCAGCGCGGCTGGGGTCTGTTCAAGATCGAAGAGCTGGATCTGGAGCAGGGCACTGCCCGCGTACGTCTGGACCACTCCGCCTTTGTTTATGTCTACGGCAAGGTCAACCGCAAGGTTGACTATATGTTCACTGGCTGGTTTGCCGGTGCCATCGACCAGATTCTGGCAGCCAAAGGCAGTGCGGTGCGCACGGTGGCTGAGCAGGTTTACAGCGAAGCCGAAGAGGGCCACGACCACGGCTTGTTTGTCGTCAAGCCACAGTAAGAACGTATTCGCGATCTGCTGCGCGTCGGCCACACGGCGCTGAAAAGACTTCCGGAATGCTCATTTACGCTAAGTAAACGCCGCTTCCTCCGTGCTTTTCGCCTTGTCTGGCCTGACTCGCGAGAGGGTGAACACCTTCCAAGTGGTGAGTGACTGTTGCCTGGTAGACGTTGTCTGGGTTTAGGAGTGCGTTATGGCTTTTGAAGCAATGTTCCAGCCGATTCAGATCGGCAAACTGACGATTCGCAACCGCGTGCTGAGCACTGCTCACGCTGAGGTATATGCCACTGACGGTGGTATGACGACCGAGCGTTACGTCAAATACTACGAAGAGAAAGCCAAGGGTGGCATTGGTCTGGCAATTTGCGGTGGCTCATCCACCGTTGCTATCGACAGTCCCCAGGGCTGGTGGAAATCAGTCAACCTGTCGACTGACAAGATCATCCCCCATTTCCAGAATCTGGCCGACGCCATGCACAAGCACGGCGCCAAGATCATGATCCAGATTACCCACATGGGTCGTCGTTCACGCTGGGATGGCGAGCACTGGCCGACGCTGATGTCACCGTCCGGCATCCGTGAACCCGTGCACCGTGCTACCTGTAAAACCATTGAGCCGGAAGAAATCTGGCGGGTTATCGGCAACTACGCCCAGGCCGCACGTCGTGCCAAAGAAGGCGGGCTGGACGGTGTGGAACTGTCTGCTGTGCACCAGCACATGATCGATCAGTTCTGGTCACCCCGCGTCAACAAACGTACCGATGAGTGGGGCGGCAGCTTCGAGAACCGCATGCGCTTCGGTATGGAAGTGGTGAAAGCGGTACGTGCCGAAGTCGGTCCCGATTTCTGTGTTGGTCTGCGTATCTGCGGTGATGAATTCCACCCGGACGGCCTGACCCATGACGACATGAAGCAGATCGCCAAGTACTACGCTGACACCGGCATGATCGACTTTATCGGTGTGGTCGGTTCTGGTTGTGATACGCACAACACTTTGGCCAACGTTATCCCCAACATGACCTATCCGCCCGAGCCTTTCCTGCATCTGGCCGCAGGTATCAAGGAAGTGGTCAGCGTTCCTGTGCTGCACGCACAGAACATCAAGGACCCCAATCAGGCCACCCGTATTCTGGAAGGCGGTTATGTGGACATGGTCGGTATGACCCGTGCGCATATCGCTGACCCGCACTTTATCGCCAAGATCAAGATGAATCAGGTTGACCAGATTCGTCAGTGCGTGGGTGCCAACTATTGTATCGACCGCCAGTATCAGGGCCTCGACGTGCTCTGTATCCAGAATGCGGCGACCTCTCGTGAATACATGGGCGTGCCTCACATTATCGAGAAAACCACCGGCGCCAAGCGCAAAGTGGTGATCGTCGGCGGTGGCCCTGCAGGTATGGAAGCCGCACGTGTGGCGGCTGAGCGTGGCCATGATGTCACCCTGTTTGAAAAGCAGGAACAGCTTGGTGGCCAGATTACCCTGGCCTCCCGTGCGCCACAGCGTGATCAGATTGCCGGTATCACCCGCTGGTTCCAGCTGGAGCTGGCCCGTTTGAATATCGATCTGCGTCTGGGTACGCCTGCGGATGCGGCCAGTATTCTCGACTGCAAACCCGACATCGTCATTCTGGCCAACGGCGGTCACCCCTTCCTCGAACAGAACGAGCACTGGGGTGCTGAAGAAGGGCTGGTAGTGAGCAGCTGGGACATCCTGTCCGGCAAGGTTGAGCCCGGCAAGAATGTGCTGGTGTACGACACCATCTGTGAGTTCAGCGGTATGTCGGTCGCCGACTATCTGGCTGACAAGGGCGCCAAGGTCGAAATCGTTACCGACGACATCAAGCCCGGCGTAGCAATCGGTGGTACGACCTTCCCGACCTATTACCGCAGCCTGTATCCGAAAGAGGTCATCATGACCGGAGACCTGATGCTGGAGAAGGTCTATCGCGAAGGCGACAAGCTGGTGGCGGTACTGGAGAACGAATACACCGGCGCCAAGGAAGAGCGTGTGGTGGATCAGGTGGTGGTCGAGAACGGCGTTCGCCCTGACGAAACCCTGTACTACGCACTGAAGCAGGACTCGCTCAACAAAGGCCAGATTGATGTGGAAGCACTGTTTGCCATTGAGCCCCAGCCCAGTCTGAAACAGCTGGAAGGCAAGGCGGCGGGCAGCTATCTGCTGTATCGCATCGGTGACTGCGTAGCACAGCGTAATACGCACGCTGCTATCTATGATGCCTTGCGCCTCTGTAAGGACTTCTAAGAACGCGTTCACGGTCTCGCGAGCTAGAGTCAGACAAGGCGAAAAGCGCTGAGGAAGCGGAGTTTAGTCGGCCTAAATGAGCATTCCGAAGGGCTTTTCAACGCCGTTTGACCGACGCGCAGCAGATCGTGAACACGTTCTTACGGTTGGGATTTGATCTCTCCCTGACCCTCTCCTGTTAAAAGGTGAGGGTCAGGCGTACGGTGCCATGGGACTCCCTGCTGCACACCGTAAGGGGCCTCCTCCCTGTGGGAGCGGGCTGGTGAGAGGACAAACCCCATGCTGACCAAATTCTGGGGTCTGTGAGGAGACCTGACGATGATAACTTCTCTTCTTTCGGTCCTGATCTTTATTGCCCTGGCACTGGCCGTGATCGGTGCAGTGCGTCGGGCGCGCCTGTGGCGTCAGGGTCAGGCCAACCCGGTGGACATCATCGGTGGCCTGCTGAAAATGCCACGCCGCTATCTGGTTGACCTCCATCATGTGGTCGCGCGCGACAAGGCCATGTCTAACACTCACGTCGCCACGGCGGGCGGTTTTGTCGCCTCTGCGGTGCTGATCGTGCTGGTGCACCTGTTTGAACTGGACAGCCGCATTCTGGCCTGGGCGTTACTGCTGACCACCGCCACCATGTTTACCGGTGCCATCTTTGTTTACCGCCGTCGTATTGATCCGCCTTCGCGCCTGTCGAAAGGCCCATGGATGCGTCTGCCCAAGAGCCTGCTGGTATTTGCCGCTTCCTTCTTTGTGCTGACCCTGCCTGCTGCCGGTATTCTGCCGGAAGGGGCGGGCGGCTGGTTGCTGGCAGTAGTGCTGACTGCCGGTATCGTCTGGGGCATGGGTGAAATGTTCTTCGGCATGACCTGGGGTGGGCCGATGAAGCACGCCTTCGCCGGTGCACTGCATCTGGCCTTCCATCGTCGTGCGGAACGTTTTGAAGACGGCGTGGGTCGCTCCACCGGTCTCAAGGCCATCGACCTGACGGCGGCCAAGCTGGGTGTAGAAAAGCCTGCGGATTTCAAATGGAACCAGCTGCTGGGCTTTGATGCCTGCGTGCAGTGTGGTCGCTGTGAGGCTGCGTGCCCGGCGTTTGCTGCCGGTCAGCCGCTGAACCCGAAAAAACTGATTCAGGATATGGTCGTGGGTCTGGCGGGCGGTACTGACGTCAACTATGCCGGTAGTCCTTATCCCGGCAAGCCTATCGGCGAACACGGCGGCAATGCTCACTCACCCATCGTCAAGGGGCTGGTGGACGCGGAAACCCTGTGGTCCTGCACCACCTGCCGTGCCTGCGTGGAAGAGTGCCCGATGATGATCGAGCACGTTGATGCCATCGTCGACATGCGCCGCTTCCTGACCCTGGAGAAGGGCGCTACGCCCAACAAGGGCCCGGAAGTGCTGGAAAACCTGATTGCTACCGATAACCCCGGCGGCTTTGAGCCTGGCTCACGTATGCACTGGGCGGCGGATCTGTCGATCCCCGTGCTGGCTGATGTGAAGCAGACCGAGGTGCTGTTCTGGGTGGGCGATGGCGGTTTCGACATGCGCAACCAGCGTACTCTGCGCAGCTTCGTCAAACTGCTCAAGGCGGCGAAGGTGCAATTTGCCGTGCTGGCACACGAGGAGCGTGACAGCGGTGACGTGGCCCGTCGTCTGGGTGATGAAGCGACCTTCCAGCAGCTGGCCAAACGCAATATCAAAACCCTGTCGCAGTACGGTTTCAAGCGCATCGTGACCTGTGATCCGCACAGCTTCCACGTGCTGAAAAACGAATACGGCGAGCTGGGTGGCCACTATGAAGTGCTGCACCACACCACCTATCTGAACGAACTGGTGCAATCCGGCGCGTTGCAGGTGAGCAAGCATCAGGGTGGCAGTGTGACCTATCACGACCCCTGCTATCTGGGCCGTTACAACGGTGAATACGAGGCACCACGCGAGCTGTTGCGCAGCCTGGGCATCGAAGTGAAAGAAATGGAACGTTCCGGCTTCCGCTCACGTTGCTGTGGCGGTGGCGGTGGCGCTCCCATCACCGATATTCCCGGCAAGCAGCGTATTCCGGATATGCGTATGGACGATGCCCGGGCCACTGGCGCTGAGATTGTCGCCGTCGGTTGTCCGCAATGTACTGCGATGCTGGAAGGGGTGGTGGAACCTCGCCCAGAGATCAAGGACATCGCCGAGCTGCTGGTAGCCGCACTGGTTGAAGTGGACGAGCCTGCTGGTCAGAAATCAACAGGGCAGAAGGCTGCCGTACAGACCGCGGAGCCCGTCAAAATGGCTGCTGCGTCCAAAGCGGCTGCTGCCAAAACAGGGGAGCCTGCCTGATGAGCGATATTATCCGTCGTGATCCCCGCCGCGAGTGGATTCTGCGTAACCGCCTGCACCCGCTGCATGCCAGTCTGGCGGCGCCGCAGGATCAGTGGATGGGCCCCAATGGTGTCCTCCGCAAGAATCCTCATGCGGTTGGCTTTATCGGCCCCAACGGTATCAAACGTATTGACCGCAGTGGCAGCCAGACCGGTGACGGTGGCAGCGTACGCCGCAGCGGTGCAGCAGAAGTGCAGCTGCCGGTATTCCGTGTCGAGCAGCCCGCGTTCTACGTGGTGGTGGTGCCGGATATGGTCGGCGGCCGCCTGAGTAGCCACGATAAAGACGTGCTGGGTCTGGCCCATCAGCTGGTTAAACAGAGCAGCGCTGCACGTGGTGAGCAGGGGGCTGTGCTGGCGGTGGTGTTTGGCGCGCATAAGGAAAGCGCGTTCGATACGGCCGGTGTGGACCGCCTGCTGCATCTGGATGACAGCAAATACACAGGGTATGCCCCAGAGCAGCGCCTCAATGTGCTGACTTCTCTGGAGCGCACGCTGGAGGTCAGCCAGTGGCTGTTGCCTGATTCGCTGGAGGGCGGTGGCGATCTCGGTCGCCGTCTGGCAGCAAAGCTCAAACAGCGCCCGGCCACGCAGGCCTGGGCACTGGCTGAAGGGCTGGTGACCTGCCGTGCCGCAGGGCAGCGTGAAGACTGGCAGCGTCCGGCGTCACGCATCCTGCTGATGGCCAATGAATGTGCCGAGCCGGTCAGCGAAACACGTCATGAAGTGAAACCCTTGCTGGAAGAGCTGGCCCGTCAGCTGGAGCTGCCCGCCCTGATCAGCCGTATCGAAGACAAGGGACAGGTCGCGGTAGACCCCAGCGCTGTGCCGCTGGGCGAGGCGGAATTTATTCTGTCGGCGGGTAACGGGATCCGTGATTTTGCGCTGTTCCATGATGCCGCCAAAGCACTGCGCGCCACCGAAGGCGCCTCCCGTGTGGCGGTGGATAACGGCGACATGCCGCGCTTCCGTCAGGTGGGGGCGACCGGAACCTGGGTCACCGCCCGTGTTTATCTGGCGGTGGGGATTTCCGGTGCGGTACAGCACCTGCAGGGGATCGGCCAGTGCGACAAGGTCATCGCCATCAATACCGACGCCGGTTGCGATATGGTGAAACGGGCTGATCTGTCAGTGATTGCCGATTCCACCGATATGCTGGCGGCGCTGATCAAGCTGGTGGAAGGTTACCGTGGTGCCGAGGAGGGCGAAGAAGATGCAGCCTGAGATGCAATCCAGTGAACTTAACGTCAGCGTGTTGCTGTCGGTCGGTGCCCATCCGAAAACGGCCCGCAGTCGTCGCGCCGATCAGGATGCCAAAGCGCTGGAGCTGGCGTTATCTCTGCCCAAAGCCCGCGTAGCGGCCATCCATGCCGGTGATGCAGGCGATGAAGCGTTGCGCCAGTATCTGGGCATGGGCCTGCCTGCCCTGCAGGTGCTGCCACAGCCGAAAGAGGCAGATGTGGTGCCGGTGCTGGTTGATTACCTGCGTCAGCATCCGGCAACGCTGGTGCTGACCGGTGGCAAGGCCGAGCAGGGCGAATCATCAGGTATGCTGCCCTATCTGCTGGCGCAGGAACTGGGCTGGCCGGTGGTGCCCCGTGTCGCCGCCGTCGAGTCCGTGGGTAACGGCAAGGCAGCGGTGCTGCAGGCCCTGCCGCGTGGCCAGCGCCGGGCGCTGACTGTCAGCCTGCCTTGCGTGCTCTGTATTGATGAAGCTGCTCCTGCACCCCGGCAAAGTGCCTTTGCGCTGGGGCAGCGTGGCAAGATCGAAGTGCTGAGCGCAGCGGTAACAACAGACAGCGAGCGAGCTGACTGGACCGTGCAGCCAGCGCGCAAACGCCCCAAACGTCTGAAGGTCGTCAAGGCCAAGACCGCTGCCGACCGCTTCAAGGCGGCCACTGCCAAAGCCTCTGGCGATGGCGGTCAGGTGATCGTGCCCAAGACCGTGGAGGAAGGGGCGGAAGCTATCCTGAAGATGCTGAAAGAGGAAGGCGTATTACGCTGATCCAGCACGACTGAATCTGCTACTACCTGAATGTGTGTTGCCCGGCGGGTGCTCCCTGCCGGGCTTTTTTTTGTCTGGCCTGATAGCTGAAATGCTTGTCGGTAAGGGGCCGCCTCGTGGGAAATAAAGGGAACATCCGGGCAGTAGCAGGCAATCCGCAACAGCAATCCACAGCAGGATATTGTTTTCGTTGGCCAGCGGCACAGTCTGGCGACTGTGCCCTGAGTATCAGTGTTCGGGCAGGTTGTTGAAGATGGTTTCGAGCATGGTATTGAGGCGGTTGATCTGCGCCTCGCTCATGCCCTTGAAGCTCTGACGGAACAGTGCGCTGGTGACTTCCTGAATGCGGGTGATAGTGTTCCAGCCTGCCTCGGTCAGGGACACCACGGTGACCCGGCCGTCTTCGGCACTGGTCTGGGTATCCACCAGCCCGTCGGCCTTCATGCGGTAGACAATCTTGGTGATGGTCGGGAGCTTGGCGATGGCATGTTCGGCAATTTCAGAAATGCTGGAGTGGCCTTCTTCCTTGAGGATAAACAGGATGCGCCAGCGGGGAATATCAACACCGGCCTTCTTCAATGCCTTTTCCATGGCGAGGCTGTAGCGACCGTGTACCCGTGCCAGCCAGTAGAAGGGGAATTCTTCCTTCTGAAATTCTTCGCTGGCCGGGTCATAACGATGCTGGCGTTTTTTTCGGGTTTCGCTCATTGAAATCAGTGATCAGAGGGGGCGTTTGACTATACGAGATTGTTTGCTCGGGGGTCAACGCATGCCCTTTGCCCTGAGCACGCCAGTAGTGGCGCACCTTTGTGCGCCCTGTCGGCGGGGTGTGGTCTTACCAGCTGGGGCCGCGCTCGGCGTGCATCTTGCGCACCATGGCGGTGAAGAACTTGACGGCAAAACCGCTGTCTCTGATCAGCATCTGGGTCAGGTCGGCACACTTCTGGCTGATCTCTTCTTTCAGCTCCACATCATCGCCACCCAGTGCGCCGGAGGTCACCTGAATTTCCGCAGCACGCTGCACCGTCCAGAGCAGGAAGAAGGTGCGTTCGATATCGGCCTCCCCCACGGCAATGCCATGATTGCGCAGCACCAGAATGTGCTTGTCACCCAGGCTTTCCAGCATCCGCCCCTTTTCCTCGGCAAACAGGGTGATGCCCTCGAAGGCGTGGTAGCCGATGCGACCATAAAGCTGGGCACCGTAGAAGTTATGGTGGGAAAACCCTGCCTTCTTCATGGCGATGGCTGACACGGCATTGGTGTGGGTATGCACCACGCAGTGGATGTCTGCCCGCGCACCGTGGATGGCGCTGTGCAGGGCGAAGCCTGCCGGGTTGGCATCGTAGGGGGAGGGCTCCACCTTGTTACCCTCAAGATCGACCTTAAGCAGATTGGCCGGTGTGACTTCGGTGTAGTTGAGGCCAAACGGGTTAACCAGATACTGGTTGGCCGGCCCCGGCAGACGCGCAGAAATATGGTTGAAGATGGTCTCGGTCCAGCCAAAGAAATCGACCAGATGGTAGCAATGGGCCAGCTTGATGCGCAGCGCCCATTCTTCCTCGCTGATGTGTTCCGGGCGGGTGATGGCAGTATCGCTGACAGGTACAGCGCTGTTCATTTCAGGACTCCTTGTAGTGAAAGGCTACGCCGCGTCACTGTGACGCCGTGTCGTTGTGACCCCGTGTTGCTGTGACCCCGTGTTGCTGTGACCCCGTGTTGCTGTGACGCCGTGTTGCCGTGAGAAAGTGCGGCGATAAAGGGCGTAAGAGAAAGGGTGGCGATAAAGGGCGTAAGAGAAAGGGTGGCGGGCCACGGGCATCGGCAATCCGATGTGCTCGGCCAGTTCAACCACCGCTTCGTCCATGCTGGCCAGCTCAGCTGGCGAGCAGTTCCTGATGCTTGCTGGCCAGCCCCAGATAAGCCTCGATGACGCGCTGGTCATCTGCCAGCTGTGCGGCTGGCCCTTCCATGGCTACGGCGCCCCCTTCCAGCACGTAGGCATAGTCGGCCACCTTCAGTGCGGCGCGGGCATTCTGTTCCACCAGCAGGATGGAGACACCCTGACGACGCAGGTCGGTGATGATGCGGAAGATTTCCCGGGTGATCAGCGGCGCCAGCCCGAGGCTGGGTTCATCCAGCATCAGCAGCTGCGGTTTGCCCATCAGCGCCCGGCCAATAGCCAGCATCTGCCGCTCGCCACCGGACAGGGTGCCGGCCTGCTGATGGCGACGCTCGAACAGGCGGGGGAACAGGCTGTATACCTCGGCCAGCGTGGTGGCGAGATGGCGGTCACCACGGCGGTAACGCAGAAAGGCACCGAGTTCGAGGTTGTCCTGCACGCTCATGGTAGCGAACAGTTCACGCTTCTCTGGCACCAGCCCGAGGCCCTGACCGACCAGCTTTTCCACTTCAGGCACAGGTTGCAGCCTGCCGTCGAAGTGCACTTCGCCTTTTGAGGGCAGGATGCCCATGATGGCGGATAACAGCGTGGTTTTACCGGCACCGTTGGGGCCAATGACAGTGACGATCTGCCCTTTGGGGACGCGCAGATCGATGCCGGTCAGGGCTTCGACCTTGCCGTAGGCTACCCGTAGCTGGCGGACATCCAGCAGCAGTTCGGACGCGTTCATCATTCGGCACCTCCCAGATAGGCTTCCAGTACGGCGGGGTTGGTCTGGATGTCCTGCGGCAGACCTTCGGCAATTTTTTCACCGAATTCCATCACCACAATGCGATCAACCAGCCCCATGACAAAGTCCATATCGTGCTCCACCAGCAGAATGGCCATGCCTTCGCCGCGCAGCTTCTGCAGCAGTTCGGCCAGTGCCTGCTTCTCCTTGAAGCGCAGACCGGCTGCCGGTTCATCCAGTAACAACAGGCAGGGATCGGCACAGAGTGCCCGGGCAATTTCCAGTATGCGCTGCTGGCCCAGTGCCAGACTGCCGGCTTCTTCATACAGATAGTCACCCAGACCGACACGCTGCAGCTGGTATCTGGCTTCCTGCAACAGGCTCTGCTCTTCGGCACGTTCCAGCCGCAGTGCTGCACTCAGTACGCCGCGCTCGCCACGCAAATGAGCGCCGATGGCGACGTTCTCCAGCACGGTCATGCCGGGCAGCAGCTTGACGTGCTGGAAGGTACGGCTCATGCCCATGGCGGCAACCTCACGGGAGGACTTGCCTTTGAGGCTCTGTCCGAGGAAGCGCACTTCACCGGAGGTCGGGGTGTCTACCGCCGACAGCTGGTTGAACATGGTGCTCTTGCCAGCGCCATTGGGGCCAATCAGCGCCACAATTTCACCGGCGTGAACCTGCAGGCTCATATTGTTGTTAGCGATCAGTCCACCGAAGCGACGGGTCACCTGCTGCGCTTCCAGAATCAGATCGCCCTGACGGGGAGGGCGGCGCTGATCCAGCCGCACAGCCGGGCCGTCTTCTTGCAGCAGCTGGCGGCTTTTCAGCTTGACCGGTATGAACCGCATCAGGATGGGCCAGAGGCCGCCGGGGCTGCGGTGCATGACGGCGATAATCAGCAGGCCAAAGATTATGGTTTCATACTGGCCATCACTGCCCAGCAGATGAGGTAACAGATCCTGCAGCCACTGCTTGAGCATGGTCAGGACACCGGCACCCACCAGTGCTCCCCAGACGCTGGCAACGCCGCCAATCAGCGCCATGAACAGATAGTCGATCCCCATGCTCAGGCCAAAGGGCGTCGGGTTGATGAAGCGCTGGGTATGGGCATACAGCCAGCCGGAAACCGCGGCAAACAGCGCCGATATGAGAAAGATCACCAGCTTCGAGCGGAAGGTGTTGACCCCCATCGCTTCGGCCATCAGCTGGCCGCCTTTCAGCGCACGAATGGCGCGACCTTCGCGTGAGTTGAGCAGGTTCTGGGTGATGA
Organism: Pokkaliibacter plantistimulans; assembly: GCF_003194385.1. Lineage (GTDB taxonomy): Bacteria > Pseudomonadota > Gammaproteobacteria > Pseudomonadales > Balneatricaceae > Pokkaliibacter > Pokkaliibacter plantistimulans. Next base: position 37,601 of record NZ_LAPT01000091.1, read on the forward strand.
CGATGGCCAGCAGCAGGACCGCCCAGATCAGATAGAACATCTTCTCACCCTTATCCAGCGCAATGCCGAACAGGGAAATGACCGGCAGATTGCTGACGCCTGTATGGCCGCCAAGCTGTTCCACCGTGCCAAACAGGTAATAGAGGGAGATACCCCAGGCAATGGTGCCCAGTGGCAGGTAATGGCCGGACAAGCGCAGGGTCAGAGCGCCGAGAATCAGCGCCACTACTGCTGTTAGAGCAATGCCGACCAGCAGTGCCAGCCAGGGCGAATGCCCGGCCCAGGCCAGCCAGTCTGGCAGTTGCTCGGTGGTGGTCAGATAGGCTGAGGCGTAGGCGCCCAGCCCGACGAAAGCCGCCTGACCAAAGCTGGTCATACCACCCACTCCGGTCAGCAGTACCAGCCCCAGCACCACCAGTGCATAGAGGCCGATGTAGTTGAGCAGGGTGATCTGATAGGTCGGCAACAGCAGTGGCGACAGCAGCAGGATCAGGATGAACAGGGTCAGAATGGCGCGAGGCTTGAGCATCATGGTTACTCCTCTTCCTCAACGTGGCGGCTGGTGAGCGAACGCCAGAGCAGGAAGGGGATGATCAGCGTGAAGACGATGATCTCCTTGTAGTTGCTGGCCCAGAACATGGAAAACGCTTCCACCATGCCGACGGCAACGGCACCGATAGCCGCAATCGGATAGCTGGCCAGCCCGCCAATAATGGCGCCGACAAAGCCCTTGAGGCTGATGATAAAGCCGGAGTCGAAATACAACGTGGTGATGGGTGCAATCAGAATGCCGGACAGGGCGCCGATAAAGGTGGCCATGGCAAAGGTGACCTTGCCTGCAAACACCGGCGAAATACCCATCAGCCGTGCCCCCATGCGATTGACCGCGGTGGCCCGCAGTGCCTTGCCGTAGAGCGTGCGTTCAAAGGCAATAAACAGCATCACGATCAGAGCGATGGAAACCAGAATCACCCATAGTGTCTGGCTTTTCAGCATCACCGGGCCAAGGCGGAAGCCGCTGTCGGAGAAGGGCGCGGTGCGGGCACCTTCAGGGCCAAACAGCAGCAGGCCGATACCCACCATGGCCACATGCAGGGCGATGGAGACGATCAGCAGCACCAGCGAATGAGCCGAGGCGATGGGCTGGAAGAACAGCCGGTAAAGAATCGGACCAAAGGGCACCACCAGCGCCAGGGTCAGCAGAGCCTGCGCCAGCATGGGAATATCGGCCAGTGTCAGGCTGTGCAGCAACACCAGCAGCATAGCGGTATAGCCAATCTTGATGGCGGACCATTTGATTTCGCCGTAATTCATGGCGCCGGCCTGCTTGCCGGTTTTCCACATCTGCCGCAGATCAAGCGCGCAGTCGATCAGCACCAGCGCCAGCAGCAGCCAGCCCAATGCCGTGGGTTTGCCTGACTGAATGGCGGCCATGGTCAGGGCGCCAAAGGTAACAAACTCCCCCTGGGGAATAAGCAGAATACGGGTGACGGTAAATACCAGCAGGATCGACAGGGCCAGCAGGGCGTAGATAGCCCCGTTGGTCACGCCGTCCTGCCCGAGCAGAACTGCAATCTGAAAATTCATTGCCGATGAATCCTTGCAATGCCTGCCGTGGATGGTCTTTGCCTGCCGGTATGTCACCGGCGGAACCGGGCGTGACAGCCTTCCTTTATATAGCTGTCACGTCTGCCATCTTGAGGTCAGGGCACAAAGCCAATCTGAAAGGCGAGGGGAGCACGCTGCTCCCTGCCGTACAGCACTAGCAGGTCGTTGAAAATCTATCTGCGTTGCCGAATACCGCGTCAAAAACAGGCTCAAAATGCTCATTTAGCTCACTAAACTCCGCTTTTTCGCCTGTTTTTTCCTTGTCTCGGCGGCCTCGATAACGTTTTTCAACAGCCTGCTAGACGACGGATCAGTGCAAAAGCGCCCACTTACCGTTCTTGACGGTGATCAGCTCGCGGCCGCGCTCATCGAAACCGCTGTGGTCGGCGGGGGTGATGTT
>NZ_LAPT01000092.1 GCF_003194385.1 Pokkaliibacter plantistimulans
CTATTAACCCAGAGAATGACCCACTTGCTAAAACATCGAATAAGCTAAAACTCCACAACTAAACCTATTTTTTCGTATCTGCCTGCCAGTACCTTACTTAAAGCGGAAGTGTAGTGGCTCAATGATTTCGGACACTCAGTAAAGCGTTATTCTAACGCGCTCAGTGAGGTGCCTTGTTTATGAGCAAACGTCGTCAGTCCTTTACTCCAGAGTTCAAGCTGGAGGCCGCCGCGTTAGTGACCGAGAAAGGCTAGGCGGATTCAACCGGTCGCCGCAACACTGGTCAGAGTGAAACATCAGCTGCTGCGGGCAACCTCGCGACTTGTAGGCCACGCGTAACGCGCGCGTTGTGAGCTGCGAGTCAGGTCGATTGGACAGCGCCCAACCGACGATGCGTCGTGCATACAAATCCATGACGGCTGCCAGGTAGATCCAGCGATTACCCGCCCAGATGTATGTCACATCACCGCACCAAACTTGGTTGGGGCCGCTCACTGTAAATTGCCGATTCAGTGTATTGGCCGCAATGGTGCTTTCATCATCGGCCTTGCGGTAGCGATGCTTGCGACATTGCGAACTGAATAGTCTGGCTTCTTTCATCAGGCGCCCAGCCAGAAAACGGCCAACCTGCACGCCCTGCATTCGCAGCGCTGCCGATAATGTTCTAGCTCCTGCGGAACCTCGACTTTTTGCATGAAGCTCGGTAGCAAGATGACGCAAAGCAATTCGCCTGCGATCAACTCGGCGACGGCGCTTACATGCTTCGTAAACGCTGCTGCGCTGCACATCAAACACCCGGCACAGTTCGGCTCGTGGATACTGCTCACCCAATACCTCGATCAGCGCTACTGATCGAGGGAGTCCGACATCAAGAGAGCGGTAGCCTTTTTTAGGATCTCTTTCTCCCGTTCCAGGCGTCGAACCTGGGCCTCCAGCTCCTGTATGCGTCTTTGCTCAGAAGCCAGGGCCTTGCTGCGTGCCGGCGTAGTGCCGCCTCGCTCACTGCGCAGTTGCTCTACCCAGCGACGCAATGCAGTCGGGCCTACACCTATCGATTTGCAGGCTTCAGGAACGGAGTACCCCTGATCCAAAACCAGGCTGGCTGTTTCGAGTTTGAAATCTGTACTGAATTATCTTCTGGTCACGCAAACACCTCATGGTTGAGGCCAAGCTTAACGCCCTATCGGGGTGTCCAGAATCATTAGAGCCGCAACACTTGTCCTAAGGTTTGAGATTTCGAAAGCTTGGTATCGGTGACATGGCTTCCACTATTTCCATGAAAAAATACCATGCTCTGAAAAGCACGGAAAAATGGGGTCTACCCCCATTAAAACCGGGCCTTTAGGCCAACTCGATACCATGCCAACACTGAAGCAAAGGACATGGTATTGAGCGTCATGCATGGCTTTAGATGCAGTCAATACCCCGTACCATGCCACACAAACACCGTGCTTGGCGATGCAGAACGCTACCCGAATTTGCCAGACCCAAAAAGCCAAAAGCCCGCAATTACACGGGCTTCAGGGCATTTTTTGCTAGATCGTGCCGGGCAGTGCCGGACGCGTGATCATTCCCACTCAATGGTCGCTGGTGGCTTGCTCGATACGTCATAGGTGACACGAGAAACCTGAGCGATTTCGTTGATGATGCGGCTGGAGACGGTTTCCAGCAGCTCATAGGGCAGGTGCGCCCAGCGTGCGGTCATAAAGTCGATGGTTTCTACCGCGCGCAGCGCGATAACGTACTCATAACGACGACCATCACCTACCACACCCACTGATTTCACCGGCAGGAACACGGCAAAAGCCTGGCTGGTCTTGTGGTAGAAGCCTGAGCGATGCAGCTCTTCGATAAAGATCGCATCGGCTTCGCGCAGGATGTCGGCGTATTCTTTCTTCACTTCGCCAAGGATACGCACGCCCAGACCTGGGCCGGGGAACGGGTGACGATAGACCATGTCGTATGGCAGGCCCAGTTCCAGACCGATGCGGCGCACTTCGTCTTTGAACAGTTCACGCAGGGGCTCGACCAGCTCGAACTTCATGTCTTCAGGCAGGCCACCCACGTTGTGGTGAGACTTGATGACATGGGCCTTGCCAGTCTTGGCAGCGGCAGATTCGATCACGTCAGGGTAGATGGTGCCCTGAGCCAGGAACTTAACGTCCTGCAGCTTGGCTGCTTCATCGTCAAACACGTGAATAAAGGTGTTACCGATGATTTTGCGTTTCTTCTCAGGATCCGCTTCGCCCTGCAGCAGGCCCAGGAACTGCTCTTCTGCATTGACGCGGATAACCCGTACGCCCATGTTGTCGGCGAACATTTTCATGACCTGATCGCCTTCGCCTTTGCGCAGCAGACCATGGTCAACGAATACGCAAGTCAGCTGCTCACCAATGGCACGGTGCAGCAGTGCAGCAACAACAGAGGAGTCAACACCGCCTGACAGGCCCAGCAGCACCTTCTGATCACCAACCTTGGCGCGTACCTGAGCAATGGCATCATCGATGATGTTGGCCGCGTTCCACAGCGCTTCGCAGCCGCAGATGTCTTTGATAAAGCGGCTCAGAATGCGGCCACCCTGTTTGGTGTGGGTCACTTCAGGGTGGAACTGCACGCCGTAGAAGTTCTTGGAGGGGTGGCACATGGCAGCAATAGGTGCGCTTTCAGTCGCGGCGACTGTATGGAAACCTTCAGGCAGCTCAACCACTTTGTCGCCGTGGCTCATCCACACGTCCAGCATCAGCGAGCCGTTGTTGGCGATATGGTCTTCGATACCGTCCAGCAGGCGACTTCCGCCTTCAACGATACGTACCTGAGCATAGCCGAACTCACGCTTGTCAGAGCTGGCAACCTTGCCGCCCAGCTGCTCGGCCATGGTCTGCATACCGTAGCAGATGCCCAGCAGGGGGATGCCCATGTCGAACACGCCAGCAGGAGCACGGGGCGAACCCAGCTCAGTCACAGACTCGGGGCCACCGGCAAGGATGATACCTTTAGGGTTGAAGGCACGAATCTCATCTTCGGTCATGTCGAATGGATGAATTTCGCAGTACACACCGATCTCACGAACACGACGCGCGATCAGCTGAGTGTACTGGGAGCCGAAATCGAGAATCAGCATCCGTTGGGCATGAATGTCGACTGCCATAACTTATCTCCACAACTGCCCGATGAGGGCTAGCTGAAAAAGAAAAATGGGGCTGGAAACAGCCCCACCTTTACACTGTCAGAATTTACGACTGAGCAGGCAAACCACTCAGCCCTGAATACGACCCAAGTCACCTGCGCCGGGGCAGCACCTGCATGCCCTCCCCTGCTTTCAGGTGGTATCAACCCATACGGTAGTTGGGTGCTTCCTTGGTGATAGTCACATCGTGTACGTGGCTTTCGTTGATACCGGCATTGGTGATGCGCACAAACTGTGGCTTGGTACGCATTTCATCAATGTTGGCACAACCGGTGTAGCCCATGGAGGAACGCAGGCCACCCATCAGCTGGTGAACCACTGCGGCCAGCGGGCCCTTGCAGGGAACGCGACCTTCGATACCTTCCGGCACCAGCTTTTCAACACCGGCTTTGGCATCCTGGAAGTAACGGTCAGAAGAGCCCTGAGACTGAGACATGGCACCCAGTGAGCCCATGCCACGGTAAGACTTGAAGGTACGGCCCTGGAACAGTTCCACTTCACCGGGCGCTTCATCGGTACCGGCCAGCAGACCGCCGACCATGACCACGCTGGCACCAGCAACGATGGCTTTGGCCAGATCACCAGAGAAACGGATACCGCCGTCAGCAATGACGGGGATACCTTTTTCCTGCATGGCTTCTACCACGTTGGCCACCGCACTGATCTGCGGAACGCCTACGCCAGCGATAATACGGGTAGTACAGATAGAGCCTGGGCCGATACCGACCTTGACGCCGTCAGCACCTGCTTCAGCCAGCGCCAGTGCCGCTTCAGCAGTAGCAATGTTGCCACCGATAACCTGTACCTGCGGGAAGTTTTCCTTGACCCAGCGAACGCGGTCAATAACGCCTTTGGAATGGCCGTGGGCAGTATCCACCACGATCACATCCACACCAGCCTCAACCAGTGCCGCCACGCGGTCACCTGTATCAGCGCCGGTGCCTACCGCAGCGCCTACGCGCAGGCGGCCATCAGCGTCCTTACAGGCATTGGGGAAAGCTTCGGCTTTGTGCATGTCTTTTACGGTACGCATACCGCGCAGACGGAATTCATTGTCGACGACCAGCACTTTTTCGATGCGGTGCTTGCGCAGCAGGCCGATGACCACATCGTGTGCTTCACCTTCTTTTACGGTTACCAGACGCTCTTTGGGCGTCATGATCTTGGTAACAGGCGTATCCAGATTGTCTTCAAAGCGCACGTCACGGCTGGTCACGATACCAACCAGTTCGCCCTTGTCGACCACTGGGAAGCCAGAGAAGCTGTAGCGACGCACCATGGCCAGTACTTCACGCACGGTGGTTTCAGGGCTACAGGTAACGGGATCTTTCACCACACCGCTCTCGAACTTCTTCACTTTGCGGACTTCTTCCGCCTGCAGTTCGATGGTGAGGTTCTTGTGGATGATACCGATGCCGCCTTCCTGAGCCAGAGCAATGGCCAGACGCGCTTCGGTAACGGTATCCATGGCAGCGGACACCAGTGGGATGTTCAGGGTGATTTCACGGGTAAGCCGTGTCTTGAGGGTGACGTCCTTTGGAAGGACATCGGAGTAACCGGGCACCAATAGAACATCGTCAAAGGTGAGTGCTTCTTGAGCGATACGCAACATAGTCCGCCTGCCTGTATATCGAGGAGAGGGATTAAAAGAAGCGCCACATTATATCCCGATTTTCCCGGACGGCACAATCAACATCTGATCAGTTGCTACCCAGAAGACGGCATCCATGTGGGCGGTGAATGTGCCTTCTTGTGTGGTACGACAGCGCTGACTTCAAGTAGTGGCAATGAGCTGGTATGGTCGCCGGGTTGATCTCTCACGGAACCCATCATGTCTACCAGCACCAGTGCCATTCTCACCGTTAGCCAGCTAACCCATCAGGCCCGTCTGATTCTGGAGCAGGGCTTCCCCATGGTGGTGGTTGTCACCGGTGAGATTTCCAATTTCAGCAGCCCCGGCTCCGGCCACTGGTACTTCACCCTCAAGGATCATCAGGCGCAGATTCGCTGTGCCATGTTCCGCAATCGTAATCAGCTTTCCCGCTACCGTCCGCGCAACGGTGAACAGGTCAATCTTTATTGCCGCATCAGCCTGTATGAACCTCGGGGTGACTTTCAGGTCATTGGGGAACGGATAGAGCCTGCAGGGCTTGGCAGCCTGCAACAAGCCTTTGAACAGTTGCAGCAGCGACTCGGGGCCGAGGGGCTGTTCGCCCAGCAGCACAAACAGCCCATACCGACCCAGCCGCAGCAGATTGGTGTGATTACTTCACCGACGGGAGCAGCAGTCAGAGATATCCTGACCGTGCTCAAACGACGTTGCCCGGCCATTCCGGTTGAGCTGTTCCCGGTCGCGGTGCAGGGCAATGAGGCCGCCGGGCAGATTGTTCGTGCTATTCAGCTGGCTAACCAGCTGAATCAGTGTGATGTGCTGATCGTCGGTCGTGGTGGTGGTTCGCTGGAAGACCTGTGGCCGTTTAACGAAGAGATTGTCGCCCGCGCCATCTTCGCCAGCCGTATCCCGGTCATTTCTGCTGTCGGGCATGAGACCGATGTGACCATCAGCGATTTTGTTGCCGATCTGCGCGCCCCTACACCGTCAGCAGCGGCGGAACTGGTCGCCCCCGATCAGCAGGTGTGGGAGCAAAGGTTGACGCAGCTGCAGCGGCGCCTGCGGGATGGCTGGAGCCGACAGTTGCGCTCCCGCCAGCATCTGCTGCAACAGACTCAGCGTCGGCTGCGTGACCCGCGCCAGTATCTGCACACCCAGAAGCAACGACTGGACAACTACGAGCAACGCCTGCAGCGCTTGCAGCAGCGTCATCATGCCCAGCTGCGGCAACGTCTGCAGCAACTGCAGCACCGTCTGGAGTTTCAGGCACCGGCCAGACGCCTTGACCGCCAGCGTCAGCAGCTGCAGGACTTGCAGCAGCGCTTGCAACGCAGCATCAGTGACCGCCTGTTGCAGCAGCAACAGCGGGTTGATCAGTTGACCATGGCAGTCACTGACAGCGGCAATAAAAAGATCAGCACTGCACAGGAGCAGCTGCGCACAGTGATGCAGCAGCTGCATCTGGTCAGCCCGCTTGCCACCCTCGAACGCGGTTACGCCATCCTGCAGGACGAGCGTGGCCAGGTGATTCGCCGCGCCAGCGAAGTCAGGGAAGGTAATCAGCTGCTGGCTCGACTGGCTGAGGGACAACTTCACCTGACCGTTGATAAAAATAAATAAAAACCATTCTCATTAGCATTGACATCACCTCCCTGCTTTGCCACTATGGCCCACAGGAAACGCGATGCAGCTGTATTACACCATGATGTTCATGGCGTGCTGGTCACTGGTCGTTTTCTCTCATCAAAGCTAATCACGGTTCTTAGCCCCGCCCCATCGCGGGGCTTCTTTTTTCCGGCGTTGTATATCCCCTCGCTTACCGACACCTCTGCACGAGCTGCGCTGGCAGACTGCCCGCTGTTCTGCAATGGCCAGGTGCTGACGCCTTCCTCAATAAGAAACACTTAGACACAACTCGCGCCCTTTTAATTTCCAAAATCGACGATATTTATTTCGCCATATCGCGATATAGAGAAATACTCAGACACTGGTGAGCATGCCCCATGAACTCAAGCCCCGATATCGACGCCATCGTCAAGGCACTGGCCCACCCGGTCAGACGCCAGATACTGGCGTGGCTTAAGGAGCCTGAACACTGGTTCGCCACCCAGGCCACTCCACTGGAGCTGGGTGTTTGCGCAGGAATGATCTTCCAGCAGACCGGTCTGTCTCAGTCGACGACTTCAGCCCATCTGGCCGCCTTGCAGCGGGCAGATCTGGTCACGACCCAGAAGATCGGCCAATGGATCTACTTCCGGCGCAATGAACCGGTCATCCAGGCCTTTTTACAAACGTTCAGTGCCACGCTGTGAGCCCGGCACTGAACCATTGATGCGTTACTGAACGAGCGAACACCGAAAGAGGCTCCCCTGTTTCGGTGAAATGATGCTCTTTGATGGTAAGAAACGAGGAAAGTACCCCATGTCCGTATTGTTTGAATCTCTGCAAGTCGGCGCCCTGCAACTCCCCAACCGTATTGTCATGGCACCGCTGACCCGTTGCCGTGCCGATGAAGGCCGGATTCCCAATGCACTGATGGCGGAGTACTACACTCAGCGTGCCAGTGCTGGCCTGATCCTGACCGAAGCCACCTCTGTCACCCCCATGGGCGTGGGTTATCCCAACACTCCGGGGATCTGGAACGAGGCACAGGTACAAGGCTGGCGCCAGGTGACCGAGGCAGTACATGCCAAAGGTGGCCGTATCATGCTGCAGCTGTGGCACGTTGGCCGCATTTCTGACCCCATCTATCTCGACGGCGAATTGCCGGTCGCCCCCAGCGCTGTGCAGCCTGCCGGTCATGTCAGTCTGGTGCGCCCGGAAAAAGCCTTCGTCACTCCGCGCCCGCTGGCTACCGAAGAGCTGCCCGGTATTGTCGAGGCGTATCGTCAGGGTGCCATCAATGCCAAAGCGGCAGGATTTGACGGTGTCGAAGTGCACTCCGCCAACGGCTACCTGCTGGAGCAGTTCCTCGCTACCGGCAGTAACCTGCGCGATGACCAGTATGGTGGCTCGGTAGAAAACCGTGCCCGCCTGCTGATGGAAGTCACCGATGCCGTCATCAGTGTGTGGGGAGCGGATCGCGTGGGCGTTCACCTGTCTCCACGTGGCGATGCACACGATATCAGGCACAGTGATCGCGAAGCGGTGTACTCCTACGTCGCCCGTGAACTTGGCAAACGCAAGATTGCCTTTATCTGTGCCCGCGAAGCTGAGGGTGATGACAGTCTCGGCGCCAAACTGAAAGACCTGTTTGGTGGCGTCTATATTGCCAATGAAAAATTCACCGCCGCCTCCGCTGAAGCGGCCATTGAACGCGGTGTGACCGATGCAGTTGCCTTTGGCGTACCCTATATTGCCAACCCTGACCTGCCTGAGCGCTTTGCACAGGGAGCAGCGCTGAACGCACCCGATACCAGCACGTTCTATGGTGCCGGTGCAGAGGGCTATACCAGCTACCCAACGCTGGGTGCCAGCTGAGAAGCGGATTACGGTCCAGCCCGTTCAGCCGGGTGCAACACAAAAATTAAATGAAAATTATTATCATTAGCATTGACAGGAAAAGACTAGCTCCCTAGTATGCGTCGTCAGGGAACGCAATTACCCATGCCTCCACCCCTTCAGCAAGTTCGCTTGCTGCACATAGCCCGGCGGTCATAGGTTGTTTTCTCTCATCAAAGCTAATCACGGTTCTTAGCCCCGCTCTTGCGGGGCTTCTTTTTTCTGGTCCGCACCGTTTTCTGACGCAGTGTGCGGACGGCGCCAGCAAGTTTCACATTCCTTTCCTCATCCCCTCATTTCATCCTGTATGATGCACGACAACACATACTCGCCCGACCTTTCCCCCAATATGGAACGATTTGCAGATTTGTCGGTCAGATACGCCATCGGTAGGTTCCTGACTGCACATTTGTCTGAGCTTCACGGCCCCCTTAAAGCGCTCTGGTAGCTGTACTACGCGCGGAACCTCAGCAAGTCACAGAGGGTGGCCGCGCAGCAAGCCTGGGCATGATGACCGACCGATCAATCCTTTTCAGCGACGCGCCATGATCAACAGTCTGAAACTCAAAGTATTTCTGGTCCTGCTGGCGACCATCGCCGCTGTCGTGATGACAGCCTTTGTCGTATTCCAGTGGAGTTTTCAGCGCGGCTTTATCGACTATCTGCATTCACAGGAGCAGAGCCGCATCCAGCAGGTCACTCAGGAAGCCTGCCTGCTCTACAAACAGAGCAACTCCTGGACGCCGGTGGTAGACAATGCCGCCCTGTGGCGCCGCGTGCGCTACGCGGGCAATGTCGATGCCGACATTATCGTCAAGGCGCTGGACGACTATGAAAGCCGCACCAATGAGCCCCTGCCAGACTGGAGCAATGCCAGCCTCAATGACGGCGACACCCCCTTCGAAGCACGTCTTTCACTCTATGACCCACAAAAGAACTGGCTGACCGGCAGCAGCAATAACGAGCGCCCGTCAGACTTTTATCCCATCAGTTGTGAACACAAGCTGACAGGTTTTATCGGCGTGGTCATGAAGCCGGAAATGCTGCATATGCGCGATCAGGCTTTTACTGAGGAACAGACTCAGAGTTTTGTCATCCTTGCGCTGGTGACCGTGTTTATTGCGACGCTGGTGGCCTGGCCTGTGGCCCAGCGCCTGACCCGGCCCCTCAAGGCCCTGAGTAACGCCAGCCATAAACTGGCTAACGGCGAATACTCCATCCGCCTGAACAACCGCTCCAAAGATGAAATTGGCCGTCTGGCCAAGGACTTCAACCGCATGGCGCAGACCCTGCAGGAAAACGAAGAAGGCCGGCGTCGCTGGATGGCGGGGATCGCCCATGAGCTGCGGACACCGCTGGCCATCCTGCAAGGTGAGATCGAAGCCATTCAGGACGGCATCCGCCCTCTCAATCAGCAGAGTCTGGCATCACTTCACCATGAGACTCAGCAGCTCAAACGCCTGGTGGATGACCTGTACGAACTCGCGCTCAGTGACCGTGGCGTGGTCAGCTACCGCATGGAAGATATTGATCTGGTTGAATGTCTGGAACAAAGTGTGGAATCGAGCCGGCACAGCTTCGAAGAGAAGAATCTCGATCTGAGCCTCGATGTGGGCACCATTACCCATATTCCACTGAAAGCCGACTACCGCCGCCTGAGCCAGCTGTTTACCAATCTACTCAGCAACTCGACGCGCTATACCGACGCTCCCGGGCAATGTCGGGTCAGTGTGGCGGTCGCGGACGACTGGGCAGAGATTAACGTGATGGACAGCAGCCCCGGTGTCGAGCCGGAAAACCTGCCACGCATGTTTGAACGATTTTTCCGTGGTGAAGGTTCGCGTAACCGCGCCTACGGCGGCGCCGGCCTTGGGCTGAGTATCTGCCACAACATTGTGGAGGCTCATGGCGGCACAATTGAGTCACGCCCCTCACCCCTGGGGGGAGTATGGATACATGTGAAGCTCCCGCTGGATACCTGAATTACTGCAGAAACGACTATTTACTTAACTTGATTGGAGTGACGGGATGCCAAACAAAATTCTGGTCGTCGAAGATGAACCCAAGCTGGCCCAGCTACTGACTGACTATCTCAGCAGCTCAGGGTATGACTGCCGCCACATCGACAACGGTGATGAGGTGGAGGCCTGGGTCAAGGCCAACAGCCCTGACGTGATTCTGCTCGACATCATGCTACCCGGCAAAGACGGTCTGAGCCTGTGCCGTGATATCCGCATGTTCAGCAGCGTGCCCATCATCATGGTGACAGCACGCGTGGAAGAGATTGATCGTCTGATCGGTCTGGAAATGGGTGCCGATGACTATATCTGCAAACCCTTCAGCCCGCGCGAAGTGGTAGCCCGCGTCAAGGCCATTCTGCGTCGCCAGTCGCTGCTGGCCGAACCCAACAGCAGCGAAGCCCAGGAGTCCATCCTGACGCTGGACCCGCACAGCATGCGCGCAACCCATCAGGGCCGCCATGTGGAGCTGACGCAGGTGGAATTCCAGCTGCTGTCGGTGCTGTACCAGTCACCCGGCCGTATCTTTACCCGTGAGCAGATCATGCAGCGTATCTATGGCGATCACCGTATCGTCAGCGACCGTACCATCGACAGCCACATCAAGAAGCTGCGTCGCAAGATCGAGCAGCTGATCCCCAATACCCTGCTGATTCAGTCAGTCTACGGTGCCGGTTACCGTTTCGACCTGCCCGGTTAAGCCATACCACACGCCTGTCACGGCGGAGTTAAACAGCTCCGCCGAACAACTGCCCTCATTACCCAGCCTATTTTCAGTCTGTACCGGCGACCCGCCAGCGGTCGGCAGCAATAACCTGCTGCAACACGCCCGGTGCCGGCTGATCACAGATCACCAGATCAAAATCCGTGATATGCCCAACCTGACAGGTCGCCTCCTTCCCCATCTTGGTACTGTCTACCGCCAGAATACGGATACGGCAGCTCGCCAGCAGGGCTTCACGTGCCAGTACCTCATCGTCGTTGTAGTCGTACAGCGCGCCATCTGCGCCGATGCCTCCCACCGACACCACGCCGACATCGGCCCGATAGCGCTGGAAGAAACGTAACGCTTCGCCGCCGATCACATCCTGATCACGCTTGCGTACCCGCCCACCGGCGATGGTCAGTTCACAATCGGGATGCAGGCACAGATAGCGCAGCGCGTGCAGGTTATTGGTCAGCACATGCAGACCACGATGTTCCATCAACCCGCGGGCAACCTGCTCCACCGTGGTGCCAGTACCAAGAAACACCACCTGATAGTCCTCCAGCTGAGCCGCCACCGCCTGACCAATGCGCTGCTTACCCTCAATATTGAGAATTTCCCGCTGCTCAAAACTGATATTTTCGCGGCTGGGAAAGGGCGCCACCTGCCCGTGACGACGCAACAACAGCCCTTGTTCAGTCAGCCCGCGGATATCACTGCGCAGGGTCTGAATCGACACCCCGAACTGCTCCGCCAGCAGCTCCACACTGAGAGGGCCGGACTGGTTCACCTGATCGACGATGGCCCGTCGGCGCTGTTCCAGTGTCAACATCTGCTATCCCTCATCTCCTCAAGACTGTCTTTATATAAAACGAAAACAATTAACCAATCAAACGAAAGATAACATTCATAAAAATGTAAAAACCCTTCGCTAACCTCAGCAACGAAAGATGACAATACCACCCTGCAACCATTGAACCGGCCCTTTGCGTGCCTGCTTCCGGGAGTGATAGACATGTCCATTCGTTACGTAACCGCCCTGACTCTGGCTCTGTGTGCCAGCACCAGCCTGTCGGCCCAGGCTCAGGACACCCTGGTGCTCTATACCAGCCAGCCCAACACTGATGCACAGTCCACCGTCGATGCCTTCAAAAAGGCCAATCCTGATATCGATGTGGAATGGGTGCGCGATGGTACTACCAAACTGATGACAAAGCTGCGTGCGGAAATGGCTGCTGATGCCGCCAAGGCCGATGTGTTGCTGATCGCTGACAGCGTGTCGATGGAATCGCTGAAGCAGGATGGCCAGTTGCAGCCTTACCTCAGCGCCGAGCGCAGCCACTATGATCCAGCCCTGTACGACAAGGAAGGCTACTACTACGGCACCAAGCTGATCACCACGGGTATCGCCTACAACACCAAGGCCGCCATGCAGCCCGCCTCATGGAGCGATTTGGCCAAGCCCGAAGCTAAGGGTCAGGTAGCCATGCCGAGCCCTCTGTATTCCGGTGCCGCACTGATTCATCTGGCAGCACTGACCAACGACAAGACCTTTGGCTGGGACTATTACAAGGCGCTGAAAAACAACGACACCATGGCCCAGGGTGGTAATGGCGGCGTGCTCAAGGCGCTGGCCTCCGGCACCAAGAGCTACGGCATGCTGGTGGACTACATGGCGATCCGTGAGAAGGCCAAGGGTGCCCCCATCGATTTCGTCTTCCCCAAAGAAGGGGTGAGCATGGTTACTGAGCCGGTCGCGATTCTGAAGCAGGCCAAACATCTGGCCGCCGCGAAGAAGTTTGTCGACTTCGTGCTGTCGCAACAGGGCCAGCAACTGGTGCTGAGCCAGGGTTATATTCCTGCCCACAATGACATGCCCGTCCCCGAAGGCTTCCCCGCGCGTGCCAGTATCAAACTGCTGCCCTTCGATGCCGCACTGGCGCTGAAACAGGCCGAGCAGGATAAAACCGAGTTCGCTGATATCTTTGGCGCCCAGTAATGATGACGGATCGTCCTTCAGGCGCTCTCGCCGCTCCCGCGACCACCGGTCGCGGGAGCGGCCTGCTGCTCGGGTGGTGTCGACGCAACCCGTCGGCAACCGCCAGCCAGCAGGTGCTGCTTTATGCACTGTTGCTGATCATTCTGCTGCTCAGCGTATTGCCAAGCCTGCGTTTGCTATGGCAAGCCCTGCAAGGCTGGCAGCAGGGCCTGGATGCCCCCTTTATCAGAATGCTGCGCAGTGCGGCGACCTGGACAGCGCTGGAGCACAGCCTCTATACCAGCCTGCTGGGCACCGCACTGGCCCTGTTGCTCGGGGGGCTGTTCGCCCTGATTCTCACCCTGACCGATGTGCGCGGCCGCAGTCTGTGGGTTTTCCTGTTCATGCTGCCGATGATGATTCCACCGCAGGTAACCGCGTTGAGCTGGCTGCAGTTATCCGGCCCGGCCAGCCCGTTACTCAACACCCTCGGCATTGCCCCGCCGCTGGGCAGCCCGCAACCGCTGTACTCCGCCGAGGGAGTTGCCCTGTTGCTGGGTATTCAGCACGCGCCGCTGGTGTTTCTGGCATTACGTACCCATTTGCTGGCCATTCCTCGTGAACTGATTGAGGCCGCCCGCCTCAGCGGCGCCCATCAGCGCCGGGTCCTGTGGGATATCCTGCTGCCCCTGTGTCGTGGCGGCCTGTGGACCGGCGCGGCCATCGCCTTTGTTTCCTGTCTGGGCAACTTCGGCATTCCTGCCATGCTCGGCATCCCGGCTTCTTACTACGTCCTGCCAACGCTGATCTATCAGAAGATGGCCAGCTTTGGCGCCGACATGCTCAGTGATGTCGCCAGCCTGTCGGTGCTGATCGGCGTGGTCGCGCTTACAGGCGTCGCCCTGCAAAACCGGATTCAGCGTCAGCAGGCGCTGCCACTGCTGGGCATGGCCGGACGGGCACTGGACTTCCAGCTGGGACGCTGGCGCCCGTGGACGGAGCTGGCGTTAGCGCTGATTCTGCTGTTGATTCTGCTGCTGCCACTGCTGGCCCTGATCACCAGCTCGCTGGTCCCCGCACTGGGTGTACCGCTGAACTGGCACAGCCTGACTTTTGCTGCCTATCAGGAAATGCTCAGCCATCAGGGCGCAACGCTGCGCGCGCTGGGTAACAGCCTGCTGCTGTCGACCGTGGCGGCCCTGCTATTGATGCTGATCAGCCTGCCACTGGCCTATCTGCTGGCACGCCGCCAAAGTCCGCTCATACACTGGCTGCATGCGGCAATCGATGTGCCCTATGCCCTGCCGGGCGTGGTGCTGGCCATTGCCTGTATTCTGCTGTTCGCCCGCCCCCTGCCCTGGCTGAATATCAGCCTGTACGGCAGTCTTGGCATCATTCTGGTGGCGTATCTCGCTCGTTTTCTGGCCGTCAGCCTGAAACCCGTGCACAGCTCCATGCTGCAACTGGACCCGGCTCTGGAAGAAGCTGCACAACTGGCCGGGGCCGGATTGCTGCAGCGTCTGTTCAGTATTGTGTTGCCGCTGCTGGCGCCCTCTGCCTTTGCAGGCTGCCTGCTGGTATTTCTTACCGCCGTCAATGAACTGACCGTCTCCGCGCTGTTGTGGAGTGCAGGCAATGAAACCCTCGGTGTACTGATCTTCAATCTTGACGAAAGCGGAGACGCGGTATTGGCATCAGCGGTGGCAGTGATGATCGTCGCGCTGGTCGCTGCCCTGATGACCGTGCTCAACCTGCTTGGCCGTTATCTGCCACAAGGAGTGATTCCATGGCAACGCTGATCCCCTCTTCGGATTTACCGGCTCGGGGCCTGCGCCTGCATGGCGTGCACAAGGAGTTTGCCGGACAGACAGTAGTTGACAATCTCAATCTGGAGATCGAGGAAGGCAGCTTTGTTGCCCTGCTCGGCCCCAGCGGCTGTGGCAAGACCACGACACTGCGCATGATTGCCGGTTTCGACACCCTGAGCTCAGGCCGTATCAGTCTTGGCTCAACTGTACTGGCCAGTGACCATCAGCAGCTGCCGCCGGAGCTGCGCAACATGAGCATGGTGTTTCAGTCCTATGCCCTGTGGCCTCACATGACGGTGGCTGACAACGTCGGCTACCCACTCAAGCTCAAGGGCTACAAAGGCAGCGACTATCAGCGCCGGGTACGCGAAGCCCTTGCCACCGTGCAGATGGAGCCCTACGCCCAGCGACGCCCGCAGGACCTCAGTGGCGGCCAGCGCCAGCGTGTTGCCCTGGCGCGCTGCCTGGCGTCAGAACCCAGAGTCGTGCTGCTGGATGAGCCACTGGCCAACCTCGATCGCCATTTGCGCGCCTCGATGGAAGACAGCTTTCGTGACTTTCATCGTCGCACCGGTGCCACATTTATTTACGTCACCCATGATCAGGCCGAAGCCATGGCACTGGCCGACCGCATTGCCGTCATGCATAAAGGACAGCTGGTGCAGTGGGACGCGCCGGAAGCGCTCTATCAGCGTCCGCAAAATGCCTGGGTAGCAGGCTTTATTGGTCAGGGCAGTGTAGTGCGTTTGCCACTGAGCAGCAGTGAACGCCTGCTGTCCTCTGCTCAGGTGCAGCAGGCGCTAGCAGCCCTGCAGAACAAGCCCTCTGCGACAGAGGAGGTGCTGATTCGCCCCCAGCATGTTGAGCTTGATCCCGCTGGGGTGCCGGCTACCGTGACTCATTGCGTGTTCAAGGGCGAACGCTACCAGTTTGTCTTGCAGCTGCAGGACGGTCAGAGCCTTCAGGCTTACCACTGGCAGGGCCTGCCCACAGGTGCACAGATCGCGATCACTGTCCGGCAGGGCTGGCGTCTGCAGGAACAACCTGCAGGCAGCACTCGCCCCACTCTGGCCAGCGTGGCCTGAGAGCAGCACAACGATGAGCACCAGAATTCAGATACTCAGCGGCTTTGATGCCAAGGCACCTGCCGCCATCCTGATCAGCACACCCAAGGTACGCCTGCTGCTGGATGCCGGTGGGCCGTTGCAGGCTGACCAGCCCTGTGACTGGTTTGCAGGCATTGAGGCTGACGCCCTGATCCTCAGCCACGATCATGTCGATCATATCGGCAGTGTCGGGCAGTTGCCGTCCATGCAGGTCTACGCCACCGCCCCTGTTGCAACCCAGCTGCCGGGGGGCTGCCTGCACCGGCTGTTACCCGCGCAGGGTGACATCGACATCGGCGGTATACGCCTGCGCTGTGGCCGGGCCGGGCATTCGCTGGGTGGGGTGTGGCTGCACCTTGAGCTGGCGGGCGGACTGTTCTACAGCGGTGATTTTTCGCTGGAGTCGCAACTCTATCCCTTCGATGTGCCACCGCCTGCAGCCACCGCCCTGCTCGATGCGTCCTATGGTAGTTACCAGACGCCGCAGCAGCATTGCCTTGAAACACTGCAAGCCTTGTTCGCCGAACCCTGTCTGTTCCCGGTGCCGCCCAGCGGCCGGGCCATTGAAATGGCACTGTGGTTTGACGCTCTGGGCCTGACCAGCTGGTCGATGGACAACGCCTGCTATCAGGCACTGCTGACACTGCTTCAGCAGCCCGCCGGGCTGTTTGCCCCCGGCACCTATGCCCGCTTGCAGCAACTGGCGATGCAGTACCGCGGTTTCGATGATCAGGCCCAGCTGCTGCTGGCGGCTGACCCGGAAGGCCTGAGTGGTGAGGCCGGGCGACTGATTGCTGACCCCGACTGTCGCCATCAGGTGATCTATACCGGCTATCTGCCGCCCGCAGCTCAGGCCGCCGTTGAGGAGGGTCGTGCCCGTTTTGCCCGCTGGAATGTTCACCCCCGCCAGCAGGATGTGCTGTGGCTGGCCGAACAACTGCAGGCCCGTCGGGTAATGCCGTTGTTCACCCCCCTGCAGCGCGCGCACTGGCAAGCCCAGCTGGGTGAGCGCCTCTGGCTGCAGCATGACTTCATACTGGAGTGACTCTCTACCGGAATGCCCCTAACCGGAATGACTTAGTACTGGATTGAGCGCTGGCTCAATGCACTCAATCGATAAGGAATAGCGTGATGCCCCTTTCTTTACCCGCCTTGCTGGCCAGACCCTTTGTATTTGTCCGCCATGGTGAAACCGCTCCCAACCGGCAGGGCATCATCGCCGGTAGCACAGACGTCCCGTTGAACGCTGAAGGTGAGCAGCAGGCGCGCAGTGCCAGTGTGCTGGTCAGCCAGCAACACTGGTCAGTGGTGGCCGTCAGCCCGATGCTACGTGCTCGCCAGACTGCCAGCCTGTTGCTGCCCGATGCCTCGCACCACTTGATCGATGATCTGCGCGAACGCCATTGGGGTCAGCTGGAAGGGCAGCCCCTGGCGGCGTTGCCCCCCTATGAACAGACACCACCGGGCGGCGAGTCCTGGTCGGCTTTCCAGCTGCGGGTACTGCAGAGCCTCAACCTGCTGCTGACACAGTATGAGTTGCCGCTGATAGTGGCTCACTCCGGCATCTTCCGGGTCATTCGTCAGGCAATAAGTGGCACGCCTTATGGTGAGCGCATTGGCAATGTCCAGCCCCTGCTGATCCAGCCTGATAGTCAGGGAGGCTGGCAGCTCCTTTCTCTGACACCAACGATAACTACTTCCTAACAGGCTGTTCACAATCTGAACGCCGACTGGCAACAACGCTCTTTCGTTTTAATCAGGAGACTCATTTTGAATGCATCGACGACTGTCTCTGCAGCATCTTCAAATGCAATGACACTGCGCGACTGTGTACTGGTAGATGTGGATGGCACTCTCGCCACCTTCGACCCCGAAGCCGTGCGCCATTGGGTACTGGGAGAGGAGAAGCACTGGGACCCCTTCTTCGAATTTATGGCCGATGCGCCTCCCGTCACGCCTATCGTGCAGCTGGTCAAACTGCTGCAGGGCAGTGGTCAGGCGATTGTCATCTGTACCGGGCGCCCCGAGTCACATCGTCAGGCCACCCTCGACTGGCTGGACCTTCATGGTATTCCTTACGATGCGGTCTATCTGCGGCCATTGCAGACTGATCATTGGTGCGATGAGGAAGTGAAAAGCCATCTGCTGGAACAGATCGGCAGTGATGGTTTCCAGCCCTGGCTGGTCATTGATGATCGTGATGGTGTCGTCGCTAACTGGCGGAAACTGGGGCTGACCTGCCTGCAGTGTGCTCCGGGCGCCTTTTAAACAGCCTTTGTTTATCTAAATTCATCTAACCGTCTAAACCCATCCAATAAGTGACAAGGTATGCGCGATGCGTGCCTTGTCAGGGCTTTTATAGAAATAATGCTGCTTAAGTGGCATTCCCCTGATCCATACTGCACTCGCAAAATCCTCTACTACACTTACATCCTGACTTACGCTTATCCTGATCATAGGTTTCCACGCAGCGTCTTGTGGCTGACACAGAAAGCGGAACCGCTGTAAACGAGTCGACACTTAGACTCACGCAGGCTTCGTAACTCGCTGATTTTAAATTGTGAATGGAATCTATCGACACAGAGAATACGGGACATCGCCCCAGAACACGTTCTGAGACACACTGCATGCAGAACAGGTACAGCACTCCTGCAGGGATTCGAGCAGTAAACGGATGAAAGAGACAGCATGAGCATACAACGCCTACTGGAAATCACGCTGGTACCCCTGGTGGTACTGCTATTTGCCTCCATCATGATGATGCGCAATATCACTGATAATCAGCAGAGTATTGCCTCTTTCTCCAACCAGCGTGGTCAGACACAGCGAGCAGGCGAAGATATTCGTAACCGCTCACAGGATCTCACCCGGCTGGCACGCAGCTATATCAACAGTACAGAGCCTGCTATCAAACAGCGTTATCAGCAGCTGCTGGCCACTACCATTCAGGATCACAATGACAGCGGGCGCCGCGGCCTGAGTGATCAGGAACAGCAACTGCTGGCCACGGCCTGGGATCAACTGCTGAAGCTGACCGAAATCGAGCAACATGCTTTCAGCATTGCCGAAGGGCAGGTCAAGGGACAAGGCAAACAGGAAGCCATGGAGCTGGTGCTGGACGGCCCCTATCAGGCGGCCACGGATGCCATCAATGACGCGGTGGATGACCTCAACCACAGTCTGGCCGCACGTATGCAGGATGACTTCCAGCATCTCACCAACGATACGCAGAACAAGAGCCAGGTGGTGCTGGCCACGTTGATTGGCCTGACCCTGTTACTGCTGTTGATCTATCTGGGTGCCATTCGCTTCATCAGCCGCCCGCTGGCGCTGTTGCGCGATTCGATTCTGCGCATTGCTGATGGCCAGTTACAGGAAGTGATCCCCTACCAGACCCGCAATAACGAAATGGGCGCCATGGCCAAAGGCATCGTGCGTCTGCAGCAGGTGTATCAGGCGATGGAGACCCAGCAATGGGTCAAACACCATGTCGCCAGTATCGGCTCAGCCATGCAGCAGGCCGATAACTTTACCCAGCTGGCGCAACGCCTGCTGACCGGCGTGGCACCGCTGCTCAATACCGGTCATGCCGCTTTTTACCTGCATGAAGAAGACGAGCGGCGGTTACGGCTGATGGGCGGTTACGGTATCAGCGAGCGTAAATCCCTGAACCAGTCCTTTGATATTGGCGAGGGATTGGTCGGCCAGTGCGCGCTGGAAATGAATACCATCACCCTCACCCGACCACCACAGGATTACATCCTGATCCGCTCAGGGACAGGAGAGGCCATTCCCACTGCGATACGGGTGATTCCGGTCAGCCTCAATAATCGCCTGCTGGGGGTGCTGGAGCTGGCCACTCATGAAGAATTCAGTGAGCGCACATCCGCGCTGCTGGATGCCCTGCTGCCCGTCATGGCGATGAGTCTTGAAATTCTTGAGCGTACCCAGAAAACCCGCCAGCTACTGGAAGCCACTCAGGCGCAGGCACGGCAAATGGAAGAGCAGGCTCGCCATCTTGAGGAGCAGACCGTCGAGCTGGAAGCACAGCAGGAACAGCTGGCAGAAACCGAAGCCTGGTATCGCCGCCTGATTGAATCGTCACCCAGCGGCATGCTGGTGATCAACGACAACGGCAGTATCGAACTGGTCAACCCTCTGGCCGAGCATATCTTTGGTTACAGTGATGGTGAGCTGCTGGGTCGACCGGCTGAAGTTGTTGTTCCGGCGCTACTGGAAGAGCTGAGCGGCAAGGCAGGTTCCGGCAGCGGTAAAGCTATCAACAAATGGCGCCGCTTCTTTGCCGACCAGGACAGTGATGACCTGTCCGCCCATGACAGCCTGGGTCTGCACAAACAGGGCCATCAGGTGGCGCTGGAGATTGCCCTCAATCGCCTGCCCAGCCTTGGCGGGCGTGGTCTGTGTGCCTGCGTATCCATTGTCGATATCAGCAGTCGCAAGGCCATGGAAGAGCATATCCAGCACGTCAATCGTATGTCTGACAAGGCACTGGAGCTGACCAATGCTGGCTACTGGCACATCCCCCTGAATGGTCGCAACGATTTCAATTCCTCTCCGCGCAATGATGACCTTTGCGGTATCAGCAATGACAGCGATGATCTGTGCCATCGGCTGGAACAGGACTGGCTGGCCAATATCGCTGCGGTTGATGACGCCATTGCCGCCCAGGTGCGCCAGGCGCTGGAGGATGCTCGCGAGGACCGGGCCACGGGCATGGATATCACCTACCCCTATCGCCGCCCCAGTGATGGTCGACAGGTTTGGCTGCATTCGGTTGGCTTTATCAGCCGTGATGCCCGGCAGAAACCCTGTGATATCTACGGCGTCACGCAGGACGTGACCGAGCAGTTCCAGGCACGTCAGCAGCTCAATGAACAGCTGGCGTTCCAGCACGTCCTTTTCGATACTGTGCCCTACCCGGTGTTTTATCTGGATGCCAAAGGGCACTTCCTCGGTTTCAACCAGGCCTATGAGCGCCATTTCGCCGTGCAACGCGATACGTTGCTTGGCCATGCCATGGCCGAGCTGAGTTTTATTGATGAGGAAGAGCGCGAGCGTTGTGCTGCAGAGTGTCACGAGCTGATCTGTAGCGCAGGCCATGTACAGCGTGAAATCACGGTGCGCTTCAGTGACGGCCACCCCCATCAGACTCTCTACCTGGCGTCCGGCTTTACCCTGCAGGATGGCAGCCCCGGCGGTCTGGTCGGTACCTACGTAGATATCTCCGAGCAGAAGGAGGCTCAGCGCCTGATCGCGGAAGCCAAGGAAGAAGCCGATGCAGCGAGCAAAGCCAAGGGCGACTTCCTGGCTAACATGAGCCACGAAATCCGTACGCCGATGAATGCCATCATCGGCATGTCACACCTTGCTCTGAAAACCGAGCTGAGCCCCCGTCAGCGAGACTATCTGAAAAAGATCCAGCAGTCCGGTCAGCATCTGCTCGGCATCATCAATGACATCCTCGACTTCTCCAAAATCGAGGCGGGCAAACTGTATGTGGAACACACCAGCCTCGATCTCTACAACGTGCTCGACAATGTGGCCAACCTGATCAGTGAAAAAGCCGAAGCCAAAGGCCTGGAGCTGATCTTTGATATTGCGCAGGATGTGCCCAATGCCCTGATTGGCGACCCTCTGCGTCTGGGACAGATTCTGATTAACTATGCCAACAACGCGGTGAAGTTTACCGAAGAAGGCGAGATTCAGATCGTGGTGCAGTGTCTGGAAGATACCGAGCAGGATGTGCTGCTGCGGTTTGCTGTGCAGGACACCGGCATCGGCATCAAGGAGGAGCAGATGCAGCGTCTGTTCCAGAGCTTCCAGCAGGCCGACACCTCAACCACCCGACGTTACGGCGGCACCGGACTAGGGCTGGCGATCTGCAAACGGCTAGCTGAGCTGATGGGGGGCGCTGTGGGTGTCGACAGCACCTTCGGCCAGGGCTCAACCTTCTGGTTCACCGCCCGACTGGGCAAGGACAGTAGCCGCCAGCATCTGGCTATTCCTGATGTCCGTGGTCGGCGGGTGCTGGTGGTGGATGACAACGACAATGCCAGAGCCGTGCTCAACGACATGCTGGAAAACCTGCAGTTCCGCGTCGATGCCGTCGCTTCTGGCCGCGAAGCCCTCAATGCCGTCCGCGATGCCGCACAGGCCGGTCAGCCTTACGATCTGATCTTCCTCGACTGGCAGATGCCGGACATGGACGGCAGTGAAACGGCCCGTCATATCCAGACACTGGAGCTGCGCAACAAACCACATCTGGTGATGGTCACCGGCTATGGCCGGGAGGAAATTCTCAAGCGCGCCGAACAGGTCGGTATCGGCGATGTGCTGATCAAGCCACTCAACCCCTCCATGCTGTTTGACACCATCATTCGTCTGTTCGGTGTGGATCGTGCGGACATCGCTCACGAGCGGCAGGAACTCAGCCACAGCATGCCTGATCTTGGCCGTCTGAAAGGCAAGCGCATCCTGCTGGTAGAAGACAACGAGCTCAATCAGGAAGTGGCGTATGAGCTACTCAGTGAAATCGGTCTGGTGGTAGAGATTGCCGCCGATGGCAAAATTGCCCTCGACAAGGTGCAGCAGCAGCCTTACGACCTGGTGCTGATGGACATGCAGATGCCGGTGATGGATGGCCTTGAGTCTACCCGTGCTATTCGTGCCCTGCCCGCCTTCGCCAAACTCCCCATCGTAGCCATGACGGCCAACGCCATGCAGCGGGATCGCGAACAATGCCTGGAAGCAGGTATGAACGATCATCTGGCCAAACCTATTGAGCCGGAGTTGTTATGGCACACCCTGCTGCAGTGGATCCCCGCTACCGTCAGCGATATTGCCAGCCAGTCTACTGGTGCCACCATGTTGGGCCATCCCAAGGGGGTTGAACCACCTAAGCTTCCGGAGATTGCCGGGCTGGACACCAGACTGGGTATGCGCAGAGTCATGGGGAAAGCCGAGCTCTACCTGAAAATGCTCAACAAGTTTCTGGACAGCCAGTCACTGTCAATCAGCCAGCTTCAGGAAGCCCTGTTGTTGCAGCAAAGAGAAACAGCGCAGCGCATTGCCCATACCTTGAAGAGTACCAGTGGTAACATTGGCGCCACTGCGCTGGAAAGCGTGGCTGCCGAACTGGAGATGCTGCTGAGCGAGCAACTGATCAACACGGACCATATTGCGCTGGCACGTGCAAAGACGCTCCATAGCCAGCTCATCAGCGAGCTGAAGCGCAGTCTTCATCACGATGAGACGCCTGAACAGAGCCTGCACTCTGTCAGTGAACAACGTGAAGCGCTTGAGCATCTGCAGAGGCTGCTGGCTGACAATGACGCAGAAGCATCGGACTATCTGGAGCGCTGTAACGATCAACTGCGTGCCGCGCTGGGCGCGCGTTTTCGCGACGTTCAGAACGCCGTACTGGCCTTTGACTTCGAGACAGCACTTGCCACACTGCAGCAGCGAGTCCAGACCAATGACTTCAGCAATAAATAAATGCACTGCGCTGTGTGCGGCCAAGCCCCTTGAACACAGCCGTGCCGAACAGATATCAACGGCTTCCCGTCAGGCATTTTGCCCTGCGGCCGAAACCAAATACGGAAAATGGAGTACCCCATGACGGGAAGTCGAACCGGTGAACGCGACACTATTCTGGTAGTGGACGACACCCCGGACAATCTCACCCTGATGGCAGCGTTGCTGAAGGATACCTATAAGGTGAAGGTCGCCAATCATGGTGAACGTGGTTTGCGTATTGCCACAGCGGCCCCTCATCCTGATCTGATCCTGCTGGACATCATGATGCCGGACATGGACGGCTACGAGGTCTGCCGTCAGCTCAAGGCAAACCCTGAAACGGCGGATATCCCGGTCATATTTCTGACAGCAAAAGCGGAAATGGAAGACGAGCAGCTGGGTCTGGAGCTCGGTGCCGTTGACTACATTACCAAACCCATCAGTCCGCCGATTGTACTGGCGAGGGTAAAAACCCATCTGACCCTCAAAGCCAGTGCCGACTTCCTGCGCGATCAAAATGCCTTTCTGGAGCGGGAGGTCAACCGCAGAACCGAAGAGGTGCATGCAATTCAGGACGTGACCATCATGGCACTGGCATCACTGGCAGAAACCCGAGACAACGAGACTGGGAACCATATCCGCCGTACCCAGCACTATGTCAAAGCGCTGGCCGAACAGCTGAAGGACAACCCGCGCTTTGCAGCCACGCTGACAGACAAGAATATCGATTTACTGTTCAAGTCCGCACCGCTGCATGATATCGGCAAGGTAGGCATTCCAGACCCCATTTTGCTCAAGCCAGGCCGCTACGAGCCAAGCGAGTTTGAAATCATGAAGGCGCACCCTGAAAAGGGGCGAGATGTGATTATCAATGCAGAGCAGGCATTAGGCCGAGAGGTACCCTTTCTGACCTTCGCCAAGGAAATTGCCTATTCTCATCATGAAAAATGGGATGGCTCTGGCTACCCTCAACAGCTCAAAGGCGATGATATTCCGGTGGCGGCACGGCTGATGGCACTGGCCGATGTGTATGACGCACTGATCAACAAGCGCATCTATAAACCCGCCATGCCGCACGAGCAGGTACGAGACATTATCGTCGAAGGCCGTGGCAAGCATTTTGATCCCGATGTTGTTGATGCCTTCCTGACAATACAACAGCAATTTATCGGGATATCGAAACGGTTCTCTGATCAGTGAGGTTTTTATCTTGCTATCGAGGCTCAGCATGGAGAGGCGAAGTAAGTCCCGGTAAGACGATGGGGGTCTGCGAGCAAACTGTTGTCGCTCTGTCTGAATGATTGAATGACTGGCAAGAAGAACCAAAGGGTCTTCTTGCCAGTCTTGCTGCCCAAACCACCGTTTACTCTTCCGTTTCTGGTGCCGCCGTCTCTCCGCTTTCTGCAACGTCGGCAATCCGCTCTCCTTGCAGATGAGCCAGGCGATTCTCTAGCGCCTCCAACTGCTCCTCAAGCTTGTCTTGCAACGCTTCATCATCTCTCTCAACTGCCCATTCAAGACGCTTCTCGACCTGAGCAATCTGCTCTTCCAGACGCATTACCTCCCAACGCATGGCTGTCTTCTCTCCCAACCAATGAGTCACCAGGATTTCCCCCAGCCTGAACCTTCAGACTGGGGATTGACAGAATATAGACCGTTCCAGACACAGGTGCGCGCCTGTATCTTTTGATGAAAATTGCCACTTTCTAAATATTGTTTTCCAAAGCTGAAGGCAACCGTTTTTTTACAGTTACACGCCCCCTGCGGCAGGCAAATAGGAGAAGAAGACATCTTTAATACTATCTGGCTCATAAACCATGACCTTGAACTGCCTGGCAAGCACACAGCGCCATCACCAACTACACTTGTGGTGACTTACTCAGTGCAACATGAACCGTTACCTGTCCCTTTCCACACTGTACCTGTCACGATCAGGAGCTACAGGAATCCATGCATATCCGCCAAGCTATTCCTGACGATGCCGCAGCGCTGGCGCGTCTCTGTATTCACCTGGGCTCACCTGCAGATAACGAATTGCTTACCTCGAGAATGATTCGCCTCTGTGCGATGGCCGATCATCAAATCTGGGTAGCCTGCACACCTACCGGACATCTCTGTGGCTGGCTGCACATCGCTATCGTGTTTTCGCTGGATTGTGGCAGGCAGGCATTGATTCAAGGTCTGGGAGTTGAAGCGCCCTATCAGGGACAGGGGACAGGACGCAAACTGCTGCAACATGCAGAAGGCTGGATCATTCAGCAGCATTGCTCTGTCCTGCTGGGTTCAGCTGACGCCCATCAGGAGGGTCGGCAGCTGTTCTTTCAAGCGGAAGGATTTCAGTGTCAGAACAATCAATTTATCTATCGCAAATCGCTGCTCCGGCATTAAAACGAAGCCAGCGGCCAGACCTCATAGGCCACTTCATCGTAGGGGTGAGCCTGCTTTAGTGCAGTCACGGCGTCAGCAATCACTGCATCCGCAGCGACCAGCTCAACCCGCCACTCCTCCACCTGCTGCAGACGCCCTTCATCACCGATGAAGGGCTGACTGCCCGCCAGAGGACGAAACTGCCCCACCCCCTTGAGTTGAAAGCAGCAGGCTTCATAGTTGCCAATACGACCAGCCCCCGTGGCAAAAACAGCATCTTTGACTTGTTGCAGATGACTCTCAGGGACAAAAAATACCAGCTTGTACATGACTTGACCTTTCCTCTTACAGGCGGTCATCAGCTCCCCGCCAGATGACTCATTTGCAGCATCAGCAATATAAACAGCCCAACCACGACCAGTACCAGCCAGCGCAATGTCATGCAGGTGGCACAGGGCTTCTTTCGGGCTTTGCTGCCATTCCGTTTCGTCGTCATAGCCACTCCTTCATTACGTCTGCAGGCTCCTCACCAGCTCGCCGCAGTCAGTACGAGCAAAATCAGTACAAGACAGTGTTTGAGCCTGTTGCAGAATAGTCTGCAGATGACGACTGGGCAGCCCCCGTGCCTCCAGTTCAGACAGGGTAGCGGCAAGATAATCCAGACTACGCCCACTCTTCCCCACTGCACGAGCAACAGCCAACGCGGCCTTGTCAGGCGTGAGCGCTCCCGCATACTGGTGGTGGGTTTTATCCACAACAAAACACAGGGCATGTTGTCGCCCCTGATCGGTATGCACCCACAGATAGCGAGGCTGATACACAGCCGTTGTCAGCTCACGCTCCGCCAGATAACTCAGCACCTGCCATTGTGTGGCTTCATCAACTCGATAAACCCGCCCACGGCAACAACCGCCCTGATCAAGTCCGAACACCAACCCGGGCTGATCGGGAGTACCACGATGCACATGGGACCATACGCACAGTGAGCGATGGTAGCCATACAGCAGCGCTTCATGCGCCTCGATAAAGGGAAAATCCGGCCGCCAGATCAGTGAGCCGTAACCAAATACCCACAGACTACCGGACGGTGGCTGTGCAATGTGGGCTTCCTGGCAGCGGTGGGTGCCGGAATGTGACATCGCCGTTGAGAACGTCATAACCTGTTAGCGCTGTGAAAGTGAATCGGTAGTGAGAATGGCAGCAATTTATCTGCCAATGCGATCGTATACCGGCACTAAATCATTCCTCAATGCGGGGCTCGCCGAGATTGATCCCCGGCGTTACTCTGCTACCTTAACGAAGTGGCCTGCCGATATACGCACCAATGTTCTTTGTCTGCCCCGTGCACGATGTGCCAGGCATCGGCCACCCGGTGTTGAATCAACCGCCGAAATGATCGATGAGGCCCACAAGTTTGTGACTACCGTTGAGATCAAGAACATTCAGGTGACTCCAGATTGTCGGCCACCATGCCAGAGGGAGTGCTCCACAAGGCAGTCTGTTCCAAAAAGCAGTCTGCGTGACTCATCACAAGGAAACCGTGCCTAGTGTCCAGCCCAGCCAAGATATTGCTCACCCGCGCTCTTCCTCTACTACTAGGCCTGTTGTTGCTGGCGACCAGCATGGCTCATCGGATCATTGCCTTGCATCAGACTCCCAGCCCGGTACTGCTCAGCATTGAGATGATACTGTGGCTGGCCATGGCCGCTTTTGCACTGATGCTCCTGCTGGCCAGTGTCTATCAGGCCATAAAGGGCAAGGGGCGATCCGCCCGACGCAATCTGCTGATCCTGTTTGGCTGTCTCATTCTCAGCAGCTCCGCATGGGCCATCTGCCCGCCAGCGACCCTGTTCTGACAGGTCACTGGGTCGACAAACCGCCGATCTCATCAGGGCATTTGACGTGCCGGGGAAAGGCATCAGCACTTTTGTACAACGCCACATTGACCCCATCGATCAGCCACTGCCCTTGCTCGCGCAAGTACTCCAGACTAAAGGTCATGGGCTCATCATTGATATCGTAACCGTTAACCAGCAGGCAATGCCTGGCACTCCCGGCTGCGCTCTCATGATGTGCCACTTCATGTTTCATATAGGTGGGAAACCAAAGCTGGTCACGGGCATCCTGATGAGCCCCTGCCACATCGACGATACGACGGCTGAAGTACTGTGGATATTCCTTGTCCGCCTGCTCCGCCTGGACTACTGCGACATACTGTCGGTAACGCTGGTAGAGAGACTCGGTGGAGTCAGGCCTGGTTGCTTTCGGCACCGTTGCACTGCAACCCACCAGCGTGACCAGTAGCCCTCCTGCAATAGCTGAGGTCAATATCCGCATCCTTTGCACTCCTTTTCCCATAGTAGTGGTTTTCCGTAGTGATGCTTTTCCGTAGTGATGCTTTTCCGTAGTGATGCTTTTCCGTAGTGATGCTTTTCCGTAGTGATAGTCATTGCCCTTTTCGTCTTTCATCCTGAACCGGTGATCCCAATGACGACGTGTAGGGCAACGAAAGCTGTCCTGTTATCATGGAGCCCTTCGACCAGCACAACAACCCAACCTGCTCAATCAACAACACCCGTCACATGACTACACTACGCTACCTGAACGGCTATCCTGACCACCTGCTGCAACAAGTCCGCACGCTGATCGACCGTCAGCAGTTAGGTAGCTGGCTGAATCAACGTTATCCCGATGGCCACGATGTCATCAGTGACCGCGCACTGTACGACTATACGCAAGAGCTGAAAAGTCGCTATCTGCGTACCGCTCCTCCCATTAGCAAAGTCTGTTACGACAGCAAGATAAATGTGCTGCAGCATGCTCTGGGATTACATACCAGCATTTCCCGCATCCAGGGTGGCAAGCTGAAGAACAAGAAGGAAATTCGGATTGCAGCGCTGTTTCGCAAAGCCCCGATGGCGTTCTTGCGCGTGATCGTAGTGCATGAGTTGGCTCATCTGCGTGAGCGTGATCACAACAAGGCGTTTTACCAGCTTTGTCTGCACATGGAACCTCACTATCACCAGCTGGAGTTCGATATGCGGCTTTATCTGACCCATCAGGAGCTGCTGACGGGGTCAGCTGTGTAACCCTGACGTTATTGCAAGTCTGGAGGCAGCACCTGCTGTCTGGCAGCAAATGAGTCCAGCAATGCGGTAGAGTAACGCGCAGCAACCAGCTCTTTACCCTGAGAAAGTAACTCCGGATGAGCCTCCAATAACTGTTGCCAGGTTGTATAAAGCCCGCTGCGCTGCCTCTCGTCCACCAGCCTTAACATCGCATCGGTCAAAGTAGCATGATACAGATCAGGCACACCCAGATGGGTGGCATAGCGGCGAATCCCTTCCGCCAGCCGGCCGAAAGTCAACTCGTAATCAGCCTCCAGCTGTAGCAGAAGCCATGCCAGACGCAGATGGTTGCGATGCTTGAACTGCTCTGCTGGCAACTCAAGCTCCTCAAAGGCCTGCAGGAATAGCTGATCTTCGTTACTGATCATGTGAGGCTCCTCATCAAATAAATACCAATAGGTTTTTTATATTTTGCTCTTGCCACGCAGCAGGGTCGCCAGCTGCCGCCAACGGTTAACAATCAGGGCAAGGAAAATCAGTGAACATCCCAGCAGCTGGTTCCGACTCATTGCTTCGCCATACCAGAGGGCAGCCATCACTGCCGTCCACACAGGCTCCATCATCATAACCAGGGCAGCCCGGGAAGCCGTGGTCTGGCCCTGAGCATAAATCTGTAAAAAAAAGCGCAGGCTGGTGGCGATCAATACACTGGCGAAAAACCATCCCCACATCGCAACTGTCGTGCTCTGCGGCCAGCTTTCGATTAACAGGGACAGGATCATGTTGATCGCACCAACCACTGCCAGCTGGATTGCAACCAGCTGCATGACAGGCAAGCTCGCCGCATAGCGAGTATTAAGATTAAATAGGATGGCGAATAATAGTGCAGACAACAGAAACCAGATATGCGCCAACTCAAGATCAAAACCTCTGTCCCACGCCAGACAGACCACACCGATCAGAGCGATCAGCAACGCCAGCCAGACACTCAACGGCGAGCGTTGTCGATACATGAACCAGCCCACTACCGGTACCAGCAGCACACCAAAACAGGCCAGAAATGCCCCAACGCCAATCTGCGTTGCATGACTGAGGCCGAACACCCAGCACACCATCGCTAACGACATCAGGCCGCCAGTCACCAGGGCACGCAGCCAGTTACGTGCACTGGTGCGCTGCATGTAGCGCCACCCGACGATCACCAGTATCAGGCTGGCCAACAAGAATCGCAGACCAATAAAGAGGAGCGGGGGCCAGCTGGCAACAGCCTCCTTGGAGAAGATCCACCCCAAGCCAGCCAGAAAGGTGACACCAAATAAAATACCATCAGCCCGAGCCGCCTGGGCGGGGTCAGGTTGAGCAGTCAAAGCAGCTTGGGAGGAAGACATAGTCTGGCCTGAGGTCGTACACATGGGGCTGGCGCTAACGCCAAACAGAGAAGGTGTTACAACTAACAGCAACGTAACAGGGTGGCTATTCTCAGTTCAATCCCCCTGTCTGGCAAGGGCTACCGATGGCACCAGTGAGTCGCGTCATAGAGGTAAACAGAAGATACACAGATTCTCTGAGTCAGGAGAGACTGCCGCAGTCAGTACAAAAACCATTGCGGCTTTTGCGCTACGATACTGCGGCCTCAAAGGCGTCTGCCAATAGACACTCAGGGCTATTTCAGTCCACGTGCCTCTTTGACACGCTCATAGGCGGCCTGGATTTCCTGCGTTTTTTCCTTGGCCAGCTGAATCATTTCATCCGGCAAGCCTTTGGATACCAGCTTATCGGGATGATGCTGACTCATTAGTCGACGATAGGCCTGCTTCAGCTCCTGATCGCTTGCTTCAGCGGTCACACCGAGCACACCATAAGCTTCCTGCAGGCCTGCAGCGGCAGAGCGTTGCTGCCCCCATTGCTGGAATTGCTCCTGATAGCCCTGCTGTTGCTGTCCACGCTGGCGATGCCACTGAAAAAAGGCCTGCTCAGCCTGCATCCTGCGGATCAACGACTGAAACTCATCGACGCCGATACGTAACTGGCTACACACCTTATCCAGGACTTCCACTTCTCCCTGAGTGATCTGTCCGTCGATCATCGCCGTTTGCAGCTGGATTTCCAGAAATATCTGGCGCAGAGAAAAACTACGCGACATGCTGAATACCAGTGGTTCCAGCACGGCATGCAGGTCAGTTTGCGGTTCCTTCCCCTGATTGAAAAACCGGATTGCCTCCTGTCGCTGTGCATCATTGAGACGCATGCGATCCATGACCGATTTAGCGAAAGCGATCTCGGTTTCCGTCACACGACCATCGGCCTTGGCCAGACGTCCCATGACGGTAAAGGTAGCAACAAAGAAAGCACGCTGCACCTCCAGATGGCTGCCCGGCCCACTGCTCTTACGCAGTTGTTTATCGAGCCAGTAACCTACTGCAGCACCAAACAATGCTCCCACAGGGCCACCCCAGGGCAAACCAATCAGTCCACCCACAATCAGACCTGTACGATGACGGCTCAACTTTTCCAACCAGACATCACTCACCGGTGGTATTCCTTACCCTCACTTCCAGAGCTGCCAGCCGCTCAGGAGTGCCTACATCGGTCCAGTCCCCCTGATAAAGCTCACCACTGATGCGGTTTTCCAGCATGGCCAGTCGCAACAGCGGCGCCAATTGAAAACGCTCAGACTCGCCAAAACAATAGGTAAACAGTACAGGATGTAACACACTGACGCCGGCGAAGGTACAGGTCTCTCCAAGCTCCTTGTCAGCGTAGATGCGCCCTTCGAACAGAGCAAAATCCCCCTCAGGGTTATGCTCAGGGTTCGGCACCAGTACCAGATGTGCCATGTCATCGTCTTGCAAAGCATTCTTCAGCTTAGCGAAGTCGCAATCAATCCAGACATCGCCATTGATGACAATAAAGGGCTCTTCACCCAGCAAAGGCAGCGCTTTATAAATACCGCCACCGGTTTCCAGCGGCTCATCCTCAGCAGAGTAGCTGATACTGACACCAAACTGACTACCATCCCCCAGGGCCAGCACCAATTGCTCCCCCAACCAGGAATGGTTAATCACGATCTCTGTAATCCCTGCAGCGGCCAGTCGTTCAAGATGGTGAACGATGAGAGGCTTGCCCGCTATCGGCAATAACGGCTTGGGCAACTGCTCGGTCAACGGACGCATCCGCTCTCCCTTTCCTGCCGCCAATATCATTGCTTTCATGTCGTTAAGTCCTTCTGGGCTTCCACACTGATCGAACTACACTCTCGCAGAGCAGGCACTACCTGATCAAGTAGCAGTTGGGCAAAGGGCTCAAATTCGGCATAACACTGCGCCTGCTCCAGAACGTAACCCAATGTCCTTGGAATATCATGCAAGTAGGCTGATTTGCCGTCGCGCAAATGCAGTCTGGCAAAGATGCCGATAGCCTTGAGATGACGCTGCATCCCTGTCAGATCCAGCCAGCGCTGCCATTCCGTCAGACTGACCTCCTGCAAAACGGACGGCTGCTGTTGCCTCAGCAGGTCATAGGCGTATTCACTCCAGCACCTCACCTGTGAGACTGGCCAGCGCAGATAACAGTCCCGTATCAGCGACACCACATCATAGCTGACCGGACCACGCACAGCGCCCTGAAAGTCGATCAGTCCCAGATGTCCCTCCGTCAGACACATCAGGTTGCGCGAATGGAAGTCGCGGTGAATACATACCTGGGGCTGCTCCAGCATTGCTTGAACCAGATGCTGACAGAGCTCTCTCCAGACATGTTGCGTTTTCGATGTCCCAGACAAGTGCAGCAAACCGCGATAGAACCACTCAGCAAAGATTTCCAGCTCACGCTCCAGCATTACCCTATCGTAACAAGGCAGAGGATAGTCCTGGCAATCGTCAATCTGTTGCAAACTGGGTAGAAGTGCCAATGCTTGCTGATACCAGCCATCCACTGTGGCGGCACTCAGCCGGTCTCGCAGCATGACATCGCCAAAATCCTCTACCAGCAAAAAGCCCTGATCGAAGTCGGCAGCCAGGATTTCTGGCAAACGCATCCCCTTTTCCCGCCAATGACGGGCCAACGCCACAAATGCCGGGTTATTTTCCTGGGCCGGGGGTGCATCCACCGCAATGATTGTCGTGCCGTCTTCCCTTATCACCCGGTAATACTTTCGAAAACTGGCATCACCCGACACCAGCTGCCACTGCCAGGATGCAGGCCACGCCTGATTACCACTCTGCGTTTCCGCAACCCATGACTGTAATTGATCAAGCCGGGCCACCCTGCCACTCCTCTGGTTTGCATAAAAGGGATGCAT
The DNA here is from genome assembly GCF_003194385.1 of Pokkaliibacter plantistimulans. Lineage (GTDB taxonomy): Bacteria > Pseudomonadota > Gammaproteobacteria > Pseudomonadales > Balneatricaceae > Pokkaliibacter > Pokkaliibacter plantistimulans. The sequence continues at coordinate 33,188 of NZ_LAPT01000092.1, forward strand.
TATTATGCCTGCTTTTAAGACTCTGTCGTCACCCCACTGCATGCGCTGCAGGGCATAGCCCGCGTGCGTCATCGGGTATGGATTGCCTGCTGTCTGCTCCGGCTTGATCGGACCTGGCACCAGCGAAGGCGATAGCGCTGACCTTACAGTATTTGTTGTTACATAACTGACAACGAACTGCGTTGGACAGGTGATAAAGTGCGATTGCCACGGCCCTGCTCCAATAAACTTGCTCAGCGCTGTCCGACACTTTTGACTGAATGGAACCGGCATGACAGCCAGACATCACTTTGTGAAAACTCCCCTGGTCCTCGCCATCGGTGCCGTGATTGTACTGATGAAGCAAGGGCAGGCCTATGCTGCCACTCCAGCGCCTGCGGACTCGACTGAGGCAGGCTGGAATTGCAGCCAGACAGCAAATGGTCGTTGGGACTGCAACCCGTCAGCCCAGGCTGACAGCCCTCCCGCCCTTGAGCCAGCTGTGCCCGCGAAGGTTACTGAAGCCGATGAAGAGGCTGTGCAGGCTCAGCTCGCACCTCTAGACAGTCAGAGCAGCCAGCCCTCTCAGCACACTGAGACGGACGCAGTACAAGAGCCTGCCAGAGAGGCGGCAGCTCCTATGGACACGTCAGAGTCAGCGGCTCCCGCAGATACCGCGAAAGCTCCAGACTCGTCCTCCAGGGCAGAGGCAGGCACATCCAGCCCCGCTGCAACCTATGTTGCCAGCCAGGCCAAAACCAGCGAGACAGTAACAGACAACCCTTCCTCGTTGCAGGACGCCGGACTGGCTGGCAGTCAGTCCGCAGCGGTCGCTCAAGGCTGGCCGATTGAGAACAAACCTGCCGCAGGCAGTGCGATTCCTACCCCATACTCTTATCTGGACTGGTATCAGAACCCAAAGGGGGTGGATCCGACCAATCACTGTGAGGGTTTCTATCAGGAACCCAGCTTCACTGCGAATGACCTCAAACAGCCACAAGAGCATCAGCAGGTTTATGTACTTGCCAATCGCAGTAGCACCCGTCTCGGCGATGACAGCGAACTTTATGGCCCCGTTTACGTGCGCCAGGGAGCGCAACGGGTCGCTGCTGATTATGCCAAATACGATCAAGCCAATGGCGAAGTCCATCTGCAAGGTAACTTGCGTTACCGTCAGCCGGGCATGCTGGTGGTCGGCCAGAGCGGTGATGTGAACCTCAACTCCTCTGCCAGCACTATGCACGACGTCCAGTTCGTTCAGTACGGACTTCATCTGCGCGGTGTCGCTGCATCGCTGAGCAATAACGAGAAAGAACAGCGGACTGAATTGAGCAGTGCCTATTTCACCCGGTGTGAACCTGGCAATGACAGCTGGACCCTGCACGGCAGCAGTATTGTCCTGCACAAGGATGAAGGTTATGGCGAAGCCTACAATGCCACCTTACGGGTCGCTGATGTTCCTATTCTCTACTTGCCGTGGTTTTCCTTTCCGATCTCGGATAAGCGCAAAAGCGGTTTCCTCTACCCCGACTTCAGCGTCAACTCCAAGGATGGTATCGAGATCGCTACGCCCTACTACCTGAACCTGGCACCGAATTACGACGCCACCATCACCCCACGCCTGATAGAGAAGCGCGGACTGCTAACCGAAGCTGAATTCAGATACATGAACGACTGGTCATATAACACTTTTAGTGGTGCCTATATGCCACATGACCAGATTGCCGATAAGACTCGTTGGTTGTTGGGCATCGACCACAAGGGTAATCCATCACCACAGCTGTATACTCGGGTGTATGCTACAAAAGTGGGTGATATCGATTACCAGAAAGACCTGTCCGTCGATTTATCAGTAGAAAAGGACACCCACCTGGATCAGGTCGGAGAGGTTCGCTACTACGGCGACAACTGGAATGCCGGAGCGCGGGTCAAGTATTATCAGACGCTGGACGACACCATAGCCAATCCTTACCAGGAGTCACCGCACTTCGATGTATCCGGCAGCGTGCCCAACTCAGTTCAAAATCTGGGCTTGGGCTACAGCTTCCAGACCACCAATTTCACCCGTAAACAGGACAAGTTAAGTGGTATAGACAAGGCCACCGGCCTGCGAACTGTGGCTCAGGCCAATGCCAGCTACAATCTGGTGCGCCCCTGGGGCTTTGTCCGCGGCAGCACCCGCCTGAACCAGCGTTTCTACTCTCTGGACAACATGCCCACCGGGTATGCCGACAGCGATCAGTTCACTATTCCTACCGCTACGCTGGATACCGGCCTGGTCATGGAGCGTCAGTATGACTTCCGTGATGAGAGTTTCACCCAGACTCTGGAGCCTCGCCTGTTCTACACCTATACCCCTTATCAGGATCAGTCCAGGCTACCGCTGTTTGATACGGATGAGCTGACCTTTAACTACGATCAGCTTTGGCGTGACTACCGGTTCACCGGTCAGGATCGCATCGGTGACATGAATCAAGTATCAGCAGGCTTGACCTCACGCTTCTACGAAGATGATGGCAGTCAGCGGGCGATGCTCGGTCTTGGCCAGACGTTCTACTTCCAGGATCGCAAGGTACGACTTGAAGAAGATGATGAGACGCTCACCTCATCAACCTCCCCGATTGCTAGCCGCGGCGAGTTCCAGATCAACCAGCGCCTGTCGCTGCTGGCAGACGCGGTGTGGAGCCCGCAACAGAGCGTACTGAGTGACAGTGGCGTGACACTCCGTTACCAAAGCGATATCGACCACATTATCAACCTGCGTTTGCGCAAGTTTTACGAAGATGACCCGGAAAGCAGCAGTTTCAATCGGGATGACTTCCAGTATCAAACCGACATGTCAGTCATCTGGCCGATCAGTGCCCAGTACTCACTGCTCGCACGCTGGAACCGGGACATTGAAGAAAGCCGTACGCTGGAAACCATGCTGGGCGTGGAATATGAAAACTGCTGCTGGCGTGTGCGCGCTTTGCAGCGCAACTGGTACGATGGCGACGCGGAGGATGATGAGCGTCGTAAAAGCGGTGTATTCCTGCAGTTCACCCTCAAAGGACTGGCCGGTTTCAATACTGGCTTTGGTGACAATGGTAGTAATACCTCTTCCATTCTCGAAGAAATTACAGGATTCGAAGAACGTGAAAGCAACAACAAATAAGCGCAGCGCGCTGCGTCATTTCCGTCATCTGTTTTTGCTCGGAGCCGTTATCACTCCTGTCTGCTGGGCTGCTTCGGCAGCCAAGCCTGCCCAACCTGCTGCCGCCGTTGACCGGCAACTGGATGGTGTAGCGGCCATCGTTGATGATGATGTCGTACTGAATAGCGAACTGGATCGCCGTATTCGCATGGTGCAGCAGCGCTTCAAAGATAAACAGCTGCCCCCCTATGACCAGCTACGTCATCAGGTCCTGGAGCAACTGGCCATGGAGCGCCTGCAATTGTCGCTGGCTAAACAGCGCGGCATCCGCATCAGTGATAACGAGCTGAATGCGGCCCTGACCAAAACAGCCGCGGCCAATAACATGGATTTGCTGCAGTTCAAGAACGCGCTGGAAGCAGAAGGTACCTCTTTTGATGGTTTCCGCGAAGAAGTGCGTAATACCATCACTATCCAGAAACTGCAGCAGCAGGCCGTCAACAGCCGCATTCACATTTCTGATTCAGAAGTGAAGCAACTGATGCAGAATCCCAACTCTGCCTTCGGCTCACTGAAGTTTCACTTGCATCACATCCTGATCCCGATACCAGAGACCCCCTCCCCCAAGCAGATTGACGAAGCCCAGGCCAAAGCTAGGCAGGTGTATGAGGACGCCAAAAAAGGCGCCGACTTCGACCAGCTCGCACTGGCTTATTCCAGTAGCCAGACGGCATTGGAAGGGGGTGATATGGGCTGGAAATCCACTGCCGAGCTGCCGAGTATTTTCACCGATGTTGTCCCCACTATGGGGGTAGGCGATGTTGCCGGACCGATCCGTAGCGCCAGCGGCTTCCATATCGTCAAGCTGGTCGATCGTCAGGGCGCTCCCAATACCGTGATCGAGCAGACTCATGCCCGTCATATTCTGCTTACCCCTTCAGCCATTCGTGACGAAGCTCAGACCAAGGCGCTGGCAGATCGCCTGCGTCAGCGCATCAACAATGGCGAAGACTTTGCCAAGCTGGCCAAGGAGTATACCGACGATCTGGGCTCGAAGGTGTCTGGTGGTGATCTCAACTGGGTCAACCCTGGCCAGACCGTACCCGCCTTTGAGCAGGCCATGAACCAGCTGCAGCCCGGTGAAATCAGCCAACCCATTCATACCGAGTTCGGCTGGCATATCATCCAGGTACTGGAGCGCCGCAAGGAAGACATGAGTAAAAACATGCTGGAGGCTGAAGCTCGCAACATTCTGCGTAAACGTCGCTATGAGGAAGAACTGCAGAACTGGCTACGTGAAATTCAGGCAGAGGCCTATATTGACTACAAGTACTGAGTTCCAGCACGGCATGACAGCCCCGCTGAAGGCCCCTATGGTGATCACTGCCGGCGAACCTGCTGGCATTGGTCCTGATCTGGTCCTGATGCTGGCACAGCAGCCACGCCAGCATCCCTGGCTGGTGATTGTCGACCCCGAGTTATTGCGGCAACGAGCGATTCAACTGCATCTGCCTATTGAAATAGTACAGTGGCAGGCCGGCGATACCGTGCCACAGGCTGCGGGGGTACTTGGGGTCATAGCTGAACATCTCACTTCACCATGCCGCACCGGTGAGTTAAGCACGACCAATGCCTCCTATGTGCTGCGCACACTTGAGCGCGCCACTCAGGGTTGCCTGCAGGGCTGTTACAGCGCCATGATCACGGCCCCTGTTCACAAGGGGGTGATCAATGATGCGGGCATTGCTTTCAGTGGACACACCGAATTCCTGCAGGAGCTGTGCAAGGTCCCCAAAGTGGTGATGATGCTGGCTACACAGGGCTTGAAAGTAGCGCTGGCGACGACACATTTACCGTTACGTGCGGTGGCCGACGCCATTACGGCACCATTGCTGGAGGAAGTGATCGGCATTCTGGATCAGGACCTGCGTATCTGGTTTGGGCTGGCATCGCCACGTATTCTGGTGTGCGGGCTCAACCCTCATGCAGGAGAGGGCGGACACCTGGGGCGAGAAGAGATCGACGTGATCGAACCATGCCTCGAGCGACTGCGCCAGCAGGGTCTACAACTGATCGGGCCGCTGCCTGCGGACACGTTGTTCACAGACAAACACCTGCAACAGGCTGACGCTGTGCTGGCGATGTATCACGATCAGGGCTTACCCGTGCTTAAATACAAAGGCTTTGGCCAGGCCGTTAACATAACGCTGGGCCTGCCCATTATTCGAACCTCCGTAGATCACGGCACGGCGCTGGATCTGGCAGGAACAGGACGCGCCGATGCCGGTAGTCTGGCGACGGCACTGCAATACGCTGCCCACATGGCAGCTATCAAAGAGCATTTATGACATCGAAACACTCTGGGACGCACAAGAACCCCGGCTTTCAGGCCCGCAAGCGCTTCGGCCAAAACTTTCTGCATGACGCCGGTATCATCGGCCGCATCATTCGTGCTATCAATCCTCAGCCCGGCCAGCGTATTGTCGAAATCGGCCCGGGCATGGGAGCACTGACTCAGGACCTGATTGCGGCTGCCGGACAGCTGGATGTGGTCGAGCTTGACCGCGATCTGATCCCGATTCTGCGAACCAACCTGTTTCGCCATCTGGACACGCTGAGAGTACACGAGGCCGATGCGCTGAAATTCGATTTTTCCAGTCTGCTTCATGAGCCCGCTGAACAGCTGCGGGTTGTTGGTAACCTTCCCTACAACATATCGACTCCGCTGATTTTCCATCTGCTGTCCTATCAGAGCCGCATCAAGGACATGCACTTCATGCTGCAAAAGGAAGTGGTGGAGCGGATGGCAGCAGGGCCAGGTGACAACAATTACGGTCGCCTGAGTATCATGACCCAGTATTACTGCCAGGTTGTGCCCTTGTTCCTGGTCGGGCCCGGTGCTTTTAACCCGCCCCCCAAGGTCGACTCAGCTATTGTGCGTCTGGCGCCTTACACAGAGCTGCCACACCCGGCACAATCTCTGCCAGCTCTGGATTTGGTGGTGCGCACGGCCTTCAGCCAGCGACGCAAAACCCTGCGCAACACGCTCAAACCTCTGCTGGAGGCGTCACATATTGAATCTCTGGGAATTAACCCGGGAGATCGCCCCGAGCATCTGAGCCTGCAGGATTACGTTCGCCTCAGTGACCTGTACTTTCAGCTCCACCCCACGCCAGTCACTGATACCACTGACGGATCAGGAGCAGCAGAATGAGTACAGAGATGCCCCCCATCACGGTAGATGTGGAAACGCAGTACCTGAGCGACCAATCGGTGCCCGAAGAAAACCGTTTCGTCTTCAGCTATACCATCACCATCCACAATACGGGTCTGCAAGCTGCGCAACTGCTGAACCGCCACTGGATTATCACGGATGGCAACCAGCAGATTCAGGAAGTCAAAGGCAAGGGTGTGGTCGGTGAACAACCACTGATAGCCCCCGGCAGCAGCTATCAGTACAGCAGTGGCTGCGTGCTGGCGACAGCTGTTGGCAGCATGCGTGGTTATTACGAAATGAAAGGCGAAAATGGACAGCTGTTCCAGGCCCCCATCCCAGCCTTTACTCTGGCCAAACCCATGGCATTGCATTAAACCCACAGCAACTTTAAACCCACAGCACCTTTGGCAAGGCAACATTCTTGCATTGAGCAGAGCGTAGCCTTGCATTAACCTGCCACGGTAAGCTCGCAAGCAAAATGGCTGCGACTTCACATGATGCTCAGACAACCTCACTGGTGATTGATTAACTCTTTATCTCTGCAGGAGTTGCATGGCCACCTACGTTATTGGTGACATTCAGGGCTGCTATCAGGAACTGATGGCGCTGCTTGACCTTATTCAGTTTTCCGCCTCAGACCGGCTGTGGCTGACCGGGGATCTGGTCAATCGCGGTCCAGGTTCTCTGGCAACATTGAGGGCGATCAAGCAACTCGACAGCCAGGTGATTACGGTACTTGGTAACCATGACCTGCATCTGCTGGCGGTCGCCTATGGCCATGGCACCTGCAAGCGCGGTGATACTATTGATGACATTCTTGCTGCGCCGGACTGCGATGAACTCCTGGACTGGCTGCGTTATCGTCCACTGCTGCATCTGGAAGAGCGCAAGGTACTGGTTCATGCAGGCCTGCCACCAATCTGGTCCGCAGATGATGCCCAGAGCTTCGCTCACGAAGTCGAAGCCGTACTGCGCAGCGACGACTACCTGCGCTACTTCGCCAACATGTACGGCAATCAGCCCGATTGCTGGCGCGAGCATCTGAGTGGCCCCGCCCGCTGGCGCATCATTACCAACTATCTGACCCGTATGCGCTTTGTCGGCCCGCGAGGCGAGCTGGAACTCAAGAGCAAAAGCGAGCTGAATGCAGCGCCAGCAGGCTATCGTGCCTGGTTCTACTACCCCAATCCGGAATGGGCAGGATACCGCATATACTTTGGCCACTGGGCTGCACTGGTAGGCCATACCGGCATGCATGACGTATTCGCCCTCGACACGGGATGCGTCTGGGGCAATTCCCTTACCGCTCTGCGCCTCGAAGACCAACGCTTGTTCAGTGTACCGAGTCGCCAACCCCGAACTATCGAAAACTAACCGACCTCAGCTTCATCCGCATTCCGTGTCACCGTCAGTGGCACAAAGGTCGTAGCCAGACTTTGCAGGAGCCACCCGCATGAACAACTTCACTCGTATTTCCCCCAGCCAGGCCAAGGACATGATTGGCAACGGAGCACAGGTCGCGGATATTCGTGACCCGGTATCCTACAGCAATGGCCATATTCCCGGTGCTTCGGCACTGAGTAATGAAAACCTGCAACACTTTCTGGAAAGCGCTGACCCGGATCATCCCCTGATCGTCGTGTGCTATCACGGACACAGCAGCCAGAGCGCCGCCAGCTTTCTTGCCAATCACGGTTTTGAACAGGTTTACAGCATGGATGGCGGCTTTGAAGAGTGGCGCACACTGTTTCCTGCCGACATTGCCACAGGTAACAGCTGATGCAGATCTATCTGGTCGGCGGAGCCGTACGGGACACATTGCTTGGTCGCCCCGTACTGGAGCGGGACTGGGTCGTGGTCGGTGCAACAGCGGAACAGATGCTGTCATTGGGTTATACCCAGGTAGGCAAGGATTTCCCCGTATTTCTGCACCCTCACAGCCATGAGGAGTACGCCCTTGCTCGCACCGAGCGCAAGTCAGGGCGTGGCTATACCGGCTTTGTCTGCCACGCCAGCCCTGATGTCAGTCTGGAAGAAGATCTCGCCCGTCGAGACCTGACCATCAATGCCATGGCCATGGATGACCAGGGTCATATTGTCGATCCTTATGGTGGTCAGTCCGATCTGCAGCTTCGTCAGCTCCGTCATGTCTCCCCTGCGTTCAGCGAAGATCCGCTGCGTATCTTACGCGTTGCCCGCTTTGCTGCCCGCTATGCCGAACTGGGCTTTCAGGTAGCGCCTGCAACCAATGAGTTGATGCGCAGTATCAGTGCCTCCGGCGAGCTGGAAAGCTTAGTGCCAGAGCGCATCTGGAAAGAAATGAGCCGAGCCTTGATGGAGCCGAAACCGCAATGCTTTTTCCAGGTTCTGGCAACGGCCAATGCTCTCAGCGGTATTCTGCCGGGACTCTGCGACTGGCCCGACACGGGCGATGATCTATTGCAGCACGCAGTTACTGCGCAACTGCCGCTGGCTTGTCGCTATGCCTTGCTGAGCTTGTTGAGCGAACAGCCTGAACGCTGGGCTGAACATCTGAAAGTCCCCAATGAGGAGCGACAGCTGGCACAGTTGCTGCGGCGTCAAGGCTCTGCCTGCTTACAGGCGGACAATGCAGAAGACTGGCTGACGGTTCTGGAGGGGTGTGATGCGCTGCGGCGGCCGGAGCGTTTTGCTCAGTTTCTGGCATGCCTGCCAACACTCGCCGTATTCCACGGGCAGCCGGCACCCGCGGCTAACGCTATGCAGAATTGGCAAATGCGCCTGGCGCATATCAAAGCGGTAGATGTTGCCCCACTGCTTGCACTGGGACTTAAAGGCAAAGATCTGGCTCAGCGCATTCGCAGTGAGCGACTGGCTATCTTACAAAGCCACTAGCGAAATGAGTTGATCAGTCGTTACTTGTGAGCGGCTGCCAAAGCTCGCCCGGCATATCAGCAGGCAAAACCATGGCAGCAGTTTCAGGCCAGATAACGCTGCCTTGCTGGGAAATGACCCGCCCTTGCCACTGATAGTCTACGGTCCAGATACGCTGCTCGGTATCACTAAACTGCCGCCAACAGGTCTGATAGTCATCAGCGCTCCCCGGATGGGGCATCGCTCCCGCCACCTCGGCCATGGGCAGGAGCATGTGGGCGTAACTCAACAAATCCTTGCGCGGCAGGCTGAGCGTCGCAAAGCGCCCATGCCAGTCAGCATAGGTGAGAATATCGATGTCCAGGGTACGCGAACTGAACTTCACGGCATCACTGGGGCGACCATGACGCAACTCAATCTCACGCAGCCTGGCTGCCAGAGCATCCAGCGGTAGTTCAGTGGTGAAGCCAACCACCATGTTGAAAAACGCAGGGCCGTTAAAGCCCACAGCCGGGCTTTCATACACAGATGACAACAGCAAATCACCAAAATGCTGCTGTAACTCGTCCAGACCTTGAGCAAGGTGAAACTCACGCTGCTGATTGGAGCCCAGACTGACAAATACGCTGATCAACGCCACTCACCCCGCTCAATTTCCACTCCCACTTCAGCGGCGCTGATCACTGCACCAGGCTTCGCTACCCGAACGCGTATCCACGGCAAGCGAAACTCACGCATGAGCAAATGGGCTACTTCTTCTGCCAGGGTTTCCACTAACTGAAACTCACTGCCGCCGACAAACTCGTGCAGGCGATCAGCGACCTCCTTGTAGCTTGGTGTGCAGTTGATATCGTCACCACTGGCTGCAGGGCGAATATCCGTCCCCAGATCCAGATCCAGTAACAGACGCTGTCTGATCTCCCGCTCCCAGTCGAACACACCGATAAGGGTTTCGATCGCCAGACCACGAATAAATACTTTGTCCATGCCCATCCTCAGATGACGTTTGTGCGACTGGCACGTATGCTAGGCCCTGAACTGACGCCAACACGAGCCTTGCTGTAGCCAGAAGGCCCCCATCAGCAGCCACGAGCTTAAAGTCGTGGCAACTGCAAGGGACTGACACAGCACCCTGACCACAATAACTGGCCGAGGACATCACCTTGCCCGAACTCCTGGTCTTAGCCGCCTTGCTTATCCTGGCCTACCTGCTTGGCTCGATGAACTCAGCCATTTTGATCTGTCGTTGTTTTAACTTGCCAGACCCACGCCAACATGGCTCCGGTAATCCAGGCGCGACCAATGTTTTACGCCTGGGGGGCAAGCTGCCTGCCCTGCTGACCCTTTGTGGCGATGTCAGCAAGGGTGTCATCCCCACGATAACCGCCGACTACTTGCATTTTTTACCATTGGGCCTGAGTTTAGTGGCCCTGGCTGCCGTAATGGGTCATCTGTTCCCAGTGTTTTTTGGTTTTGCCGGTGGGAAAGGCGTAGCGACAGCCTTCGGCAGCATATTAGCAATCAGCCTGCCTCTGGCTGTCAGCTTGTTACTTTGCTGGCTGGCAGGGGCCCGAGTGCTGCAACGCTCCTCAGGTGGAGCGCTTTGTGCGGCCTTAGCAGCACCGGTTCTAAGCTACTGGCTGGCACCAGCCTATCTGCCGTTGATGCTGGCATTATGCGCTATCTTGATGTTCCGTCATGGCGACAACTGGCGCAGCTGGCATCTGCCACCCAAATAGCAGCTCAGCCAGCAGAGGGCGGCGTCAACTCACTCAGTGGCCAACGTGGACGAACCTGCACCTGCAAATCCTGTCGTTCCCCCGCCAGCAGCCGCTGGCAGCCCGCGTAGGCGATCATGGCGCCATTATCGGTACAAAACCTTGGCCGAGCATAAAACACTTCGCCCTGCATGGGGCGTAAAGCAGCTTCCAGTCGTTCACGCAGCGCCTTGTTAGCACTGACACCACCGGCAATGACCAGACGTTTCAAACGTGCTTCCTGTAAAGCGCGCTTACATTTGATGACCAGTGTGTCCACCACAGCATCCTGAAATGCCCAGCAGATATCGGCCTGGGTTTGCGGCTCCAACACTCCCTGCTGCTGATGATCAGTTACCGTATTTAGCACCGATGTTTTCAGTCCGCTGAAGCTGAAATCAAGCCCTGGCCGGTTGGTCATGGGTCGGGGAAAAGTGAAGCGACCAGCAACGCCCTGCTCTGCCAATGCAGCAACACGAGGTCCGCCAGGATAGCCCAGCCCCAACATCTTGGCAGTCTTATCGAATGCCTCGCCGGCAGCATCATCCAAAGACTCGCCCATCAAACGGTAACGGCCGATACCATCGACCCTCACCAATTGGGTATGCCCACCAGACACCAGCAACGCCAGGAAAGGGAAAGTGGGAGGATTATCTTCCAGCATCGGCGCCAGCAGGTGTCCCTCCATGTGATGCACACCGATAGCAGGGACACCCCAGGCCATTGCCAGACTGCGGGCGGTGGATGCACCGACAAGCAGGGCACCAATTAAGCCCGGGCCGGCGGTATAGGCCACACCATCTATCTGACCGCGGGGTAAACCTGCCTGAGCAAATACTTCACTGACCAGCGGTAACAACTTGCGTACGTGATCTCGCGAAGCCAGTTCCGGAACCACACCGCCAAACTCGGCATGCATTTCCACCTGAGAAAATAACGCATCGCCCAACAAGCCATGCTCTGAATCAAAAATCGCCACCCCTGTTTCATCACAGGAGGTTTCGATACCTAGTACACGCATGAGTTGGCCCAAAAAACCGTAAATAGATAGATAGAAGGAAGCGCCAGAACCATATCAATGACGGCCTGAGCGCGCCTCGCATGGCAACGGAGTAAATCCAGGAAGGGGTTCACGCCGAATAGCAGGGCGTTATCATACCAGCACCCTATGGGGAGCCAAAGGCACTTGTCACGAGATTAATACGCGCACTTACAGCAACTGAGGTAGTGGGAAAACAAGTTTAACAACAAGAGCAACAGCCAAGAGTTTACAGTTAGGGCTGAGGCATCTAGAATAACCGCGCCCGTTTCTGGGCGTTATTTTTTTAAACCAACCATACGAAGGAAGTTAAATGCCTAGCGTAAAAGTTAAAGATAACGAGCCGTTTGACGTAGCCCTGCGTCGTTTCAAGCGTTCCTGCGAAAAAGCAGGTGTTCTGGCTGAAGTTCGTCGCCGCGAATGCTACGAAAAGCCCACTACTATCCGTAAGCGTGAAGCTGCCGCTGCTGTTAAGCGTCACCTGAAAAAGCTGTCTCGCGAACAGCGTCGCATGCAGCGCCTGTACTAAGTTACAGCTGCAAGCAAGCCTGTCCCGCTGCAGGTGACAGATGCCTAGCGAAGCAAGGCGAAAGCCAAGCATACCGCAGCGACTGAATGTCGTTGGCAACATAGATACTTCAGTCGTTCCGGCCAACTGCCGAACGGCCTGATGACAGAATTCACCCCAATGTGTGGATATGGGCATGTCAGATACCGGATTGAAACACAGCATCACTGAAGCAATGAAAGCAGCGATGCGTGCACGTGACCAGAAACGCCTGGGCACCATCCGTCTGATGCTGGCAGACATTAAACGCATTGAAGTTGACGAACGAATCGAACTTGATGACGCCCGCATTCTTGCCGTGCTGGACAAAATGCAGAAGCAGCGTCGCGATTCCATTGAGCAGTTTGCTCAAGCCGGTCGCCAGGACCTAGTCGACATTGAGACCGCCGAAATGGAGGTGATCCAAACTTTTCTTCCAGCACCTTTCACCGATGAAGAACTGGAAATACTTATCGAGCAAGCTATCACTGAGTCCGGCGCTGAATCCGCCAAAGACATGGGCAAAGTGATGGGGCTGCTGAAACAGCGTGCCCAGGGCCGTGCCGATATGACAGCTATCAATAAAAAGGTGAAAGCACGCTTGGGCTAAAATGTCCCGGAGCGTATACCACAGCGCCACAGTGAATCTTATCAGTTGATAATTTTTTACTTATCAACCGCTATCTGCAGCCAGCAATATTGTACGTAAGGCTGGCTGCTGCTAGTTTCTTTGATGCTTAGCCATCTGAGATTAAGCCTTATATAGCTTGGCAAGTGCACTTGCAAAGCTGATTTGAGGCTCAGTTATCTCGCCCACTACCGAGCAGCACCGCCTAACATCATGGCAGGAAAAATTCCTCAACGTTTTATCGATGACTTGTTATCGCGCACCGATATTGTCGATGTCATTGATGAGCGCGTGCCGCTGAAAAAGACAGGTAAAAACTACTCAGCCTGCTGTCCGTTCCATCAGGAAAAGTCCCCATCGTTCTCTGTCAGCCCCGACAAACAGTTCTACTACTGCTTTGGCTGTGGCGCTTCTGGCAACGCGCTTGGCTTTATCATGGAGTATGACCGCGTCGAATTTCGTGGCGCAGTCGAGACATTGGCACAGCGTGCCGGGCTTGAAATCCCAACGGAAGCCCAGGACAACGACAGCAAGGAAGACAAGCAGACACCCATTCTGGCCATACTGGAAGAGGTCGCCGAGTGGTATAGCCTGCAGCTGAAGGAGCACCTTCAACGCGATAAAGCGATCAGCTATCTGCGTAAGCGCGGCCTCACCGGGCAAACAGCCAAAGCATTTGGCATAGGCTTTGCGCCGCCTGGCTGGGATAACGTACTGTCCCGTTTTGGCACCACGGCAGCCCGACGTCAGGCACTGATTGACGCGGGACTGCTGATCGACAAGCCTGAAGAAGGCAGGTGTTATGACCGTTTCCGCGACCGCATCATGTTCCCCATACGCAACAGCAAGGGCAAGATCATCGGTTTTGGCGGTCGGGTATTGACCAATGAAAAACCTAAGTACCTGAACTCACCGGAGACTCCCGTTTTCCATAAGAATCAGGAACTGTATGGCCTCTATGAGGCGCGCAAGTACTGTAAACGACTGGAACGCTTCGTCATTGTCGAAGGCTACATGGATGTAGTGATGCTAGGCCAACATGGCCTGCACGAGGCCGTTGCAACTCTGGGTACGGCGACTAGCGATACTCATCTGCGCACCCTCTTCCGCCGCGTGGAAGAAATTGTATTCTGCTTCGATGGCGATGAAGCGGGGCGTAAAGCTGCCGAGCGCGCACTCATGACCGTGCTACCACTAATGGAAGATGGTCGGCAGGCCCGCTTCCTTTTCCTTCCTGATGGTGAAGATCCCGACAGTCTGATCCAACAGGAAGGCCTTGAGGCATTCCAACGCCGCCTGAATCGGGCACAAAGCTTCTCTGATTTCCTTTTTGATCACCTCCAGGGCGGAGAGGTGCCAGACACTGCTGAAGCCAAAGCAATGCTGAGCAAGCGTGCACTACCACTGATTGCCCAGATTAAAGAAGGCATCCTCAAGCAGCTGCTGATGGATAATCTGGCCCATCTCACTGGCATGGACAGCCAACGCTTGCAGCAATGGCTGGAACACGATCAGCCTGCCCCCATCAAAGACATCAACGCTTATCAGGAGCCTGCCTGGGACGAGGCCCATCCAGCAGAATACGCTGACTATGCGCCAATAGGCATGCCTGCAGCAGATGACAATGAGTTTGGCTATCCACCCTATTACACCGAAGATGAAGAGGCCTTCTCCTCTCCAATGCCATTAACTGGTAAAAAGGAATGGAAGAAAAAAGGCGGTAAAAAGCAAAAAGGGGAATGGAAAAAATCAGCTGCAAAACACGAAAAAGAAGAACCCATAGGCAAGGTCGTGCGCATGACCCCTTGCCGAGCAGCGGTGCTGACTCTCATTCGCAGCCCAGAAGCCTTGGCCGATCTTGATATCGACCTCAACTATCTGCACTCCTTTGCCGATAGCGAAATTCATTTCCTGCTGGAACTGATCACCTATTTGCGACATCAACCAGAAGCAGGATTTGCAGATCTCGCTGCACATTTTGACTTTGCCAATAACCCAAGTTGCCGATTCCTCAATCAGCTGTCAGAAATCAGCTATCAGGCTGATGCCGATGACGGACAACGCTACTTGCGCAGCAATCTCATACGATTACAGATTGATGCAATTCAGCAGCAATATGAGTCATTGCAGGAAAAGCTTCTCAAGCAGATCCGCTTTACTGAAGAAGAGAAACAACAGTACCGGGATTTGCAGCCAAAACGGTTGGAGCTGCAACAACTTCTCAAGGGTCAATAATCAAATAACCCTTGAAAAAACGGCGACTTGGCACAATTAAGCTACAATACTTGCCTGACCCCCTCCAGAGTCAGATAAAGTTCACCTCTTGTGATACAGGCTGGAACTGGGAGCCGCACCCTTCTGGCACAAAAAACCGTCTATAGGTTATAATATGCGGCTTTGTTCCTCACTCGCGTCACGTTCTATAGGGTATCTATGGCCGGAAGTTCACAACAGTCCCGTCTGAAAGAGCTCATTGCCAAAGGCAAGGAGCAGGGCTACCTCACATACGCAGAAGTCAATGACCACCTACCGGAGGATATTTCTGATCCGGATCAGGTGGAAGATATCATCCGAATGATTAATGACATGGGTATTGCGGTGGTAGAAGAAGCCCCCGATGCCGATTCATTGATGATGAGCGACAACGAAGCTGATGACGCTGCTGCAGAAGAAGCAGTCGCTGTGCTCGCAGCCGTCGAAGGTGAAGTGGGACGCACCACTGACCCGGTTCGTATGTACATGCGCGAGATGGGTACAGTCGAACTGCTGACGCGTGAAGGCGAGATCGTTATCGCCAAGCGTATTGAGGAAGGTATCCGTGAGGTAATGTCAGCCCTCGTCTACTATCCCGGCTCTGTAGCCGAGGTGCTGGCCAATTATGAACAGGCACAGGAAGAAGGCGGTCGCCTCAGTGATCTGTTCAGCGGCTACATTGATGCGGACGACAGCGAGTACTCTCTGGTTGAAGTTGAAGACGTTGACCTGGAAATGGAAGACGAAGAAGGCGACGACAGCGATGATGAAGAGGAAGAAGAAGGAGAGGGAAATGGTGACGACACCAAGGATGAGGGCGAGAAAGGTCCTGATCCTGAAGAAGCCAAGCTGCGCTTCGGTGAAATCATCGAACAGTTTGAACTGACCACTGTTACCCTTGTACAACTTGGCCGCGGAGCAGCCGACAGCCAGGCAGCTTTGCAGCGTCTTGGCGAGCTGTTTGCCCCCATCAAGCTTGTCCCACGCATTTTCGACAAACTGGTCAATCGCGTACGCCTTGCTGTGGATCGAATCCGCGAGCAAGAACGCAATATCATGACCATCTGTACCCGTAAGGCTCGTATGCCCCGTAAGGACTTCATCAAGATGTTCCCGGGCAACGAAATCAATCCTGAGTGGATTGAAGGCCTGATTGCGGCAGAAAAGCCTTACTCCAAAGGTATAACCCTCAATAAAGAAGACCTGCTACGGTGTCAGCGTAAGCTGCGTCAGATTCAGGAAGAGGTCGGCCTGGAGCTGGCTGAGATTAAAGAGGTCAACCGTCGCATTTCTATCGGTGAAGCTCGTGCTCGCCGTGCCAAGAAAGAAATGGTTGAAGCTAACCTGCGTCTGGTTATCTCCATTGCCAAGAAATATACCAACCGCGGCCTGCAGTTCCTTGACCTGATTCAGGAAGGCAACATCGGCTTGATGAAAGCTGTAGACAAGTTTGAGTATCGTCGCGGTTACAAATTTTCTACTTATGCTACCTGGTGGATACGTCAAGCCATCACCCGCTCGATTGCCGACCAGGCACGCACAATCCGTATTCCCGTACACATGATTGAGACCATCAACAAGCTCAATCGTATTTCTCGTCAGATGCTTCAGGAAATGGGCCGTGAACCCACCCCAGAGGAGCTTGGCGAGCGTATGGATATGCCGGAAGACAAGATTCGCAAGGTACTGAAGATCGCCAAAGAGCCGATCTCCATGGAAACGCCTATCGGTGATGATGAAGACTCGTCACTGGGCGACTTCATTGAAGACACTAACCTGTCTTCCCCCATGGACTCAGCAACATCTGAAGGCCTGCGAGAAGCAACCCGTGAGGTACTGGCTAGCTTGACCGCCAGAGAAGCGAAGGTGCTGCGCATGCGCTTCGGTATCGACATGAACACTGACCACACCCTTGAAGAAGTGGGTAAACAGTTCGATGTTACCCGTGAGCGTATTCGTCAGATCGAAGCCAAAGCACTGCGTAAACTTCGCCATCCTACTCGTTCAGAGCACCTGCGTTCGTTCCTCGACGAGTAATCGCTAAGCACGAAATGCAGAACAAAAACCCACCCTGGTGGGTTTTTGTGCATTTAGCCTGCTTATATCGTAAAAAAATCAACAGTTTAGTATTAAAGAGTGTTGGCACTGCTGCACTGCATCGGTATAATCGCTGCCGTTTCGGGCCTATAGCTCAGCGGTTAGAGCAGGGGACTCATAATCCCTTGGTCGTAGGTTCAAATCCTACTGGGCCCACCATATACCTGTTTATAGCTGTCTCTATCTG
This sequence comes from Pokkaliibacter plantistimulans, assembly GCF_003194385.1. Taxonomy (GTDB): domain Bacteria; phylum Pseudomonadota; class Gammaproteobacteria; order Pseudomonadales; family Balneatricaceae; genus Pokkaliibacter; species Pokkaliibacter plantistimulans. The sequence goes on from NZ_LAPT01000092.1 coordinate 50,878, forward strand.
TCTATGAACACCCCTCAAGAGCCCGCCATATGCGGGCTTTGTTGTCTCTGGCTGTCTCTCCCTGTCTATCCCTATCATTGAAATTTTTGTATGCCTATGTGTATTCTCAGGTCTGATTTGAACCGGAGGCATACAAGCTCATGAAGCGTTCAGATATCAAGCGTCGGCCCATGTCTGACACAACTTTGTCAGGACTTGAACCGGAAACCGGGGTCTATCGAGAGCTGGACGGCAACGGCCTGTACATCAAGGTGAAGCCTTCGGGTGCCAAGTCTTGGGAGCTGCGTTACAAGAAGCCCGATGGAAAGTGGTCATGGGTTGGCCTGGGTGGATACCCTAACGTCAGTGCCTCCCTTGCGAGAAGGAAAGCCTCTGAGCTGAGGGC
>NZ_LAPT01000093.1 GCF_003194385.1 Pokkaliibacter plantistimulans
TAACAGGTCGTTGAAAATCTATCTGCGTTGCCGAATACCGCGTCAAAAACAGGCTCACAGCCAAAGGCTGAACGTGCTTTAGCACGGCCCCGAAGGGGCGAGCGGAGCGAGTCAAATGCTCATTTAGTTCACTAAACTCCGCTTTTTCGCCTGCTTTCTCCTTGTCTCGGCGGCCTCGATAACGTTTTTCAACAGCCTGCTAAAGGTCTAAGAACGTGTTTACGATCTGCTGCGCGTCGGCCAAACGGCGTTGGAAAGCCCTTAGGAATGCTTATTTAGGGCCGCTAAACCCGGCTTCCTTAACGCTGTTCGCCTTGTTTGACGCTAGCTCGTGAGATCGTGAGCACGTTCCGGGAAGGCGACGGCTCAGGTCTCTGACAGGTCACTGCAATGCTATCCAGGTTGCCGGATGCGGCGTCAAAGCTGGCTGAAAATGCTCGTTTAGTTTACTAAACTCCGCATTTTCGCCTGTTTCTTCATTGCTTCGTGGCTTCGCTGACGCTTTTAGCGACCTGCTCAATGTTTATTTTTGGACATTACCCTGCCGTGTTTGACGACAGGTCAGCTCAATGCTGGCGCCACGCGGGGGCTCGCTTTTCAAGGAAGGCGCTCAGTCCTTCCTGACCCTCCACCGACACCCGGATATCAGCGATACGCTGGCTGGTATCCTGCAGCAAGGCCTGATCAATCGGTTCGCCGCTGACACTGCTGATAAGGTGCTTGGCAGCGCTGATGGCTGCCGGGCTATTGCCGAGCAGGGCTTTGAGCAGGGCGTCTGCTTCTGCGGCCACCTGATCAGCCGGTACACAGCTGTGTGCCAATCCCAGTTCCACGGCTTTGCTGGCTGTGATGATTTCTGCGGTAAGAAAGTAACGCCGTGCCTGACGCTCACCGATGGCGCGCAGTACAAAGGGCGAGATAGTGGCCGGGATGAGGCCGATACGCACTTCACTGAGGCAGAAGCTGGCGTTGTCGGCAGCGATCACCATGTCACAGCAGGCGGCCAGCCCGACTGCGCCGCCGTAAGCCGCGCCTCGTACCAGGGCAAGGGTCGGTTTGCTCAGGCTGTAAAGGGTGTTCATCAGGCCAGCCAGCGCCAGCGCATCAGTGAGATTCTGCTCATGGGTGTAGGCTGCCATGCGCTTCATCCAGTTGAGGTCTGCCCCAGCACTGAAATGTTCACCCGTAGAGGTCAGCACCACTGCACGCACGGCGGCGTTGTTGTCGGCTTGCTGCAGGGCATCGGTCAGCTGGCTGATCAGGCTGTCATCGAAGGCATTGCGCTTGTCTGGCCGGTTCAGGGTCAGAGTCAGTACGCCGCGCTCATCCTGATGCTGCAAAAGCGCCTGCGAAGCCGGGTCGGCAGCTGGCGTGAAAGTGTCAGTCATGGCCCGCTCCTTACATGCGGAACACGCCGAAGCGCGTTTCTTCAATGGGTTTGTTCAGTGAGGCGGACAGCGCCAGGCCCAGTACTTCGCGTGTCTGTGCCGGATCAATGATGCCGTCATCCCACAGGCGGGCGCTGGCATAGTAGGGGTGACCCTGATGCTCGTACTGATCGATGATGGGCTGTTTGAAGGTCTGCTCTTCTTCTTTGCTCCAGGACTGGCCATTACGCTGCATGTTGTCGCGCTTGACCTGTGCCAGTACGTTGGCAGCCTGCTCGCCACCCATCACGGAGATGCGGGCGTTGGGCCACATCCACAGGAAATTGGGGTCGTAGGCGCGACCGCACATGCCATAGTTGCCTGCGCCGTAACTGCCACCAATCAGCACTGTGAACTTGGGCACCTGAGCACAGGACACTGCGGTCACCATTTTGGCGCCATGTTTGGCAATGCCTTCGGCTTCGTACTTGCGGCCGACCATAAAGCCGGTGATGTTCTGCAGAAAAATAAGGGGGATCTTGCGCTGAGCGCACAGCTCGATGAAGTGCGCCCCTTTCTGTGCTGATTCACTGAACAGCACGCCGTTGTTGGCAACGATACCTACCGGATAGCCATAGAGACGGGCAAAGCCTGTCACCAGTGTGGGGCCGTACAGCGGTTTGAATTCGTCGAAATCGGAGTCATCGACCACCCGGGCGATTACTTCATGGACGTCGAAGGGTTTGCGCAGATCAGTGCCAACCACGCCATACAGCTCTTCAGCCGCATAGCGTGGCGGCAGGGCAGGGCGGATATCCAGTTGTGCTGGCTTCTGATGATTGAGGCGACTGATGCACTGTCGTGCCAGTTGCAGGGCATGCTCATCGTTCTCGGCATAGTGATCCGCCACGCCGGAAATTTTGCAGTGCACGTCAGCACCGCCCAGGTCTTCGGCACTGACTTCTTCGCCGGTAGCGGCTTTGACCAGCGGCGGGCCGGCCAGAAAGATGGTGCCCTGATTACGCACAATAATGGATTCATCCGCCATGGCGGGTACATAAGCCCCTCCCGCGGTACACAGGCCCATCACCACGGCAATCTGTGGGATACCTTTGGCTGACATGCGTGCCTGATTGTAGAAAATACGGCCGAAGTGGTCGCGGTCAGGGAAGACCTCATCCTGATTGGGCAGGTTGGCACCGCCTGAGTCCACCAGATAGATGCAGGGCAGATGGTTTTTCTCGGCGATGGCCTGAGCCCGCAAATGCTTCTTCACGGTAATAGGATAGTAGGTACCGCCCTTTACGGTGGCATCGTTGGCAATGATCATGCACTCAACGCCGCTGATCCGGCCAATACCGGCAATGACGCCAGCACAGGGAATCTCTTCGTCATACACCTCATAGGCAGCAAACTGGCTCAGTTCCAGAAAGGGGCTGCCCTGATCCAGCAAGCGCTCCACCCGATCACGGGGTAGCAACTTGCCACGCGAGACGTGACGCTCCTGATAGCGGGCGCCGCCGCCCTGATAGAGTCGCTGCAGTTTGGTGTGCAGGTCATTTACCAGAGTGCGCATGGCCTGCTCGTTATGGAGAAAGTCAGCTGCCCTTGGATTGATCTTGGAAGTGAAGATGGCCATGTGATGTTCCTTAAGTTGATTGCACAAGCAAATCCGTCGTTGATAGCGAGCGGCTGCGCTCCTGCAGGAACGTGTTCATTAGATGAATACGTTCTGAAGCAGGGCAGCCGTAGCAGAATCAGTTGGACTCGTTGAACAACTCGCGGCCGATCAGCATGCGACGGATTTCCGAGGTGCCAGCCCCAATTTCATAGAGCTTGGCATCGCGCAGCAGGCGGCCAGTGGGGAACTCGTTGATGTAGCCGTTACCGCCCAGCAACTGGATGGCATCCAGAGCAACCTGAGTGGCTTTCTCAGCGGCGTAAAGAATGGCGCCAGCGGCATCCTTACGGGTGGTTTCGCCACGATCACAGGCGTGTCCTACGGCATAGACATAGGCTCTGCTGGCGTTGAGGGTTGTGTACATATCGGCCACTTTGCCCTGAATCAACTGGAACTCGCCGATGGACTGGCCAAACTGTTTGCGGTCGTGGATATAGGGCACGACCACATCCATACATGCCTGCATGATGCCGAGCGGGCCCGCCGCCAGTACGGCCCGTTCGTAATCCAGGCCGCTCATCAATACCCTGACGCCACCATTGAGCTGGCCGAGCACGTTTTCTTCCGGCACTTCACAGTCGGTGAATACCAGTTCGCAGGTGTTCGAACCACGCATGCCGAGCTTGTCGAGTTTTTGTGCACGGCTGAAACCGGGGAAGTCGCGCTCGACGATGAAGGCCGTGATGCCTTTTGAACCTGCCTGTACATCGGTTTTGGCGTAGATCACATAGGTATGGGCATCGGGGCCGTTGGTGATCCACATCTTGTTGCCATTGAGGATGTAGCGATCACCGCGTTTTTCCGCCCGCAGTTTCATGCTGACCACATCGGAGCCTGCATTAGGTTCGCTCATGGCCAGCGCGCCGATATGTTCACCGCTGATCAGCCTGGGCAGATACCTGGCTTTCTGTTCAGCGTTGCCGTTACGGTAGATCTGGTTGACGCACAGGTTGGAGTGAGCGCCATAAGACAGGCCGACGGAGGCCGAGGCGCGGCTGATTTCTTCCATCGCCACCATATGTGCCAGATAGCCCATTTCTGCACCACCGTATTCTTCGCTGACCGTGATGCCGAGCAGACCCATATCTCCAAACTTGCGCCACAGATCGTTAGGGAACAGGTTGTCGTGATCGATCTGCGCTGCGCGTGGGGCAATCTCAGCCTGGGCAAAGGCATTGACCTGCTCGCGCAGCATATCGATGGTTTCACCCAGACCGAAATTCAGGCTTTTGTAGGTGGAGATCATCTGGCATTACCTCACTGTTATTGTCATTAATTGTTATTGTCATTAAAGGTCGCGCTGTCTGGTGGACCCAGTGACAGCCAGTAATGTTACAGTCAGTGATATTGCGCGGTGCCGTCGTGCCTGCTGCGGTCAGCGCAGACTCACGGCTCCTGACTCATCTCTGACTCATGTTCTTGCCCGGCAGGGAAGGTGTAGTCCAGTTCCTGCTCCAGAGCGTGACGACCTTCCTGGCTCATGGAATCCCAGCAACGTTTTTCAGCTGTCAGCAATTCGGAACGAACAATCTGCAGATCCTGCAGCTGCTGCTCCAGCGTCGCCAGTTTTTCATGAACGATGTTGATCATCAGGGTCAGTTGTTTATCGTTGTTGGTGGCCGTGTCGTCATAAATGGCAAACAGTTCACGGGTATCCGCAAGGGAGAAGCCCAGACGCTTACCCCGCAGGGTCAGCTTCAGGCGCACACGGTCCTGCTTAGAGTAAATGCGTGTCTGGCCCTTGCGCATTGGAGTGAGCAGCCCCTGGTCTTCATAGAAACGGATGCTTCGCGTCGTGATATCGAACTCTTTGGCGAGCTCACTGATGCTCCAGGTGGTTTTACTCATAGCATTGCCTTAAATAGTGTTGATGCAAGATAGTTCAAGTTTACGTAAACGTAAACATTGCTGTGTCTAATTTGTCTCAGACTATGGTCTGAGTGTGTCTAAATGCTCAAATTTTAGACTAACGTCTAATTAAATCTGCCCGGAAAAAGGCTCATAGTATCTCTCATGCCGCTGAGCGTTTACCTGAACGTAAACGTTAGATAAAAGCAATAAGCGATGCTGGAAAAAATAAAAATAAAATCTCCGGAAGCAGTCGGCATCAATGAGCACATTGCTGTGCTAAGAACCCAGAGAACTTAAGCCCTAAGTCCTCTGGGTTTTTGCTATCTGGCGTCTGTAAAAACGCCGACACTGTTTTTTCCCCGTACCTGAAACCCAGATACCCCTACCGCAGCACACAGTGTGTGAATGCAGTCCGGCATAGACGTGCAAATACTCTGCCTGTTGGCGCGAATTGTACGATTGAATCCGGGAAGAATATGCGAGCTTAGACCAAGGTCTAGTTAACAGTTACAGAGTATGTCGGCATAGTAGCACCCATGCCGCTGAGCGTTGACCACAACGTAAACGTGAAAAATAAAAATAAGTACACGATGAAGTTGATCAGGTCTGCGTCGAACAACAGCAATAAGCGAAACTAGAAACAATAAAAATAAAACCTCTGGTAGTCAGTGAGCATGAATAGGCGCAACAGGTGATTGACCTCTAGCGCTAAGAGCCCAGTCAACTTATGGTCGAAGCCTGGCTTAAGTTGACTGGGTTTTTTGCATTCTGCGTCAGCGAATTTCCTCCTTCTGCCATCATTCTCACTGTCTATTGAATAGCACTGCATGAGTGCTGGTCGTCGTCTTCATCGCTTTGCAAACAAAGCGCTGACGTGACAGGCTGGCGTGCAGTTGACGCCCATCACCCTGTGACTGCCCCATGCCTATGGATAACAGCCTGAGTATCCGCACCTATACCAAGCAGCAGCAAAGTCATGCCCATGATTATCATCAGTTGGTGCTGCCCATTCGGGGTGTTATCGCGATTGAGCTGGAAGGCTATGCAGGTAAGGTGGGGGTAGGCGAGTGTGTGGTGATCCAGAGTGGCAGACAGCACCACTTCAGGGCTGACGAAGCCGCCCGTTTCATCGTGGCCGATCTGCTGCAGCTGCCGGACAATCTTTATTCCATCGCCAGCGCGGTGTTTTCTGTTTCAGCACCGATGCTGAGTTTTCTGTTCTTTGCCGAAAAACAGCTGGAGTTTCAGGTGGATGAAGCACTTGAAGCGTCCATCCTGCAGCTGTTCATGCAACTGCTGGCGCGACAGGGGGACAGAGCGCCTGTCGATCAGCGCATCAGAACGGTGCAGGCCCATATCACTGGTCACCTGGCCAGCAACCTGCAGATTGCTGAGCTGGCGGAAGCCGCGCACTTGAGCCCTACTCAGTTCAAAAAGCTGTTCAGGGAAGCGTTGGGAAGCAGCGTGCATCAATACATCACCCAGCTGCGCATGGAAAAAGCCAGGGCGCTGCTGACTCACACCGACCTGCCAGTGCAGCTGATTGCAGAACAGGTGGGATATAACGATGTGTCGGCATTCATCCGCCGCTTCACCGCCTGTTTTGGCATGTCTCCCCGGGCATTTGCCAGATAGTGCCTGAGCACGTGTTCACGACCCTTTCAAAGTGCGGCTGATAAGCCGATAGATGCGTCCGATCTGCACATTTTTATAAATTCCCTTTCAGTATGCTGTGCACCACGAACTCACCCATGAAGATGATGGATTCAGGTAATGGCACACAGTATTCATTTGGAAAAGCAGTCACGGCATGGTGTGCTGGCTGTCTTATTGGCCTCATTTCTCTGGGGTACGACGGGCACCGTAGCCAGCTTTGCATCCCAGCTCAACCCACTGGCCATTGGTGCTTTCGCGATGGGGGTAGGGGGCTTGTTACAGGCGTTGCAGGCGCGTAGTCAGCTGCGACAGGACATCGCCCAGTTGTTGCAAGTGAAGCCACGGTTGCTGCTCGGTGGCATGGCCATCGCTATCTATCCGCTGGCTTTCTACAGTTCGATGAAGCTGGCAGGCGTGGCGGCGGGCACGGTGATCTCCATCGCAACGGCCCCTTTTGCAACCGTGGTGCTCGAATGTGTGCTGACCAGAAATAACACCATCAACAGGCGCTGGCTGATCAGTTTTGCTCTGGGTGTGGTGGGCGTGGTGATGCTGACATCCGGCAATGCTGCCGATGCAGCAGAGGGGCAGTCCCAGGCACTCGGAAAGATGATCGGCGTCCTGCTGGGGCTGGTCGCAGGGGTGGCGTATGCCATCTATGCGTGGTTGGCCAAGTCTATGATTGATCAGGGCATTCCTTCGGAGTCGGCCATGAGTGGCATGTTTGCTATTGGCGCTGCGGTGCTGATTCCCTCGTTGCTGCTCACGGGGCAGCACCTGTTTGCCAGCGTACACAACATTCTGGTGGTGTCTTATATGGCACTGGTACCCATGTTCATCGGCTATCTGGCGTTTGGCTTTGGCCTGCGCTATGTCAACGCCAGCAAAGCGACCCTGCTCACGCTGTTCGAACCCGTCGTGGCAGCAGTGCTGGCGGTAGTGATTGTGGGTGAGCAGATATCCCTGCTGGGCTGGGCAGGGATCGCTCTGATTATGTTCTGCCTGTTTCTGCAGGCGCGGGGTAGCTGATGGTCTGCTGACCGGTTACAGGCCAGCTTCCTTCATGACCACATCCAGCACACGCTGAGTGTATTGCTGCTTTTCGCCAACCGGTGCGACGTAATGCAGGGCCTGAGTAGCGGCCTCCAGCCCAGCCATGCGCAGCATGGCCCAGGCGGCGAGGTACTGAGAGGCCAGGCAGCCTCCGGCTGTCGCGACGTTGCCATCGATATGCAGGGGTTTTTCCAGCACGGCAATACCCGCTTCCTCTACCCAGGGCCGTGTGGTGGTGTCGGTGCAGCCCGTCAGCGACGGGATCAGCTGCAGTTTGGCCAGCAACAGGGTGCCTGAGCACTGAGCGCCAATCAGTTGTCTGGCCGGGTCGAGCTGCAAACGGCCGAGAATATCTGGTGATCTGGCAATATCGCGGGTAAATATGCCGCTACCGAACAGCACAACATCCGCGCTGTTTGCATATTCAAGTGGCGCCTGTGCGTGTAGGGTGACGCCATTCATGGAGGTTACTTCAGCCTGCGGGCAGCACAGGCGAACCTCCCAGCCTGAGGGTTTCAGCCGATTGAGCAGGCCAAGCGCTACGAAAGAGTCCAGTTCGTTGTAGCCTTCAAAGGTCAGTATGGCGACTTTCATGATGAGTTCTGATGATTCCTGTCTGAGCGCTTGATGTGCGTATGCGGCGATGAGCCTGCTGCGCACCCAGCATAACCTGCATCCAGCGGACCAGGTTCACGATCTCAGGTGGGAATACGTAATTGCCGCAGTATCCGCTGCATCAGCCAGGCGGGTCCAATCAGCAGAAACTGCAGATCCGTGAAAAAGGACGGGCGTTTGCCTTCCACCGCATGGCCAACAAACTGGGCAATCCACAGCACAACGAACAGGCCTGTGGCCACATAGAGCAATGGCGCGGTTGCTGACAGCCAGTGGCATAACATCAGACACATCCCCATAAACAGACACATGGCAATGCCCAGCGGGCGTGAAAGGCGCAGGTAAAACAGGGCGGCAGGCAGAGTCGCCAGGGTGGCCCAGTTCATCTCGGTTTGCTGCCAGGGGGTAGGCAGGCTCCACAACAGGGCAACCACGCAGAAGAAAATACCCGGAACTGCCATCCAGTGGATCAGTTTATTTGTCGGATGTTGGTGGCTTTCGCCATACAGAGACATCCATTGGGTCAAGCTGCGCATGGTGCTGTCCTTTTAGTGAATGTTGTTTTGTTATAAAGCAAGTATGAAAAGGCTGCCAGCATGACATGTAAATATTAAGTTGACCTTTACGTAAAGGTGATGTGTTGCTAGCGTAGTGCCCCACACCGGCCCGATCACACATCCGGGTGCAATGACAAGATAAGGAGAACAACGATGTCATCCACTGAGCATATCAACCCGACCACCGATATTGTCGTCGTGGCAGCCAGTCGTACTCCCATGGGTGGTTTCCAGGGCAGTTTGAGTTCGCTTAAAGCCACGGAGCTGGGCAGTGTTGCCATTCGACATGCACTGCAGGCTTCTGGCTTGCCTGCGGAAGTCGTCGATGAGGTTGTGATGGGCTGTGTCCTGCCTGCAGGTTTGGGTCAGGCACCGGCGCGTCAGGCATCACGTGGTGCCGGTTTACCCGATCATGTTGGCTGTACCACGGTCAACAAGATGTGTGGCTCAGGCATGAAAGCCGTCATGATGGCGATGGACCAGATTCGTGCCGGTGAGGCGCGCATTATGGTGGCAGGCGGGATGGAGTCCATGAGCAATGCCCCCTACCTGCTGCCGAAAGCGCGTGCCGGCCTGCGGATGGGCCATCAACAGGTGATTGATCATATGTTCTTTGATGGCCTTGAGGATGCCTATGAAGGTGGGTTGATGGGCGTGTTTGCGCAACAGGCGGCTGACCGCTTTCAGGTAACCCGTGAAGAGATGGATGCGTTTGCCATCAACTCCCTGCGCAAAGCCCAGACGGCGACAGAGCAGGGGTGGCTGAACAGTGAGATGGCTCCGGTCAGCATTCAGAGCCGAAAAGGCGAAGAGCAGGTAACTCAGGATGAGCAGCCCTTCAAAGCCAACATCGACAAGATCCCCACCCTCAAACCCGCGTTTGCCAGAGATGGCAGTGTCACTGCGGCGAATTCCAGCTCCATTTCCGACGGTGCTTCTGCGTTGCTGCTGATGTCAGCGGCAGAGGCCGAACAGCGCGGCTTGCAACCACTGGCGCGGCTGCTGGCGCACAGCACTCATGCCCAGCTGCCCGCTGAGTTCACGCTGGCTCCCATCGGTGCCATCGATAAAGTCTTGAAGAAGGCCGGCTGGGATAAATCGTCGGTCGATCTGTTTGAAATCAACGAGGCTTTTGCCGTGGTTACCATGCTGGCGATACGCCAGCTGGAGCTGGATGAAAGCAGAGTCAACATCTTTGGCGGTGCCTGTGCACAGGGGCACCCTATTGGTTCATCAGGCTCGCGCATTCTGGTGACCCTGATCCATGCGCTGCGGCAAAAAGGGCTTAAAAGAGGCATTGCCTCACTCTGTATCGGCGGCGGCGAGGCCACGGCGGTGGCGGTTGAAGTGCTATGACCCTGTGCTGAGGGGCATTTCAGACGGAAAGTGCTGATGACACTGCTCTGATGACACTGCTCTGATGACACTGCTCTGATGAAAAGCACTGATGAAGAAAGCACTGATGAAGAAAGCACTGATGAAACAGCAGCGAGGCGCAATTTTGTTCAATAAATCCTGCTGAGCCTCACGCACACTGCCAGCTGAACTCCTGGAACGTGAACACGTTCTGACAATAAGAAGGTTTCCTCATGCTGGCAGTGATTTTTTCCATGTCCATGTTTGCGCTGGTCGGGGCCATTACCCCCGGCCCGGTCAATATGCTGGCGACCAGCTACGGTGCGCGTTTCGGCTTCTGGCGGGCGCTTCCTCATGTACTGGGTGCCAGCCTCGGCTACGCCCTGTTGCTGCTGGTGCTGGGAGCAGGGGCTGATCAGGTGATTGCCCGTATCGGCTGGTTGCAGTCGGGTATCCAATGGGCAGGTGCGCTGTTTCTGCTCTATCTGGCCTTGCGCATCATTCTGGCACCCGTAGGCGGGCCGGTAGCAGAAGGCGACTGCAACGGTCAGCCGGGTATCTGGCAGGGGGCGCTGTGTCAGTGGCTCAACCCGAAAGCCTGGTTGTTCGGGCTGTCCGGTATTGGGTTGTTTGTCAGCAGTGCCGGGGCCTTGCCCTCCGGTCTTTATGTCTTCAGCACCGTGTCCTTTCTGGTATGCTGCTTTTCCGTCGGTTGCTGGGCTGCCATGGGGCAGGTCATCAGCCGCCACTTGCATAACGCCCTGCGTCAGCGCTGTTTCAATGTGCTGATGGGCTCAGTGCTGGTACTGACCGTCGCCCTGGCGGGCATCAAGGCCAGCTTGTGAAGGCAGGCGGTAGTCAGAGGTTAGCGAGCATGCAGCAACAGCCAGAGGTGTTTTTCCGTCGCAATGGGGTGCTGCCCTATGTGGAAATGCGCAGTGCCCGCTACTTCTCGGCGTGTTACGACACCCACAGCCATCCTGAATTTTCGTTTGGCGTCGTTGACGGCGGTTACGGTCATTACGTCAATAAAGATCGGGAAATGCTGACTCAGCGTGGCAGTACAGTGCTGATCAACCCTGATGAACCTCACTCCTGTAATCCGGCGCAGGCGCCCACCTGGTCCTATCGCATGCTGTTTGTCGATACCGCATGGATGGCTGACCTGCAGCGCAGCATGTTCGGTGCATTCCGCGGCGAGTTTGTGCCCTTTGTCCGGCCTATGGTCGATGATCCGGCGACCTATCAGCATTTTGATCAGCTGTTTTGTGCACTGCTGAATGAAGACGACGCCATGGCTGCGGAAGAAACGCTGATCGGATTTATCCAGCAGCAGTTCCAGCCGCTACTGGCCAGCGAGCCACGGTTTGACAGCGGGCAGATGAAGCAGGCCAAGGCTGTGATACTGGACCGGCTGCAGGACAACCTGTCCATTGACGAACTGGCGGCTGAAGTCGGGCTGAGCCCCTATCATCTGATTCGCAGTTTTCGCGCCGCCTATGGCCAGACACCTCACGCCTTTCTGCTTGATCAGCGGATCAACCGCGCCAAGCCGTTGCTGCAGCAGGGGCAGGCCATTGCGGATGTTGCCCAGGCGCTGGGGTTTGCCGACCAAAGCCACTTCCAGCGTCATTTCAAACGCCGCATCGCGGTCACTCCCCGCCAATATCAGGCCTGCTTTGTTCGCTGATCAATAAGCCTGACCATCTGCTGTCAGTCTTTCCACCATGGCCATGGTGAATCGCGTATATCAAAAGCAGCTATGCGTTTCGGGCATACAGGGGGCGATGTGGACAGGGAGTATCCGGCAGCAGAGCAAAGCACGCTTTGCCATGCAGAAGGTGGAAAAAGAGGCTCGTTCACCGCAGTTTTTTACAAGCCGACGGTGCCTGAGCGGAGTAGACTGTTGAAGCGCCAATACATCATGGTGTCTGCCATTCCGGTTTCAGCAGTGACGTTCTTGCCCTCATGACCAGCATCCTTCTCCCTGACTCGACCAAGCCTGCGATCCAGCATCAGCTGATGGATACCCTGCCGGGTGTTGAGCTGGTGCGTGCCTATTACCAGGGGTTTGAGTTTGAGCCCCATGTGCATGAAGACTTCCATATCGGTATCTGTGATTTCGGTGCGCAGGACTTCATGCACAAGGGCAGCCGCTATGTGCTGGCACCACAGCGCCTGTCGCTGATCAATCCGGATGATGTGCATGACGGCAAAGGTGCTGTCACGGGGAACTATCAGGTTCGCTGTCTGCGGGTCAGTGCTGACTGTATTGCGCGTGTCGCTGAGCTGCAGGGGCAGCCCAACCGCAAGATTTTCTTCAGGGGGCCGGATATTGCGGACCCCTTCCTCTACAACGGTTTACTGCAACTGCACCGGGCGATGGAGAGGCCCGGTGTGGAGCCGCTGGCGACCGATACCCAGCTGATGCTGGTGCTGTCTCACCTGATTCAGCGCTATGCCGATTCACCTCAGGGCGAGTCTGAGCGAAGTGGCAAGGGCAGCAAGCAGTTCAGTACGCTGCAACGCCAGCAACTGAAGGACTACCTGCTGGCCGACATCTGCAACAAGCATCGTCTGGCTGATCTCGCCGCCCTGTTCAATCTGAGTGAGTATCAGTTTTTGCGACGCTTCCGCCAGAGCATTGGCATGACGCCCCATGCCTACTTGCTGGCATTAAGGGTAGATTGCGCCCGCCGCAGCCTGATGCAGGGCAAGACAGTCAGTGAGGCGGCGGTGGAGGCTGGTTTTTATGATCAGAGCCATCTGGTGCATGCCTTCAAGCGCCGTTACGACCTGACGCCTTCCGCCTATCAGCAGCAGGTCTGGCGCTGACGACTTGTTCACGATCAGCTGTACACCGGCCATACAAACACTGGCGTATGGCTATCCGAACTGCATTTTTTTACAAGCTGGCTGTTTTCGGAATCGCTAATCTGATGGCAATCCCGATTCTCATGAATTGCTTGTCAGGTATTTGCCATGTCTTTCGCGTCGTTACTGTTCACTCTTGGCTGCGTGCACTTTGCTGCACTGGTGGCCCCCGGCCCCGATTTCGCCCTGATGCTGCGCGCCAGTACTCTGGGAGGGCGTCGTCATGCGTTCCTGCTGGCGCTGGGTCTTTCCACCGCCATCATGATGCATACTGCCATCGTGACCTTTGCCGCCAGTGCATTGCAGCAGGTGCTGCCCGGTATCATGCGCGTGTTGCCCTGGCTGGCAGCGGCCTGGCTCGGCTGGCTGGGCTGGAGTTGCCTGCGGGCTGCCTGGCAGTTTCAGCCCGCGCAGGGCGAGGCCACGGCCACCGGTGACAATGCCCGACAACTGGGCAATGGCTGGTGGACTGGCTTTGCCACCAACGTGCTTAACCCCAAAGCCTATGTCTATTTCTTCAGTGTGATTGCCGGGATGCTGCCTGCGGTCAGCCCATTACAGTTCAAGCTGTCACTGGTGGCGCTGTTTTTTGTGCTGGCACTGGGCTGGTTTGGCTTTCTCGGCTGGGCGCTGAACATCCCGCGTTTACGCAACTGGCTGATGAGCCATGAGCGCGGCACACTGTACTTCACCGGCGCCATCCTGACGGTCTTTTCGCTACTGCTGGTGGCGCAGGGTGTGGCGCGCTGGAGTTTGTAGCGAATCTGCTTCAATGTCATAAAATGTATATTTATTTGTATAATTGTGTATTTGTGTATAGAGTGGCGGATTCGTCAGGCAGGTTCGCAGCGGAGTGGCTGCTGAAATGACCTGATGTTCCAACCCGGTGTTGAGCATTGTCGTCATGTTGGTCAACGAGGCGATCTGAGTGTTGGAAAAGGAATGTATTTGGACATTGGAGTTGATATAGGGAGGTAGTGATGTCGTCCACATCAGCCGCTAAGCGCAGTAAAAATAGTGAAATTAAAGACGTTTTAGTCCGCGCCAAACAAACTGCAGGGGTTGCTGCCAAGCCTGCCGGGCGAACTTCTCAGCATACTGAAGAGCTGGCAAACCCCTTTACAGATATACAGTCCAATACCTTCTATAAAATCATCCTGAATCCTGACCTCAGCCCGACGGAGCGCAAGGAAGCGGTAGCCAGGGCGTTGACGTTTACCCATGACAAGATTGAATCCAGTACTCGATTGGACGAGTTCAATCAATTCAAGGAATACCTTCAGCACGAGCGCAAACGCATGGCCAAGGAGATTATTTCCTTGACCGATACCGATGCCTTCTCTGAATTGAAGGCCGTCTACGATGAAATCAATCGTGCCCTGTTGTCATTTGAGTCAAAAATAACGCCTCTTACCGACATTGTGGATGCGGTCTATACCCTGCGTATGGATGGGGTTACCTTCGATGTGTTCCGCGAAATCGCCAATGACAAGGAAAAAGAGGCCGAGTTGCTGGCATTACAGCTGCAGCAGTCCGCTGAGCTGGAGCGACTAACACAGAGTATCGAGGAAATGCGTCGCCAGGTTGCCATTCTTGGTGAAGACAAGGGCTGGTTTGGATTCGGTAATGTGCGTCGCAGCTCGCGGGAAAAAATCGCCCTGCTGCAACTTGACATACAGGAGCTGACACAGGAGCTGCAGGAATTGACGCAGCAGATTGAAGCTACTCCCAAAGCTTTTGTTGCACACACCGAGCTGGCTGAATACCGTGATCAGAAGGCCAAGCTTCGCGAGCTGCTGGATATCAGCTCTGATCAGCACATCCAGCGGCAGCGGGATTTGGTCAGTGCGGCTCAGGAGTTTATTAACACTACGGAGACGCGCGTTGGCATCGTATCTCAGCACTTTGATCAGATGAACGGACAGATTGCCAATCTAAGCGAAGCCAATTACTCCATGCGTGAAATTTACGCCATCATCAACGATGCGACCAAGGATGCCGAACGTTCCAATGAGAACATTCGTGAAACGCTGCAGCCTGGCAGCGTCGATGAAGGTGATATTGAAAAGATGGCGCGTGAACGCTCCAAGCGCGACCTGGAAGGTCACATCAAGGCACTGGGCACCTCGTCTGTCGACACCACCACGGTACTGGCAGAACTGACCACCTCCAGTCATCGCATTAAGTCCATGCAGGATGCCAATGAGCAACAGATTAGCAAGACGCGTCAGCTACACAGTTCGGGCGTTGCGGGTGTAGCGGATCAACTTAGCACGGTATTGCAAGCGGTATCGTCAGCTGCGCTGGGCGAGTCTTCGGAGATGGCTCGTATGTCACTGGAGCGTATGCAGCAAACCACTAATGACCTGGGCCAGAAGGAGGTTATCCGTGTTGCTCTTGGTTCCAAGGAGATCAACTCCGAGCTGGCGAAAGCCCTGGAGGATCTGGAGCAATATGGCCAGGTGGTGGAAGCGGCCACCAGCATTACTCGTCAGGGGCTGGAGGAAACGAAGGAGTTACTTGGCCGCCTGGAAGATACTGCAAGGGGTGTGCAGAACACCGTACGTGACTCCTTTGCGGTGGCCGCCGATGTAACCGCAGGAAAATATGATGGGGAGACTGCTGGAGAACCCGTCAGCGACATCAAATCAACCGGTAATCCGTTTAATTTCTGATAGACCTCCAGTCGGGAAGTCTATTGGATCAAACGTTGAGCCGACGCAGAAATGCAAATCAGATAGCAGGTTTGCGAATTCACTATCACGTGAGCCAAGAGGCCGCCTTTACCATTCTGATTGATCACCCCCAACTGGCTCCTGGCCAGGATGGAATGCTTTCATCCTGGCTGTCTTCCGTTGCACTTTGTGTGCAGTGACGCTTATGGATGAGAAAGCTATGTCACATTTTCTGACACGTGGCCGGGATTATCTGGCCAGACATCCTGATTTCAAACTGGTCGGCCGCAGTGTCGAGCTGAACAAGCTGGCTGGCATTCTGATGCGTAATCGTGCCAACAGCATATTGCTGGTTGGCGCTGGGGGCGTGGGATGTTCTGCAATCTGCATGGGCTTGCAGGCAGCCAAAACAGATCCTGCGGCGCCTTTCGACCTGCTTAGCAAGCGCTTCTTCTGGTTGGATACGGACGGTCTGTTTGCGTCTGGTGACGGTGCACAGATCAATGAAGCCTTTCAAAAGCTGCTGCGTACTCTGGGACGTTCTCGTGATACCGTACTTATTGTCGAAGATGCGCGGGACTTCATTGAAGCGGCACGGAACAACGGCTGTACGCACTTTATCAATGCCTTGGTCAGAGAAATTCGCCATGGGAAGTTTCAGGCCATTTTCGAGACGCGTGACGAGGATCTTGAGGTTGTGCTCAAGTGCCACTCGGACATGCGTGAATACTACACCATGCTGGATATTCGTGAACCTGAGCAGCATTGCCTGCAGCACATCGTGACCGAGGCGGCGCAGCGGTTGGAGCATCACCATCACATCTGTATCCATTCCGATGCGGTGGATGCTGCGATCATGCTAACCAGCAAATACCGAGTTCAGGAAATGAGCTTGAGCAGAGCTCAACCGGAACGAGCACTCAATCTGCTGGACCGGGCGTTGGCCAGTTATCGCCAGCGCGTCCATGCTCAACCAGTTCGTCATGATGAAATGCGTCTGACACAGCAGCAGTTAACCCAGGCCTTGCAACAGGAAGTCCTGAGTGTTGATGAGCGCGAAGCATTGCTTCGGCAGCTGTCCAATCTGGAGGATGAGATAGCCGAGGCTCGCCAGACGTGGCAGGACATGCAGGAGCGCTTGCGGCAGTGTTATCGTTCTCAGCGAGAAGGGGAGGAGACCTTGATCGCTTTGGAGGAGGAGCTGGATACGTTACGCAAACAGCAGGCTGAACGGCAAACAACAGAGCCTGAGCTGGAAAGTAAGCCCGGATTCAGAGCCTTTGGCTCAGCGGTGTCGGTAGGGTTTGAGTCGGAAGCCATTACACGGGTAAAGAACGATATTGAGCGCTTGCAGTGCAGTGTTAAGGCCAATAAGGCCGAGTTCGAGTCGTTGACGGCGGAGTTCAATCGCAGTCTGGCGTTATCTGCAGACGATGTGCTTCGTGAGTTTAGCAGTATCTCCGGCATCGCTGTTGATAAGCTCAACCAGGATGAGCGCTGCAAGTTACTCAAGTTGCAGGCTACCTTGCAGAACCGAGTATATGGTCAGGATCATGCGGTAACTCAGTTGGCCGATGCCGTGCGAGTAGCGCGTGTAGGATTGAAGGATCCGGAAAAGCCACAGGCTTCTTTTATGTTTCTTGGGCCTTCTGGTACGGGTAAAACGGAACTGGCTAAAGCGTTGGCTTCTGCTTTGTATGACAGCGAAAAAGCTCTGCTGCGTTTTGATATGTCTGAATACATGGAAAAGCATGGTGTTGCCAAGCTGATCGGAGCTCCTCCAGGTTATGAAGGCTATGAGGCGGGAGGGATTTTGACCAATTCCATGCGTGCGAATCCTCGTGTCATCGTATTGTTTGATGAGATTGAAAAGGCCCACCCTGACGTATTCAACGTGCTGCTGCAGGTGTTGGATGACGGCCGTCTGACTGATAATCGAGGCCTTACTGTGTCGTTCAGTGAGGCTATTATTCTGATGACGACTAATATCGGCCAACCCAACTTTCTGGATGAGGCTCTGACCTTTGATGATGCTGTGGCCGAAACCTTGAAAGAGTTGGATACGGTATATCGCCCTGAGTTTCTCAATCGCTTCAATGGCCGACAGAATATTGTTTGCTTTAACCGTCTTGGCCTGCCGGTTATTGAGAAGATTGCGAGGCGGGAAATCATCAAGCTCAATCAGCAGATCAATGCAGGTGGCAAGCGCATCCACATCGACGTATCCGATACCACTCTGGCGGAGCTCTGCCGTGCCATTTATTCACCGGCGACTGGCGCGCGTGGTGTGCCCGGCTACATCACTACCCATATCAAACCCGCTGTTGCCACTACCTTGCTGCAGACGCCGGAGGCTGAGGGCAGTATGGTGATCGAGTTTGATGCGCACAGTCGCAAAGTGCAGATATTGCCTCCTAGCCCGGATGATCGGCGCCAGTAACAGCGTGGCAGGCGGCTCTGGCCGCTCGCCAAGAGTTCGCCAGACAAGGAGTTACCCAGTTATGAGCAAGGATGTTCCACCTTCTGCTGCAGAAGTTCTGCGTCGGGCGCAGCGTATTCTGCAGCAACAACGGCAATCCTCTTCTGATAGAAGGCAGCGGAAGACAGTGCCTCCACTTCCAGACCAGCCAATGCCCGGTGCGTTGGCGCGGTTGATTTTTGCAGCTATTACCTGCTGTAAGGTGCTGCTGAATACGCTGTTTTTGCCGCTGTGGTTGTGGCGTTGCTGGCGTGATGGGCGGCTGTTGACCTGGCTGTTATCCTGCTGGCGCTGGAGTGCCTTTCAGCAGAAGGCGGGTACGCCGGTATGTGATCACAATGGCGATATGATCTTTTCCCCCAGGCGACTAGTGGTGATTTCGGCTGCTGGCATGGCAAGTGGCTGGCTACTCTACCTCGGTGGATGTGCCCTGTACTTTTTCTCTACCCAGTTTGAAGAGCTGGTGTACACAACAGGCAAGCAGGAAATTGTGGCGGGCGAACGTTATCAGTTCACTGGCTGTACCTCGTTACCCTGTAGCACCTCAGCCAACAACGGCAAGTACTACACCATCGAAAGTAGTCTGTTCTTACCCGCGTTGTATTATCCGGAAGAGGATGTTTACGCCAACATCCCGCAACAGGATGCGGCCTGCACCATTAAAGGTTACGGCATCTATTTCCGGCGATTGCGCGCGCTCTATCACTATGCGCAGTGGTATCAGCATGTCTATAACATTTCCTGCCGTCCTTACACGGATAAAGAGAAAGCTCAGGTCGTGCAGTCAGGTGTACTGCAGCAGGAATAGGCTGGTTGCGGAGCAAGAGGTGGGTAAACCGCTGAGATGCCAAAGTGTCGGTGGGCGCACACGATTTAGGCTAGCTATTGCTGATAGTGTCTGAAGGATTAAGACTCACAGGGTAGATAGTATTCATGGCACAGCATTTGTATCGAAATGCTGTTCCCGATTGTTCTGACTGAGAAGTAACTGATGTATCGATCTGTCTATCTGGCTGGCCCCGATGTGTTTTACCCCAATGCTCGTGCCCTGGGCGATGCGAAAACGTCACTGTGTGAGGCGTTTGGTCTGAAGGGGCGCTTCCCGTTGGACAAGGAGCTGGACTTAACCGGGCTGACACCGTTTCAGGCTGGCCTTGCCATCTACCGTGGCAATCTCAAACTGATGGATCAGTGCGATATCGTCATCGCCAACCTGACGCCCTTTCGTGGCCCTGGTATGGATGGCGGGACGGCGTTTGAACTGGGCTATATGCAGGCGCAGTTCAAACAGCTGTGGGGGTATTCACTGGATGCCCGCAGTTACCAGCAGCGTGTGGTTCAGCCCACCGCAGGCGTGGACGAAAACGGCCTGTCGGTAGAGCGCTTTACCATGGCAGATAACCTGATGATGATTGGCGCGATTGAAGACAGTGGCGGGCAGTTTATCGCCCGAGACGGCGACTGTCTGAGCATTGATGATCATCTGCAGGTGTTGCGAGAAGTGCTGCAAGCGCTTACTGGTCAGGTGTGAAAGGCACCTCTACCCTGGTCAGATACTCCCGGTGCAGCGCCTCTGCCGGGCCGGGCTGACCAAACAGATACCCCTGGAACAGATGGCAACCCAGCTCGATCAGCTTGTCGCGCTGCTCCAGCGTCTCCACCCCTTCGGCAATGATGTGCATGTCCAGTGTCTGCCCTAGCGCAATGATGGTCTTGATGATGGCCGCATCGTTGGCATCGTTGAGCAGGTCGCGGACAAAGGAGCGGTCGATCTTCAGCTGAGCAAGGGGCAGACGTTTCAGATAGCTCAGGGAAGAGTAGCCGGTACCGAAGTCATCCAGCGAGAAGTGCACCCCTTTGCGGCGCAGACGGTTCATGGTGTAGATGGTGCTTTCCATATTGGAGATCAGCTGGCTCTCGGTGATCTCCAGCTTCAGCAGATGGGGAGCAGCACCGGTTTCGCTGAGAATTTCCAGCACGTCCGAGGCAAAGTCCGGGTGGTGGAACTGTCGCACACTGACGTTGACTGCCACCGGTATGGTGCACAGATAGGGGTGCTGCGACCACTCCACCAGCTGGCGGCAAGCCTGGCGCAAAATCCACTGCCCGAGCGGCAGAATCAGGCCGGTCGCTTCGGCGACGGGGATAAACTGTGCAGGGGGAATCAGCCCTTTGGAAGGATGCTGCCAGCGGATCAGGGCTTCAGCGCCCTGTAGTTTGCCCTCCATGTCCACCTGTGGCTGGTAGTGCAGCAGGAACTGGCGTGATACCAGCGCCACACGCATATCCGCTTCCACCGCCGCTCGGGCCAGCGCTGCGGACTGCAGATCAGGCGTAAAGAAGCGCAGGGTGTTCCGGCCAGCGGCCTTGGCCTGATACATGGCCAGATCAGCATGCTTGAGCAGCTCTTCCACCGTACTTTTCGGGTCATCAAACAGGGTGATGCCGATGCTGGCGGTGGTGTTGCAGATATGGCCACTGAGCTGATAGGGCCGCGACAGCACGGCCAGCAGACGTCGCCCCAGACTCTCGGCATAGGAGCGGGCACGACCACTGTTGGTGTCGAGCTGATCCAGCATCATCACGAATTCATCGCCACCGAGGCGGGCAATGGTGTCCTGCGCGCTGATTTCTGCCTGCAGGCGCTGCGTCACCTGTTGTAGCAGCTGATCACCCACATCGTGGCCCATGGTGTCGTTCAGGTCTTTGAAGTTATCCAGATCAATAAACAGCAGGGCGCCGCTACGGGGGGATACTTCCCGGCTGCTCAGGGCCGTCTGCAGCCGTTCGATCAGCAGACGGCGATTGGGCAGCTGCGTCAGGGTGTCGTAGAACGCCAGCCGGTGAATTTCCTGCAGATGCTGCTTCTGGTCGGTAATATCGGTGGAGATGCCACAGATGGCATAGATGCTGCCGTCCTCGTGGCGCAGTGGCATCTTGATCGAATGATAGGTGCGCAGCCGTCCGTCATTGCTGCGGTTGACCTCTTCAGCCACCAGACGTTTGCCTTCACTCAGTACCTTGCGGTCATTCTGGTGCAGGTTCAGGCAGGTCTGCTCATCGAAGAACGCTTCGTCACTTTTGCCCAGCAACTCTTCCAGCCTGGTGTCAAACAGGTCACAAACCTTCTTGTTGGCATACTGATACTTCAGCTGGGTGTCCTTGATATAGATGTAGGAATCAATGGTATTGAGAATCGTCGCCAGCTTGTCTTCACTGGCCTGCAGAAAGCGGGTTTTCTGCCGCACCTGCCGACGCAGCAACGCATTGCCTCCTACTGCCAGCACCAACAGGGCCATCAGACCATAGAGCCACCACCAGATCTGCGCAGGGATCAGTGGCCTGGGTACTTTGCCGCCCCAACGCTGCAGGATATCGTAGTAGACCGACTTGGAATCGGCTTGCCACAGGTCGAGGTAATGATCGATTGCCTGCAGCAAATCCGCATTCTTGCCCTTGGGGGTGGCATAGAACAGTTTGGCGGGCTGGAACATGATAGGGGTGGCTTCGAGGTGATAGTTGGGCGCCTGAAAATCACCAAATCGAGCGTTGGAGACCGCTACATCGGCTTTGTGGCCTGCCACCAGCTCGAACGCCTCTTCCAGATTACGCACTGGCACCAGCTGGGCGTTGACGGAAAAGCTTTTCAGCAGGCCATCGAGATAGCTTTGCTGGATCGAGCCATCCATCACAGCGATCCGTTTGTTGTGCAGATCGATGATCGACTGAATGTGCTCTTCGCTGTTCTGATAGACCTGTGACCAGGAATAAAGCGACGGCGTATGGTGGAAGTCGAAAATGGCAGCGCGCTGGTCGCTGAAGGCCACATCCGGCATCAGGTCGATAGCGCCACTTTGCAGCAGTTCCAGACACTGCTGCCATTCGCATCTGACTGGTGTGAGCTGCCAGTGCTCCTGTCTGGCAATCTCGACAATCAGATCACCGAGGATACCCGACGGCATTTCGTCTGTGCCCATCATGATCTTGGGCGAATTCTGGTACACCCCTATTCGCACATCACGCGATTCTGCGTGAGTTAATGCAGGTAAAAATGAAAGGGAGACAAAAGCCAGCAAAGCCAGCATCAGTGGAGTACTGCCAGCAGCGCAGTCAGTATAAAAAAAGGTGGTAAACGGCAAGTTGGTAAACGGCTGGTGATCGGCAATCGCACCGGTATTCAACCTGTGACTACACACCTGCCTGCGTCTAAACACTGTGAAAGGCATCAGCTCAAACCCTGCCGAACGTGAGGGGAGTAGGGGGGCTGGCGTTCCCATACTGTTCAGGTCGTATAGCCATTGGCCAGTCTTCCATCAACCTGTTTTTACGTTGCGTAGCCATATGAAACGTAGACCTTTCCCTTCGACTCGGCAAGCTACCCGTTATCAAGTTGTCAGCCTTTGTTGAGTTTTCGATAGGCACTGGGAGCAATACCCATGACTTTCTTGAACAGTCGGGAAAAATAGTAGGCATCGTCATAACCCAGACTGTGGCTGATTTGCTGAATAGGCTGGTCGGTAATGTCCATCAAATAGCACGCCCGTTCAATTTTCAGATGAATAAAATGCTTGATCGGTGTGGTGCCGGTCATTTCCCGGTACTTCTTAACAAAGTGGAATTTAGACAACCCCACGGTGTCTGCCAGCGTGTCCAGATCAAGCTGGCTTTGCACCCGCTCTTCCATTAACGCATGCACTTCTTCCACGTTAAGCCCGGGCTGTGCCTGCTGACGCAGCTGGTAACGCAGCAGGGCCAGATAGCTCAGTATCTGCTTCAGCTGGTTCGACACATGCAGCAGCGCCAGCGAGTGAAAGCCGGTCTGGCGCAATTGCAGCAGGGTGGCAAAATCCTGCACCAGCTTGGGGTGGTGACCGAGACTGAGCACATAGCGGCCACTGTCGATCCCGATCTGATCGAGAAACAGCGGGCTCATATGGCCGTCAAAGTGCGCCCAGTAAATGCTCCACGGGTCATCATCAGCCGACTGATAGCGATGGCGCACGCCCTTGGGCAGCAGCACCAGATCACCGGCGCGGATGCTATAGCGATCCTGTGCCACCTGCAGCTCCCCGGCACCCTGAGTGCAGTAAATCAGCAGATAGTCATCGTGGCTCTCGCGCCGCATATGGTGCCCTGCTGCATGCACATAGTGCCCAAGCCCGAGCGGGTACAACCCACGGGTCAGCGGATTGTGCCGCAGGTCTTCCACCAGCGCGGCGGGCACAACAAAACGCAGGGAGTGTGGCTGCAGGGGCCAGTCAGAGGGTCTGCTCATCCATGTTTCTCGTTATTTTTATCAAGCGGGTGGCATATCAGGAGTCGCAATATAGTCCATCTGAGCAGCAATTTGATCAATCCCACCAAGGTTGAGTAACTGCTTAAATCACCGCACGAACAGAGACAAACCGATCGCCCGGCGATCACGGCTTCAACCCGAAAATAATGACAACAAACCAAGGTGACCGATATGAGCAACGTCAATCAGCAGGGTAATGGTCTGTATAAAGACGGCATGGTGCCCCTGTTTATCGATGGCGAGTTCCGCCAGAGTGCCAGCGCAGAGCGCATTGCCGTGACCAATCCGGCGACCGACGAAGTGCTGTGCCACGCCCCCTGTGCGACCGCTGATGAAATGGAGGAGGCCATTGCCAGTGCCAGGGCCGCTTTCAAAACCTGGAAAGAAGTGGCACTGCCTGAGCGTGCGCGCCTGATGATGCGCTATCAGGCGCTGCTGAAAGAACATCATGACGAGCTGGCGGAGATTCTCGCCAAAGAAACCGGCAAGACCTTTGAAGATGCCAAAGGCGATGTATGGCGTGGTATCGAAGTGGTCGAGCAGGCGGCCAACGTCCCTTCGCTGATGATGGGCGAAACCGCAGAAAACGTCGCCCGTGCCATTGATACCTATTCCTTTATTCAGCCGCTGGGCGTGTGCGCCGGTATTACCCCGTTCAACTTTCCGGCGATGATTCCGCTGTGGATGTTCCCCATGGCCATTGCCTGCGGTAACACCTTTATTCTCAAGCCCTCCGAGCAGGACCCGATGACGCCCACCCGTCTGGCGGAGCTGTTCGTCGAGGCCGGCGCCCCCAAAGGCGTACTGCAGGTGATACACGGCGGCAAGCAGCAGGTGGATACGCTGCTGACCCATCCTGATATCAAAGCCGTGTCTTTCGTGGGCTCGGTGGCCGTTGGCCAGCACGTTTATCGTACTGGCACCGACCACATGAAGCGGGTGCAGGCCTTTGCCGGTGCCAAGAACCACATGGTGATCATGCCGGATGCTAACAAACAGCAGGTCATCAACAATCTGGTCGGTGCCTCCGTGGGAGCAGCCGGGCAGCGCTGTATGGCCATCTCCGTGGCGGTATTCGTCGGTGAAGCCAAAGACTGGATTCCCGAGCTAAAAGAAGCCATGGCATCGGTGCGCCCCGGCCCGACCTCTGACCCGGCCGCAGCCTACGGCCCGCAGATCAGTGCCCGTGCCAAGTCACGTATTCTCAGCCTGATCGAAATGGGCAAACGCGAAGGCGCGCACTGCCTGCTGGATGGTTCTCAGTGTGAAGTGGAAGGCTATCCCAACGGCCATTGGGTCGGGCCGACCCTGTTCAGTGGCGTCACGCCGGAAATGACCATCTATAAAGAAGAAATCTTTGGTCCGGTGCTCAGCTGTGTGGAAGTCGATAACCTCGATGAAGCGATCTCCCTGATCAATGCCAGCCCCTTCGGGAATGGCACGTCCATCTTCACGGCCAGCGGCGCTGCGGCACGCAAGTATCAGCACGAAATCGAAGTCGGTCAGGTGGGCATCAATATTCCGATTCCGGTACCGCTGCCTTTCTTCTCCTTCACCGGCTGGAAAGGCTCGTTCTACGGTGACCAGCATGCCTATGGCAAGCAGGCGGTGCGCTTCTACACCGAAACCAAAACCATCACTGCCCGCTGGTTTGATGCCGATATTCCGGCAGGTGGCGTGAATACCTCCATTCATCTGCGCTGATCCCGCTGCACTGATTCCTCAGTGCTGTCCGGCTCTGGCCCCGAAACAGGCCAAAGCTGGACAGCAGGGAAGAGGATGGTGTACAAGGTGACGTTAACGTAAAGGTAAAAAATAAAAACGATATTACGCCGTCAACCGTCGCCTTGGCAGGAAGATAAGAAGCCGTCATACCGGCCGCCAAGCAGGTAACAGAGAGGAACCTGTTTATGAATTTCAATCTCACCGAAGAACAACAAGCATTCGTCGACATGGCCCGTCAGTTCGCCATGGAACAGCTGGCCCCCCATGCCGCCCGCTGGGATGCAGAACATCATTTCCCCGTAGACGTGATCAAACAGGCTGGTGAACTCGGCTTCTGCGGCCTATACACCCCGGAAGAGCTGGGCGGCCTTGGCCTGTCGCGGCTGGACTCCAGCCTGATCTTTGAACAGCTGGCCATGGGCTGCACCTCTACCACCGCCTACCTCACCATTCACAATATGGTCACCTGGATGATTGCCCGCTTTGCGCGCCCTGAGCTGGCGGCAGAGCTGGTGCCGGTGATGGCTGCGGGGCAGAAGCTTGGCTCTTACTGCCTGACCGAACCCGGTGCCGGTTCCGATGCGGCGTCGCTGCGCACCAGCGCCAAACGCGACGGTGATGACTACGTGCTGAACGGCTCGAAAATGTTTATCTCCGGCGCGGGCTCGACGGATGTGCTGGTGGTGATGGCAAGAACCGGGGGCGAAGGCCCGAAAGGCATCTCCGCCTTTATGGTGCCAGCCGACAGTGCAGGCATCGTCTACGGCCGACTGGAAGAAAAGATGGGCTGGAACAGCCAGCCAACCCGGCTGGTGACCTTCGAAAATGTCCGTATCCCGGCAGACAACCTGCTGGGTGCTGAGGGCGAAGGCTTCAAGTTCGCCATGATGGGGCTGGACGGTGGTCGCATCAATATCGCCACCTGCTCCATCGGTACCGCTCAGCAGGCGGTGAACGAAGCACTGCAGTACGTCCATGAGCGCAAGCAGTTTGGAAAGGAAATTGCCACCTTTCAGGCCCTGCAGTTCAAACTGGCCGACATGGCGACCGAACTGATCGCCGCCCGCCAGATGGTGCGCATGGCCGCCTTCAAGCTTGATGAAAAGCACCCGGACGCCACCACCTACTGTGCCATGGCCAAGCGCTTTGCCACCGATGTCGGCTTTGAAGTCTGCAATAACGCCCTGCAGCTGTTCGGCGGCTATGGCTATATCAAGGAATACCCCATGGAGCGCCATGTGCGCGACACCCGAGTGCATCAGATTCTCGAAGGCACCAACGAAATCATGCGGGTGATCATCGCCCGTCGCCTGCTGGCAGACGGGGCCGCTGAGCTGGGCTGAGCCTCCCGGCTTATCCCCTCCATGAGTTGATCGACAACAATAAAAAGGAAGCCACGATGACCGCTCCAACCTTACCCGTGACCGACAAACTGCTGGTGGAAATGCAGGGTCACACCGCACTGGTGATCATGACCAACCCGCCCGCCAATACCTGGACTGAAGAAGGCCTGCTGGCACTGCGCGACACGGTGCTGGCGCTGGCCGCTGACCCCGAGGTGTACGCGCTGGTGCTGGCCAGTGACAGCGACAAGTTCTTCTCCGCCGGGGCCGACCTCAATCTGTTTGCGGACGGTAACAAGGAGCGCGCTTATCGTATGGCCCGCCTGTTTGGCGAAGCCTTCGAGACCCTGAGCGCCTTCCGCGGTGTCTCCATCGCCGCTATCAACGGCTGGGCCATGGGTGGCGGGCTGGAAGTCGCACTGGCCTGCGATATCCGCATCGCCGAACAGAAAGCCGTAATGGCGCTGCCTGAGGCCAGTGTCGGCCTGTTGCCCTGTGCGGGGGGGACGCAAAACCTGACCCGTCTGGTTGGTGAAGGCTGGGCCAAGCGCATGATTCTGTGCGGCGAGCGCGTCAGTGCCGAGCAGGCTCAGCGCATTGGCTTGGTGGAAGAGGTCGTGGACAACGGCAACGCGCGGGAAACCGCACTGGCACTGGCTGCCAGGGTAGCAGCGCAGAGCCCCATCGCCGTCACGGCCTGCAAGAGGCTGATTCAGCACACACGGGTTGGCACCCACAATGCGGCCTTGCCGCTGGAGCGGGATTACTTCCTTGATCTGTTCAGCACGGAAGACCAGCAAGAAGGCGTCAATGCCTTTCTGGAAAAGCGCACACCACAATGGAAAAACCGCTAACAACGTGTCGACCAGAACAGCCAAGGAGCCGCCCATGACGAGCACAGACACCCCGATCATCTTCGATGAACTCCCCACTCACAGCGGTCACCGCATTGGTGTCGCTACCCTGAATGCGGAAAAGTCGCTCAATGCCCTGAGTCTGGAAATGATCGAGCTGCTGGCAGAGCAGTTGCCCCGCTGGCAGGCCGACCCCGGCATCGTCGCGGTGTGGCTGCAGGGCAGTGGGGAAAAAGCCTTCTGCGCGGGGGGTAACATCGTCCGTCTCTATGAGTCCATCAAGGAAAGCGGCAGCCAGCGCAACCCCTATGCTGAACGCTTCTTCACGCTGGAATATCAGGTCGATCATCTGATCCACACCTTCAGCAAGCCGCTGATCTGCTGGGGGCACGGTATCGTGATGGGCGGTGGTCTGGGGCTGATGTCCGGAGCACGCTTTCGCGTCGTTACGGAAAAATCCCGCATTGCCATGCCCGAAGTTGCCATCGGTTTATACCCGGATGTGGGCGGCAGCTGGTTCCTCAACAAGATGCCCGGTCGCGTCGGCCTGTTCCTCGGTCTGAGTGGTGTATCCATCAATGCCGGTGATGCCCTGTTTGTCGGGCTGGCGGATCGCTTCCTGCCCAACGAGCTGCGCGCAACCACACTGGAAGACATGGCCAGTTTGCCATGGCAGGGCAGTGGCCATGCCGACGAAGGTCTGGTGGATGACTGGCTGCGCAGCAAGGAAGAAGCACACCGGGAAGCCATCCCCCTGTCGCCCGTGCGTCAGCATCTGGATCAGATCAATAAGCTGATGGATCGCGGTCACGCGGCGGCGGCCTACAGTGCGCTGGCCACGCTGGAAACCGACGACCCCTGGTTGCAGCAGGCGGTGAAAGGCGTGCGAAAAGGTAGCCCGGCATCCTCCGTGCTGATCTGGGAGCAGCTGCACCGCGCAAGGCACTGGTCGCTGGCGCAGACCTTCCGCGAAGAGCTGGTGGTCTCGGTCAATTGCTGTAGTCATGGCGAGTTTGCCGAAGGTGTGCGTGCGCTGCTGATCGAGAAAGACGGCAACCCGACATGGCAGTTTGCATCGGTAGAAGCGGTGCCAGCAGAGTGGATCGACGCCCATTTTGTCAG
Organism: Pokkaliibacter plantistimulans; assembly: GCF_003194385.1. Lineage (GTDB taxonomy): Bacteria > Pseudomonadota > Gammaproteobacteria > Pseudomonadales > Balneatricaceae > Pokkaliibacter > Pokkaliibacter plantistimulans. Next base: position 28,505 of record NZ_LAPT01000093.1, read on the forward strand.
CTCCTGGACGGCACAAACGCATCCACTGAAAGGACTGGGAGAGTAGTGAGGTTCCCCCTCTCCCTAAATCCCTCTCCCGCGAGGGGAGAGGGACTTTTGAGTACGGCGCAACCGTCGTGTTTTGACCGATAGCGCTGAGAGATAACGCAGAAGCGAAGCAAGAATACTGAACGAACTCACGGAGGGAGTGAGGGAGTAGAGCGGTTCCCCCTCTCCCTAAATCCCTCTCCCGCGAGGGGAGAGGGACTGGTGAGTACATCGCAGCCGGCGTGTTTTGACCGATAGCACTGAGAGATAACGCAGAAGCGAAGCAAGAATGCCGAACTAACTCCCGGCGGGAGTGAGAGATACCTCAGAGGCGAAGCAAGAATACAGAACTAACTCCCCTCGCCCCTTGTGGGAGAGGGGCTGGGGGAGAGGGGGAAAACCCCAACACCTATCCCCATAACCAGCTTTCACAACAACTGCTAACCCACAACAAAAACAACAAGTGAGGACACCAAAATGGCAACTATCGGATTTATCGGACTTGGCAATATGGGTGGCCCGATGGCCGTCAATCTGGTCAAGGCCGGGCATAACGTCACCGTGTTCGACCTCTTCCCCGATGCCATGGCCAGGGTGGTTGACGCCGGAGCCAGAGCGGCAGCCAGCGCCAAAGAAGCCGTCACCGGCGCAGAGATCGTGATCTCCATGCTGCCCGCCGGTAAGCATGTGGAAAGCCTCTTCGTCAGCGGCGATGGCCTGTTTGATGTGATCAGCAAAGGTGCGCTGGTGATCGACTCCAGCACCATCGACGCTGATACCGCCAAGAAGGTCGCAGCGGTGGCCGAATCCAAAGGGCTGCAGTTTATCGATGCGCCGGTGTCCGGCGGGGTAGCCGGCGCCGCCGCAGGCACACTGACCTTTATCGTTGGTGGCAGTGATGAAGCCTTCTCCCATGCGCTGCCCGTGCTGCAGGCCATGGGCAAGAACATCTTCCATGCCGGCTCAGTCGGTGCCGGGCAGGTCGCCAAGGTCTGCAATAACATGATGCTCGGTATCCTGATGGCCGGGACGGCAGAAGCGCTGAACCTTGGCATCAAGAATGGCCTCGACCCCAAAGTGCTGTCTGACATCATGGTCAACAGCTCAGGCCGTAACTGGGCGCTGGAGCTGTATAACCCCGTCCCCGGTGTGATGGAAAACGCCCCCGCCAGTCGCGAATATCAGGGCGGCTTTATGGTGGACCTGATGGTCAAAGACCTTGGGCTGGCGCAGGAAGTCAGCCTCGGCAGCCAGTCAGCCACGCCCATGGGCGCACTGGCCCGTAACCTGTTCAACCTGCACGCCAAGCAGGGCAATGGCCGGTTGGACTTCTCCAGTATTTATCAGTTCTTCAAGCAGTAAGCCGCTCAAGCCAGACAGTACCAGCGCTCCGCCGTCTGTATGCCATAGCCGACGACGGAGCGACCTCACGCGACAACAATAAGAAGTGAAGGGACTACGCATGCGCTACGAAGATTTCTACCAGCAATCCATCAGCCAGCCAGAACAGTTCTGGAAGCAGCAGGCCGAAGCCGTCGCCTGGTACAAGGCGCCACAACAGATACTCACCCCCATGCCCGATGGCACCCATCGCTGGTATCAGGATGGAGAGCTGAACTCCTGCTATCTCGCCGTTGATCGTAATATCGAAGAGGGCCGCGGCGAGCAGGTGGCACTCTATTACGACTCGCCGGTGACCGAGACCAAAACCGCCATCACCTTCAACCAGCTGAAACAGCAGGTCTGCCAGCTGGCCTCGGCCATGCGCGAACAGGGAGTGGAAAAGGGCGACCGGGTGGTGATCTATATGCCGATGGTGCCCGAAGCCGCTGTCGCCATGCTGGCCTGTGCCCGCCTTGGCGCGGTGCATTCGGTGGTATTTGGTGGCTTTGCCCCGAATGAGCTGGCCATCCGCATCAACGATGCCACGCCCAAACTGGTGATTACCGCCTCCTGCGGCATCGAGTTTACCCGCGTGATCGAATACAAGCCGCTGGTGGATGAAGCGCTGAAGCTGGCGACCCATAAGCCGGAAAAAGTCATCGTCTTGCAGCGGCCCATGGCCACCGCAGCGATGCAGGCCGGGCGCGATCTGGACTGGCACCAGTGCCAGCAGGGTCAGCCTGCTGACATCGAGCCGGTGCGCCTCGCAGCTACTGATCCGCTGTATATCCTCTATACCTCCGGCACTACCGGCATGCCGAAAGGCATCGTGCGTGATAACGGCGGCCACGCGGTGGGCGTCACCTTTGGTTTGCGTTATGTCTACGATATGCAGCCCGGCGAAACCTGGTGGGCGGTGTCGGATATCGGCTGGGCGGTCGGGCATTCCTATATCGTCTATGGTCCGCTGATGGGCGGCTGTTCCGTGGTGTTCTTTGAAGGCAAGCCGGTGCGCACGCCGGATGCAGGCACCTTCTGGCGGGTGATTGAAGAGTACCGGGTCAAGGCCATGTTTGCCGCACCCACGGCCTTCCGCGCGATCCGCAAGGAAGACCCGGAAGGCGAGCTGATGCAGCGCTATGACCTTAGCAGCCTCAAGTCCCTGTTTGTGGCGGGGGAAAAGCTCGATTCGGCGACCTATCACTGGCTGGCAGATCGTCTGCATGTGCCCGTGGTGGACCACTGGTGGCAGACAGAAACCGGCTGGCCGATGACGGCGCCGCTGATGGGCCTCGACCCCAAACCCACGCGGCTGGGCTCCACCTGTGTACCCGTTCCCGGCTATCAGGTGATGGTGCTGGACGAACAGGGCGAGCCGGTCGAGGCCGGTGACAACGGCTATATCGTCGCCCGCTTGCCGATGCCGCCGGGCGTGACCCAGAGCGTCTGGAATAATCCCCAACGCTATATCGACTCCTATCTGACCCGCTTCCCCGGCTACTACCACACCGGCGATGGCGGCTATATCGATGAGGACGGCTACGTCTTTATCACTGGCCGCACGGACGACGTGATCAACGTCTCCGGCCATCGCCTCTCTACCGGCGAGATGGAGGAATGCGTTTCAGCCCATCCTGCCGTCGCCGAATGCGCCGTGATTGCTGTAGCTGATGAGCTGAAAGGGCAGGTGCCGGTGGGGCTGGTGGTGCTCAAGGCCGATGCCACGCTGGATGCCGCTACCATGCAGGCGGAACTGGTGGCCAAGGTGCGCAGGGATATTGGCGCGCTGGCCTGCTTCCAGCGTGCGGTGGTAGTGCAGCGCCTGCCTAAAACCCGCTCCGGCAAGATACTGCGCGCCATTCTGCGCAAGATCGCCGACAACCAACCCTATACCCCACCTTCTACCATCGACGATATGAGCATCCTGCCGGAAATTACCGACGTGATGCGTCAGGCGGGGGTGGGTAACTGACGCGTGCCTGCGCCATGCTGAACGGAAGCATGGCGCAGGCCACCGATAACCCGATATGCAACAAGAGCAATAAACGATGGAAATCACCAATAAAGTCTGCGTCATCACCGGCGGTGCTCAGGGGCTGGGCCGTGCCATGGCGATCAGTCTGGCGAAAAAGGGCGCGAAGCTGGCGCTGATCGACGTCAACCCTGAGCGCCTGCAGGAGAGCGTGGGCCTGTGCGCCGAAGCCGGTTCACCTGAGGCCTGCGCCTATGTCTGCAATATCACCGATGAAGCCGAAGTCGAAGCCACCTTCGCCCGCATTCGCCAGCAGCAGGGCGGCGTGCATGTGCTGATCAACAATGCAGGCATCATGCGTGACGGCATGCTGGTGAAAGTGAAGGAAGGCCAGTTGCAGGCCAAGATGTCGCTGGAGCAGTTCGCCAGCGTGATCAGTGTCAACGTGATCGGCACCTTCCTCTGTGGTCGTGAAGCAGCGGCGATCATGGCTGAGCAGGGCGAGGGTGGGGTGATCATCAACATGTCGTCGGTTTCCCGTGGCGGCAATATGGGCCAGAGCAACTACTCCGCCTCCAAAGCCGCCGTGGCCACCATGGTGGTGACCTGGGCCAAGGAACTGTCGCGCCACCATATCCGCGTTGGCGGCATCGCCCCCGGTGTTATCGCCACCGATATGACCGCACAGATGAAGCCCGAAGCCATCGACCGCCTGAAGCAGGCCACGCCGCTGGGCCGGTTAGGCGAACAGGAGGAAATCGCCAACACCGCGCTGTATATCATTGAGAATGATTACTTTACCGGCCGAATTATGGAGATTGATGGTGGGGTAAGGGTATAAAAGCGTATTAGTTTCAATCGGTTGGGAGCTAAATGGTTAGCTCCTGACGCTTTTCTAATATAGGCAGCACTTAGCTAGCTGGCGTTACTTTATCTCTCTTTAAACTGTCATATATCTGATAGCAGCACGGTTCTGTGGCAGTTTCTTTCCTTGTGCCCCCGTTCTCAATCTAAATTCGAATTTGACGTTTTAGATATATGGTTGTATTTACCTAGGACGTTATAGATTTCTTTACAGTATAGATGGAGATCAATGGTTCGAATGCTGTATTGAAGTAGCATCATGTGGTTTAAGACAAGCCTGATGAAGGAAGACTTCAGCATGTTGAAGACCGTATCCTTGAAAAATGTGGAAAAGGTATTCTTTTGAATAGTTTGTTGTCGATAAAAATACCTTTTTAGTGACTTGCCTTAGTGTTGGCTAATTTATTTTTCTCTTAAAATCAAAATCTTACGTGACTGCTTTTTTAGATAAGGTTTACTAAAAGGTATACCTTTTAATAATTGTTATGAGGTCGGAGACCTCATTAACGCACTGTTATATTTTCTCTGGAGGTCCCGATGATTTTTGAGCACTATAAGCATGAAAGAAATCTAATTTTAGATAAGAGGATCTATCTCGGAAGTAAAGGAAAGTGTAGGTATTGTGGAAAAAGCAATCAAGAGGTCAAATTTAAAAAAATAGCTCATGCCATACCTGAACTATTGGGGAATAAATATCTTTTTTCAAATGACGAGTGTGATGATTGCAACTCATATTTTGATAAGCACTTAGAGAACAACTTGGCTAATTTTTTAGGTATTTCACGAACTACTAGTCAGATTCTTGGGAAAAAAGGTGTTCCCAAGGCAAAGTCTCGCAGTGGAGATCGAATAGAGGCTATAAACGGCGATATTGTCATAATTCAAACTGAAAAATCGGATGCATATAAGTTATTAGATGAGCAAACTTTAAGGATAAGTTCATCACCAACACCATATATCCCGATTAATGTTTACAAATGTTTTGTTAAAATAGCATTGTCAGCTGTACCTGAATATGCACTTAAAAACTTCAGCGAATGTTTTCGGTGGGTTAGGTACAATCATAAACCAGCTAAGTTCAATCCCAAAATATTGAAAATGCACATGACAATGGTTCCTGGCAAGAACCCATTTCGACATATATGGTTGCAGATATTTAAACGTGTAGGGGATAAAGAAAAGTACCCTTACATGACTTGTGTAATTGCTTTTTCGAATTACATGTTTCAGTTTGTGATTCCTTTTAACAAACATGACAAATATTTAAACCCAGATAAAATACAACTTCCTATTTTTCCTATGATTGATGGGCTAAATTTACCAGGTCAAGCTCCAAATGCTAAACCACATACACGCAGCATTGATCTTTCAGGAACAAGCAGTATTTCAATACCAAACAATGCTTATATGCATATTGAGCACCCTATGGATGAAATTAATCTAGAACTAGATCAAGTTCCTGAAGAGATAAAAGATAGAATAAAAGAACTAGGGTTTGAGTTTAAAATATAACAAGTCATTTAAATGGAAAAATAACAGTTGGCCATCGCTTCGCGATTATAGCCAACCGTTATTTTCCGCTTAATGAGGCGTTAGGCTCCACGATAAACAACGGAAAGCAATAATAAAATGAGTATCAACGAAACTGTCTTAGAAATGCATTTCCATAATCCAATGTTTAGTCTATTTAGAGATACATTTGGGCTTGGAAACGGCTCGTTCAACTTCTACAAATATTCCCCCCAAAAGGAGTGCTTTGTAGGCTTTGATCAAGCTTTCGTTAGCAGTGAGCTAAGCGAAGATGAGCTTTTCAACAAGCTAAAGAACAGTGCTAGAAATGATGGATACAACCTTTCAAATTTCTTCTTTGGGTACTTCCTTCAGTATAAGGTAGTAAAAACGTTACAAAAAAGAATGCGTCACACGCCGACTCAAGTTACCTCTAGACCCCACTATCGAGTTTCGCTTGATACGCAAAAAAATGTAAAAACAGGTTTTTCTCAACATGAGCTTCTGTATAACCTCAATAGAAACGATGGTGCGTTAGTTTATTATGCTTGCCCAATGCTTTTTGATCGAACAGAACTCTATAAAAAAGAGCCTGATTTAGACTTGCTAAGACTGGCAGACGTAAGTGATTGCCCGTCCATTTATGACGACAATGAGCAACATTATATCTATTTTGATGACACCACCTCTGATCCAATTTGGTGTAGTGAGCCTACAGAAGGGCAGGCATACAAGCCCAAGGAAGTGGCGAGCATTATAAAACAGAAGATTGCCGAATCTGAATTTATGGAAAATCAGCTAGGTCTTCTAGATACATTAAAGGGCGTATCCGAAAACATTCTCACTAAAAAGCAGGAAAAAATACTTAACTTGGTCTCGGATTCCATGACGATAGTTCAATTCAGTTCGAAGAAAAAGCCTAACAAGCAAAGGCAGTCGGACGCGTAAACGCGCCGCTGCTTTGGGCGTTAAGACTCTGGAAACTATCATGATGGATCACCAAAAATGATGGATGATATTTATATCGATAATGTTTTTGAAGGCTCTGCCAGAACCTCTATCTTCATTGGAGAAAATGGGAGCGGAAAGAGCCGCCTTCTCAATAAATTAGCCAGGAGATATCTGTCTAGTGGGCATAAAGTAGTTGCTATTGCCAACTCAATTCATAATCAATTTACACCAAGAAGTTCTCAATTCCATTTTCTTGGAGAAAGATCAGGTAGAAATATATCAAAAAATACAATAAAAAAAGCAATTGAAAATATTTCCAATGGAAATATGGTTCAACTTAAGAATGTTTCTCAAATTCTTTCTTATGTTGGTTACTCCAGCGCTATTGGAATTCATGTTAAAGGTCTAAAGAAACTAGATCGATATATTCTACAGGAAACAGATGATCTTTCAGAAGAAGAAATTTATGACATTGAATCGCTTGTTTCAAAATAATTTAATCTAGGCACGAGATATGGAGGCTACAGAGACGATATACTTTGGTTGGAATTTGATGATTTTAGTTTCGATAAAGTAAATAAGTCTCTATTTTCTAGGTTCATCGCACTTGAATCAAAGCTTAGAAGGCTTGGCGTATTAAAGTCGATAGATATATTTTTACGAAAGAATGAACAGGAAATTGCACTTAACAGAGCTAGCTCAGGAGAATTGTCATTTATAACCTCAGTGATTTATCTTTCATCAGTTATTGATGACAGAACAATTGTTCTGATTGATGAGCCTGAGAATAGCCTTCATCCCTCTTGGCAAAAAGAGTATCTAGGTAAGATTCTTGATCTCTTTCCTTACTATCAAACAAATTTTGTAATCGCCACTATTCACCTCTTATAGTTTCTGGTGCAGAAAATACTGATGACTCGGTAACCGTTTACAAGTCTGAATCTGGGAAATTCTCGCGGCTCGATCATAAATATAATGACTTAGAATCTATGCTGTGGTCGATGTTTGGGGTAATAACGCCTGAAAGCAGATATTTATCGAATTACTTTATTAGTGTATTGAATGACCTAGGAGAGGATAAGACTACAATCGATGAAGTACTGGCAAAGATAGAATCTTTTGAGAACATTAGCTACAGCAGAAAGCAAATAGATACTATCTCAGGGGTTCGTGATTTAGCATTAAAAATTGAGTCCCGTAAGGATAAATTATGAATGGACTTAATCTGACGGAAGCGGACACAAATGCCATTAAGCTTGCAATATCAGAGGGTGGAGACATATGGAATTCTAGCCACCTAATACCGTTGAAACGAAAAATAAAAAACTTCTATCGTAATGTGCAAGGAGAACAATGTTGTTACTGTAGAAAAAGCTCAAATGGTGAGTTTAATATGGTTTTAGATATTGAGCATGTCTTGCCAAAAGGAAGGCCTGAATTTAAGAAGTTCATGTTTCGAATAGATAATTTAAGTGTCGCCTGCAAAAGGTGCAACATGTCAATTAAAAATGACGATATTTCGTTTATATCAGGGCAAGCAGATTTCTCTACTCAACCGTTTTTGAGTGGAAACTATAAATTTATTCATCCAAATGTAGACAGCTACTTCGATCATCTTTCTTATGATGTAACCATTAGAAATGCTCAGACGATGATCAAATACACGGCGGTTAATGATAGCGTAAAAGGTCAGTTTACATATGGTTACTTTAAGCTTAATGAATTAGAGGTTGACTCTTTTAGTAAGGCGCAAGGTGCTCAAGAGATGGCTAATGTATCTAGCTCAATCGACGATGACATAGCTCGTGAAATTGAAGAGTTGCTTGGCTAAAAGTCTTAACAAGAAAAGGCAATCGGACGCTTCGCGCCGTTGCTTTAGGCGTTATGTTTGACGAGGATCCATCGTGAAATATGTAGCACCCGAGTGTGGAAAAGACGGATTTACTTGCCCTAATTGTGGTGCTTATGCACAACAAAGAAATTGGGCCTATCGAGAAGATGCCACTGGGCCATACAACAATAGCTCTGGACAGTATCCACTTGCTGTTAGCAGATGCGTCCATTGCGGCGACCTGACAATTTGGCATTACCAAGATATGGTCTATCCGCACAGAGGTAGCGCCCCAATGCCAAATAAAGACATGCCACCAGAGGTTCTAAAAGATTACGAAGAAGCCGCCGCGATCTTAACAAAATCTCCCCGCGGGGCTTCGGCTTTATTGCGCCTCGGCATACAAAAATTATGTGTCCACCTTGGAGGCGCGGGCAAAAACATAAATGACGATATTCGGCTGCTTGTGCAAAATGGGCTTCCAGTTCAGGTACAGCAAGCTCTTGATGCCGTCCGTGTAATTGGGAATAACGCCGTACACCCAGGACAAATTGAAACTGACAATCCAGAAATGGCGGGTAGTTTATTTGTACTAGTAAATCTCGTAACTGACTATATGATTTCAAAACCAAATGAGGTTTCTGAAATTTATGGGGCTCTTCCGAAAGGGGCCATCGAGGCTATAGAGAAAAGAGATGCAAAAACATAACAATTACAAGCAAAGGGACTGTCAAACGCTGCGCGTTTGCCAGCCCCTGTTGTAGGCGTTAGTTGACTATGAAGTTTAAACTAATTGCAAAGAATAAAATGATTGGAGAAACTCTCCTAGAGAGCGGAGATCCTTCTATGGGGGTTGCTTTCGGTGAGCTAATACCTACCGAAGAATACTCAAAGTATCAGTCATTGTTTGAGGCGCAGGACCATTCCGGTATCAAAGATCTTAATTTAAGCATCATGACTGAAACTGGAATTACTCTAGAGCCTGTGGGTGGAATTGGAATTGAAGATTATTCCAGAGAAATGGGTGAGCAATGTATTCAGGTGAATGTGCTTGGCATAGAAAGCACTGTATACGGTCAGCTATTCCCAGCGCATGTTGCAGCATATGAAGCACAGTTTAAGTAAGGTGCAACTAACAATTCGTGCCAGCCGGACAGTTTGTTCCGTGGCTCTTTTTGTGCTAATCGCTACGCTAGCACAAAACGCCACTCCACAAACTGCCGCTGTACTCGGCGTTATAAGGCTTTCGAGATATGGATGAAGAAGAGCAATTTGTTGAATGTTTTACACACGGAAAACAACAAGCGACGTATGTTTGCCAACATATTGTTCAAAGCCTGCGAGATGGAAATCCCAGAGGGTTTTGGTCGGCTAAATCGGAGCCAGGCAATGAGCGATCAGATTCATGGTGTAATGCTTGCGAGGATAAGGTTAATAGCACTGACGGAGAATGGAATGGTGAATCCGAAGAGTTCGCTGGTGTAACTTTGTTGTGTGGTGCTTGCTATGATCGAGCAAAGGAAATGAATAGAACAAATTAATATGGTGCAAGTACCTTATAACAAGCTGCTCAAATACGTTCCGGCCTCAAAAGTGTGGCCTCCACCGGATTAGCTAACGCTCGCTGTTTAGCTTAGCGTTAGTGGCCAAGAGTAAATCTCATGCAATGGTCAAAACTGAAGAAACGAATAGAAGAAAATTTCGCTGACTCGATCAAAGGCAGAATCGAAATTTTTACAATCGCATATAGACGGCAAGATGAAATTGCTAGAAGTTGGGTTGTAATTGATGGAAATCAAGAAGTGAATTTTACTGAATTTGATTCGTGGTGGGAGCAAGGAGCATATTTTCATGAACTCACCCCAACTGATTGCTTAACTCATAAAGCTGTAAACGATGCAGAAAGAACTAAAGGTAGTCTGTATGAGCCGGGTGAGTTCAGTAGTTATGATTTTAAAATTATGTGCTTTGAATCATTGAATATCTCAGCTCATGATTGCATCAAGTCTGAGCACCCATTGTTAAGAGTTATTGGTGTCCTTCACAGAAAGCTAGGGAAATCTAAAGTTAAGGAAATGCAAGAAGACTCTCATCCAATGGTTGCCTATTTTGCTAAATTTCGCATGCAAGCAGAAGCAGCTAACAAGAAAATTCAGGTGACGCCTACGGTCCATCTGATTTAGGCATTCTACTTCATGAGGTGTAGCTTGACTGATTTAGATGAAATTGAATCTAAGTTTCGAGACATGGGTTATGATGCAAAAGTCCGCGTCTGGTCATTAGATGAATCAGTCATGATAAGTGCTGATGAAGAAGTAATGCCCGATGGAATAAAAAGATTAAATGGTCTGCATTATATATTCAGGGACGGTGCGAATTGGAAAATAACGAAATTATGCGGTGAGGCCAGCTCACAGGTTTCGGTTATATGCACCGCCGAGACTATATCGCAAATAGTTGTAAAGGCAGCACAACTGTTGGAAAAATTTAAAAATGCATAATATTACGTGTCAGTCGGACAGTTTATTCTGTGGCTTTTTTTGCTTATCGCTACGCTAGCACTAGCACAAAAAGCCACTCCATAAGCTGCCGCTGCACTCTGTGTTATATGGAATGACAATGTTCAAAATCGGTGAATCTAGAATCGCCCTAGCAAAAGCCTTAGAAGATTTGAGTCGTAATGAATGGGCTATCTCAGACTGGCGAGATAATACTGTTGTGAATGTAGATTGTGAAGATGCTTTTAGATCTATATTGCCAGCTTTGGAATTAGCACTTGAGCAAACCGACGAATACGCATTCGATTCTTGTTGTATCTTAGCTCTTCAGTTTGCAGGTGTTGCGCAAACAACTGAGCATCCAACAGGTTTAATTGATATGTTGAAATTGCTCAATGCGCATGAGCAACGATTAACTCAGAGTGATCGTAAGGTTAAAGAGTTAGCGCGATGGTTTAGAGTGTTAAATGCCATATAACAAGCGGTTTATAAATGGGACGCAAAGAACTTGGTTTGTGCTTTTTTATCGCTAATTTTGGCCACGCACTTTCTGCCCGTAACCGGGCGTGAAGCCAGTAAAACCAATGACTTCTGTCTTATGTGAGAACATGGTTATGAGAATATTCTTACTCACCCTTTTTTTACTAACTCCTGCCTTCTATGCTCAGGCAAATACTGAGCTGCCCGATAAAAGTCAGAAGCCTATCGAAAGAGTTGTTTTACAAAGTCAGACGACTGACGAAGTACCTTCTATCGATCAGGCGCATAGTTTAATTGCCGATTATCGGGCTGACCCTGTTTCAGATGCAGGAGCGCGTGCTCTTTCAAAACTAATCACCTTTGCCGAAAAGAGTGATAGCGTAAAAGTTGTATTGAAGATGAAAGATATGCCCTGGCGCGAAGATGATAGAGTGACTGTTGGAATAAACAAATTTGTTCTGGCTGCTTATATTATTGGGAGTATAGATTCAGAACTGAAAGAATCCAGCTATGAGAAGGCCCGTTGTAGCGGTATGTCAGAAATAATTTCCTCATTAAATAAGCTTAAAGACAGAATTGATGAAGTCCAGTACGACATTGTTCTGGAAGATATTAATAAGGCAAATAACGACGGGAAGTGTGACTTCTCTGGTATCTGAGCATGAAGTCTAAACTGGTGTCGCTTTGTATTGCCCTGATTCTTTTTCTTCTGGCTCTGGTTCAGGGCTATTTTATTTACGCTGTTCAGCATGGTTTTGGAACCAGTCTCAATCAAGCGTGGAATAGTTTCGGTGTAAGCCAGTCCGGCTATTCCCAGTTTGTATTCAATACCATTGCATGGTGGTGGATATTGCCCGTGCTTTGCCTTGTTTTTGTGCTATCTGCTTTTCGGGTCAGAAAGAAACGCTACCGTGCTTTTATGGTGGCGTTCGGGCTGTTCGGCACTATTGCGCTGTATGCGTCTGCCTATGCGCCTTCGTTGTTTATCACTATATAAACTTAAGCGACTACTGATTCGTTACTCACCGGCCTGACTATTCACTCCATTCTAACCTGACTATTTATTGTGCACCGCACCTCGCGCAATCTGTCTTTCTGTACCATTCTTGAACTTTGGGTGCATAACCCGTTAATGGCTGGAGCGGAGAGAGGGTGCACTATGAATGAAGCAATGGAGCGGCAGACCTACATGCAGAGCCTGACCAAGCGGCTGGTTATCTTCACCATGGCGACGCTGTTTTTTTTGGGAGTGAGCCTGTACTTCTTTATTGATACGGCGGTCAAGCAAGACAAATCCTTTCTGGTGATCATGGTGTTTATGTGCGGGCTGCTGGGGGGCTTTGTCAGTATTCAGCAGCGCCTGCCGAAGATTACGCTGGATGAAATGAAGGTGCTGTCGTCGTCCTGGGTGTCGATCACGCTGATTCCTATCAATGGCGGCATCTTCGCCTTGATTCTGATGCTGATGTTTGTCGGCCAGATCGTGCAGGGCGATATGTTCCCGCATTACCCTGATCCGCCGGTCGCGGATGCGCCGGGCTTTATGAACTGGATACAGCACAGTTATCCGTCGTCGGGCCGGGAGATCGCCAAGCTGCTGTTCTGGTCTTTTGTGTCGGGCTTCAGCGAGCGCTTTGTGCCGCAGATCATCCGCCGCACTGTGGATCAGGCAGAGCAGGGTGATAAACCCACCGGGGGCAGCACTGCACCGGCTGATACGCCTGTGCCCCCCGGCCCGGCAGCCAAACCGAAGGAACCTGCCAAACCGGAAGCGGTGACACCACCCCTGATGGCCAGCAATCCCGCAGGCAAATCAGAGGAAAAAGGCGACACGCCCACCGGCGCCAGCCCCGCTGCGCAATAGTCTGCAGCACTTGTGCCCACACCACGGGACAACTGTGTACGGGTTGGCCCGTGGTGCCATGGGCGGTGACAGTTGGGTAACACCCTGAACCACTCCTCCAATTGGTATTTACCTGCAAAAGCCCTAGCGTTATGGACAGACGAGGGTGCAACGGCACCCGCCTGAAAAGGGACTCTGATATGAAAAAAGCCATTATTCCTTTGTGTCTGGCAGCCAGCGTGCTGGCAGCGTCAGCCACCGTGTCGGCGGAACCAATGGGCCGCCCACCTATGGATCAGCCGCCGGTGGGGCATGTCTACAAGCGTCTGGATATCAGCCGCATGGAGCGCCACGAGATCAACCATCATGTCTACTTCCATGACAGTGTGAACTGGTATCTCTATGACCCGGTGCGCGCGGTGTATGTGGTGGTCGATGAACCCCAGCGTCCGCGCGCGCCGATGATGCGTGATCAGGGTGAATTTGGAGAGGTGCTGACCACACTGCCGCCCGGCGCCGTCGCCGTGATGATCAACGGGGTGCAGTATTTCGAGAAACAGGGCCGCCTCTATCTGCCGACCCAGCGTCATGGTCAGTCTGTTTATGTCCATGTAAACCGCTAAGCGCCTGCCGTTACACCGAGGCCAACCGGGCCTCTCCCTGCAGCCAGTCGACAAACTGACTGGCTGCAGAACCTTCTCTGATCGGCTCGCCCGTCAGGATATAAAACCCCGCCTCGGTATCGAGCTGATACTGATCTCCCAGCACCCGCACCAGACTGCCGTTACGGACGGCGGCATCAGCAAACAGCTGCGGCACCAGCGCCACGCCCAGCCCCTGTTCGGCGGCTTCCAGCGCTAGATTGGTCAATGAGAACGCCGGGCCGTTGATTCTGGTGCCAGGGTCACCATAGGCGGCAAACCAGCGCTGCCAGTTGTGATGGCTGTCAGAAATCAGCGGCACCTGAGCCAGATCGGCAGGCGTCTGCCAGCGTTGATGGTCAGGAAAGTGAGGTGAACATACCGGTGTCGCCCGGCCGGGCAGCAGAAACCGTGCATGGCCTGCGGCAAAAGGCGGTTTGCCCCAGCGAATGGCCATATCCACCCGGCCTTTGCCATGCAGCGGGCGGCTGATATCGGAGGCATCAATCATGATGGAAAGGGCCGGATGGCTCTGTGCCAGCCGTGACATACGCGGAATCAGCCAGCGGCTGGCGAAGGCAGGCGTGGTGCTGAGAATCAGCTGGTCCGGGTGGCGCGGCAGGTCTTGCGTCAGCACCTCACGGGTGGCCTCTTCGACGATGCCAAGGGCCAGCCGCAGGCGGTGCACGTATTCCTTGCCGATGGTATTGGGTTCCAGCCCGCGCGGCAGCCGGTCAAACAGCTGGCAGCCGAGTTCAGCTTCCAGTGCGCGTATTTGCTGAGCCACGGCGCCCTGCGTCAGGTGCATTTCTTCCGCGGCAGCACGAAAGCTGCCCAGCCTTGCGGTGGCCTCAAGCGCAATCAGATAGTTGAGCGTTGGCAACGGCCCCTGTCTTGTTCCCCATTTCTTCATGCGACGCCCTGTGCTCTTTTTGCGTGGATGTGACAGTAGGAATTCTACTGTCTAAAGGCTGAATTTGTGATTGGTGAGTGTCGCCCAATGCTGATTTTATATAGCCCATCACTTACTAAGGAGTTTCATCATGTCTGAGCAGAAAGTAGCTATCGTCACAGCCGGTGGCAGTGGCATGGGTGCCGGTGCTGCCCGTCAGCTGGCTGCAGAAGGCTACCGCGTGGCCATCCTGTCATCGTCCGGCAAGGGTGAAGCGCTGGCTAAAGAGCTGGGTGGAATCGGTGTGACAGGCTCCAACCAGAGTAATGAGGATCTGCAGCGACTGGTGGATGAAGTGATGAACGCCTGGGGCCGCATCGATGTGCTGGTCAACAGCGCCGGTCACGGGCCGCGTGCACCCGTATTGGAGCTGACCGATGAAGACTGGCATCGCGGTATGGAGGTGTACCTGCTCTGTGCTATTCGTCCGACCCGTCTGGTGGCGCCGATCATGGTCAGGCAGAAGTCCGGGGTGATCATCAATATTTCTACTTTCGCCGCCTTCGAGCCTGATCCTGGGTTTCCTACTTCCGGTGTGTTCCGTTCTGGCCTTGCGGCCTTTACCAAGCTGTTTGCTGATCAGTATGCCGAGCACAACGTGCGCATGAATAACGTACTGCCGGGCTTTATCGACAGCCTGCCGGAGAAGGAAGAGTTCCGGGGTCGTATTCCCATGCAGCGTTACGGCAAGACTGAAGAGATTGCCAAGGTGATCAGCTTTCTGGCATCGGAAGGCGCAGGGTATATCACCGGCCAGAATCTGCGGGTGGATGGTGGTATTACCCGTTCGGTGTGATGGGTGGTTTGTTGGTTTCCCCCTCTCCCCCAGCCCCTCTCCCGCAAGGGGCGAGGGGAGCTAACACGGTGTGTCCATCAAGCTCGGGTATCGTTGCCAGCAAAGGAGTTCACGAAAAGTATTCAATCTTCTGGTTTAGCTGACAGGTTGACTCAGTCGCTGGGGATTGCACGGATAAGTCCCTCGCCCGCAAGGGGCAAGGGGAGCTAACACGGTGTGATCCTCCAAGCTTGTAGTGGCCAACCAGAAACCGCCTGTGATTCAGACCGTAGCTGACAGGTTGACTCAGTAGCTGGGGATTGCACGGATAAGTCCCTCGCCCCTGGCGGGAGAGGGATTTAGGGAGAGGGGGTAACCAAGCCGCTAAAGACAGAAAATGCCCTTCTTCATTAAAGCAAGAAGGGCAAGGCGGTGAGAAATTACAGGCTCACGCCCAGTGCTGCGGCACATTCCTGCAGCGAGCGCTGCTGCGTTTCGGCATACAGCGCCAGCTCGTTCAGGGTCTTGCGGCTCAGATCGGCTTCAAACTGATCCTTGTTGGCGTCGGCACTGTAGTGAGCCTGCGCATCATCACCCAGATTGGACTGGAAGATGCCCGCAGCACTGACCGGCAGGAAGTCTTCATACACCAGCGGCTCAATCTGCACATAGCCTGCAGCCATCAGTGCGGCCAGATCTTTACCTGCCTTGTCACTGGCGGCCATGCCCTGTTCAGTGGCGAAGTAGCGGAAGTAGGCCAGATCCTGCTGCTGCAGTTCGCTGTAGCTGTCGGGGAAGGCTACGAAAACCCGTTCCAGAATCGCCATGTAGTCCACAGCGTTATTTTCATTGGGGAAATCGCCCAGTTCTTCACGGGCCTGATCCAGCAGCTGGTCATACAGGGCACGACCTTTGGGGGTCAGCGCCACGCCACGCTGTTCGATCTCACCAAAGCGGGCAGAGTGGCTGCCCTGTTCGGCGCCATTGGCACCGATAAAGGTAATGGCTTCGTTCAGTGCCTTGAAGCTGGTCTGGCGCAGCAGGATAGGGCAGTTGCGCTTGGGTGGGCCTTCGATAACGGCTTTGGGAGTAATGCCTTTCTTCGGCATGCCGACCTGCACACTGTCGATGTCCAGAGTACGTGGCGTCAGGTGGTTGATGTGCGGGCCACGGAAGGCCACCACATCGGCAATCAGGCGGTGCTGCTTCAGCAGCTGCTGGTATTCGTCCAGTGACACGGTGGCGCTGCTGTGCCAGCGGAAAGTTTCCAGTGCCTGCTGCACAAACTCTTCGGCATCAGCATCGTTCAGACCGCCATCGGCTTCCGCCTGACTGATCAGTTCCAGCACGCGTGAAGTGAAGATAGAGCGCTTTTCCAGTGTGGTTTTGGCAAAGGCACGCAGTGCTTCGCTGTCGATCAGCTCCAGACGCAGCAGTGAGCAGAATACGCGGAACGGGCTGATCTGCAGCGAGGCTTCGTGCACGGCACGGAAAGCGGTGGAGTGCACCGGTACACCAGCAGGCGTCAGGTCATAGTAGCCAACAGGAGACATGCCCATCACCGCGAACAGACGGGCGATGGTCGCCAGCTCTGCAGGCGTACCGACACGGATAGCACCATGACGCTCAACGTTCAGACGCTCCAGTTCACCGGTCTTGCGCAGGCTTTCTGCGATGCCGGGGTCATTGCTCATGGCGCTGTCGTTAACCTCGGCCACCAGATCGAGCAGGGTGCCGTACAGAGGCACTTCATCACGGTACATGTCTGACATGGCGCGGGAGAAGTCAGCGCGGATCAGGTCAGGGTTCTTGAAGTTAACGCCAGTCATGGTTTGCTAATCTCCAGATCGTTCTTTTTCGCGCGCCGCTCAGCGGTATTGTGTCCGGTGCGGTGCTGCGTGGATGTAGGTTCCCGAGGTCCGGGGAAGGAATGAGCCTATTAACGGCGAATCAGCCTGTCCGTACAAGCGAATAATATTTCGGACTTCATTCCTTAAAGTTGAGATGTGGGTGATTGTACCTGTTTCGCATCAGACCTTGCCGGAGCGTTCGCTGATAATGCGGGCCAGAATCCACTCTACAAAGGCTTTCACCTTGGGGACTTCTGCTGCCTGCTCGGCATGGGCGATAAAATGGGCGCCACTGCTGGGCATGGGGTGATCCACCGGGATCAGCAGTTTGCCTTCGCTCAGCTCCTCCGCCACCAGATAGCGCGGAATCAGCGCCACGCCGCATCCCGCCTGTGCGGCACGAATGCACATGTAGAAGGTGTCGAAGCGCGGGCCGTGATAGCTGTTGTGCGCGGTCAGTGCCTGCGACAGAAACCACTCGTGCCACGCCTCTGGCCGTGAGGCACATTGCAGCAGCGTCATCTGGCTGAGGTCGGCAGCATTGTGGCAGGGCTGTTCGGCCAGCAGTTCCGGCGCACAGACCGGCACGACTTCTTCATGAAAAAGCTCAATGCAGGTTGCGCCGGGCAAGGTGCCCTGACCATAGAAAAACGCAATGTCCGCTCTGGCCTGTTGCAGATCAAAAGGCTCCAGCTCATTGCGAATATCCAGATGAATATTCGGATAGCGCTTGTTGAAGTCTTTCAGATGGGGGATCAGCCAGCGCGCACCGAAGGTCGGCTGGGTGGCCACGCGCAGCACTTCCGACTCGCCGCCGTAGGTGAGGATATAGCGGCTGGAAATATCCACCTGCGTGAGGATCTTGTTCACCTCAGACAGATACAGCGCACCTGCCGGGGTCAGGTGCAGCCGTCGGCGGATGCGCTCAAACAGGTTATGGCAGAGCATTTCCTCCAGCTGAGCCACCTGCTTGCTGACTGCGCTTTGCGTCAGATGCAGCTCTTCCGCGGCGCGGGTAAAACTAAGATGCCGGGCCGCCGCCTCGAAGCATTGCAGCGCGGTGAGAGAAGGCATCAGGCGTTTGGACATAAGCTAAAACCATCATCAGGCCGTAAAAACTGCTCATTATTCCAGCGGGGAATGATGTTGGCTGCAAGTGAAAAGTGAAATGAGGGTGTCGGGTGAAGGAGGTTGCCGGGTAAAGGAGGTGGCCGTGGTGGACATGGCTCACCACGGCCATGCCGTCATGGGGGGATTACTCCTGATTACCGATGTCAGTATCCCAGCCACAGTAGGGATAATCCGGATCGCCGCAGCAGTCACTGGTGCAGGCAATCAGCAGGCCGTTCGACAGTCGGAATAGCCCGGCATAGTCGAAGCTGAATGTAACCTGCTGCCTGTTTAGCAGCATGGACCCTGTTATCGAGCAGCCAGAATACGAGAAGTAGTCGTGCAGTTCGGTCTGATCCACTTCTTTACCTCGGGCAAGTATGTGCTGGAGCACGTCCGGGGTGAGGGTAGGGCAGTCGTAACCATTCTTGTTGCTGACCTTGAAGTCGCTTGCTATCCGGGAAAACTGCAGCGACGGATTGCTCTGATTGGTCACGGTACCTGATGCTGCACAGCCAGTTGCCACTGTGACCATCAGTACAAAGCCCGTTATGAAGGCGCTTTTCATATTAATGACTGCCTTTGTGGACTTTGTAGGCTGTCAGGGTACTGGTCCCTTCCGACTCGTTCTCGTCTTTGTGCGCGATAGGACCATGTGCATAGATGTCTTCAAGCGTAACGCCGTATTTGCTGATCAGGCCATCGAGCAGCCAGTACACCGACTTGAGTTGCAGGTCATTAGGTGTTTCATACCGATGGCTACTGTCAGCCAGTGTGCCGGTGATTTCGATGCCTATGGAGTCGTTGTTGCTAGGGAAGCGAAGAGGGTAAGGCTTTGCGGCCTCCATGCGGCTTATCAGAGTAAACTTCTTACTCCAGCCGGTATTTTTCCGGTTCAGTATATCCGTGATTTTTCGGGCCTCCTCGTCACTACAGGAGTGCGCCTTTTCGCAACGGCTGCGAAGCTGGCCGACATGCCAGCACTTCTGACCGAGGCTGGCGGTCTGATAAATCTTGCCGGTTTCCGAGATCAGGAAATGAGCGCCTGCGGTTTTGTTACTGTAGGCGGCTAATGTGGAACGGGCGGTTGGCGCACCGGTGCGGTGCAGCACAATGGCATTGATCTGGCCTATCGGGCCATGCTCGATGGCGGGGTATTCGGCTTTTTCTACGGTAGGGCTATTGACCCAACCATCCTTGTCAACGAGTAACATCACTGTCTCCCTGGTGTTGTGTGCTCCGTGCTGCCGTACGTGGCATTGATCTGTGTGCGGCGGGGTACCGTAACAAACGAACGCTGGCGGTGCAAATCAGCTACTTCCGCGGTTGTTATCATCGTGAGTGGTTATCGCCGACAGCTCCGCGCACACCGCACTCAGTGCGGATTCCACGAGCAATAGTCGAAGGCATCGTTGCAACAGCCGTCGCCACAGGCCAGCAGCGAGCCGTCGCTTAATTGCAGCACACCGCCATAGTCAAAACTGAAGCCCAGCGGCTGGCCATTACGACGCAATGAGCCATGAATAGTGCAGCCGGTGGTGGTGAACTGCTCATCCACATCCTGCTGGGTCACGCTGACGCCGCTGTCCAGCACGTGTTGCAGTACCTGCTGGTCTATCTGGTCGCAGCCATAGTGGCGGGCATCACTGACTTTGAAGTCCGATTTCAGCTCTGTGTACTGATCATCGAAAGACGGGGGCGACGAAGCGGTGGGAGGCTGGTTGCTGCAGGCTGTCAGCGTCACCGACAGCAGGGACAGATAAAACAGTGTGAATTTCATCCGCGCAGGGATGGGGTGGTGAGTTGAAGCATGCTGCAGTGGTGACATCGTTGACGGCCCTCTTTCCTTTAAAGCCGAGAGAACGAATGGGGCAGGTATGGCTGCCCCGTAATAGCCTGCTGCCCTGCCGAACGTCAGGTATCAGGCGATACTGCGCACTACACCACCATCCACGCGCATGGCAGCGCCGGTGGTGGCCGAAGCCTGCTGAGAGGCCAGATAAACACACAGATTGGCGACTTCTTCCACGCTGGCAAAGCGCCCGATCAGCGAGGTGGGGCGGTGCTCCCTGATGAAGGAGGCCTCCATCTCCGCGACACTAACGCCCTGTTCGGCTGCCATTTTGTCGAGAAATACGCTGACCCCTTCCGATTTGGTCGGGCCGGGCAATACTGCATTAACAGTTACGCCGCTGCCACTCAGGGTTTCCGCCAGTCCGCGTGACACGGCCAGCAGTGCGGTCTTGGTAACGCCGTAGTGCACCATCTCCACCGGGATCTGCAATGCGGACTCGCTGGACAGAAACTGTATCCGTCCCCAGTGCTGCTTCTGCATGAGCTGGGCGTAATAGCGTGACAGCCGCACCGCACTCATGACATTGGCCTGAAAAAACTGCTCCCATTCTTCGTCGCTGATGTCGAAGAAGCCCTGCGGTGAGAAGATACCCATGTTGTTGATCAGAATGTCGGCGTGCGGCACCTGATGGATCAGCTCCCTGCAGCCATCCGCATTGGACACATCGGCCACAACTCCGGTTACCCGACCATAGCCGTCTTCTTTCAGTCTGGCCACCGCTTCATCCACCCGAGCCTGGGTGCGGCCATTGATCACCACTTCGGCACCGGTGGCAGCCAGCCCTCTGGCAATGGCATAGCCAATGCCCGCTGTTGAGCCGGTGACCAGCGCGATTTTGTCGTAGAGTTCGATTTTCATAGGGTTACGCTCCTTGATGAGTTAGGGTCGTGTTCCTGTTCTGACATTCCGTCGCAAGCGATGCCTGCTATATGAACAGCAGTTGCAGCATCGTCAGCCTGCTAAGGGATATGGATAAGGCTTGCGGGATGTAACTCAACGGCATGGGGCGCGGTGACAGCAGATTGAAACAGCTATGTATTAATTTTTGATGCGCTGCGGGAGGAAATGAAAAAAAATCGCCCGATTAGGGTCAACTGAACCGTAGATAGACTTGCTTATTGCGAGATTGAAACAAATACTTACACATCGTTTTGTGCAGAGAGGTGCTCTCGTCGTTCTGTCACTGTTGTTCAGCAGGTCGTTGAAAAACGTTATCGAGGCAGCCGAGACAAGGAAATACCCAAGGGCACAAGAAGCAGGCGAAAAAGCGGAGTTAAGTGAACTAAGTGAGTATTTGACTCGCTCCGCTCGCCCCTTCTGGGCCATGCTAAAGCACGTTCAGCCTTTGGCTGTGAGCCTGTTTTTGACGCGGTATTCGGCAACGCAGATAGATTATCAACGACCTGTTAGGAGCCCCAGAACACCACCTGATCCTTACCATTCTCCTTGGCCCGATACATGGCCTTGTCGGCCTGCTGCACCACCTGCTCGGCGTCATCGGCCTGATCAAACCAGACCACACCGATACTGGACGCCAACTGCACCG
>NZ_LAPT01000094.1 GCF_003194385.1 Pokkaliibacter plantistimulans
AGAGATACAAGGGTGCCGGTGGGGGACGAACCGCACCAGTTACGTATTTAAAGGCAGGCACTTCGGACATTTACACGGTGCGGTTCACTTTGTTTACCGCCCCCTACGGCATCTGCACCAATCCCTCCGTAGGGTGCGGGTGAGGGACGAACCGCACCGGCACCGGGCAATTGCCATCCAGCTGAGCAAGTGGCTCTGCCAGAAACGCCAAAGCCGGAGCAGTGGCTCCGGCTTTGGCAGGCAGGATCAGGTTTGCTGGACGACTAATCGGCAGCCAGCTCCTCGGCCTTACCTTCGGCTGCGTGGGCGACGCTGGGGCTTTTGCGGCGTCCCAGTACCCAGGGCGCCACCATCACCGCTACGGCGGCAATCCATAAACCCAGTGACAGGGCTGACTCCCACAGGATTGACACATCACCACCGCTGATGGCCAGTGCCCGGCGCAGGTTTTCTTCCATCAGACGGCCCAGTACAAAACCGAGAATGATGGGCGCCAGAGAAAAGCCGAACTTGCGCAGCAGGTATCCGAAGACCCCGATGATCAGCATCAGGTAGATCGCCATCAGGTCAGAGTGCAACTGATAAACCCCAACAAAGGACAGGATCGCCACACCGGGTACCAGCACCCACTTGGGCACGGTCAGCACCCGGGCGAAGACCCCGGCCAGCGGCAGGTTGAGGGCCAGCAGTACCACATTACCGATATACAGCGAGGCAATCAGGCCACCGACAATGACCGGCTGATCACTGAACAGGGTCGGGCCGGGAGTGATGTTATAGAGCATCAGCGCGCCAAGCAGGATCGCAGTGGTGCCTGAGCCGGGAATCCCCAGCGTCAGCATGGGCACAAACGAACCCGCCGCCGAGGCGTTGTTGGCGGCTTCCGGAGCGGCCAGACCGCGCATATCACCGTGACCGAATGTACCGTCGCGGTCACTCACACGTTTTTCCGTGGTATAGGCCACCGCACTGGCCACCGAGGCACCGGTGCCGGGCAGTACGCCAATAACGAAGCCAATCAGACTGGAGCGCAGCATGGTCCATTTGCAGAACATCACTTCCTTCCAGCTCACCATGACCCGACCAATGGGGGCGATTGCGCCATCGCCCTTGCTGTGAAAGGCCTCTTCCAGCATCAGCAGAATCTCGCTGATGGCAAACAGGCCGATGATCAGCACCACAAAATCGATACCGTCATACAGCTCGGGCATATCAAAGGTGAAGCGCATGACACCGGTACCGGAGTCGATGCCGATGGTGGCCACCAGAATACCCAGCACCGCACCGATGAGGGTTTTCACCGGGTCGTTGCCCATCATGGCCGACATGGAAGCGAAGGCGAACAGCATCAGGCCAAAGTATTCTGCCGGGCCAAACTTCACCGAGACGATAGCCAGCAAGGGCGCGAACAGGGTCAGGCCGACAATGGCCAGCGTTGCTCCCACAAAGGAACTGACTGCCGACAGGCCCAGCGCAGGGCCAGCCAGACCCTTCCGGGCCAGCGGATAGCCGTCGATGGTGGTCATCACCGCACCGGCATCGCCGGGGACGTTAAGCAGAATGCTCGACATACGACCACCGTATTCGGAGCCGGTATAGATACCTGCCAGCAGAATCAGAGCTGATTCCGGTGGCAGGCCAAGGGTATAGGCCAGCGGCATCAGAATGGCGATACCGTTGATAGGGCCGATGCCGGGCAGGGCACCAAACAGGGTGCCGAGCAGCGAACCGATCAGCACCAGACCGATATTGAGCGGGGTAATGGCTACGCCAAACCCGTGGATAAGGAAATCCCACATGGAAGAGTCCTCGCGGATAGCACCACACCCGCTACCGGCAGTGGCAGCGGGGTGTCGGGCTCAACTGAACATTCAGCCCAGAGCGGGCAGCACGTGACCCCAGGGCAAAGTGATACCCAGGGCGTAGGTGAACAGCAGGTAACTGCCAATGGATAGCAGCACACCGGCAAGCACGGCGCGCAATGCTCCGGCGTTGAACAGATAAGCGAGAATGCCACTGGTGACAGCGGTCGCCAGCAGATAACCCAGAGCAGAGAATGCCCAGGCATAGGCGCCCAGAACCACCAGCACACTGACCAGCTTGACCAGCAGGATGCCGCGGGGCCAGGGCTTGCCCTTGCCGGGGCGTACCAGCAGCACCAGCGCCAGCACCGCCAGCACGGCGGCCATCAACATCGGGAAGGCTTTGGGGCCTACAGGGTCATAGCTGAACGGCACTTCGAGCTGGTTGGCCTGGACGGCGACAAAGGCCGCCAGGCCGAGCAGCAGCAGGCTGAGAACTCGGTCGGCGGCAGTACTCATTTGATCAGACCTACTTCTTTGGCCAGTGCCTGGAAGTCAGCGACCTGCTTCTTCACATAGCTGTCGAAGTCGCTACCGAACTTGGCCATGGGGAACAGGCCACGGGCGTCACGCAGTTGCGCGAATTCCGGTTTCTGGTTCAGCTCTTCGAGGCGCTTGACCCAGGCCTGATAGTCCGCATCGCTGACTTTGGGGCCCATGTAGTAGCCGCGCCAGATCGGCCATTCGACGTCATAACCCTGTTCTTTGGCCGTGGGGATGCTGGCATAGGGGCCACCAACACGGTCTTCCGACAGGGCTGCCAGTACGCGGATCTTGCCGCCATCCAGCTGTGATTTCAGTTCAGACAGATCACCGGTGAAAACCTGAATATGTCCGCCCAGCAGTGCGGCCAGCGCTTCACCACCGCCCTCGAACGATACGTAACGCAGTTTGCGGGGGTCTACGCCTGCAGCTTTGGAGGTCAGTGCGGCTTTCATCCAGTCCTGGCTGCCGACAGTACCGCCAGCGCCGATGGCTACTGCACCGGGATTGGCCTTGAGGTCATTCATCAGGGCGGGCAGGTCTTTCCAGGGGGCATCAGCACTGACCACGATGGCACCGTAGTCCACACCCAGCGCGCCAACCCAGCGCACATCACTGGCCGTGTACTGCTTGCCGAATTTGCCCAGTGCCAGGTTCAGCGCAGCGCCGGTACTGGCGGCGACAATCAGGTCGGGGTCATCGCTGCGCACCCCGTTGACGTGGTTATAGGCCACCGCACCGATACCGCCGGGCATATAGTTGACCAGCATCGGCTTATCCAGCAGGTGAGTCTGCTCCAGGCCATTGGCAGCCAGACGGCAGGTCAGGTCATAACCACCGCCGGGCTTGGCTGGGGCCAGACATTCAGGGTTACCGGACTGAGCATGGACGGCTGTGATGGCACCGCTCAGGGTGAGGGCAATCAGGCTGCGACGCAGCAGGGTAGGTACAGACATGAAGGGTTCCTTCTTATTGTGCTTTTGGCGTTCTTGTATTTGTGCAGATGGCTGAGTTAAGCCGCTGCCGCTATGGGTAGACGGTAGTCAGTCAGCCAGTGACATCGACCAAGGATCGACGATGTCAGCAGTGGATACTAAAGCCTGTACCTTTCATGAACCTGTCATGGGGAAAATCAATGACACCCTCTGTTGCAGACTTATGCTCGGTAAGCGAGAAACACAGGGAGAGCAGCAAAGAGGCATGTCCTCATCTGATGGGTGGTTGTATGCTGGCCTGATTTACACAACCGGTAATTCGGTCAATAGCATCTGAGGCAGGGAAACGTGGAAATTATCAGAGCTAAACAATTTAAAGCTGACCGCTCCTGGGGAGCGAAAGATATTGCCAATATGAACGGCGTGACAACGCGCTTGCACTGGACAAAAGAGCCTTACAAGTGGCACGTAAATGACGGTGAAGAAGTATTTGTGGTACTTGATGGCACTGTGGAAATGTTTTTCAAAGAGGATGGTCTGGAGAAATCTGCCTTGCTGAATACTGGCGATATTTTCTTTGCGTCCGTCGGCACTGAGCATGTCGCTCATCCAGTGGGCGAAGCAAGAATACTGGTGGTTGAAAAGGAAGGTAGTGTGTGATCTGTGAGGTCGTCTTTTAAAGAGGTTGATTATCATGGATTGGTCTTACAACACTATCTGGTATGAACAGCTTGAAGAAGGAAAGTTTTACCATACTGTCTTTAACCAGACAGAAAAGGCATGGAGTGTTCCAAATGGTGGAGCTTACTTCGTTATTGATGACTTCAAACCAAAATCAAAGTGCTTCTCGGAGCTAAAAGGTCTGGATCATCCTGTATATCTTAAGTTTAATCGTTCAAATATCACTGATTTCCGGGGCATTGATTCATTCAGAGGAGTGAAGCGGCTTGAACTTAATTACTGTATCAAGTTGGAAAATGATGCAGGTATATCTGATTTGAGTCAGGATCTCGAATGGCTGCATATCGGAAATAGCAGGAAATTTGTGATAACAGACGAAATTAGGTCTTTGTCTAAATTGAAAGTGCTCTGCTTAAACGACTGTGCTCCAATTGAAAATCTGGATTTTATTCATGATTTTCCTGAGCTTGTTGATCTCAGATTTGTTGGGACAAATGTGGTGGATGGTAATCTGCGTAAGCTATATGAGTCAGAAACGCTGCTGAATGTAGCCTTTTCAGATAAAAATCACTTTGACTGCCGCTATGAAGAGTTAAGTAATTTTATTCAACTCAGAGCGGCAGATGCTAAGTCACCTGTATACAGCAATGGCCGATCTACATTTAAGTACAATCTTTTTTGAATATAGAAGCGACTTTAAATCGAATTATGTGAATAGAGAGAACGGTTACTCAGTCTGGAGGCGAAAAATGGAATTTGAAGAATGGCAAACGCCTTTTACCGGCGGCAAGGTATTTCTTGTCGACCTGTCATGGGGAAGGGAGAACTGGGAATTAACGACCTCGGATGGCAAAAAGTATCAGGTCACCGGCGACAGCAAGCACCGGAATAATGACCTGATCGCCCGCATTTTCCATAAAGAGTCGGAAAGCCTGTTTGAAGTGCATTATGACCGGGTCTCTGCTTTTCGATGCCTTGACGAACATGGACTGGATGAACTTTGGGGTAGCTTGCCCAAAGGGCTGGGCTGTACGTTCAGAGTGAAGGGCCATGGCTGGCACCGGGAAAGTCCGCTCACTTTCTTTATGGGCAATAAGGGCGAATGGTCACATATGATCGTGACGCAGGACGATTGTCTGGAGGTGGTCTGTGCTGACACCCCGATGATCAGGCTGATCGGGAGGGTTGCTCCGAGCCCCTGAATGCGGTGCATACAACGCGGGTTAAATCCCGGTCGTTGTATGCGAGGGGCGACCCGTCATCGTAGGAGGGTCTGCAGCCACCCGGAAAAGTCTGCCACTACCTGCCGGTTCAGCTCATGCCCCATGGGATACAGCCGGACCTGATGAGGTACGCCCAGACGCTCCAGCCAGGCTGTGGCCTTGTGTGCCCAGTCCACCGGCAATTTGTTGTCAAACTCACCGTGAGCAATAAAGCCCTGTACGCTGGCCAGGGCCGCGCTGTCTGCCAGCAGGGGTTCAATTTCGGGCAGGATACGGCCGCTGAGAAGGCCAAAGCCGCTGACGCTGGCGGGCGAGGTGAGGGCAACACCGGCGCTCATGATGCCGCCCTGACTGAACCCGGCAATCACCGTAGGCAAGGAGCGGGTGCTTTGCAGGCTGGCAATCAGGCTGATCAGCTGCTGGCGGCTGGTGTTGGCCTGTTCTGCGTTGATCACCGGGCTGCCAGTCTGGAAGCTGACCATAAACCAGGCGTACTGGCCTGCCGCCAGTGTCAGCGGTCCGCGTACCTGCACGACTTCCAGCTCGGGGTCCAGCTGTTCGGCGATGCCGTCAAAATTGCCTTCGTTACCGCCAACACCGTGTAACAGCAGCAGCCGCGCTCTGGCGTGAGCTGAACTGGTACGCGGCGCAATGCGATATTGCAGGCCTGAGGCCGGATCAGTGGTGAGGGCGGCAGCAGAAGAGAAAAATCCCATGATAGTCACTCTGGTAGTGGGCCGATGTTATCTGCTTAGCCTAGGGCTTCCTGTATGGCGGAAAAAGCCGGGGGAGCAAGATGGATTCTTTCTGAAATGGCGGGTAATCAGCAGGCAGTGGGATAAAAAAGCCGCCTGACGATTACCCGGCAGGCGGTAAGGCTGGCGTTCCTGAGGTCAGAACGTCCAGAGGTTGCTTGTCCTGAATGAACATTGTCCTGAATGAGCATGCTGCAGGTCTGTTCACGCCGTATGGCTGGCGCGCAGCAGGCAGAGGGGAACCTCAGACGGCCAGATAGGCGCGTCTTGCTTCCTCATCGGCAGCCAGTTCGGCCATGCTGCCCTGATAGCGGATATGGCCATTTTCCAGTACATAGGCGCGGTCGCTGACCAGCTCGGCGAAGTGGATATTCTGTTCGGACAGCAGAATCGACAGCCCTTCGCGTTTGAGCTGCAGAATCATGTTGGCCATCTGCTCGACGATCACGGGGGCTACGCCTTCCGATGGTTCGTCCAGCAGCACCAGATAGGGATTGCCCATCAGGGTGCGTGAGACCGTCAGCATCTGCTGCTCACCGCCGCTCATCTGACCACCGGGGCGATGGGGCATTTCCCCCAGATTGGGGAACAGCCTGAACAGCTTTTCCGGGGTCCAGTGAGGAGCGTCCTGACGGATCGCCTGACGGCCGACTTCCAGATTTTCCATTACGGTCAGATCGGTAAACACCCGCCGGTCTTCGGGGACGAAGCCCATGCCCATCTGTGCGATACGGTGAGGGCTGGCATTGCGGATGCTTTCACCGCAGAAGTGAATATCACCCTGGGTGCGGTTCAGCAGGCCCATGACGGCCTTCATGGTGGTGGATTTGCCGGCGCCGTTGGGCCCAGCAAGGCCAGCAGCTGGCCCCGTGGCAGGTCAAAGGACACACCCTTGACCGCCTTGACGCCACCAAAGGATTTGCTGATGTTCTGCACACTGAGCAGGGTCGTTGGCTGAGCGGTCATAGCGCCTCCTTCAGTTCTTTGGCGACGGGTTTGGCCAGCTTGCGGCTTTTGCTCAGCAGGCTGAGGTAGGCATGGTGCAGGGTGCCGACGATACCGGCCGGGAACAGTAGCACCAGTACCAGTACCACCAGACCCAGTACGGCTTTCCAGTATTCGGTTTCGCGGGCAATGGAGTCGTGCAGCCAGGTGAACAGCGGAGCACCGGCTATCGGCCCGATCAGGGTCTGAATACCGCCCAGCAGCACCATTACCAGAGACTCGACCACCAGAGTCAGTTTGGGCACGGCGAAGTCCATGCCGAACAGGTGCAGGTTGCCGATGGCAATACACAGTGCCTTCAGCTCAGAGATCAGCACTGCTGCAAGGAAAGCAACGGGAATCGAGCCCATGCTGCCTACTACCACGATCACGATCACGATCACGAGCGCGGTGTCGATGGATTCCATGTCCAGCGCCGAACACGGCGGCAGACAGTATGCTGTCAGCAGGGCCTTGATCCGCTACCCAGGCCGCCCAGGCCGCGCCGAAGCCGGGGAATTTACTGTGGATGTCACGGGCGTAGCAAAGCCGCGGCCCTTGACGATGTTGCCGACGGCTGCCTTGGGCTTCCAGCTGCCCTCGCGTGCTTCCCTGTTAGCGCGCTGTGCCACGGATTTGACCAGATCGACGGCGCGGGGGATGTGCTGTAACAGTGTCGCTGTAATCATTACCATCCCGTTCAGATAGTAACCACACTGGGCTGCCTGCTCCTCGATAATGGCCTGCTGCACCGGATGCAGATGGTCGAGGCTGCCCAGACCTTCCAGTGTTGTTACCTCGCGTCCCACTGCTACCTGTGCGGGTAACATGCACGAGCGTGCCACTTTTCCGTCCAGTAATACCGTGCATGCACCACATTCGCCCAGTCCACAGCCATATTGCGGGCCGTTCAGTTGCAGGTCGTTGCAGAGTGCCAGCAGCAGGGGGGGGATCTGCTGCAATGGTCGGTCTTACCGGTTTGCCATTGACCCATAAGATCAGCGGATGGTCTGGGTTATCTTTCATCATCGGCAGTCGCGATCAGCTTAAGTTAATGTGGTGTTTACTTAACAAAGAAAGATGTTGGCCTTGTTTTTACTGGCTGAATAGGCAGTTTTCGGGTGGTATTTCCGATCTTGTTAATAATGTATGCATGGGTATCGCCGGGGGCCGGTCAGACCGGGCTAGCGTATGGTGGCAAATCAGTGCTGAGCTGAGATAAATTTGCGCCGTGAAGCGGGTATGGCGTTGTCACCATCGGCATTAGCTGCTATCTGATTTGCTCTGATTGAAGAGTGTGCACTGAATTTGCTAGAGAAATTGACCATCCAGTCAGAAAGTGGTGTCAGCCACTGAAAACGGCTGTGAAGGATTAGTCGGGCGCAGCAACAGAAAGCAGTGCCCAGGACCACTAATAAGGGTGACTCATGAAGAAAGTACTGGCAGTAACAGGTTTGGCTTTACTGGTGGCGTCTCAGGTGCAGGCAGAAGAGTTCAAGCCGGCAGTGGTGTATGGGCTTGGTGGAAAGTTCGACAAGTCATTCAACGAGTCAGTGGTCAATGGTGTGGCGCGCTTCACCAAGGATACGGGCATCAAGGTGTTTGAGTTTGAGCCAACCAACACGCCACAGATCGAGCAGGGTCTGTCGAAAATGGCCAAGCGCAAGATGAATCCCATCATCGCGGTAGGTTTTGACGAGGCCAATGCACTGGAAAAGGTCGCCAAGGAAAACCCCGAGTCCAAGTTTGCCATTATTGACTCGGTGGTCGATCAGCCCAATGTAGAGTCCATTGTCTTCAAGGAACAGGAAGGTTCATTCCTGGTTGGTGCCCTGGCTGCCATGGCCAGCAAGAGCGGCAAGGTGGGCTTCGTCGGCGGCATGGATATCGGTTTGATTCGTCGCTTTGAGTGCGGCTACGAGCAGGGCGCCAAGTATATCAACAAGGACATCACGGTGTA
Organism: Pokkaliibacter plantistimulans; assembly: GCF_003194385.1. Taxonomy (GTDB): domain Bacteria; phylum Pseudomonadota; class Gammaproteobacteria; order Pseudomonadales; family Balneatricaceae; genus Pokkaliibacter; species Pokkaliibacter plantistimulans. The sequence continues at coordinate 8,884 of NZ_LAPT01000094.1, forward strand.
TCAGAACATGACCGGCTCCACCCCTGAGGCCTGGAATAACCCCGGTAAAGGCGGTGAGCTGGCCAAGAGCCAGTTTGATCGCGGTGCCGACGTCGTGTTCGCCGCAGCTGGCGGCACCGGTCTGGGGGTATATCAGGCAGCAGCAGATGCGCATAAATATGCCATCGGTGTCGATTCCAACCAGAACTACCTGCACCCCGGCGTGATGCTGACCTCTATGGTCAAGAGCGTGGATGTGGCTGCCTACAACACCTTCAAGGAAGTGCAGGATGGCACCTGGAAGCCGGGCGTGAAGGCGCTGGGTCTGGCTGAGAATGGTGTGTCCTGGGCTTATGATCAGTACAACAAGGATCTGATCACCGCTGACATGAAGGCCAAAATGGAAGAAATTCAGGCAGATATCGTCTCCGGCAAGATTCAGGTCCATGACTACATGGCGGACAATGCCTGTACTTATTGATGCTGTAACTATTTTGGGATAGATATCTGTTCTTTTTTGGGGATGGTGCATCTGTTCTTTTTTTTGGATAGCACATCTGTTCTTTGGCGACGCCCGGCTCTGGCCGGGCGTTTGCTTTAGGGCAGGTCACTCGCCCACTTTGGCCTCGACTAGCAATGCCAGCAGTTGCAGTGATTCCTGCCAGCCAAGGTAGCAATGCTCAACAGGAATGGCTTCGGGTATGCCTTCCTGCACGATGTGCAGCTCGGTGCCGCAGGAAACCGGTGCCAGTGAAATCGTTGTCACCATGGTGCCGGGCAGGCCGGTGTCTTCAAAAATGTCGGTATGACGGATGGTCTCGCCGGGCTCCAGCTGCAGATATTCACCACCAAAGCTGTGCTGCTGACCATTGCTGAAGTTGGTGAACGACATGCGGTAGCGGCCACCCACTCTGACATCGATCTCGTGCACTGTGCAGGTAAAACCGTGGGGTGGTAGCCATTTGCAGATGGCGTCCGCTTCCAGAAAAGCCCGGTAGAGGGTGTCAGGGCTGGTGCGAATAACTCGGTGCAGGCGAACGGTATTGGGCATGGCTGCTCTCCTTGAGCTTCGTTGTGGTGTTTTGCCTTCGGGTCGGGTGGCGCACAGGGAAGTTGCAGAGAGATAGTAAAGTCGGCAATCGCCGATGCCGCCAGTGTCCTGGCGGCGGGTGGTGGTTCAGATGTCCAGTTCAAGGGCGGGGGCTCGACGCTGGGGTATTATTCCCAGCGCCAGTGCGCAGCCGCAGAAAATGATGACAGAGCCTATGAGTTGCAGGGTGGACAGGTGCTCGCCCAGCAGTAATGCACCAATAACCATGGCGACAAGGGTGACCACAAATTTCACGCTGATGGTCCTGGTGGCCTATATGAAGCCGCTGACGGAGCTGGTGGTGGACTATATTGCCAGCGAAGGTTTTGATGTGGTGGACCATATCGCCCTGGAGATTCCCGATAATCTTGACGTCGCGTGTCATGATCCTGTGCGGTTACCGGAGATCGTCAGTGGTCTCAATCTGGACGATGTAGATGTCATCGTACTGTCTGCCTGTGTGCAGATGCCTTCGCTGCCAGCTATTGCCAAGGTCGAGGCGCTGACGGGCAAACCCGTAGTCACCGCTGCCGTAGCGACCACCTACGCCATGCTCAAGGCACTGGAGCTGGAACCGGTGGTGCCCGGTGCCGGTGCTCTGCTGTCTGGCGCGTACTGAGAGGTGAAGTTATGAGTACCACCTCACTGACCGACAACTACAAGGGCGTGTGGGACAGCCGCATCGGCTTTGGTAACAAGGCGGCGCTGATTGTGATCGACTTCATGCAGGGCTATACCACCGAAGGGTCGCCTCTGTTTGCCCCCGGTGTGGTGACGGCCTTAGCCGAAAGCGTTGAGCTGCTGGCGCAGGCCCGCGCCCTTGGCACACCGGTGATGCATACCAACATTCGCTATCAGCCCGGTTTTGCCGATGGCGGTATCTGGGTGAAAAAGGCTCCGGTGATGAAGGCTATGGTGGCAGGCAATCCACTGGCCGAGTTCTGCCCGGACATGCTGCCGCTTTCTTCCGAGCTGGTGTTTACCAAGCAGTACGCCAGTTCATTCTTTGGCACCAGTCTGGCCGCCACGCTGGTGGCGCAGGGCGTGGATACCGTGGTGCTGATAGGCTGCTCGACCAGTGGCTGTATCCGTGCCACGGCGGTAGGTGCGGTACAGCATGGTTTTCGCACCATCGTGGTCCGCGAGTGTGTCGGGGATCGTCATCCCGGGCCTCATGAATCGAACCTGTTCGACATTGACAACAAGTACGGTGATGTCATCAGCAAGTCAGAAGCGATGGCTAAGCTGGCTGAGTTGGCAGGCTGATTGCTAACTGGCAGGCCGATTGCTAAGAAGTCGTTCACGATCTGAGCCTGCATTAGGCTGACTGGGCAGTGTCGTCTGCAACGGCGCTGTTCAGCTGCTACTATGCCTGCATTATTCCGTGTACCTGAATCAACTGCTTTGCCTGAGCCGATGTAATTAACCGGGAGCGTGCCATGTCTGAGAGAGCGTCATCGAAACAGTCCCTGCTGGTGGACAAAGAACGCTGCGCCTTACTGGTGATTGATGTACAGAACTGCTTCGTGCCCGGCGGTACGCTGGCGGTCGCAGACGGGGATGCCGTGGTGCCGCTGATCAATCAGCTGGGCAAGGTATTCAGCAATGTGGTGCTGACCCAGGACTGGCACCCGGCTGACCATATCTCCTTTGCCACCCAGCATCAGGGTAAACAACCATTTGAAACCGTTGAGCTGCCCTATGGCACGCAGGTGCTGTGGCCTGCACATGGTGTGCAGGGGACGGATGATGCGGCGTTGCATCCGGGGCTGGCGTTGCCTCATGCACAGCTGATCATTCGCAAAGGCTATCACCGTACCATCGACAGCTATTCCGCTTTCTATGAAGCCGACCAGAAGACCGACACCGGGCTGGCGGGCTATCTGCAGGCCCGTGGTATCGACACGGTCTTTCTGGTGGGGCTGGCGACGGATTTCTGCGTGGCCTGGAGTGCGGAAGACGCCCGCAAGGTAGGTCTGACAACCTATGTGATCGAAGACGCCTGCCGCGGTATCGACCTCAATGGTTCGCTGGGTGTGGCCTGGGAGCGGATGAGTGCAGCCGGGGTAAAGCGTATCCAGTCCACGGATCTTCTCTAACAGGCTGTTGAAAA
>NZ_LAPT01000095.1 GCF_003194385.1 Pokkaliibacter plantistimulans
CCAATACGAGCGTTTGACACAGAACGGCAAGAGCAAAATGCAGGCGCTAGGCGCGGCGATGCGCAAGCTGGTACAGATTTGTTTTGGTGTGGTGAAACATCAAAACGAATATTGCCCTCAAGTCGCGTGATGCGATTTGAGGGCAGTTAGGAGAGATGGTATCTACGCTCAAACCCGCTACCGGGACCTGCTGGGCGCGGAATGCCCGGTAAAAGCCGGAATAAAGCATGGCCGCTCCCATCATGAATACCTTGCCAAGGAACTTGGGGTATCCGTGACCCACGCCAGGATGCTGGACCAGGAGATCCGGTCGGAGGTTGCGCGAGAGCTGGGCCATGGGCGTATCGACGTAACTAACTCCTATCTGGGGTAAGTAATATGAGGAGGAACCAATGGAAAAATGGGTTAGAGAACGATCACATGTCTATGTCCGCCATGGCGGAAAGACCGCAAGGCGGGCGATGGTGAAACGTCTGATAGCGGCCCTGGAGGACATTGCGGCCAATGAGAAAGGCGTCAAATCCCCGTCCCAGGTCGGAAGAGCTCATATCCACAGATACTACGCTAGGCACCAGAGGCTGAGTGCGCCGACATTGCGCGATCACTTCTATGCGTTCCGACTCCTGTGGGAATTGCTTGGTCGCGCGGGCGATCCTCCCCGGCCAAAAGATGGTGGAGCGCCGGGTTAATCGTCACTCGTGCCGATGTGACACCTCTGGTCATAGTCATAGGAGTCCTGGAATCCTCCTTTCCTCTTTTTCTTTCGACGTTGATAACTGCTCTCCCTACTGCCAGCTACGGCGCTCTTGCGAACCCGAGCCAGGCGAAAAATACCCAGGATCACCAACAACACAAGTGCCATACCTGGCTTATGGGCAGCGACAACCAGCCCCAGGATGAGCAGAATCAGAAGCCCTATATTCGCCAGATGCCGCATCAACTTCTCCCTTCTACAAAGTTCCTTCATCTCAATTATTGACCTATGCGCCCAAAAAGGGCAGTTCCAGCGAGTATCCCCCGACGCCTTGGCTGTTACAGTGTTCACAACTTCAGCCTCTGGCTGAGTGAGCGCGATAGCTGGTCGCCAAAAACAAACAGCAAACTTAAATCCTTCCCTTAACCGGGGGTTCTCCGGTTAAGGGAGAACCCTCAAAGAAATTTGAGGTGTTGTATGTCAAAAATCGAAGTTAACGGTCTGATTCTGCCACTTAATGATGCGCATGTTCATCAACGGCGTGGGGTAACAGCCGCTAGAACTGAATCTGGCGAACCACTTCATATCACCGTATTGCGGTGTCTTGATGGTCGTCATACGAAAACTTACTGCGGATTGGCGAGAGCTGATAACTCAGAAGACTTCGTGAAAATCATGGAATGGGGTGACAAATTTGAACCAATCGCAGATTGGTTCAATATCGTCCAATAATTCCTTTCCTATCCCGTAACCGGGGTTCACCGGTTACGCGGTGTAGCCCCTTCAATTCCAAATTAATTGGAGGTGTTTATGTACTTTTCCACTTTCGTTTTGATCATGATTGTTACCGTTGGCGTCATTGCTTTCGGAGCTTCCATCGTTGCCAAGCTATTAAACGCGGCGTCGATGGCGGTATATCGGTCCTTGAGAAAAACGCGGCCCGTACGGGTCGTCAGTCCGCTGGCTACTGTCAGCAGTTCATTGAACGGAGAATGGTTGAGATCTACCTCCGGTAGCAATCAATCCGGCATTTTCGATGCCATCGAATGCGCGCCGCTTGAAGGGGAACTGGTTTCTGAGCGAGCTGCAATTGCTTCCAATAAGAAGTTCTTGTCAACCAAGGTGTGAATAACCTTTCAGAACGATAGCCCTTGTTATCTTAAATCACCCTGCCGGGTACTTTGCCCGGTTGGGCTAAGTCCCGGCTTTTAAACTCTTGGAGAATGAAAATGCTGGGACAAACTAAAATAGAAATCCATCAATTCGACGTATGTGGCCGCGTGTATTACCGTGGGGTTAACTACACCGAAAAAGAAGGTGAATTAGCTGTTGAAACTGTAGAGGCTTCTTCTCATGATGAGGCTGAAAAGATGTTTAAAAGCTTACAGGATGAGCACGCTTGTGAGTGTAATCGGACTGTTGAGCGCGTCGATATCACTTTCACTATTGACTTGACGATAGCTGAAAGCGACAACGATGAACCGTACTTAGTGATTTAATCGTTAATAACAACAAAGGGCCAGTTCGTCTGGCCCTTTGTTATTTCTGGGAAGAGGAAATGTCTGAATCAGCTTTATGATCCTGTTTGGCCGTTGTCTGCTTATCCACGATGCGGAGCATCACTGATGCCTTGTGTTTGGCCTCGGCTACAACTTCGGGTTTCTCCTGCTCCAAGAGTTGCTCTAGTGTTCTTGCCACTGGAATACCTCGCTAGTTTGGTTAAAATCTGATTATAGAACGTTTGGATAGAGAGGATGAGTATCATGGATGCATTCACAATTGCCATGCTGAGTTTGCTTGCATTTTTTACCGTGGTGACCTTTGGAAGTTTGTATCTCTATAACAAATCCCGGAAAAACGGTTCTGAGCGTTGAAGCACTTGCGTGACATGTAGCGCACCCACATTGCATCATCTATGAACTTTCACATGTGAAAATTTTCCGTCGGTCATGGCCTCGACCGCCTCTTCATCCAGATCGATACCTGCCATGGACTGCCCCCTGTAAGTGAATCTGGACCACCCGGCAAGCTGGAACACCCCATGAGGCACCTCGTCATCATCTCCCAACTAGGTACGTAGCCGGAGATCGACAATCCAATCACCATCGCCCTCCAGTTCAACCCAGCAGTGCGGCGCCACCAGGTCGCCACGTTTCTCGTCTTTCACATAGCCCATGTAGCACCGATGTGGGATGTCGGCTATTCGAAGCACGTGGCTGATCACATACGTCATGCCATCACAGTAGAGGCCGGTCTCTTCCAAAGGAAGCAGACCGATCTCCAGGGCATCATGCCACATGCTCATCCTGGATCCGGTGTGATGAATAGTTCCGCCTTCCCTGCTGTCAGGATCACCGGAGCAGTGTAGCCGCCGGTGTCCAGCTTTTGCGATGCAACGAAGATGAATGCCCATGACGGAAGCTCCCGACTGATGCCTGCAAGCAACTGGGTCTTGTCTAGGTTGGAATCTTTGGGGATGTTCACCTTTATGCGGGAGTAATCGGCTTCATCATTTGCGTAGAAGCCATAGCCATTTTGCCCGGCCATCAGGAAATCAGGCACTTTTCGTGGCTCTTCCGTGGGTGCATACACGGTCGTGGCCACGTAACAGGATTGGTCATAGTCTCGATTGGCACTTTCCCAGTCAGGGCAACCATGTTCGGGATCGACAATTCGCACCGAGGAAAAAATGTACTCCGACATTAGAGGAAAGTCCTGATGTAGGTTCCTGTTATCGACAACATATTTGACATGCGCTTGCCGTAAGGTCTTCTCTATACCATCGAGCAGAGTACTCGACATCAGTTCCCAGGCTTCTCTGGCATTACCTGCTTTTGTTTCCGGAAGCCAGCCAAATACGCTATCTCGCTCCATAACGCCCTTTGGTGTAAAGGCACTGGTCAGCAAGCCCAAGCCCAGTGACTTGCCCCAGTCTAATCCAAGCCCATGTCCGGAATTGAACAGCAGTGCGTCACCCGAGATATCCCATCCCTTGCTGATAACACCGTCTCGCTGCTCCCTGGGGATGTCGTAATCCCTTGCGTCGTAGAGGCCTCCGGCCTGGGCCAAGTTGTAGGCGCGGCTATGGTCTCCCTTGTATTGGTAGCTGTTTGTCGTCGTTGCGCAGCCAGAAGCCAGTCCAACTGCAAAAAATATTAAGGTTAGTTTTTTCGTCATCACGGAATCTCCTATAGCAATAAAATTATGCTGCCATAGTTCTTATAAATGACAAGAATATGCAGACTTATTATTGAAAAATGGAGATATGTTCTGAACGGGCAATGATTGAGATGATTGTGTAAAACACCGAAATTGGGCAGTTATAGAGTCGTGGTAAAAAGGATTGCTCGAATAGGCTATCTCCAAACTTCGGGAGAATGTGCCTATGTTTACCATTCACTCTATCGGGGATTCAGCATTCTTGGAGCAAATCCTGATTGCGGTGTCCATGATCACTGGTACCGGGGACTTCGAGAAAATGGTCAGCATTGGCTTGCTGCTCGGTGTTCTCATCATCTGTATCCAGTCAGTTTTTCAGGGAGCAAAACAAATCAACTTCCAGCAGGTCTTGCTGGGCTGGGTCATCTATGCCTGCTCCTTTGGACCGACCACGACAGTAGCCATTGAAGACGCCTATACAGGCGAGGTGCGTGTTGTTGCCAACGTCCCTATGTTGGTTGGGTTTGCGGGCGGGATGATCTCCAACGTGGGATACACCATTACCAACCTCTTCGAGACCGGATACGGGGTCATCGTACCGAACGTTACGGAAAGCCACTTCTCGGAGACTTTGAAGCTGCTGAATGACGTTCGCAGAAGAGCTTATGATACCGGTGTCTTCACCGCCCTCAATGCGGCCAATGGCGGTGGATACGTCGATGTGCGCCTGTCCTGGAACAACTACATCCGTGAATGCACACTGACCAAAGTTGACCTTAAACTGATGTCTCTGGATGAACTCATGAATCGTCCTACCGAGACAGCACTTCGGTTTAACTCCCAGCTCTATGGGACTCGCCTTTACCTTTCTGCGGGTAATCCTGATGGGGCTGATTACACCTGCACTAACGGGTGGGTCGCCATCAGTAACGCCACTGCAAACTTGAATAGCCCTGTGGTGGTTGACGCCTTGAACAACTTGCTGGGAATCGATACCAGTGCCGGCGATGACGCCATCACCAAAATCGGCGATTCGCTGCAAGCTATGGGAGCTTCGACAACATCATCCATCGATTATTTGAAGGCAGCCGTGCTGGAACCCCTTTATTACGAGGCAGCCGCTGGTCGCTATCAGGACTTACAGGACTACGGCTCCGCGCTGATGATTAACCAGGCCATTCAGCAGCGGAATACCCAGTGGGCGGCGGAACAGTCCATGTTCATGACGGTGGTTCGTCCAATGTTGACCTTCTTCGAAGGGTTTATCTACGCCATCACTCCGATCATTGCCTTTATCATCGTAATGGGGAGTTTTGGTCTCCAACTGGCGGGCAAGTATGTACAGACCATCCTTTGGATTCAGCTTTGGATGCCAGTTCTGTCCATTATCAACTTGTTTGTTCACACGGCGGCATCCAAGGAGGTGTCCAGCCTGAGTGGCGCCGGACTGGACTCGATGTATGCGTTGTCATCGACAGGTGATGTGCTGCAACACTGGATCGCAACGGGTGGGATGTTGGCCGCTGCTACGCCGATCATTTCCTTGTTCATCGTCACTGGTAGCACCTATGCGTTTACTAGCCTTGCCTCACGAATCAATGGCGGCGACCACGTAAACGAGAAAATGCAAACGCCTGATCTTCTGCAGCAAGATCCGATAATGAAAGGTCAGCCAGCGTTCTCGTATAACCAGTTCAGCGGTACCATGGCTTCAGGAGCTGAGTCGCTTGTCGATAAGGTGAACATCGGACAAACCCTGAGTTCAGTGGTTAGCAGCAGCCAGGCCGCATCCGCCCAAGCTACGCGGAATTTCTCCGAACAGCTCTCAAACTCGGTTTTCTCCGGGGCATCTGCCGAGCAGAGTTACGCTAGGTTGCAGGGGCTGGGCCAAACCCTTAGGGCATCCGATTCGAGTCAGGCTAAGGCAATTTACGGTCAGGCTCAGGATTACGCACGGCAGTACGGATTGTCGGAAACACATACTGATGCCATAGCTGGTGCCATAGCTATGAAGGCTTCAGGATCTGCTGATGCAGGTAAGCTTGCTGCGGTGATGGGCGGGCCAATAGGTCGAATTGCTGCTGCGTCGGGAGCAGTTGGCAAAGACGCGCCATTGAAAGTACAGGGAGATATTTCGGGGTCTGCTGAGTCCAGGACGACGGATCAGCGTCAGCAACTGACCACGGATCTAGACAAGCTGACAAAGAATTTGGGCATTTCCAAGGATGATTCCGCAGCGTTGACCCAAGATCTGGCGCGACAAACCAACACCGAGTCAGGCCAGCGGTTCACTAATTCATTGGGTGAGGAACAACGCGAGCAACTTTCCCTATCCGCGACACAAGCCGTTAGCGCTCAAAATACGTATCAGCGCCTTTCCTCCGCTCAAAGCTCAATTGGCACGGCCAGTCAAATGGATATGCGGGCATTGGCCGCCTCTTCCGTTGGTAGTCCAGCCGCAAGCACCGTGTTACAGAATGGGATGCGTATGGCGTCGCCTGAGACTCGTCAGGCCGCTGCCGAAAAAGCACGGTTCTATCAGGCATTGGGAATGGATTCCGCGCAGGCGTTAGCCGGTGGGCAAATTTACGCGCTTTTGAACTCCGGCAAGGGAGCCGAGCAGACTGTTGCGGCTGAGGCTATCTCGGCGGCTACTGGTGGTGTCGTCACACAGGGTGTGGGGCGGTTTAACGAGAACCAGTTGCTTGTCCAGCAAGCTCCGGCAATCACCGGCCTTTCCAACACTCAGCGACTCCAAGACCCCAGTCGTATGAACGAGAGGCAGCGTACCCAAGCCTATGGCAGTGTGCCTGGCGGAGAGGCGGTTTTCCAGCAGCATGACAAGAATATGAGCCGAGTACAGGACGTTCATGCCAATCAAAAGGAGTCGTTCCAGGATGAGCGATTGGGGTCACTAAGAACGCAGATAATGAACTCCAACGTAGAATCATCCACCGCATCCAATATCTTTGCCTCGTCCGATGGGGCTGGTCGATTCTTCGACAAGATCGTTGGCGGCTCAGGGGTGGCCATGGATGGATTCTCAAATGACTTTGCCAACTCGATGAACCAACTGGCACGGATGACGCCCGAGCAGCGCGATCAGTTTATTGCCGACGCACACAAGGGAGATCAGTACATCAAAGATCAGTATGGCCTTCCAGGGTTCCTGGCTACTGGTGCGGCCAACCTGGGTAGGGACATTATCGGAGCAGGAGTTTCCGGTTTCTATGCAGCCAAGGAATGGCTCACCGGGAAATCGGACCTATCCGAGGCGGCCAAGGGCATGTCGGTTCGCGAGCGTGGTATGTTCTTCGCGGCAGCGTTTGCTAGTGCGAGCGAAGCAGGTGCAGAGCATGCGCAGGCCTTTGTTCAGCAGTACGGAGATGAGTTTCGTAATTTGGCCATGCAGACCGCGATACAAGAGCATGGCCTCCATTCGAATGCGGGTGCACGGTTGTTTGCCTCATCCATCTTGGGCGCAAGCGATGGAAAGGAACAGGAATATCGGGCTCAACTCCGGAGTGAAATGGGCGATGACGCCTTGGCGAACAAAACAGCGGATATCATTGAGTCAGCAGCTGGGGCTGGACGAGAACAGGCCGGGGGTTATCTGGCTCCAGTTTCGCGTTATTTTGTTGTTAAGCAAGGAGGTGGTTCATGAATACCGCGCTGGTCCAATTGAAACTTCGTGAACGCCAGCTTCAGGACGAACTGGAACAGGTATGGGCAAGCATGGATAGCATGCTGGAAGCTCATGAAGTACGTGGCCCCATCACTCCAATCTTGGTCATCAATACACTGAAACTGATGATGCTGGAAGGATACGGGGATTGGCTTGTAACTCCAGTGGAGCGAACTGGTAATGTCCTGGTGACCAGCGCTGAAGCCTTAAAGGTCTCCAGTGAGGAAACCGGTATTTGTCCGTATTTATTGAGGGGAACGCTTAGTCGAGCCCAGCGCCGCCCCGTATTAGTTTGCAGGGATGGTAAACTAATCCTTCGTGTTGAAGGCGAATCCTCGGTGGGATGCCTGAAAGGCACTGCATAACACCAGTGCTTTCAATAAGGGATTCCCTGCCAGTCGGAGCATATATCCGAAGCATCAGGAATGGGAGTGCATACATCTTCCTGATCATCAAGGTGTGTTGCTCTCTGAAAATTAACACCTTGTGAACCTGTTTCTCTGGTGTATCTAATCGCAAAAATGGGTATAAGAATAGTTAGTGGAATCAAGGACAAAATAAGCCCTCCGCTTCCAGCAACTCTGTATGCAACGAACAAAGTTGCCAGCACTATACCCCATTTAAACATTCGCTTCACATTGAAAGCCTCCGATCATTGCAGGGTCAATATTTCATTTTTACCTGAAAGTGCAAACCTTCAAAGCATCAAAAAATAATACTGTAAAATATATAGTATTTTTGTGTTGCATGTCTGAGATCTCATGATAGAAAGAAACTTTAATAATATCGTGGGAGATATGTTATGAAGAACACCAAGAATAAAAAACTGGCCTGGTTAGTTGCGGTCCTCTTTTCCTTGTCTGTCGCGTCGCTGATTACACTTGAAGGGGTAGAGCGAAGCGATTGGTTTTACGCAGCAGCTCTTCCAGCAGTGATAGCGGCGTTGTGGATGCAATACCGGAATTTGTTCGCCAGTAGCAAGGATGCCTGACAATGGAGAAATGTACGGATTATAAGTCAGGGTGTTTGGGCCGATGGATAGCCGCCCGCCATATGGCTCTAGCTGGATATATCACCAAGATCATCATGATTGAGACGGGGCTGACTTACAAACAGGTACGCAGGTTATATCAGGACATCAAAAACGATGGGTACGAGCTGGAGCCTAGGTCACGTACATTTCGTGGCGGGGCCACCCTGATTCATAACCACACATCTAAGATTCAGGCGTCTCTACTGATGCAGCTTTACCGTAATATTGGCGGGGAAGCGATATTAAAGTCGATAGATATCAACGCGCTTAACAAAGCGTTTCGTATGTATCACGCCATTCGTAAAGAGATTCCTGGAATGAAAGGTTATCGATGGACTCCTTTTAATATTACCGATGCTTGGTGCTTGGCTGCTGAGTATAGAAGCGGCAATGCTATGCTTGAGGAATGTGATCATTGCCAATGCACTTACTTTACCTCAGTTAACCAAAGAACTTGTGTGGAGTGTCCGTTTTGCGTTGCTGATAAGAGTAAAGCCGCGTGATTTTCCGCAATTGGGCAGCTTGGCGGAGGAGGTTTATTACTTAAGGCTCATAGCATGGTCCTCAATATTTTATTGAGAACCATGCTATGAGAAATCAAACACTCTTCATTAGAACGGTGGCCTCGCTGCTGACGGTCACAATGTCGGTGCTACCGATCCATGCATACGCCAACAGCGGTCAGAATCCGGACATTTCCTCCGTTGGGAAAGAAGCCCAAGCCTTTGGTCAAGACCTCGCCAACTCGTTCAGAGCCAACTCGGGTTCGTTCCAAAACGGCACGATCTCGATGCCGGCGCTGAAAGACGGTCAATTCCATATAAATGGCGGAAGCCAGATCAATGTGAACGACCTGTTTCCAGGAACCAGCGGCGGTGACGGTCAATCCGACAGCTACTATTTCCCGGATGCCAAAAAAACCGATGCTGACATGCTCCAAGGTCTTTTTGATTCCAGCGAAGACATGGATGACGTAGGCAACAGCGCTAAAGGAGCTCTTTGGTCTGACGCAAATAGCGCCGATCCATCCATCTCTGGTGCTGCCTACAAAGTACTCCTCGATGCAACAAATCGCTCGCGTCCAAATTTTAGCAATGACCCAATGCTGAACCAGAGTAAAGACATATATGAAAATATTGATCTAATTACAGAGGGCTTTGGTGACTGCACTGTCAGTACATCCCTCAATAAGACATCGTTCACAACACACGTTCCTGAATATGAGCGATGTGAACGGGTTACGAAGTCAGTCGGCTCATGCACGATAACGCATAATATGGGAATCAGCTCTTTTGTAGATACGGTTTATGTTGCGGCTAAGGGGCGTACTTGGCTGACGGTGGAGTTTGATCTAACGAAAGGGACATGGAAAACCGTCGATCCAACGGATGGAGAGTATTCAGTAGCAACAATTCCGAAGCTGGACCAGGTGGCAATATGTGGAGAAAGTGGAAGTATAAATAAGACTCAGCTAGTAGGAGCATGGGACTGGATCGATAGCGGGATCGAGGGAGATGTTGACTCTTCAGTGTATTATCAAGTTAACCAAATACCCTCCTGCGAAAATGGATTAATTGGTGTTGTACAAATTCAAGATACTACAGAATCCGACAGCGATGATTTCGTTCTCGGAGGCAAATTTGAATTTCGATTCATTAATCAAAAGCAAGACAGTTGGACGCCTCATAATTGTGTAAGTGATGCCCTTCAGCTTAGTGATGGTTTCTGTACAGGACAATTAATAACAACGGGCGGTGCTACTAACAATACAGATTGCACTACCGTAAACGGGGTAAAGATTTGCCCAAATGACGATCTTTATGCAGCACTGACACCCTCTCCTTTTCCTAGCATTCCTACGCTGGCAACAGAAGTTCATCTTTCAGCTATGCAATGCAATTTCAACGTGGGTCAGATGGATTGCTGGACAGATCCCCAGGGAGTAGAACACTGCCCAGTAAATGATGGGAAAAACCTTTCCTCCTGTCAGACGTATGAGAACAACCCGCAATGCGGATTTATCAGTTCCGCGTGTATTGATGGTGCCAAAGGAGAGTCTGGCCAGTGTTATGTATATAAAGACACATATGATTGTGGAAGTGATGTCGAAATCCCTACCGTGACAAAACAGGAAGAGTACCAATGTTCTGGTGAAATTAAGTGTATGGGGGATGAATGCTTAGATGTATCAAAGTCCCAAAGTGTCGATTTTGCCCGCGCAGTGAGCCTTTTGAATGCGGCTCAGTTTATGACACAGGATATGACCTGCTCAGATAGTGCGACCGATGAGGGCGGTGACGCTAATGTTGACCAAGGTTGTATGGTTTTTGGTGGGAAAGCTGGAACATGTAAGATTGCTGTTGGTGGTGTACAGAATTGCTGCGAGAAGCCATCTAACATTTCGCTGGCCGACTACCTTAATCTGATCATGGCAGTACCAAAATTGGACGGCGCAGTGATGGGCCTGCAGAGCGGTAATTCAGTCAAGGGTGCTTACCAGATCTTGCGCGAGCCTGTCTTACAAGGCTGGACCGAAATAACTCAACCCTTCACCAGTTATATCGAGAATATCTCCGGCGCAGTGGATTCCTTCTACCAACCTATAGAGCAGGTTATTGATGAATTGATGGATCAACTGACCGAGCAGGTTAAAGAGGTCATGGCGAACATCATGAAAGGACTGGGGCAGGATGCTGCCACCCAGGAGGCTGCAGCCGGAGGTGCTAGCAAGATGGCTCAGGAAGGCATGATGGACAGTGCTGCCACTTGGCTGAGCACGGCGATGACAATTTATACGGTCTATGTCGTGACGATGGTCATGATTCAGATGCTCTACAAATGCGAGGAGGAAGAATTCACTATGAACGCCAAGAGGGCGCTCAAGAACTGCTCCTACGTCGGCTCTTACTGCAAGTCCAAGGTGCTCGGCGCTTGTGTCGAGAAACGCGAGGCTTATTGCTGCTTCAACTCACCGCTGTCCCGCATTGTCCAGGAGCAAGTTCGTCCGCTGCTCGGCATTAGCTTTGGGAGCGCTGAGAGCCCTCAATGTGGAGGTATTCCTTTGGATAGAGTCGCCAAGATTGACTGGAGCAAGGTCAACTTGGACGAGTGGCTTGGGATTCTGCAACAGCACGGCAAGTTGCCTGACCCGAGTTCGTTGAACCTCGACAGCCTGACCGGAGCCGGTAGCGACTTCAACATTGACGGTAGCCGTAAGAACGCCCAGGAAAGGACACTGGAACGCTTGAACGGCGTCGACGTAGATAAGGCGCGGCGCGACTTGGCTTCCGAGATATTCCCAGACTGGGACGGCTCGAATTGAGATCCTCCCCGTTAAAGCCAGCATCATGCTGGCTTTAATCATTGATGAAAACTTTCACATGTGAAAGTTCTCTTGTGATGTACATTCCGTTCTTTGCTCCCGAAAAGGGCACATCCAGAGGCGAGGTTTTGGGACGGCACCCAGCAAAATTACCCCTGTGATCATATTCATCAGGGGGGTCCTATGCAGCAAGCAATCCAAATTGAAAATGACACTGGTCAAAGGCATCTACAGCTTCTGTCAGTGCACGAAGTAACGGCTCTACTGAAGATTTCCGCGCCAACGCTTCAACGAATCCGGGCCAACGATCCAACTTTTCCCCGGCCCTATCGTCTGGCTGGAGAGCGGACACTGCGCTATCGGCTCGACCAACTTGAATCCTGGGTGGCGTCTCGGCTGGTTGAGTCTGATGAAGCCTGCTAGTAGATATATGGAGGGCAATAAAAAGCGCCGCAAGCCAGCCGCCGAAGTGCTGGCTGCGAGAGTGGATGAAGCGAAGCAGGCGGCTCTACTTCAACACACGAAGCAGGAGATAAAAGACCTGCAACTCTCGCTATTCGACATTGCTCCCTGGTCCGACAATATGCGGGTCATGCCGAACGACTACGCTCGATCGGCGCTGTTCACTGTGCGCAACAAACGCACTCCCCGTGCAGCCTTGCAGAACCACCCCATTTACCATGTCAACAAAGACGTGAATATAACCTATACAGGTGTTGAGCTGCGCGCTCAGGACGATGAACTGGTTTGGCAGCAGGTACTGGAATATTCCAAACGGTCGCCATTGGGCGAGCCAATTACTTTCACGTTCTACAGACTTTGCCAGGATTTGGGTTGGTCGATCAACAAAGCCTATTACACCAAGGCCGAAGAATGCTTGTCTCGCCTCCAGGCGTCTGCAATGGCCTTTTCTTCCGCGCGGATCGGCCGCCTCGAATCACTGTCGCTTATCCATCGATTCCGCGTCTTGGATCGAGGCAAGAAAACATCTCTATGCCAGGTTGAAATCGACGGAGAGATCGTCGTGCTCTTCGCTGGCGATCACTATTCGAAATTCGTCTGGGAAAAGTACCGCAAGCTGTCGCCCACAGCCCGGCGGATGTTCGACTACTTCGCATCTCACAAAGAGCCCTATCCGCTTAAGCTGGAGACCTTTCGGTTGATGTGTGGCTCAGAATCAACCAGAGCAAAGAAGTGGCGCGAACAGGTCGGCGCGGCCTGTGACGAGCTGTGCGAGAACGACATGGTGGCAAGTGCCTGGGTTCATAATGACTTGGTGCACTGCAAACGGTGACTCTGGGTTTAAACACCATCTCTATCCCTTCTGATTTCCAACATCTTTCCCTCCAATCATTCCTTCTGCGCACACCACAAAACGCCCTGGACGACCAGCCAGCCTGTGCATAAGTCCTGAATTATATCTGGGGAATGCGGCCAATACTGATAAGTGGGGGGGCTTTCATTGACATTTGAGGGGCAACCCCCTCGGCAAGCTACTGACAAATGAGGGGCGCATTGCTATTTTGGCTGTTTCCTAGCTGCGACAGCGCGGTAAAACGCCAGCGCAACCGCGAGTTATCCACTATTGCTGTGGGCAACCCTGTTGGAAACCCAGCCGGATTACTGACATTTGAGGGGCAACGTTATTGATATTTGAGGGGCGCTATCATTGACATTTGAGGGGCCAACTATTGACATTTGACGGGCACCTTATTGACATAAGAGGGGCAGGATATTTGATTTTTATTTTTCAAAATCAAATTCTTACATGGGATATCCACACCCATATAACCTTATCTTTAACCTCTTATTTAACCTTTTCTATAAACCAATATTTATTTTAACCCGCCTGCTCAAGAAACAATCAAGCGTTATCTGTGAAGTCTACATCGTTAGAGTCTGATCATCTGGTACCCCATAAACCTCGTCAGAAAGCCACAGAACTCAAGGCGGTGACCCTGCATGTGAAATCAGAGAGTAGCAATACCGCCCAAATTGTCCGAAAAGGGCAATTCCAGAGGTCGGCCTCGAAGGGTGATCAAGAGAAAATAACAGCAACTCCTGACCACCCAAGGGAAAGCTTATGACCGAGAATCAACTGGTATTCGTGCTAGAACAGATCCAATCACTGGCCATTCCTGCCAAAGAAATCATGACCATTAATGACTGTGCCATCTATACGGGCCTGTCCACCTCGTACCTGTACAAGTTGACGTCCAAGAAAGAGATCCCGTTTTTCAAGCCGATGGGCAAAAGGGTCTACTTCAAACGCTCCGAAATTGACCAGTGGTTGTTGCGTAACAAGCAAGGGGAAGCCTCATGACACAGGTGAGCCGATTCTCTCCGCCGCCAACGGAGACTCGGGGAGAGATCCTCCGTGCTTACAATGAGTCCGAACGGCTTATTAAAGAGGCCGAGCGCGAACGAATCACCACTATCAGCAGGACGACCTGGTGGCGGCTGGAGAGGTCTGGTGAAGTCCCACGGCGTAAAAGAGTTGGGGGAAGCGCAGTATGGTTGCTGTCGGATCTATTAGCTTGGATGCAGAAGTAGCCTCCTCTCTCGGCCCTTGGATGGGATGTGCTACCCTACGTCCAAGGCTGAACTTCAAGATGACTTTGGCCAATTGGTGAGTAAAGCGGTTAGTGGTCTCGTTCTTAATGTCAAAATTCACATATAAAGCATTGATTATTAATAAGTTACTCCTGATGCTCCACAAGCAGGTACAGAATATTGAATGAGTCGCCCCCGACGGTCACTCACGTCATCACCTCTCCCGTCGGCCCGCTGAGGCTGACGGCTACGGAGCAGGCGCTGCTGGGCGTCTATTTTTTGGGTGAGAAGGCGCAGGATGTGACGCCAGTGTGCCCCGAGCAGACGATATTGAGCTGGGCGGTACGTGAGCTGCAGGCTTATTTTGCCGGGCAGCTACGAACCTTTACGGTGCCGTTGCAACCTGTGGGGACGACTTTTCAGCTCAGCGTCTGGCAACAGCTGCAGGCCATTCCCTGGGGTGAAACGTGCAGCTATGGCGATATTGCCAGGGCACTGGGGCAGCCTGGGGCGTCGCGCGCCGTGGGTATGGCCAATAATCGCAATCCGCTGCCGATTATCATTCCCTGCCACCGCGTGATTGGCAGTGCCGGACACCTTGTAGGGTTTGGTGGAGGATTGTCGATCAAGCAGCAGTTGCTGGCCCTGGAGCAGGCGCAGTTAGGTCTGTTCTGACCGTTTTTCTATCTGTGCTGTGCAGAAACCTGAACGCGCTCTTTGATGACTCAACTCAGGGAGCCCCTCCTTTTTCATGACGTCAGGATGTGGGTGCTGGTGTAGCGCTGTGAAAAGGCCGCATCTGTTTTATTTCGGGTCGCGACCAGACAGATAAAGCCGGTTTTTAATCAGTTTCGCTGAAGTTGAACCCTGGCTTCTATTGGTTGATTCAATACATGAGAACTGCATCAGTTTTTATGCTGTGCAGCGATTATTAGCAATAATGCGAATATATAGCTGTTAAAATCCTTTATCTGTATGCAACGTGCTGGTTTGTTTTCTCGCTGAAAATAGCCGGAAAATGGCAGCCATTTCTTGTTGTTCTTTGCCAACATCCTGTTCTTCTGCTTCACTGTGCCGCCTTTTTGCTTGCCCAATAACAAATAATAAGGATGGAGTCACAGTGGATTCTTTGCTGACCGCGCAGAATCAGGGACTGCAACGTTCCCTGTCACGCAACGCCCTGGTGTTCTTATTGCCCTCACTGGTGGGCATTCTGTTGTTCATGGTTCCTGTCAACTATCAGGGCAGCATCACCATCAGTGTGGCCGTTCTGGCGAAAAGCCTGCTGACGGCACTGAACGAGGTCATGCCTGAGCTGCTGACCACCGTCATAGTCGCTTCGGCGTCAGGCACCCTGCTGACCAAGGTGTTGCGTCCGCAGTGGTTGCAACGTTACGCCTTTATCTACGGCCTGCTGTCACCCAACTGGATCTGGACCCTGATTCGCCTGTGCGGTGCGGTGATCGCTCTGATGCTTTACAGCGGTCATGGCCCACAGGCGGTGCTCAGTGATAGCACCGGCCAGCTGGTATTTGGTGATCTGATGCCGGTGCTGTTTTCGGTGTTCATCTTTGCGGGCCTGCTGCTACCGCTGTTGCTGGATTTTGGTTTACTGGAGCTGGTCGGCACCCTGATGACCCGGGTCATGCGTCCGGTATTTCAGCTGCCCGGCCGCAGTGCAGTGGACTGCTTTGCGTCCTGGCTGGGCGATGGCTCGGTCGGCATTCTGTTGACCAGCAAGCAGTATGAAGGTCGCTTCTACACCGAGCGGGAAGCAGCGGTGATTGGCACGACCTTCTCGGCGGTATCCATTACCTTTGCGCTGGTCGTGCTGGCACAGGTCAAGCTGGAGCATCTGTTCCTGCCCTTCTATGGCACGGTCTGTCTGGCGGGCATTGTGGCCGCCATCGTGGTGCCGCGCTTGCCCCCGCTCTGCTGGAAGCGCGATCACTATATCGACGGCAGCCCACGCAATGCCGAGGAAGAGGCGATTCCGCAGGGACACAGTGTGTGGAGTGTCGGTTACCGTCGCGCGCTGGCGCGTGCTGATCGTATCGAGAACTTCCGCCTGCCACTGCGTGATGGCATTCACAATGCTATCGATATGCTGTTTGGCGTGTTGCCGGTTGTCATGGCGGTAGGCACGCTGGCCCTGATGGTGGCGGAGTACACGCCGGTATTTGAGTATCTGGGTAAACCCTTTGTGCCGCTGCTGGAGCTGCTGGGTGTCCCGGAAGCAGTGGCGGCGTCGAAGACGGTGATGGTGGGATTCGCCGACATGTTTATCCCGGCCATCCTGATTGCTGCTGTGGATAACGAAATGACGCGCTTCGTCATTGCCGCCATGTCAGTGACACAGCTGATCTATCTGTCTGAAGTGGGTGCGTTGCTGCTGGGGAGCCGTATCCCGGTCAATCTATGGGAGCTGTTTGTTATCTTTATCCTGCGCACTTTGGTGACCCTGCCGGTCATCGCTGGGGTGGCTCATCTGCTGTTCTGAGTCAAAAGGCGAGGCTCATTGCAAATGGATGAGCCCGCCCTGTGAACATCAGGTCAATACCGTCCAGTTGTCATAGCCCTCGACCCGGAAGTCATAGGCGTGGATGGCCTGCAGGGCCGCATCCTGAAAATCGGCCATCAGCTCGGAACGTTTGGCTGAACTGGGGTAGGCCAGGACATAGCGATAGCGAATGTCGGAAATAAAGGGCCGTACCACCACGTCGTTGGGCTGCCAGATGCGTGCAGCAAAAGGTTCTACCACAGAAATGCCCAGACCGTGCGCCACCATTGCATAGCGGGTATGCGAGGAGTGGGTCTTGATGGAGTAGCGGGTCTTGACCTTGGCCTTGTCGAGGGTGGCCTGCTCCATGTCGTAGGCACGTGGGCCGATGGGTAGCCAGCCAATCAGCGTTTCATCTTCCAGATCTTCCGGGTAGATTTTGTCTTTGCTGGCCAGTCGATGGCCGGGTGGCATGGCGCACAGCATGCCCAGATCCATCAGATGGATCTGTTCAATACCAGCGATGGGCGGAAATGCCGGACACAGGGCCAGATCCACTTTCAAATCCTGCAGCTTGAGCAAAATTTCCGAGGTATTGCAGCTGACTACGTGGATGGTCACCTCGGGATCAGACTGCACAAATTCTTTCAGCACCATGGGCAACAGCGATGTGGACAGTACCGGCGAGCAGGCGATGCTCATGCTTTCCGGTGCATGGTTACGGATATTGTTGGCCACCTGGCGCAGGCGCTCGAGACCCAGAAAGTTCTCTTCCACGGCCTTATAGAATCGCACCGCCGCATTGGTGGGTTCCAGTCGCCCTTTGGTGCGGGTGAACAGACGAAAGCCGAGATCGGCTTCCAGATCGGCAATCAGGCGACTGATGGCGGGCTGGGTGACATTCATCTGGCGGGCTGCACCCACGGTGGTGCCGGTCACCATCAGGCAGCGGAAAGCTTCAACTTGTCGGAACTGGATCATGAATAAGGCAGCAGCTGGTGAGTGGGATGGATAATAATTGCACATCGACAGAAATAGTCTATGCATGCCGACTATAGGACGTAGTGTTGCAATAGCTGTGCAATGGCGCGGATGGAGCGGATGAGGCGAACGGGAAGGAGTGCTATGATAGCCGACCTTATCATTCAGGATGCGTATCGGTCCGGTATGGAATGTTTCAGGCTGCTGGAACCTTCCTCTTCTCAGCCCTATATATCAGGGACGTGAGCTACGAGCGAACCGGTCAGGTCAGGTGCGACATGGCACTTAGCCTTCACCGCAACCTGTAAATACCACTTTACCGCTTGTGATAGCGCAGACAGACAACGGGTCCTATGTCTAAAGGTCAACTCTACATCGTCTCCGCACCTTCGGGTGCCGGTAAAACCAGCCTGGTCAAGGCCCTGCTGGAACAGGACAAAACCATTGGCGTGTCGGTGTCACACACGACCCGTGCCCAGCGCCCCGGTGAAATCGACGGCGTGCACTATCACTTCGTCAGTCAGGACGTATTCCGCCAGATGATCGGTGAAGGTGCTTTTATTGAGCACGCAGAAGTGTTTGGCAACTTCTATGGCACCTCGGTGGTGGCAGCGGAAAAAATCCTTAATGAAGGCAAGGACGTCATTCTGGAAATCGACTGGCAGGGCGCTCAACAAGTGCGCAAGCAGATTCCGGAATCCATCGGCATCTTTATTCTGCCACCTCGTAAAGAAGCGTTGCTGGAGCGGCTGAACAGCCGTGGCCAGGATGACGACGCGGTTATTGCCGGGCGCATGGCCAAGGCTGTCAGCGAAATGTCGCATTATCCCGAATATGACTATGTCATTTTCAATGACGACTTCACCTTCGCTGTCGCCGAGCTGGCCTCGGTATTTCGGGCCGAGCGCTGCAAACTGCAGCGTCAGCAACAGGTTAATGCACGTTTGCTGGCTGAATTGCTGTCCGAAGTTTGAGCAGTAGAGCTTGTTTCGGGGGCGCGGCTCACATAGAATTGCGCCTCTTGCCTGTCTGGCAGGTTTGGTTATTTTTTATACAGTTTCGTCTTATCATCGCTGAAGGGTAGACAGAAAACTATGGCACGTGTGACTGTCGAAGATTGTCTGGAAAACGTAGAAAACCGCTTTGAACTGGTCATGGTTGCATCCAAGCGTGCACGCCAGCTGGCCACCGGCGGCAGAGAGCCCAAGGTAGCCTGGGAAAACGACAAGCCGACCGTGGTCGCACTGCGTGAAATTGCGCAGGGTAGTGTGACGCGTACCACGCTGGAAGCCGAAGAGGAAGAGTTCTAAGCAGGACCGGGGATTCTTCATGTCGACCATCAATGCACTGGCTGAGCGACTAAGCGACCACCTGACCCCTGACGAAGTCAACAAGGTCAAGCGGGCGTATTTTTACGCAGAGCAGGCGCATGATGGTCAGTCCCGCAAATCGGGAGAACCCTACATCATCCATCCTCTGGCGGTGGCCGGTATTCTGGCCAACATGGGGATGGACTCTCAAAGTCTGATGGCGGCCATGTTGCATGACGTCATTGAAGACACCGGCATTCCCAAGAATGCCTTGCGTCATCAGTTCGGCGACACGGTGTCGGAGCTGGTTGACGGGGTCAGCAAGCTCAACAAGATGGAGTTTGCCACCAAGGCCGAGGCTCAGGCCGAAAACTTCCAGAAGATGGTACTGGCGATGTCAGCGGATATCCGCGTGATCCTCGTCAAACTGTCAGACCGTCTGCATAACATGCGTACCATCGGTGCCATGTCTGCCCCCTCGCAACGTCGTATCGCCAAAGAAACACTGGATATCTACGCTCCCATTGCCGGGCGTCTGGGTATGCATCTGGTGCGTACTGAGCTGGAAGATCTGGCTTTTGCGGCCTATTACCCCATGCGTTCCCGACGTTTGTCGGCTGCCGTGGCACAGTTTCGCGAATCACGGCGGGAGCAGCTGGAAGAGGTGCAGAGTGTCATCGAGGAGCGCCTGTCGGCACAGGACGTTAATCATCGCATGACCTGGCGCCAGCGCCATCTGAACAGCATCTACAAGAAGATGCTGCACGAGCGCAAAGGCCTGAAGACGATCATGGCGACTCAGGTCATCAACGTGGTGACCGATTCGGTAGAAAACTGCTACCGCATTCTCGGCCTGCTGCATGGGCTGTACAAGCCGGTGCCGGGCACCTTTTCTGATTACATTGCTATTCCCAAGGCCAACGGCTACCAGTCTCTGCATACTACGCTGTTTACTGGCAAGGGCTTCCAGCTCGAGGTACTGATCCGTACCGAAGAAATGGAGATGGTGGCCAATCTGGGTATCGCCTGCCAGTGGGGCAGTAACAGCCAGCTGAGTGACCGTGTGCAGGGCTCGCAGCGCCGGGCGCAGCGTTGGGTGGCCGGGCTGCTGGAAATGCAGCAGCGTGCTGGCAGCTCTCTGGAGTTTATCGAGCACGTGAAGGAAGACCTGTTTCCTGATGAGGTCTATGTCTTCACCCCCAAAGGCAAAATCATGGAACTACCCCGTGGCGCAACGCCGGTGGATTTTGCCTATGCCGTACACACCCATGTGGGTAACACCTGTGTGGGTTGCTATGTTGACGGGCATCTGGCGCCACTGAGCAGCCCGTTACAGAGTGGTCAGACCGTGGAAGTGATCACCAAGGAAAGCTCTCATCCCAACATGGCGTGGCTGAGCTTTGTTGTGACTGGCAAGGCGCGCAGCAGCATTCGTCACTTCCTGAAAACGGCCGAGCGCAGTGAATCCATTGAGCTGGGACGACGTTTGCTGACTCAGGCCGCTGCCAGTGATGGCTATACCCTGGAGCAGATCAGCGAAGGGGCGCTGAATGAGCTGTTGCAGGAAACCGAGCTGTCGGGCCTTGATGATGTGCTGGAAGAAATTGGTCTTGGTAAGCGTGTGCCTCAGGTTGTGGCTCATCGTTTGCAGCCCCGGGCGGAAGATGCTCTTGGCGTGGCTCAGCGTGGCCGCGAAGGTGCCAGCCAGTCACTGGTGATCAATGGTTCTGAAGGCATGCTGGTGAAGTTTGCCCGCTGTTGTTATCCCCTGCCCGGCGACCCTATTCTCGGGCATTTTGCCGGTGGCAGCCTGATGGTGCATCACTCTCTGTGCAAGAACACGCTGGAGTGGCGCAAAAATCCGGAAAAGACCCTGACCTTAACCTGGGGCGAGCATATACAGCGTGAGTTCCTGGCGCCGCTGCGCATTCAGGCAGTGGCTCATCGTGAACTGTTACCCATGCTGGCCGCTGAGGCGAGTCTGGCTGATGCAGTAGTGACGCGGATGGATATGGATCGGCAGGATGATTCCGTCAGCATGGTGGAAATGCATCTGCTGGTAAAAAACCGTGTACATCTGGCGCGAGTACTCAAGCGTTTGCGTCATCTCAAACAGGTACAGCGCCTGCAACGTGTGTTGGCCAGCGTAACGGCTGCAGCCTGATTCACGATCACTCTCTCGGTCGTATTCCCTGCCTTTCACTCAGGTAAGCACATAGTGCCAGCAATAGAAGCTGGCTCTTCAAGTCTTATATCGCCAAGTGTTTTGTAACTGAAGGTACAATCTGGTTGCCCAACAAGGCAGTGCCGTATTGTGAATATTGTTACTGATTGTAGTGTGGGAGGTGAGAGGAATAATAAAAAGCGGGGTAAAAGTAAGAGCAGGTCGAGGAAAGGACACTCCTTGTCTATCCTCGTACCCATCCATGTTCATCCTTGACGTCGTATCCTACGGGCCTCCTGGCCAGTTTCCGGCTTTCCTTAACGTCCCTGAACATCATCCTGATGTTTGGCATCCTGCCTTCGTCCTTGTGCTGCCTATTCTGCCATCTTTTTCAAAAAAGGGAATAGGAATTTTTCTGAATTTTAACTTTTGTAAGTTATTGCGCATTTTTGTGTGCTTATAGTAGTGATAAATACCCCTCCCGATAGTCGGGATAGTGAAAAGCATAGCCCGTTTCGATTAAACGCGTGTTACAACAACGTTTACTTCCCCCGCGAGAGCGCAATGCAGCTGTTTCCATTACACACACTTGCAGTTGCGTCGCTAACCACTGGCACACTTCATGAAGCGGCGCAGGGGTTGAGTCGGTGAGCAGGTAACAGTCGGCCAGCGCTTTTCCCTGTTTACAAACTTGCAACATATGTACCATGGCAGCCACGGCATCATCCTGATGAATACGATTGGAATAGTAAGGTGGTTCAGCAGGATGGCAGATGCCCTGGCGTACCTGCTCCAGCAGATGATTGCGCCCGGCCCCATAAATGCCGCTCAGGCGCAGAATGGTGGCTGGAAAGGTGCTTTGGCGGGCCATCGCCTCGGCTTCCAGCAGGATACGACCGCTGAAGCTGCCGGGATGTGTCGGGCTGTTTTCATCTACCCATTCGCCCTGATCCTGGCCGTAAACGCTGGTACTGGAAATAAAGAACAGGCGCTGAGGTGGCCGGGGCAAGGCTGCTAGTAGGTGTTGCAGTGCCTGCACATAAACAGTGCGATAGCCAGCTTCAGTCCGCTCCGTCGGCGCCAGCATGTAAAACACAAAGTCGGTAGCGGGTAATGTAGCTGTCAGCGGCTGGCTCAGATCGTGATAATGCAGGGTCACTCCCGGCAACTCACGTGGGCTGCGACAGAGGGCATGCACCTCATAGCCCTGATGGGCCAGTGTCAGTGCCAGTGGGCTGCCGAGTTTACCGCAGCCAGCGATCAGAACGGATGTAGGCATTTGCATTAACTGGATATATCCACAGCTTTTTGGTATTGGCTATAATGGCAGCCGGATCATCCGGCAACAAGGTGGATGTCGATCCTTCTCAAAGACGCTCTCGAGGCGGTGATACACATAACCGCTCAATGACTGCCGTCTATGAGGAGTAACAGCGATAAGTTGAAGTAGCTCAGGAACAGGCCCAGATGACACTTACAGAACTCAAGTACATAGTCACCCTCGCACAGGAACAGCACTTTGGTCGGGCCGCAGAGCGCTGTTTCGTCAGTCAGCCTACGCTCAGTGTGGCCGTCAAGAAACTCGAGGATGAGCTGGGGATTGCCCTGTTCGAGCGCTCCAAGAATGCAGTGCGCACCACGCCGATGGGCGACACCATCATTCAGCAGGCTCAGCGTGTGCTGGAAGAAAGCGAGCGTATCCGCGAGCTGGCCACAGCCGGTAAAGA
Organism: Pokkaliibacter plantistimulans; assembly: GCF_003194385.1. Lineage (GTDB taxonomy): Bacteria > Pseudomonadota > Gammaproteobacteria > Pseudomonadales > Balneatricaceae > Pokkaliibacter > Pokkaliibacter plantistimulans. Next base: position 23,129 of record NZ_LAPT01000095.1, read on the forward strand.
TCAGTTGCGCAGCCCGTTGCGACTGGGAGCGATTTACACCATCGGGCCGTATCTGTTCCCTCACCTGATCCCCCAGATGAAGCAAAAAGCCCCCGATATGCCACTGTATATCGAGGAAAACTACACCTCGGTGCTGCGCCGCAAACTGCGCAATGGTGAGCTGGATGTGATCATCGTTGCCCTGCCCTTTACCGAGCCTGATGTACTGACGCTACCGCTGTACGATGAGCCTTTCGTCATGCTGATGCCCTGCTCTGATGAGATGGCCAAGCAGGAAACGGTGGATGCCAACAATATTCGCTGCAATGACATGCTGCTCCTGGGAGAAGGTCATTGTTTCCGTGATCAGGTCATGCAGGCCTGCCCCAGTCTGCGTGACAGCGAAACACAGCAGAGCATTACCGAAGGCAGCTCGCTGGAAACTTTGCGCCACATGGTGGCTTCCGGCTTCGGTATTACCATTCTGCCGCTGTCGGCGGCGGGCGAAGGGCTGTATGCCCCCGGCCTGCTCTGTACCCGTCCTTTTACCTCACCTCAGCCGATGCGCACCGTAGCACTGGCATGGCGTGCCAGCTTCCCGCGACCGAAAGCCATCGATGTGCTGCGTGACACCATCAAACAGTGCAATCTGCGGGTACTTCCTGCATGACGCCAGCCAGTCTCGATCAGATCGAGATCGCATTACTCAAAGGCGCTGGCCCGGCGGTGGTCGAGCGCTGTGAACGTCTGGGTCTGCACAGTGTGCAGGATCTGTTGTTTCACCTGCCTTTGCGCTATCAGGATCGCACTCGGATCACGCCACTGGGTTCGCTGCGTCCGGGTGACGAAGTGATGGTCGAAGGCTATATCCGGGTTGCCGATATCATCAAAGGCAAGCGCCGCAGTCTGCTGTGCAAGATTCAGGATGGCTCCGGTACGCTGACGTTGCGCTTCTTTCATTTCTCCCAGGCCCAGCGGGTCGCGCTGCGCAGCGGTGAACTGTTGCGAGGCTTCGGCGAGGTGCGGGTTGGCCCCAATGGCCTGGAAATGGTTCACCCTGAATACAAGGTGCTGCAGGCGGATAGCCCACCCGCCGATCTGTCACAGGCATTGACGGCGATTTATCCCGCCACCGAAGGGCTGACTCAAGCCCGTCTGCGCCAGCTGTCAGATCAGGCTCTGTCGATGCTGCAGCGGCGGGAGAATGCACTGACTGACTGGGTGCCCGCCGAGCTGCTGCGTCAGCACCGTCTCTGTTCACTGGAGGAGGCCCTTCTCTATCTGCACCGTCCCCCTGCCGGGATATCGCAGGAGCGCCTGCTCAGCACCACCGAACCGCATCGCCAGCGTCTGGTTTTTGAGGAGTTGCTGGCTCATCACCTGAGTCTGATCAAATTACGCCAGCAGGCATTGCGGATTGACGCACCGGTGCTGACGGGGGACCAGTCTTTACGGCAGGCACTGCTTGCCTCCCTGCCCTTCAGCCTGACCAACGCGCAGCAGCGAGTGGTTCAAGAAGTGGCTGAGGATATGAATAAATCGGCGCCTATGTTGCGACTGGTGCAGGGCGATGTGGGCTCCGGCAAGACGGTCGTGGCGGCCCTTGCAGCGTTACAGGCAGTGGAATCCGGCTTTCAGGCGGTGATGATGGCGCCCACCGAGATTCTGGCCGAGCAGCATTTTCATAACTTCAGTCGCTGGCTGGAGCCGCTAGGGCTGAAGGTGGCCTGGCTGGCAGGTAAGCTCAAGGGCAAGGCCCGGCAGCAGTCGCTTGAGGCGATTGCCAGCGGAGAAGCGCGGGTGATTGTCGGCACTCATGCGCTGTTTCAGGATGATGTGTCCTTTGCCCATCTCGGGCTGGTCATCATTGATGAACAGCATCGCTTCGGGGTGCATCAGCGTCTGGCGCTGCGAGAGAAGGGCATGCATCAGGGCAAGGCGCCACATCAGCTGATCATGACCGCCACACCTATTCCCCGTACTCTGGCCATGGTGGCTTATGCCGACCTCGACTGCTCTGTCATTGATGAGCTGCCACCCGGGCGTACACCAATTCAGACCGTGGTGATTGCTGACCAGCGTCGTGATGCGGTGATTGAGCGTGTGCGTGGTGCCTGCATGGCGGGCCGTCAGGCCTATTGGGTTTGCACCCTGATTGAAGAGTCGGAAGTGCTGGAGTGTCAGGCTGCCGAGGCGACCACCGAGCAACTCAAGGAAGCCTTGCCTGAGCTCAAGATAGGTCTGGTACACGGGCGCATGAAGGCGACGGAAAAGGCGGCTGTCATGGCCGAGTTCAAAGCCGGTGACCTGCACCTGCTGGTAGCGACCACGGTTATCGAAGTGGGCGTCGATGTGCCCAATGCCAGTGTCATGATCATCGAGAATCCCGAGCGGCTTGGGCTGGCGCAGCTGCACCAGCTGCGGGGCCGGGTCGGGCGTGGCTCAGTAGAAAGCTTCTGTGTGCTGATGTATCACGCCCCGCTGTCGCAGCAGGGCAAGGCTCGACTGGGGGTCATGCGGGACAGTACCGACGGTTTTGTGATTGCCGAGAAGGATCTGGAGCTGCGCGGGCCGGGTGAGGTGCTGGGAACGCGTCAGACCGGGCTGGTGCAGTTCCGTATTGCTGATCTCAGTCAGGATGAGCACTGGCTGGATGCGGTGCATGAGGCCGGTGACTGGGTGATGCGTCATCGCCCTGACATCAGTGAACCGCTGATCCGCCGCTGGCTGGGACAGGCGGAGCGCTATTCGCAGGCCTGATCAGGCAGTATCCACCGAGTCAGGCTGCTATACTGTGCCGCTGCCACGACATGCCGGATTGCCCTGGTATGTTGTTTTAACAAGAAGCGTGAAACGAATAGCCGACCGATGATTACCGAAACCCAGCTGGACTGGCTGACTCGCCAGCTTGAGCGCGCCCCGCGTGGCCTGGAAGACATTGCTGCCAGCAGCGCCACGGGCATTCCCCTGGTAGTGCGCATGCGCGCAGTGATGGAAGGCAAACCCTTCCCTACCCTGTACTGGCTGACCAGCCGCGATCTGTTCAAGACCATCTCCACCATCGAAGCAGGCGGCTATATCAAGCGTCTGGAGGCGGAGGTGCAGGATAATCCCGAGCTGAAAGCCGCGCTGCATGCCAGCCATCAGGATTATGTCGATCAGCGTAATGGTTTTATGCGGGAAGAAGACCGGGAGCTACTGGCGACGCAGGGCAAGCTGGAATATCTGCAGAAGCTCGGTGTGGGGGGGATTGCCGACTGGGACCGCGTGCGTTGCCTGCATATGCACTATGCCCATCACCTGTGTGGTTACAATGTGATCGGCCAGCGTCTGGAAGCGGAATTTCAGCTCAGCCAGCTGGCGATTCAGTTCTGACCCTGCCGTCTTGCTGAGGGTGCCTCACATGGCTCCCTCATCCTTCCTCTACCTGTTCTTCCGATTGACTACTGCGCACGCAGATTGCTGAACAGATAGCCGTCAAAGTTCGGGTCATCGGTATCCGACAGGGCAAACAGGGTGGTCTTGACGTTTTCCAGATGCTGCCACATCGCCTGACGTGCGCCCTGAGCATCGCGTTTGCGTAACTGGTTGAGAATGGCGCGGTGATCCTCCAGCCAGTTGGCCCGGTATGACAGGTCCATGATGCGTTTGTGCAGGGTCTGCCACATCGGGCTGCGATCGCGGCGATCCCACAGCTGCGTACACATTTCCAGCAGCAGGCTGTTTTGTGTTGAGCGGGCGATCAGCAGATGAAAGCGCCGGTCGGCATCCTCACTGACTTCCACCGAAGCCATCATGGTGTCTTCCAGATCCAGCATTTCCTGCATCTGCTGAATATCCTGCTTGGTCACCGTCTGCGCGGCGCAGGCGGCAATGGAGCTTTCCAGCACCTGTCGGGCCTGCAACAGCTCGAACGGGCCAATATCCTCATCCGGTACGCGTTGTGGCGATACGGGGCTGCCGGGCCGCTGGCGCAGATAGATGCCTGAGCCCTGGCGTACCTCTATCCAGCCTTCAATTTCCAGCATGATAAAGGCTTCACGCACCACCGTGCGGCTGGTGCCAAAACGTTCGGCATAGGCGCGTTCGGTGGGTAGCTTGCAGCCTGGAGCAAGTTCCTGCTGGGCCAGATCAGCTTTGATCTGCTCACCAATGTCACGATAGAGGCGTTCGGTCATGGGGTGTTGATACGGGCAGAGGGGTGAGTGGCTAGGTGCAAACTATACCTGTGGCCATGACTGGTATGCCATAGAAAAATTTTCTATTTATTGGTATGCCAATTTGATGCTAAGGTAGCGCCCTGTGCTGACCGTACTGTATGGCATTTCACCAGCAAGCAGCACAGGAGGCTCATTACGAGCGTGATACATCAGCTGGTATGCAGCGATTCCATTCTGGTATGCCAGTTTTTGTCGTTGCCCCCACTCCTTGCCTGACAGGAAATAACAATGACGCCTGCGGATGACAACTCCCCGACCGTAACCAGAGTGCCTGGCACCTATCGGCCTGCCGACATCAGTACTGGTATCGTGCACCTTGGCCTTGGCGCTTTTCACCGTGCCCATCAGGCGGTCTATATCGAGCAGGTGCTGCAGCGTCATGGTGGCGGCCCCTGGGCCATCTGCAGTGCCAACATCCGTTCCAATATGCGGGTCGTGGAGGAGCTGGAGTACCAGCAGTTCAGCTATCACGTTGCCGAATATGCTGATCAGCAGCATGTCACCCTGCGTCAGGTCAACGCCATTGCTTCTGCCATCTATGCCGGTGAAGGCGACAACGGCAGTGGCCATGCCGCATTGCTGGACATACTCAGCGCTGCTACCACGCGCATTGTCACCCTGACAGTGACGGAAAAGGGCTATTACCTGATCCCTGCGCAGCAACAGTTGCGTCTGGATGATCCGGCCATTGCCGCTGATATTGCCCAGCCTCAGCAACCCCATACCGCTCCTGGTCTGCTGGTGGAAGCACTGCGTCGCCGTCGGGCCGCAGGCATTCCGCCCTTTACGGTCCTGTCCTGTGACAACATGCCGGACAACGGCAAGCGCTGTCAGATGGCCGTGGTGCAGCTGGCTGCCCAGCAGGATGCCGGGCTGGCGGACTGGATCGCCACGGAGGTCGCCTTTCCCTGCTCCATGGTGGATCGCATCGTGCCAGCCATGACCGACGCCTCTCTGGCGACCCTGCGCGATCTCGGCTGCAATGAGCCTGCGGCCATCATCTGTGAAGCCTTCAGTCAGTGGGTGGTGGAAGACCATTTCCCGCAGGGGCGACCTGACTGGGAAGTCGACGGCGTGCAGATGGTGGCGGATGTGGCACCGTTTGAGGCGATGAAGCTGCGCATGCTGAACGGCAGCCATTCACTGCTGGCCTATCTTGGGCCGCTGCTGGGCTATGCCACCGTCGCCGAAGCCGTGGCTGACCCGCAGGTGTGTGCACTGCTGCGCGGTTACATGCTGGAGGAAGCCAAACCGACGCTGTCGATGCCCGCCGATGTGGACATTGACGCCTATGCCGATCAGCTGCTGGCCCGCTTTGCCAACGACAGCCTGCACCATCAGCTACGCCAGATTGCCATGGACGGTTCCCAGAAACTGCCACAACGCTGGCTGGCGGGGATGCAACAGCTGCGTCACGATCAGTTGCCCTGCCGTCGTACTGAGCTGGGCATTGCCGCCTGGGTAATGACTGTCATGCAGGCTAGTAAGGGTTTGCTTACTCTGAATGACCCGATGCAGGCGACATTGCTGGCGGCGGCCAGCGAGGCCGATCCGTTGCTGGCATTGCTGTCAGTGGACGCTATCTTCCCTGCCCAGCTATTGCAGGACCAGGCCCTGCTAGTACGGCTGCGTGAGGCGCTGACTGCGCTGAGCCAGCCCTCGACCATCCGAACTTTTATTGCTCAGCTGCAAGGCTGATCTGAACCCGTCTCTTAGGAGCCTAGTTATGGAACATACCTGGCGCTGGTTTGGACCAGCCGACGACATTTCACTGATGGATATCCGTCAGGCTGGCGCGACCGGCATCGTCTCTGCACTGCACGACATCGCCAACGGCGAGGTCTGGCCGGTCGCTGCCATTGCCGAGCGCAAGGCCATCATTGAAGCGGCCGGGCTGCGCTGGGCCGTGGTGGAAAGTATTCCGGTGCACGAGGACATCAAGCGTCGCACCGGTCGCTATGCCGACTATATCGCCAACTATCAGCAGAGCCTGCGCAATCTGGCCGCCTGCGGTATCGACACGGTGTGCTACAACTTTATGCCGGTGCTGGACTGGACCCGCACTGATCTGGCCTATGAGCTGCCAGACGGTTCCCGTGCATTGCGCTTTGACCAGATCGCCTTTGCCGCATTTGAACTGTTCATCCTGCAGCGCGAGGGGGCGAAGAGTGAATACTCGGCGGCCGAGCAGCAGGCGGCGGCTGACTATCTGGCCGCGCTGCCGGATGCAGAGCGTGACAAGCTGGTGGCCACCATCATTGCCGGTCTGCCAGGGGCGGAAGAAAGCTATACCCTGGATGACTTCCGGCAGGCGCTGGCAGCCTACGATGCCATCGACAAAGATCAGCTGCGTGAGCACCTGCGTCTGTTCCTTGAAGCCATCGTACCGGTGGCGGAAGAAGTGGGCATCCGTCTGGCCATTCACCCGGACGATCCGCCCCGGCCGATTCTGGGTCTGCCGCGCATTGTCTCCACGCGTGATGATGTCGCCTGGCTGGTAGAGAAAGTGCCTGCTAAGGCCAACGGCATCACCTTCTGTACCGGCTCTTACGGTGTACGTGCCGATAACGATCTGTGTGCTATGGCCACCGAGTTTGCTGATCGTATCTACTTTACCCACCTGCGCTCCACTGAGCGTGAGGAGACACCCGGCAGCTTCCACGAAGCGTCGCATCTGGGCGGCGATGCCAATCTGGTTGAGGTGGTGCGGGTACTGGTGAACGAGGAGCGTCGTCGTGCCGAGGCCGGTGATCTGCCGCTCATTCCCATGCGTCCGGATCATGGCCACCAGATTCTGGATGATCTGCGCAAGCAGGGCCGTCCCGGTTATTCCCTGTTGGGTCGTATGAAAGGGCTGGCGGAGCTGCGCGGTGTGGAGCTGGCGATACGCCACTTCAAGGTGCTGTAAGTCAGCCTGGGGCACCTCTCAGGGTGCGCTGTCAGAGTATTAAGAGTTGCCAGTTGAGCCCGGAGGCCGTGAGGTCTGCGGGCTTTTTTATGCGCTTGACGTGCGGTTGGCGGTGCAGAGCGAGCGGTGATGGGCTGTCAGGCTTCCTGTTCGAGGCTGACCAGCAGACTGGCCGGGAATTTGGCGCGGAACAGACTGCCTTTGCCCAGCTGGCTTTCGATCTGCAGCGTGGCTTCGTGACGTAGCAGTACATGTTTGACGATGGCGAGGCCCAGACCGGTGCCGCCGCTTTCTGAGGTGCGGCTGGGGTCAGCACGATAGAAGCGCTCGGTCAGGCGAGGGATGTGGATAGGATCAATGCCGATGCCATTGTCCTGTACTTCAAAGACGGCGCCCTCACCCTGACGGCGCCAGCGAATTTGAATCTGTCCCTCATCAGGCGTGTACTTGACGGCGTTCATCACCAGGTTGGATAGGGCACTGTGCAGCTCCTGTTCGCGGCCATGCAGGCACAGGCCCGGCTCGGCTTCCAGCGTGATGGTCTGACCCTTGTCGGTGCCGAGTGCTTCGGCATCATGCAGAATCTGGCGCAGCAGATGATCCATGTCTACCGGCTCGGCAGCATATTCAATCTGTGAGGTTTCCAGCCGCGACAGGGTCAGCAGGTCGGCAATCAGGTTTTCCATCCGCTTGGCCTGCTTGCCCATCTGCTGGACCGGGCGCACCCAGGGGCGCGGCAGCTGATCCAGATGGTCGCCGAGGGTTTCCAGATAGCCACTGATGACAGTCAGTGGCGTGCGCAGTTCGTGAGAGGCATTGGCGACAAAGTCCTGGCGCATTTTCTCCAGGTTGTGCAGCCGGGTGACGTCCTGTACCAGCATCAGGCGGTCGCCCTTGCCAAACAGGGTAATGCTGATTTGCAGATACTGGTCGCTGTTGGTGGGGGCAGGGACTTCCAGCGGCTCCTGATAACGGCAGCGATCAAAATAGCGCACGAAGTCAGGGCGGCGCAGCAGGTGAGTGATCGGCTGGCCACGGTCCTGTGGATAGCGCAGCCCCAGCAGGCGGCTGGCGGCCTGATTCCACCATTCCAGCGCGCCGTCTTCATCGAGCAGCACGACGCCGTCTTTCAGCGCGGAGGTGGAATCCTGAATGCGGGCGATGATGCCTCGCAGGCGGTCGTGCTCGTCCAGATTGCGTTTCTGCAGACGATACAGCTCATCGAAGATGTCGCCCCACAGCCCTTTGCCTTCCGGTACGTCATCCTTTTCGCTGGAGTTTTTCGCCAGCCAGCGTACCAGATGCTGAAAATGCCACAGTTGCCAGCCCAGCAGGCCAGCCAGTCCCAGGCTCAGCCCCTGCAGCGCATAACCGCTGAGGGCGCCTGCCAGTGTACATCCCAGTAACACCAGAGCCTGACGGCCCAGGAAACTGCGCATGATTACGCAACCTTGTTGGAGAATCGATAGCCGGTGCCGCGTACGGTCTGAATCAGGTGTTCGTGTTGTCCGCCCAGCGCCTTGCGCAGACGGCGAATATGGACGTCGACGGTGCGCTCTTCGACATAGACGTTACCGCCCCACACCTGGTCCAGCAGTTGTCCGCGGGAGTAGGCGCGCTCAGGGTGGGTCATGAAGAAGTGTAGCAGTCGGTATTCGGTCGGTCCCATTTCCAGCTGCTTGCCGTGGGAGGTGACGCGATGGGACACCGGATCCAGCAGCAGGCCTTCGATTTCCACCGGATCTTCCAGCCCCTGCGGCGCAGCACGGCGCAGCACCGCCTTGAGACGGGCCACCAGCTCACGCGGTGAGAAGGGTTTGGTGATGTAGTCATCAGCGCCTGCTTCCAGACCCTGAATCTTGTTGTCCTCATCGCCCTTGGCGGTGAGCATGATGATCGGCATTTCCGCGGTCATCTGGTCACGCTTGAGCCGACGGCAGAATTCGATGCCACTGGTGCCGGGCAACATCCAGTCGAGCAGCATCAGATCGGGTTTGTCGTCGACGATAATGGCATGGGCGCGGGTGGTGTTTTCGGCTTCGAAACACTCGTAGCCGGCCATTTCCAGCGCAACGGCAATCATTTCCCTGATCGGCGCTTCGTCATCGACGATCAGGACCTTTTTGTCAGCCATGTGCATTACCTGTCATCTATTGCGTTCTTGTGACCGCATTATTACAACGACATGGTGTTACACAAATATGACAAAGGGAAGTTTAAAAGCGCAATCACGGGCTTTTCTCGGGGTTGTCAGTTATGAACGGCGGTGGTGTAACCGCAGTGTGTAGGAGCAGCGGATAACCGCGTCCGGGTTGCATCTGTCGCACTTTATCCCCACAGCCACATAAAGGTGCAGTGACGTGGCCGGTAACAATGCGCTATCGATTTGTGAATCCCTTCACCGCCGGTTGTGGATTGATCACCCCGTCGGATGAGCAGCGTGTCTGGTTCATCAGGATGTAGCGAGGTTTTGCCATCCTGAGCCTCGTTATCGGCTAACCGGGCCGGGCGCTCAGGCGTCGTTCTGGAGTGCGCCCCGACAACTGGCAGAACCGGAGGAAAATCAGGTCGCTGCATAGCAAGCTCGGGTCGCCTTCTTTAAACTAGCGGTGCCGGTTTGCCCGGTCACCGATCCGGCCCCAGGGTCACTGCTGTCATTTCGTCAAGACAAAGGATTTCCGTTATGCCCCTTTCCCGCGATGCCGCCCTTAATGTTGCCAAGGTCCTGAGCGAGGCCATGCCCTATATCCAGAACTATGTGGGCAAGACCATCGTGGTCAAGTACGGCGGCAACGCCATGATCGACGAAACCCTGAAGAACGCCTTCGCCCGTGACATCGTCATGCTCAAGCTGGTCGGTATCAACCCGGTGGTGGTGCACGGTGGCGGACCGCAGATCGGTGAGCTGCTGGAGAAACTGAAGATCGAATCCCACTTCATCAATGGCATGCGTGTGACCGATTCCGCCACCATGGATGTGGTGGAAATGGTACTGGGGGGGCAGGTCAATAAAGACATCGTCAACCTGATCAACACCAACGGCGGACGTGCCATCGGCCTGACCGGAAAGGACGCCCGTCTGATCATGGCCAAGAAGATGAAGGTCACCCACAAGACGCCCGATATGGAGGCGCCGGAAATCATCGACATCGGCCATGTTGGCAGTGTTGAACGAATTAACCGCGAACTGCTTGATCTGCTGGTCGCCAGCGATATTATCCCCGTCATTGCTCCGATCGGGGTGGATGAGGAAGGTAACTCCTATAACATCAACGCCGATCTGGTGGCAGGCAAGGTGGCTGAAGCACTGGATGCAGAAAAACTGCTGCTGCTGACCAATATTGCCGGTCTGCTCGACAAACAGGGTAAGGTTCTTACTGGTCTGTCGCTGGCGGATGTCGACGCCCTGATCGCCGATGGCACCATCACCGGTGGTATGCTGCCGAAGATCGACTGTGCACTGGAAGCGGTGCGTAATGGCGTCAAACGTGCGCACATCATCGATGGCCGCGTGGCACATGCCACCATGCTGGAGCTGTTCACCAACGAAGGTGTGGGCACCCTGATTACCAACGAAAAACTCAAGGCTTGACGGTTGTCTGCAGGCCGGTGCACTCCCCTGCACCGGCCTGCAGATGGGCTGACGGATGTAAGGTAAACAATGACGGAAAGTCTCAGTCCCAAGGCCCGTAAGGGCCAGGCAAAGCAGCGGATTCTGGAAGCCCTGGCACGGATGTTGGAACATGCGCCGGGCGGGCGCATCACCACGGCAGCACTGGCACAGGAAGTCGGTGTGACCGAAGCGGCACTGTATCGCCATTTTCCCAGCAAGACGCGGATGTTTGAGGGGCTGATCGATTTTGTCGAGGAGAGCCTGTTTAGCCGCATCAACCTGATTCTGGAGCGCGAAGCCAGTGCGGCCGTACGCTGTCAGCAGGTACTGACGCTGCTGCTGGCGTTTGCCGAGAAGAATCCTGGCCTGGCCGTGTTGCTGGCCGGTGACGTGCTGGCGGGCGAGGATGCACGTCTGCATCAGCGTATCCGTCAGGTGTTCGACCGTATTGAGACCCAGCTGCGGCAGATCCTGCGCGAGGCCGAGCTGCGTGAGCAGCTGCGTACCCTGAAGCCGCCCAGTGTCTGCGCCAATCTGCTGATGGCCTTTGCCGAAGGCCGCCTGCGTCAGTTTGTCCGCAGTGAGTTCAGCCAGCCACCGACCGAGCACTGGCCGGAACAGTGGGTGCTGCTGAAAGCGCCGCTGCTGCGCCCTGCCCCACTCAGCAAGGCGAGTGATGCAACTCCCGCCACCGAAGAGCATCATGGGCACGACGACCCTCATGCTGATGACGAGGCTTCAGCGCTGGATGAGCAGACGGCCGTCAGCGAAGAACAACATTGAATTGAATTTAGCCGTGCGGAGGTGAGTGAGAAGCCACTCGTCACCGCGGGGGCGGCTGTTGCTATACTGCGGCCCTGACTTACCCGGAGACTTGTTTCATGGCATTGGCAAAACGCATCATCCCCTGTCTGGACGTCGACAACGGCCGTGTGGTCAAAGGCGTGCAGTTCCTTGATATACGCGATGCCGGTGACCCGGTGGAAGTGGCCAAGCGTTATAACGAGCAGGGTGCTGACGAAATTACCTTCCTCGACATTACCGCCAGTCATCAGGACCGCGACACCATGGTGCATGTGGTGGAAGCCATTGCCGGACAGGTATTCATTCCGCTGACGGTTGGTGGTGGTATCCGTACCTGCGACGATATTCGCCGTATGCTCAACGCCGGTGCCGACAAGGTCTCAATCAACACCGCCGCGGTGACCAATCCCGACTTTGTCCGCGAGGCTTCGGAGCGCTTTGGTGCCCAGTGCATCGTAGTGGCCATCGACTCGAAAAAAGTCAGCCAGCCCGGCGAGCCTGACCGCTGGGAAGTGTTCACCCACGGCGGACGTCGTGCCACCGGGCTGGATGTGATCGAGTGGGCGAAAAAGCTGGTGGCACTGGGCGCAGGGGAAATTCTGCTGACCAGTATGGATGCTGACGGCACCAAAAATGGCTTTGATCTGGGCGTGACCCGCGCGGTCAGTGAGGCGGTGCCGGTACCGGTCATTGCCTCAGGCGGTGTGGGTAATCTTGATCATCTGGTGGATGGTGTGCTGCAAGGTAAGGCTGATGCGGTACTGGCCGCCTCCATTTTCCACTTCAACGAGTACAGCATTCCGGAAGCCAAGCAGTATATGGCGGAAAAAGGTATCGAAATGCGCCTGTAATGGCACGCCGCACTCGCGTGTGCTTTTGACGGCCAGGGTCCGTACAGGCCGTTGAACAAATAGCTGTGCCAATCGGCTTGCACAGCAGCCATATTCTTACCAGACTTGTTGATCAGTCACCTGCGTCGGCGAGGCGTCTACGGGGTGCATGGACTGAACCATGACGTTTCGCGCAGGACTCTGGTCCTGGTATGAAGGAGCCGTGCCGAATGCTGATCCGCGCTGTGCTGCTGTGCCTGTTACTGCTGCCTATGGGCTGGTTGATGGCCGCCTATTCTGGCTTCAGCAGTGTGGTATTGCAGCGTGTCGAGAGTCAGTACGGGGTGGCAGCCAAACGCCGGGTGCTTGACTGGGAAGGGTTGATGACCGATTCGACCCTGCTCAATGCGCAGGAAAGCACCAAGCTGCGAGCGGTCAATGACTTCTTCAACAAGGTCCGCTGGCTGGATGATCTGACCGTATGGGGCAAGAACGACTACTGGGCCACGCCGCTGGAGTTCCTCGAACGCAATGCCGGTGACTGCGAAGACTTCTCCATCGCCAAGTACTTCACCCTGCGTGAGCTGGGGGTGCCGGAAAGCAAGCTGCGTATCATGTATGTAAAGGCGCTGGCCTATAATCAGGCCCATATGGTACTGCTGTACTACGCCTCGCCCAGCGCCATGCCGCTGGTGCTCGACAATATCAATCCGAAAATTGAGCCTGCCAGCAAACGTACCGATCTGGTGCCTGTTTACAGCTTTAACGGCTCCGGGTTGTGGATCAACAACTCCCCGACGGGACAGAAAGTAGGTACTTCAGACCGCATAGGTCCCTGGCGTGATCTGCTGGCACGATTGCAGCAGGAGCGGCGCTGAGCAGTGATTCAGGAGTGCTGAAGGGCTGAGGTGCTACAGCGGCAAGATGCATTTCGGTCATAAAAGGACCGGGACGCACAAAAAATCGTCAGGTCAGTGCACAGCCGGATTTTTTGTTTTATGCTTCTGCTTCAGTCTGTAACGGAATTCGTCAACTAACCCGGCAACCCCCGCCATCACAGCAAACAGTAAGGATAGCCACATGAAGCGAGTATGGCTTGCCCCCTTTTCTCTTATGATGCTGGCCCTCGGTGGTTGCCAGCAATGGTCTGAGCAGAATCTCAAGACCGCCGTGCCACGTGCCGACACCTATCCCTACAGCACCCAGCAGAAGATGGAAACAGCCCATCACTGGGACGTGCTGGCCAAAGACATGGCTGAGCGTATTGCTCAGTCGTTACCGGATCATCAGGTCGCCATTTATGTTGAGCCGCCTGCCACTCCCACGACGTTCTCCACTGCGTTCCATAGCCTGCTGCAGAGTCAGATGGTCAAGCAGGGCCTGCATGTCACGCTGGAGCCTGGCCTTGGCGCTGTGCATACCCGTTATACGGCGCAGCTGATTCAGCATAAGGATCTTGATGGTGCACGCCCTGTGCCCGGCACCTACACCGTGCTGGCCACTGGCCTGGCCGTCATGCGCAATGCCGTGAAAAACAGCTGGGAGAACAGCTATCTGGCGCTGCCGCTGGTAGGTCTGGGTGCAGATTATGGTGCCGGTCGTACCGTCAGCAATGAAGGCATGGAAGTACTGATTACCACCGAAGTGGTCTACGGCAGTAACCTGCTGATGTCTGAGTCCAACATGTACTACATCAACGCCGGTGGCAAAGATCACTATGTGGCGGGTGACAGTGCCTGGCAGGGCAAGACCATTCAGGTTGTCGGGCAGTAACGGGGACAGGGGATAACAATGAAAGGATCACTATTTGCCGGTGCCGTGATGCTTGCCTCCAGCTTGTTGCTGGCAGGGTGCGAGACGGCCACCGTGCAGCCACAGGCGGCGGAAGAGAGCAATTTGGTACAGAGCAGTGAAGATGCGGCAACCGCGTTGGTAAAACAGCTGGGCCCGAATCTGCGCCCCGACCAGCCTCTGATCGTGGCCAGCTTTGTTAACGTTGATCATCTGGATGAGTCATCCACACTGGGCCGTATGCTGGCAGAACAGATGGCCTCCAGCCTGACCCGTCAGGGTTTGCCCGTGGTGGAGCTGAAGCTGCGCGACTCGCTGTTCATTCAGGAAGGCAGCGGTGAATTCATGCTTTCACGTGAGTTGCAGCACATCAGCCAGAGCCATCAGGCGCAGGCAGTGGTGGTTGGTACCTATGCTATCGGTCGACAGAGTGTGTATGTCACCAGCCGTCTGGTGCGGGTTGCCGATAACCGCATTCTCGCCGCGTCAGACTACCGCCTGCCAATGGATGCCGATGTGCGGGCGCTGGTGGGTGCCAAACGCCGCTGAGTGCCTGACCGACAGAGCGAATAGCGACGTCGAAAGCTCGTTATCGAAAGAACGATATCGAAATAGCAATAGCGAAAACAAAACGGGAGCTTCAGGCTCCCGTTGTTCTTTCTGGTCCATACGCAGCCGGTCATAAATGCCACTGGCCTGGACAGTGTGCATGGTCTGCTTCGCCGGTCACCCGGCGTTGCGACCTGAATGTCAGTCGAGCAACAGATTGCGCAGGGATGCCAGGGTTTCCCGTGCCTTGGCTTGCTTGACCTCTTTACTGACCCCCTCACGACCTTCCCACTCGACGTCATCCGGCGGTAACTCATCGAGAAAGCGGCTGGGTACGCAGTCCAGCAGTTCGCCGAACTGTTTGCGCTGTTTGGCCAGTGTCATGGTCAGGGTTTCACGCGCACGGGTGATGCCGACATAAGCCAGCCGGCGTTCCTCTTCCACGGTATCGGTTTCGATGGCATTGCGATGGGGAAGCAGTTCCTCTTCCATGCCGATCAGGAATACATGGGGGAACTCCAGTCCTTTGGAAGCGTGCAGGGTCATCATCTGTACCTGATCGGACTCGTCCTCTTCTTCCTGTCGCTCCAGAATATCCATCAGGATCAGACGGCTGATTACATCGCGAATATCGGCGTCAGGGTTGTCTTCCAGTAGACGCTCATGAGTCGAACGCAGGGAGTCGATCAGGAACCAGACGTTTTCCATACGCCGTTCTGCGGCCGTAGGCGACGTCGAATGCTGTTGCAGCCAGCCGGGGAAGTCGATATCCAGCACCATCTGTCGTACCGCACCGACCATGTCTTCCTGATAGCAGCGCTGGTGGGTCTGCTCCATCCAGTGAGCAAAGCGCCGCAGCTTGTCGATGGCCTTTTCCGGCAGATGCTGGGCCAGCCCCATTTCACTGCAGGCTGCGTACATGCTGATACCGCGTTCGCCGGCATAGGCGGACAGCTTTTCCAGCGTAGAGGGGCCGATCTCACGGCGTGGCACGTTAATGATGCGCAGGAACGCGTTGTCGTCGTCAGGGTTAATCATCACCTTGAGGTAGGCCATGATGTCCTTGATTTCGGCACGGGCAAAGAACGAGGTGCCGCCACTCAGGCGATAGGGAATCTGATAGCTCTGCAGCTTGGCCTCGATCAGTCGCGCCTGATGGTTGCCACGATAGAGGATGGCATAGTCACGGAATTCGGTGCGCTTACGCAGCTTGTGCTCAAGAATCTCGGTCGCTACCCGCTCCGCCTCGTGTTCTTCGTTGCGACACAGGATGACCCGCAGCGGATCACCAAAGCCCTTGTCACTCCACAGCTCCTTGGTGAATTCATGGGGATTGTTGGCGATCAGCACGTTGGCAGCCTTGAGGATGCGGCCGGTGGAACGGTAATTCTGCTCCAGCTTCACGATCTTGAGGCTGGGGAAGTCGCGTGCCAGCTGGCTGAGGTTTTCCGGGCGGGCACCGCGCCAGGCATAGATCGACTGGTCATCATCCCCTACCACGGTGAACTGGGCGCGTTTACCCACCAGCAGTTTGACCAGCAGATACTGGCTCATGTTGGTGTCCTGGTATTCGTCAACCAGCAGGTAATGCACCTTGTTCTGCCAGCGCTCCAGCACCTCCGGGTAATCACGGAACAGCTCCGCCGGCAGACGGATCAGGTCATCGAAATCGACGGCGTTGTAGGCCTGCAGAATACGGTTGTATTCCTGATAGACCTGTCCGGCCAGCAGCTCATCATTGTTGGCGGCGTGGCTGATGATGTAATGCGGATCGGCCAGATCGTTCTTCCAGTTGGAGATCAGATGCTGAACATATTCCGCGACCTCCAGATCCTGCTGCTTGAGGGTCTGCAGAATATCCTTGATCAGTGCCAGGGCATCCTGCTGGTCGAAGATGGAGAATCCGGGTTTGTAACCCAGGGTCTTCAGCTCCTTGCGGATGATGTTCAGCCCCAGGTTGTGGAAGGTGGAGACGGTCAGACCGCGCGAAGCCTGTCCTTTGATCAGCTTGCCGACACGCTCTTTCATCTCGCGGGCGGCCTTGTTGGTGAAGGTCACCGCAACGATGTGCTGTGCCTTGTAGCCGCACTGCTCGACCAGATAGGCGATCTTGCGGGTGATGACCGAGGTCTTGCCGCTGCCCGCTCCGGCCAGGACCAGCAAGGGGCCTGAGATGTTGCGTACGGCTTCCTGTTGTCTTGGGTTGAGTTGGCTCACGGCTGGCACCTGTTATCTCGTGTGAAGCCGGATGATTCTAGCAGATCGCTTCACAATTCGTTGCATAACGGTTGTTGTAATAAATTGACATAAAGGGCTAAAGTGAACTCTTCTTTGGCAAACGATATAAGGAAGCGAAAGGAAGTCCGCTTGCATGGCTTTCATGCTTCGCATGATCTGTTGGGTCCCAACGCCAGCAATATCAAGGTGTTAGCTACTCACAGTCTGGTTGTACTTCAGAAATATCCGGTAGTTGTCTGGAGTTGAAATGCATGTCGAATGAAAGCCAGCAGACGGTAAACAGACCGCTTCGTCTCCTGCTGGTCCATCCTAATCCTCGGGCGCAGGCGCTGTTCCAGATTCTGGTTGCGCGTGCCGAGGCAGCCTATGAGCTGAGCTGGTGCTGTGATATTGACAGCGCCCGTACGGCCTTGGCTATGGACTGGGTCGACGTTCTGCTGCTGCACAACCCCCTGCGTGAAGAACGCTCCATCGATCTGCTCAAACTGACCAATACTGACGGCAGTGCTGTACCCGTTGTGGTGCTGGGCAGGCTGTTACGCAGCTCTGGTGGCCGTGAGCTGATTTACAAGATGGGCGCTGCTGACTACCTGTCGATTCTGCAACTCAGTCTGGATGCCTTTGAAAAGGCCATTCACACCGCTCGCGAGCGTCACCAGCAACGCACGATCCTGCATCAGATCAGCCACCACGACATCGTCACCGGCGCTGCCAACCGGCAGATGTTTGTCCAGCGTCTGCAGCATGCCCTGCAGATGGCCGATGCGCATCAGAAACGGGTGGTGGTGCTGCAACTCAATCTGGACGGTTTCCAGAAGGTCAATGATTCCCTTGGCCATCAGCTGGGTGACGACATTCTGCGCGAAACCGTGCAGCGCTTGTTGCTGACTCTGCCTTCAGCGGAGCATCTGGGGCGGATCAGTGATAACCAGTTCGCCATCATGCTGGCCGATCTCGATAACCGCGAGCAGGTGATGCCGACTCTGTATCAGCTGCAACGCCTGTTCAATCAGCCCTATCTGCTGCCTAGCGGGCAGATCAGTCTGGGTTGCAGTATCGGCGTCAGTTTCTTCCCTGATACGGCGCACAATCTGGATGAATTGTTGCGGCAGGCGGGCATCGCCATGCATGAGGCCAAACGCCATCCCGGTGTCAGCCATCACCTGTTTGAACCCGGTCAGGATTCCAAAACCTCGGAAGCCTTCAGCCTGGAAGCGGACTTCCGCCGTGCCCTGCGCCGTAATGAGTTGCGCCTGTATTACCAGCCACGGGTGGATGTGCGAACCGAGGAAACCGTCGCCGCCGAAGGCCTGATTCGCTGGCAGCACCCAACGCGTGGCTTGCTGATGCCCAACGAATTCATTCCGATGGCCGAACGTACCGGTCTGATCGTGCCGATGGGCTACTGGGTGATTCACCAGGCCTGTCAGGATGCCAACTTCCTTCGTCACCACCGGTTGCCGCAGATTCAGCTCAGCATCAACCTGTCGTTCCGGCAGTTCAGCGATCCGATGCTGACCCGCACCATCACGCGTATTTTCCAGACCACTCAGGCTGATCCGCGCAATATCGAATTCGAGCTGACCGAGTCAGCGATGATGAAGAATGAGCAGCAGACCACCCAGTGCATCAAGGAGCTGACCGAGCTTGGCGCCTGCTTTGCGCTGGATGATTTCGGTACGGGGTATTCATCGTTTGCCCATTTGCAGCGCCTGCCGCTGACCCGCCTGAAGATCGACAAATCCTTCGTCAAGGAAGCTACCAGCTGTGGCGACAACGAGATCATCGTCCGCGCCATGATCAGTCTGGCCCATAACCTGCGTATGCTGGTGGTGGCAGAAGGGGTGGAAACACCGGAGCAGCTGCTGTTCCTGCGGCAGTATCGCTGCGATCAGGCGCAGGGCTTCCTGTTTGGCCGCCCACAGTGTTTTGAAGACCTGTGCCGCATGCTGGAAGGCCAGCAATATCGCCACCTCTCGCTTGGCTGACAGACGTCAGCAGCGCATGGCGTTATGCTGTCTCTCCAATGTCCGTTCTATAGCGCTGCGAGTTCACCCATGATTGAACAGAAAACCACGCTGATGCCTGCTGCCAAGCGGGTCGCCCTGATCGCTCACGACAACCGTAAGGATTTGCTGCTGGACTGGTGCCAGACCCACTTGCAGCATCTGCACGGCCATACCCTGTTTGCTACCGGGACGACCGGTCGGGTGCTGGAAAAGGCGCTGGGTATCAGTGTCAATAAACTGATCAGTGGCCCGCTGGGTGGGGATCAGCAGATTGGCGCCATGGTGACCGAGCGCCAGATCGATGTGATGATTTTCTTCTGGGACCCGTTCGAGCCGATGCCCCATGACCCGGATGTCAAAGCCCTGCTGCGTGTGGCGGCGGTGTGGAATATTCCGGTGGCCTGCAGCCGCGCCAGTGCGGACTTCCTCATCACTTCGCCCTTTATGCAGCAGGAATACGAATACCAGATTCCTGACTATGACGCCTATCTTGCCAGCAGAGGGTTTTAACAGGCGGTTGAGCACCCGTTCACGAACGTGTGCTGTTCTGCCTGTTGCGCGCAGTCTGCCCTGTGCAGCTTAAACCGGGCGGTCCAGCTGGCGGTATGACAAGGCTTCCAGCACATGACGCATACCGATCTGCGCCTCTCCGGCCATGTCTGCCAGGGTGCGGCTGACTCGTAATACCCGATGATAGGCACGGGCCGACAGGCCCAGACGATCCACCGCCTGCCGCAAGGTGGCAGCGGTGGCTTCATCCACATCACAGAACTGATCCAGAGCCTGCCCCTGCAGGTGAGCGTTAAGACACCCCTGACGCTGCAGCTGTAACTGCCGCACTTCGGTCACCTGCTGACGGATCTGGGCGCTGTTCGGGCCGCTGCGTTCGGCCTGACGCAGGGTTTGCCAGTCAGGGGTCTGCACCCGCAGATGCAGGTCGATGCGATCCAGCAGCGGGCCGGACAGGCGACTGCGATAACGGCGGATCTGCTCGGCAGAACACTGGCAGCGGCCGCTGCTGTCGCCGTGATAGCCACAAGGGCAGGGATTCATCGCCGCAATCAGCTGGAAACGGGCGGGAAAGGTCACCTTGGCGCGGGCACGGGACAGGGTGATATGGCCAGACTCCAGCGGTTCCCGCATGACCTCCAGTACCTTGCGGTCAAACTCCGGCAGTTCATCGAGAAACAGCACGCCCTGATGGGCCAGCGAAATGTCGCCGGGTCGGGGCTCACTACCTCCTCCTACCAGCGCCGCGGCCGAGGCACTGTGGTGTGGCGCGCGGAAGGGGCGCTGCGGCCAGCCGCCCTCTTCCAGATAGCCTGCCAGCAGTGATTCCACTGCTGCGACTTCCAGTGCTTCCTCTTCATCCAGTACCGGCAGCAAGCCGGGAAGGCGGCTGGCCAGCAGGGTCTTGCCGGTGCCGGGCGGGCCAAACAGCAGCGCGTTATGGCCGCCCGAAGCGACCACCTGCAGTGCCCGCTTGGCCTGTTGCTGACCTTTGACATCCAGAATATCGGGATAGTCCGGCATGATGCTGGCACTGATGCAGCCCTCGTAGAACGGCAGCGGGGTCAGCCCCTTGAGATGGGCACAGAGCCCCAGCAGATCGGTGACCGGCAGCAGTTGCGCCTGCTGTACCAGCGCGGCACGGGGCGCATTGTCCGCAGGTAAGACCAGACAGCGGCGTGCATCCCGGCTGGCGCGTGCCGCCACCAGCGCGCCGGGCACAGGACGGATGCGACCATCCAGTGCCAGTTCGCCGATACATTCCAGATGCTTTAACGGCTCCAGCGGGATCTGGCCGGAAGCGGCGAGAATCCCCAACGCGATGGCCAGATCGTAGCGTCCGCCGGTTTTGGGCAGGTCCGCCGGGGCCAGATTGACGGTGATGCGCCCCAGTGGGAACTCCAGCTGACTGGTCTGGATGGCACTGCGTACCCGCTCCTTGCTTTCGCGCACGGCAGCTTCGGGTAAACCCACCATATTCAGCGCAGGCAAGCCAGCAGAAATGTGCACTTCGACAGTGACGGCGGGGGCATCGACACCGAGCAGCGCCCGGCTGTTGACGACAGCAAGTGTCATAGATACGTCCTTGTTATGGGCTGCCAGCCATCCAGCGGCAGGTGCCTGAGCCGATGGGCAGCAGGCGGTGTAGTGGCGTTTTAGCAGACAGCGCAGAGGCCGGGGCGCTCTGCACTGCAGGAAGGGTTATTCGTCGGCCTGTGGGTTGACCTTCACAAAGCCTTCGCCTTCGTTGTCTTCTCCGGCGCTGCCGCTGTTGCCCTGCTCCAGCGCGGCCAGACGCACTTCCAGCGCTTCCAGACGGGCGCGGGTACGCTGCAGCACTTCTACCTGCACATCGAATTCTTCGCGGGTTACCAGATCCAGTTTGGCAAAGGTGCTCTGCAGGGTCTGACGCACCATCTTCTGAATTTCTTCATGAGGCAGCGGCAGGCTGGACAGGCCCTGACTGAGCTGCTGCTGCAGATTTTCAAAGAGTTTGGAGTTGATCATTGCGGGTTGTCCCCTGAGTTGGCGATTGGGCTTCACTATACCCCCAACGACTTGTCGATTTGAAGTCTGCAGCGCACAGCCTGCCGATACAGGCAGGCGCCGCTGGCGGTGAGGGTGAGCCACGCTGGTGCATCGTTACGGTCAGCAGTGCACAAAAAATGAGCAATTTTGGTGCGTGCACCAAAGTGGCGCGCTCAATCCTTCCTTTTTTGCTACCGAAAGTTCGCAAAATCTCTCTAACTCTATGAATTGAATAAGTTTTCAAAAACTGGCACAGGGTCTGCTTAGAGGGGTAACCAAGGCACTGCCAGCACCTCAGGGTGCACGAATTCTAAGAGGGAGCATCTATGAAACTAGTTACGGCGGTAATCAAGCCATTCAAGTTGGATGATGTACGCGAAGCCCTGTCGGATATCGGCGTTCAGGGGATCACTGTGACGGAAGTCAAAGGCTTCGGTCGTCAGAAGGGTCACACCGAGCTGTATCGTGGCGCAGAGTACGTCGTTGACTTCCTGCCTAAGGTCAAGATCGAAGTCGCGGTGGCTGACACCTTGGTCGATCAGGTGATCGATGTGGTTTCCAAGGCTGCCCATACCGGCAAGATCGGTGACGGCAAGATTTTCGTATCTGACCTGGAACAGGTCATCCGTATCCGCACCGGCGAGACTGGTGAAGAAGCACTGTGATTGCTGCCGCGCACTGCTGTGAAGTGCGCAGGCCGACAAGTTGCCTGAGGAGGAGTTTCCTGTGGAAGAGCTTTTAAAAACAACGGCGGGTGATGTAACCCAGCTGAAGTATGCCCTAGATACGTTTTACTTTCTGGTGATGGGCGCCCTGGTCATGTGGATGGCCGCGGGCTTCGCCATGCTGGAAGCCGGTCTGGTGCGTGCCAAGAACACCACCGAGATCCTGACCAAGAACGTCGTACTCTACGCCATCGCCTGTACCATGTACCTGCTGTGTGGCTACCACCTGATGTACTCCAGCGATGCAGGCGGCTTCATCCCCAGCTTCGGCAGCCTGATCGGCGAAGAGCACACTGCTGAAGCGGTACTGGCCGGTGGTGACGGTGCGCCTTACTACTCACTGCGCGCTGACTTCTTCTTCCAGGTGGTCTTCGTCGCCACCGCCATGTCCATCGTCTCCGGTGCCGTGGCTGAGCGTATGAAACTGTGGGCTTTCCTGGCGTTCGCGGTAGTGATGACCGGCGTGATCTATCCCGTGGAAGGCTACTGGAAATGGGGCGGTGGTTTCCTGCAGGAAGCCGGCTTCCAGGATTTCGCAGGTTCTGGCGTTGTGCATCTGGCGGGTGCGTCTGCTGCGCTGGCCGGTGTGCTGCTGCTGGGTGCCCGTAAAGGTAAATACGGTGCTAATGGTCAGGTCAACGCGATCCCCGGTTCCAACCTGCCGCTGGCGACCCTGGGTACGCTGATCCTGTGGCTGGGCTGGTTCGGTTTCAACGGTGGTTCCGAGCTGAAAGTATCTGATGTGGGTGAAGCCAACGCCGTTGCCAACGTCTTTGTTAACACCAATGCTGCCGCTGCAGGCGGTGTGATTGCCGCGCTGATCGTAGCCCGTCTGTGGTTCAAGAAAGCGGATCTGACCATGGCACTGAACGGTGCTCTGGCCGGTCTGGTGGCCATCACTGCTGAACCTCTGGCTCCTTCTGCCGTCGCTGCCACCCTGATCGGTGCAGTGGGCGGTGTGATCGTGGTGTTCTCCATCGTCACTCTGGACAAACTGAAAATTGATGATCCTGTCGGTGCCATCTCTGTTCACGGCGTGTGCGGTATCTGGGGTCTGCTGGCGGTGCCGCTGACTAACAGTGACGCCACCTTCGGTGCGCAGATTCTGGGTGCGGTCTGTATCTTCGCCTGGTGCTTCATTGCCAGCCTGGTGGTGTGGGCGATCCTCAAAGCCGTCATGGGTATCCGTGTCAGCGAAGAGGAAGAGTACGAAGGTGTGGACATCCACGAATGTGGTATGGAAGCCTACCCTGAGTTCAAAACCAGCAAATAAGCCCCGTGTTCCTGTAACACTGTGCTGAACCATCGGCTCCTGCGGGAGCCGATGGCGTTTTTGTCACCCTCACCGCTGCAATATCAGACAGCGGCGGTGGTGGCGGTGAATTAAGGATAAACAAGCAGGTTGGCTTGGCCCTTGCTTTCATCAGGGAGAAGGTGCCCACAACGTGAGGACACGATCCTGTTGATGGAGCACAGTGCCCGGCAGCGGGATAGCCTCACTGCCCTGTTCGGGTATACTAGGCGCCACTGCTTGCGGCTCAGCCGTTCTGTATAAGGGAGACTGTCATGAAACTTGTTACTGCTGTGATCAAACCCTTCAAGCTGGACGATGTGCGTGAAGCACTGTCTGACATTGGCATTCAAGGTATCACGGTAACGGAAGTAAAAGGCTTTGGACGTCAGAAAGGCCACACCGAGCTGTATCGCGGTGCTGAATACGTGGTCGATTTTCTGCCCAAGGTAAAAGTCGAAGTGGCAGTGGATGACACCGCGCTGGACAGCGTGATCGATGCCATCTCCAAGGCGGCCCATACCGGCAAGATCGGTGACGGCAAGATTTTTGTCACCCAGCTGGAACAGGTGATTCGTATCCGTACCGGCGAAGAAGGTTCGGACGCACTATAACGGTGCAAATCCAAGGCCATCGGACGGCTGCCATGGCAATTGCCCTGCCCGTCCGATGCTTCTCTGTGCAGACAGGGCCCGGTCTGGCCGGTGCATTTTCCCCTGCTGTGAAGCGATTGCTTCAAAAGGTAACACCCCCGCTGCTGAGACTGGTTCGGTTCAGCATCTTTGGTATGCATTTCAGCCGTAATCCTGTGCAGAATCACGTCATTGAGGGTGTGAATATGGTTTATTTGCCTGCAAATCCATCAATCGCAGAAAACTTAACTGTTGTGGCCTGCTAATTGCTTTAGTCTTGTTCGATTAACAGGTTCAGGGTGCCTGCTTCTACATCAGAGTCAGATTTGTACTGTATATCAGTGATTTATCTGCGTTGTTGGAGGCGGAAGCGGGGTGAAAGGCCTGCCATTATAAAAGTTGTCTAGCTTGAGGTTGCTTATGAAAAAACTGCTCGCGTCTTTGGGGCTGGTATTGGGTGTGGCTACCGTGTCACAGGCTGCCATGGCAGAAAGCGCTGTCGACAAAGTGGTCTCTGCAGGTGAACTGCGGGTGTGCTTCGAAGCCGGTTACATGCCGTTTGAGATGAAAAACAAGAACGGCGAATTCGTCGGTTTTGACATCGATATGGGCAAACTGATGGCCAAGTCCATGGGAGTGAAGTTCACCCCGGTCAACACTGCCTGGGACGGTATCATCCCTGCCCTGCTGACTGACAAGTGCGACATCATCATGGGCGGTATGACCATCACTGCTGAGCGTAACCTGAAAGTTAACTTTGCTGATCCGTACATCGTGGTGGGTCAGTCCATCCTGATGAAGCCTTCACTGGCTGGCAAAATCACCTCCTACAAAGATCTGAATGATCCCAAGTACACCGTAGTGACCAAACTGGGTACTACCGGTGATGCTGCAACCAAGAAATATATCGGTCAGTCCAACATCCGTCTGTTCGACACCGAAGCGGATGGCGCACTGGAAGTGGTCAATGGCAAGGCTGATGCCTTCGTTTACGACCTGCCCTTCAACGCTATCTACGCAGCGCAGAATGCAGGCAAAGTGGTTCACCTGGACAAGCCCTTCACCTATGAGCCTCTGGGCTGGGCGATCCGCAAGAACGATCCTGACTTCCTGAACTTCCTCAACAACTTCCTGCGTCAGACCAAGGGTGATGGCACCTATGACCGTCTGTACCAGAAGTGGTTTGAAAGTGACGAATGGCTGAAAACTGTACAGTAAGTTGAATTCAGTCCTGTGATACCGAACACCGGTTTGCTTGCAAATCGGTGTTTGTTTTTTTGGAGTACCCTCAAACATGCGATCTGAAAACCGGGCGCTATGGCAAAGCGTGTATCTGGTGATAGTGGTAGCCTTCTGTGCTGTGGTCTACGCCTCCAGTAAACACATCAACTACAACTGGAACTGGCAGCGTGTCGTTCCCTACCTGATCAATACCGAGCCGCAATCGGTTCGTGCGCCCTTTGACGGTACCGCCAAAGTCAGTACTGACGACAAGACCCTGACGCTGGTGCCCGATGCCGGTGGCGAGCCGGTGGTGGTGAAGAAGTTCAGCGCGATTTCGGTGAACGACGGCGACCTGATTTTTGAAGGTGATCAGGTGGCCACCATCAGCAACTGGCGCATCGGCCCCATCACCGAAGGCATGATCACCACGCTGGAAATCTCGCTGGCATCGCTGGTGTTTGCGGTGATCATCGGCCTGTTTATTGGCCTTGGCCGTATCTCCCGCAATCTGGCTATCCGTCAGCTGTGTATCACCTATATCGAGATCATCCGCGGCACGCCGCTGCTGGTGCAGATCTTCATTTTCTACTTCTTTATCGGCACTGTGCTGTCACTGGACCGCTTTACCGCCGGTGTGGCATCGCTGGCGGTGTTTACCGCGGCGTATGTGGCGGAAATCGTCCGCTCCGGTATCCAGTCGATTCCGCCCGGACAGATGGAAGCCGCCCGCTCGCTGGGCATGACCTACGTGCAGGCGATGGTCAACGTCATCCTGCCGCAGGCCTTCAAACGCACCCTGCCGCCCATGGCCGGTCAGTTTATCAACCTGATCAAGGACTCCTCGCTGGTGTCGGTCATCTCCATCACTGACCTGACCAAAGCCGGTCGTGAAGTGGTCTCCGCCACTTTTGCTCCGTTCGAGGTGTGGTTCACCGTGGCGCTGCTGTATCTGGTGATGACCGGCGCGTTGTCATGGATGATCCAGCGTCTGGAAAAGAAACTGGCAGCCAGCGATTAAGGCGAGGACGATACGATGCATTTACAGAACGCCGAAGACATCATCATCGCCAAAGATGTCGACAAGATTTATCCCAATGGCTGCCATGCCCTGAAAAAGGTCTCGGCCTCTATCAAGAAGGGCGAAGTGGTGGTGATTATCGGGCCGTCGGGCTCCGGCAAGTCCACCTTCCTGCGGACCCTGAACCAGCTGGAAACCATCTCCAGTGGCAGTATCGTCATCGATCAGGTCGATATGTACGGCAAAAACACCAATATCAACAAACTGCGTGAGCACGTTGGTATGGTGTTTCAGAGCTTCAACCTGTTCCCGCACAAGAGCGCCCTGCACAACGTGATGATGGCGCCGCTGAAGGTCTCCAAACGGGCCAAAAGCGAGGTGGAGGAGCATGCCAAGGCGCTGATGAAGAAAGTCGGTCTGGCCGAGCGCATGAACAACTACCCCAGTCAGCTGTCGGGCGGTCAGCAGCAGCGTGTGGCCATCGCCCGGGCGCTGTGCATGAAGCCGAAAATCATGCTGTTCGATGAGCCGACCTCGGCACTGGACCCGGAAATGGTCGGTGAAGTGCTGGATGTCATGAAGAGTCTGGCCAAAGAAGGCATGACCATGGTGGTGGTGACTCACGAAATGGGCTTTGCCCGTGAAGTGGCTGACCGGGTGCTGTTTATGGAAGACGGCGAACTGCTGGTGGAAGATACCCCGGACAAGTTCTTCCATAACCCTACCCATCCGCGCCTGCAGCGTTTCCTGTCGCAGGTGTTGTAACCGGCTCACCTTCTGAGCGCGGGGACGTTCGTCAAACAACGGTGCTGTGGAAAAACAAAGAGCCCGGGTCGCTAAGCGGCCCGGGCTCTTTTGTTTGTTACACCACCCTTACCACATCAGGTCATCGGGGATGGGCGGGTATTCGTCATCGTCACTGCTGCTGTCGACATGAGGATGAATCACCCGTTCCGGCATCCGCTCTTCAATACGGGCGGCTTCTGCTGCGGGGACCAGCAGGTAACCTTCATCGGCGATCACGATCAGCAGTTGGCTGCGTGACAGCTGCTCCAGCTGCTGAGGGGTGACGTACAGCTTCTTGATCTTGGTGCCGTGGACGAAGTTGTAGGGCGTGTCAGCGTCCTTGGGCGGTTTGACGCCATGTACTTCGAGCAGCTGACGCACTTCGGCTTCCTGTGCGCGGCGGGTTTTGTCATCCAGCTGTTTCTGGTTCAGCTCGCGGTCGCGCTGCACCTTGGCCTGACGCTCCTGTTCGCGTTTGACTTGCTCAGCCAGCTTGGCCGCTTCCTGATCCGCTTTGGACACCTGCTTGGCCAGCTTGTCCTGCTTGCGTTTGTCCGCGGATGCCTTTTGCGCCTGCTGTTTGGTAGCAAGGCCGTTTTTGAGTAATTGATCCTTGAGTGATGCCATGGAGAACACTCCCCTGAGGTAATACTTGATTCGGGTCGGGCGACCGCCGCCCGGAGTCGGCAATGTATAGAAAAAACCGGCCCGATGCCACCGCCCCGCCGGACCAGCAAGAAAGTCAATATTGTCCAAGCAGTCTTTCAGACGGCAGGTCTATACTGCCTGAGCCCAATCTGCAGCGTCAGTGATGCCCATGACAACCCATAACAAGACTCTTCGCGCTGGCCATGAGCTGCCAGTCAACGCCTATCTGGCCGGTATAACCGATACCGTGCCGCTGATTCTGGCCGCTATCCCCTTTGGTATTCTGTATGGTGCCCTTGGCTACAGTCAGGGGGTGCCGGTGTGGGCCATTCTGGCCATGTCCCTGCTGGTATTTGCCGGTGCCTCACAGTTTATTGCCGTGGGGCTGCTGGCATCGCACACTCATCCGGCCGTGATTGCGCTGACCGTACTGGTGGTCAACCTGCGGCATATGCTCTATGCCGCCAGCCTGATGCCGGAAGCGGCCAGACTGTCACAGCGCTGGCGGTTACCTCTGGCGTTCTGGCTGACGGATGAAACCTATGCCACCGTCAGCACCCATCTGCGCCACTATCGCGATACCGGCAACCTGCGCTGGTACTGGCTGGGCTCGGGTTCTGCCATGTACATCAACTGGGTCGCCTGCACCGCGCTGGGCGCCTGGCTGAGCAGGGATGTGCCTGATCTCACCCACTGGGGGCTGGAAGTGGCGCTGGTCGTGGCTTTTGTCGGCATGGTTGTGCCTGCCATCAAGCAGTTCAGCCACCTGTGCTGTGCTGTGACGGCGGGAGGCGTCATCCTGCTGACCTATGACTGGCCGCACAATACCGGTCTGCTGGTAACCTCACTGGTGGCCATTGGTGTCGGTATCGGGACGGAGATGCTGAGCAAAAAAACGGCCCCCCTGAACGGAGCGACTCACCATGAATGATCTGACCCTGCTGTTGCTGATTCTGGCGATGATGGCGGTGACGTTTGTGCCCCGTTATCTGCCCTTTGCACTGGCTCATCGCTTCCAGCTGCCGCCGTTGCTGCAGCGTACGCTGGGCTATGTGCCGGTTGCAGTACTGACCGCTATCGTGGTGCAGACCACGCTGGTACGTGACCAGCAGATCCACACCGACTGGCAGAATCCCACCCTGTGGGCGGCTGTGGTCGCTGGTCTGATGGCCTGGCGTGGGGTCAGCCTGCTGCTGACGGTCTGTGGCGGGATGCTGGTCTATGGCGTGCTGCGCTGGCTGTTCTGAGTACCTGCCAACGCGCTGCTGCGTGTCGGCCACGCAGCGTTGAAAGGCCATGTGCGTTAAGCAAACTCCGCTTCTGCGGCGCTTTTCGTCTTGCCGGGCCTGCGCTCGTGAGAGTGTGTTTACGCCCTGTAAATCAGCTGGCTGACGGCCGCAGCGCCGTCAGCCTTACTGTTCTTCCTGTTGTCCTTCCTGCTCAATGGCCTGCTGCAACCAGTCTGGCCCCATCTGCTGTTCAATGTAGTCACGGATAAACTGACGGACCTTCTGTGAAGGAGTGACATCTTCCTTCGCGCACAGTGCTTCGAAAATGGCTTTCTTGCGGGGGTCGATCAACAGGGTCAGGCGTGCAGTTCGCTGCTCCATCTTCAGGTACCTCGGCAGGATTCGGGGGCTTGAGCGCCATGCAGGCTCATGGATATGTGCATTACATGTTAATGTTATTAACATTGAATGAATACTGTATAGGCATATAATTCTCATCACATGCTAACTGTACAGAAGGCGATACACAGCGCTGTCTGCGGTTGGCGCTTTCTCCTGCTGGAGACCTGTGATCATGCCGCATCGCGCCCACCTGTTTTCCCTCCGTATTGGCCACGCCCTGCGTGAAAGCTGTCTGAATGAAACCTACAACCTGCAGCGACTGAGCAAGGATCTGCTGGCAGGTATCACCGTCGGTATCATTGCCATTCCGCTGTCCATGGCGCTGGCTATCGCCAGTGGCGTTGCGCCGCAGTATGGCCTCTACACCGCCATCATCGCTGGTTTCCTGATCGCCCTGACCGGCGGTTCGCGCTATAGCATTTCCGGGCCGACCGCGGCCTTTGTCGTGATTCTTTATCCGGTGGCGCAGCAGTTTGGTCTGGGCGGGCTGTTACTGGCGTCCCTGCTGTCGGGGCTGATTCTGATCCTGCTGGCGCTGCTGCGTCTGGGGCGGCTGATTGAATACATTCCCGAAGCGGTCACCCTGGGCTTTACCGGGGGGATCGCCGTGTCGATTGCCACCCTGCAGATCAAGGACTTCTTTGGCCTCAGCGTCGGCCAGTTGCCGGAGCGCTATCTGCCCAAGGTGGAGGCGCTGCTACTGGCGTTGCCGGGCAGCCACTGGCCCAGTGTGCTGGTGGCCGGGCTGACACTGGCGATCATGCTGCTGTGGCCAAAACTGAAAACACCGGTGCCTGCGCATCTGCCTGCGGTACTGGCCGGTAGCCTGCTGGCGCTGGCACTGAATCATCTGGGCTGGCAGGTGGATACCATAGGTTCGCGTTTCAGCTATGTGCTGGCCGATGGCTCTCAGGGGCAGGGTATTCCGCCGGTACTGCCGGAGCTGGCGTGGCCCTGGAGCCATCCGGGCGCGGATGGCAAGCCGCTGGCGTGGAGCTGGGCGATGGTGCAGGCGTTGCTGCCCTCGGCGTTTGCCATCGCCATGCTGGGCGCCATCGAGTCGCTGCTGTGTGCGGTGGTGCTGGATGGAATGACCGGCAAACGCCACAGCGCCAACTCGGAACTGCTCGGTCAGGGTATCGGCAATGTCATCACCCCGTTCTTCGGCGGTATCACCGCGACGGCCGCCATTGCCCGTTCCGCTGCCAATTTCCGCGCTGGCGCCCAGTCGCCGCTGGCAGCGATGATCCATGCGCTGGTGGTGCTGCTGGCGCTGCTGAGCCTGTCACCGTTGCTGGCCTATCTGCCGATGCCGGCCATGGCGGCGCTGCTGCTGATGGTGGCGTGGAACATGAGTGAAGCCCCCAAGGCCGTGCATCTGCTGAAAACCGCACCACGCGGCGATGTGCTGGTATTCCTGACCTGTCTGTTGCTGACCATCCTGTTTGACATGGTGATCGCCATCACCGCTGGCATTCTGCTGGCAGCCGTGCTGTTCATGCAGGAAATGGCGGCGATGACCCAAGTCACCGATATTACCGACGGCAAGCGGGTGCGGGATGCGCAGCTGCCAGCGGGCTGGCGGGTGTTCAAGATCAACGGGCCGCTGTTCTTTGCCGCGGCAGAGCGCATTTTTGGTGAGCTGGCCCAGCTGCATCGTCAGCAACAGCGCAGCGGCGAGCCCCTGCCCGGCATGATTCTGTATCTGGATGGGGTCACGGTGCTGGATGCCGGTGGCCTCTCCGCCCTGCTCAAGCTGATGGATCAGTGTCGTCACGCCGGGGTCAGCCTGTGGCTGGCCGATATGCAGCAGCAGCCGCTGCGAACGCTCAGGCATGCGGGGGTGCGGCCCGAGCCGGGCGTGACGGCCTGGTTCCCGACCCTGCAGGCGGCGCTGGAACGTGCCGCGGCCCCCTCTGATCAGGCCTGATGACGTCACACGGGTGAGAGTTGACAGTCGCGGTCGGGCAGTCGATGCTGCCGGAGCTGGAATTTAACTGAACACCAGTGCTATCAGCGGGCAGTGACCATCGTCTCTCTGCCCTAGGCATGACTGAATCTGGAGAGCGATATGCAGTTGTCACTGACAGACATCCGCGAACTGGCTGAGCGTATTTTGCGTCATCACGGTTTTACTGAAGGTCACGTGCAGGCGGTGGCCGATACCGTGGTACGTGGTCAACGGGATGAGTGTCATTCCCATGGGCTGTACCGCCTGCTCGGTATTGTTGCCACCCTCAAGGCTGGTAAAGGTGTTGCCGATGCGGAGCCTGAAGTGATTGATCACGCCCCTGCGGTGGTGAAGGTCAATGCGCACGGTGGCTTCTCGCCGCTGTCTTTCCGTCAGGGGCTGCCGCTGCTGGTGGACAAGGCCCGCAGTGGCGGCATCGCGGCCATGGCCATTAACAACTGCGTGCATTTCTCGGCACTGTGGGTAGAAATCGAAGCGCTGGTGGAGCAAGGGCTGGTCGCCATGGCGTTCACTCCCAGCCATGCCTGGGTGGCCCCGGCGGGCGGTCGCAAGCCGGTCTTTGGTACCAATCCGATCGCCTTTGGCTGGCCTCGTCCCGGTCATAACCCCTATATCTTTGACTTTGCCACCAGTGCCATTGCCCGTGGCGATATCGAGCTGCATCGTCGTGCTGACAAGCCCATTCCGCTGGGCTGGGGCGTGGATGCTGAAGGGCAGCCGACCACTGATGCTAATGCCGTGATCAACGGGGGCTCCATGCTGACGTTCGGCGGCCATAAGGGATCGGCCTTGTCGGCCATGGTGGAGTTGCTGGCAGGGCCATTGATTGGCGACCTGACCAGTGCAGAGTCACTGGCGTTTGATGACGGCAGCCGTTCACTGCCCTATCACGGCGAGCTGCTGGTGGTGTTCGATCCCAAACGTTTCCTTGGTGATGACTGCGATACCCATCTGCTGCGGGCAGAAAGCCTGTTCGAGGGGATCATTGATGCGGGTGCCCGCTTGCCGTCACAGCGGCGCTATGAGGCACGTCTGCGCAGTGAGGCGCAGGGTGTGGAACTGCCGGATGCGCTCTATGCGGATCTGCTGAAATTACTGGAAGCCTGATAGCCTGATCGCCTGCTGATCGTGCAGACCGATGACACCTCTGCCTGAGGCAGAGGTGTGCTGGACAGCGGTGCGCTGGAGAGAACATCAGCGCTATCCGCTGGGGAAGCGGTCAGATATCCGGGCCGTTATCGTCGAAACGCGGCAGCATATCGCCGATCTGCAGCCACGGGCGCTTGCTGGCACACCAGATGTGGTACTGCGGTTTGATCTGATCGGGGTCATCCAGGCTGGGCATGGTGACATCCAGATGATCCTGACCTACGGTGCGGAACACCAGATGGGTGCCGCAGTGAGGGCAGAATTCGCGCAGGCTGCGGCTGGAGGAGTGATACTCCGCCGGCGTGCCGGAGGTATAGCGGAAGTGGCTGTCGGCACAGGTCAGCCAGGCCATCATCGGTGCACCACTGGCGCGCTGACACAGGCGGCAGTGGCAGTAACCGGCATCAATCACCTGACCGCTGACTTCATAGCGCAGTTCTCCACACAGGCAACCGCCCGTCAGGCGTGTGGAGGCATTGCTGTTCAGGGGCACGGAGCACCTCCTGTAAAACCCTAAATTATGTTTGATCTTCGCCCGTGCGCACCCGCCGGGACGGGAAGGTCTTGTCACGCCGGGTGGCTGGCGCGCAGCAGTTCGTGAACCGCGGCTTACATCACCAGCATCAGGTGGCAGACCATGCCTTCGCTTTCCGCCTGACTCAGCACCTGCTGCACATGGCTCAGCTCGCGGATCGCCTGCTCGGTGTCTTCTGCCAGCACTTCGCCGTTGGCCTGCAGATGGGCCAGCAGGGCGTTGACGGTCAGCAGACACTCCTTGGGATAGAACCACTCGGCTTCGTCGTTGTCCCAGGTTTCTTCATCATCGTCGAAATGATCACCGTCATTGAGCTGATACTGCAGGTCGGTGTCATCGAAATAGGCAGACAGCGGCACCTGATCCAGCGCTTCGGCCAGATCGTCCAGCGCCTCAATCTCTTCATAGAGGGTGACCAGATCGGTTTTGTCGGGCTGGCGACCCTGCAGGCCGCCCAGATTGATCCACAACCTCATGCTCATGCTGTACTTCTCTCATATTGCTGTGTCGGCCTGATCGCCGGGATGCCGCATCATAGCGGCAGTTCTGTCGGAGTGCACGGGGCGCCGGTCGTCAGGGTGTTTCAGCGTGCTGCCAGTGCGATTACTGCTCGTACAGCTCCAGCGGCAACCCGTCCGGGTCACTGAAAAACACAAAGCGTTTGCCGGTCAGGTCATCCACCCGCACCGCTTCCACCTCTATGCCCGCATCCAGCAGCACCTGCCGTGCGGTGCTGACATCCTCAACGGCAAAAGCCAGGTGGCGCAGGCCCTGCGCTTCCGGCCAGGACGGGCGAACGGGAGCATCAGGAAAGGAGAACAGCTCGATCTGATAGTGGCCGTTCACCGCCAGGTCCAGTTTCCAGGAGTCACGGGTAGCGCGGTAGGTTTCCGCTACGACCGTCAGCCCCAGTACTTCAGTATAGAAGGCTCTGGAGCGGGCATAATCGCTGCAAATGATGGCAACGTGATGAATATGATTTAATTTCAGGCTCATTGGCGTCTATCTGCTGTAGGTATGGCCTGCCTCTGTGGCCCGCAAGGCGACGGAGCAGGCCACAGAGGCGGCGGGCGGTGTGGGCGTGCATGGCCCGGGTTAACACAGGCTATGAGTGTGATAAACCGGCAAAGCGGTCGGTCGCACGGATCAGCGCATCAAGAATACCCGGCTCGTTGAAGGCATGGCCTGCATCATCAATGATCTGATAATCCGCCTGTGGCCAGGCCTTGTGCAGTTCCCACGCCGTTCTGGCCGGGGTGCAGACGTCATAGCGGCCCTGAATGATCACACCCGGAATATCTTTCAGGCGCGCGGCATTAGCGATCAGCTGACCCTCTTCCATCCAGCCTGCGTTGACGAAGAAGTGGTTCTCGATGCGGGCGAAGGCCAGCGCGAAGTGATCTTCGGAGAAATGCGAAACATTGCCCGCATCCGGCAGCAGGCGGATGGTGCTGCCTTCCCAGGTGGCCCAGGCTTTGGCCGCGACCTGACGGGCATGTTCATCGTCACCGGTCAGCAGGCGGCGATAAGCGGCCATCAGATCGTGACGATCCGGTACCGCGATGGGGGCGAGGAAACCTTCCCACAGATCGGGGAACAGCCAGGAAGCGCCTTCCTGGTAGTACCACAGCAGCTCGTCACGGCGCAGGGTGAAGATGCCGCGTAACACCAGCTCCGACACGTGCTCGGGGTGGGTTTCGGCATAGGCCAGCGCCAGCGTGGAGCCCCAGGAGCCACCAAAGACCTGCCATTTTTCATAACCGCACATCTGCCGCAGACGTTCGATATCGGCGACCAGATCCCAGGTGGTATTGGCGTCCAGACAGGCATGGGGAATCGAGCGGCCACAGCCGCGCTGATCAAACAGCAGAATGTCATAGTGATCGGGGTTGAACAGCTGACGATGGGCGGGTGAGCACCCTGCACCGGGGCCACCGTGCAGAAAGACCACCGGTTTGGCGCCGGGCGTACCGCAGCGTTCCCAGTAGACATGGTGGCCATCGCCGACATCGAGCATGCCGTGGGCATAGGGTTCAATCGCCGGGTAGAGGGTGCGCAGAGAGGACATGGATTACTCCTTGGTTGAGCAATACGGTGCAGGCAGAGAGTGAGAGTGCCCGAGCAGGTCAAACTAGGTTACCCGGGCAGCAAGAGCAAGGGAGAATAACTATTCCTGTTTACCGTCAGAGCAGATGACAAGTACTGCTGAGCATCTGTCACCCACAGCGGGAGCAGGCAGCAAGTACCGACATTCTGTTACCTGAATAGCGCCGATCACTGGCGCGGAATTTCCAACTGTTGCAATGCTTAAGGGTCTATAAGCAAGGGCTTGGAATTGCCCGGCAAAACCTTAATCCTTAGCAGGTTGTTGAAAATC
>NZ_LAPT01000096.1 GCF_003194385.1 Pokkaliibacter plantistimulans
GTCAAAAACAGGCTCACAGCCGAAGGCTGAACGTGTTTTAGCACGGCCCCGAAGGGGCGAGCAAAGCGAGTCAAATGCTCATTTAGTCCACTAAACTCCGCTTTTTCGCCTGTTTCTTGTGCCCTCGGGGTATTTCCTTGTCTCGGCTGCCTCGATAGCGTTTTTCAACAGCCTGCTAAGGCGCTACAGCCTTAGCCGCTTTTTCTCCAGCCGTCGCACAAACTCTTCCAGAATGACACGATACAGCTCTTCACCGAGGTAGGCGTCTTCCACCTCCGAGTCGATGCTGGGGTTGTCGTTGACTTCAATAACGAACACCTCATCGCCGCGTTGTTTCAGATCGACGCCATAGAGGCCGTCACCGATCAGCCCGGCCGCCTTGAGGGCGACTCTCAGCACCTGCTTGGGCACCTTCGACGCGGGCATGGTTTCAAAGCCGCCGCTTTCTGCTTCACCGCCTTCGTGATGATGGTAAATCTGCCAGTGGCCCTGGCTCATGAAATACTGACAGGCAAAGATCACCTTGTTGTTGAGAATGCCGATGCGCCAGTCGTAGTCGGTATAGAGAAACTCCTGCACCAGAATCAGGTAGGACTGCTCAAACAGCTGCTGCAGACTGGTGTCCAGCTCGTTGCGGTCCTTGACCTTGAACACACCACGGGAAAACGCCCCATCGGGAATTTTCAGCACCATGGGGTAACCCAGCCGCTGCTCCAGCTCCACCAGCAGATCAGCCTGATCACGATTGACCACCACGGTCTTCGGGGTGGGAATACGATGGGTGCGCAGCAGGTCTTCCAAATAGACCTTGTTGGTGCACTTGAGGATGGAGTTGGGGTCATCGAACACCACCATGCCTTCACTCTCGGCCTTTTTGGCAAAGCGATAGGTGTGGTGATTGATGGCGGTGGTTTCACGGATAAACAGCGCATCGTATTCGGCCAGCCGGGCGTAGTGGCGCTTTTCGATCAGCTCCACCTCCAGCCCCAGCTTCTTGCCTTCACTGATAAACAGCTTCAGCGCGGTGGTATCGGAAGGCGGCATCTTCTCCTGCGGATCGTAGAGGATCGCCAGATCGTAACGGGCGCTGCGGCGGGCGCGGGGCTTGCGCCAGATGCGACGGGAGAAGCGATCCAGCGCCTCGGCAAAGCGGTCTTCATCACTGTCCTGCAACTGCTGCAGGGCGACCGGGCGGATTTTACTCAGCCGCCAGTGGCCACCTTTGCCTTCTCCCTCCTTGCGGAAGCTGGCCTTGAGGATCGGGCAGGGAAACAGCTCAAACAGCTGCCGGGCCAGATCGGCCAGCGCCGGTTCGTGGGTTTTGCCGAAGAAAATCAGAATGTCGGCTTTGGCGATCTCGATACCTTTGGGCAGTACCTTGTTGATCAGGCTGTCGAGATCGGCGGTATCGAGGCTGTAGATACTCTTGTGGCTGAGGTCATTGAGGGTGCGCACACTGGGAATCACCCGATGGCCGCGTGCTTCGGCCAGCAATGAGCAGTAGTAGCCGGAACCGAGGTATTTGAAGCTGCGGCAGAGGTTGATGACCTGCATCGGCTTGCCTTCCAGATGCTGGCTGGCGGTCAGGTATTGCTGGGCCGTCATCAGATCATCGGTGGGGTAGTAGGCAGCCCAGTCGGCGCGGTCGTCAACCAGAATAATCAGTTTGCTCATGGCCTTTCCTGGCGTGGCGACGAACATCGGTGGCTCGCCGCCCTGAAGTGAATGGAGCGGTGTTGTGCTATTAGCGTCAGCTGCTTGCAAAGCCAACAAGTCGTGACCAAGCTTCCACATAGAGTGATACATCACGGGG
This sequence comes from Pokkaliibacter plantistimulans, assembly GCF_003194385.1. Lineage (GTDB taxonomy): Bacteria > Pseudomonadota > Gammaproteobacteria > Pseudomonadales > Balneatricaceae > Pokkaliibacter > Pokkaliibacter plantistimulans. The sequence goes on from NZ_LAPT01000096.1 coordinate 1,814, forward strand.
AGGTGACAGGATGTGGCTGAATTGCAGGCCATCCCTGCGCTTCTCCTGACAACAAGAAAGGAGTCTCTATGACGGCGCCCTGGCATTTGCGTCCGGCAGGTTTGCGTGACCTGGAAGCCCTGATCGAGCTGGAAAACGCCGGATTTACGGGTGATCGCCTGTCGCGGCGATCTTTCCGGCGGTTTCTGCAAAACGAACATGATCTGCTGCTGATTGCCGAAACTGACGGCCATCTGGCGGGCTACAGCCTGTTGCTGTGCCGTCAGGGCACCAGCCTGTGTCGTCTGTATTCGCTGGCGGTGTCACCGCAGTATCGGGGCCGGGGGCTGGGCGAAGTGTTGCTGCGCGCCACCGAACAGGCGGCGCTGGAACGCCACTGCAGTCATCTGCGACTGGAGGTCCGGCCGGATAACCACGCTGCCATCCGTCTGTATCGTCAGCTGGGTTATCGCCAGTTCCAGTTGCTGCATGACTACTATGAAGACCACGCGGACGCGTTGCGCTTCGAGAAGCGGCTGCTTTACCCCAAACACGCGCGCCTGCCGCCGGTGCCGTTCTACGCCCAGACCACGGAGTTCACCTGTGGCCCGGCCTGCTTGATGATGGCGATGAAAGCGCTGAATGGCCGTCTGGAGCTGAACCGGCGAATGGAGCTGCAGTTATGGCGTGAAGCCACCACCATCTTTATGACTTCCGGCCACGGTGGTTGCAGCCCTCACGGGTTGGCGCTGGCGGCGCACCGGCGCGGGTTTGAGGTGCGACTGCATGTCAGCAGTCTGGGTGTGCCCTTTATCGATGGCGTGCGCGATGAGGGCAAGAAGGAAGTCATCCATCTGGTGCACGAGGGTTTTCTGGCGCAGCTGCAGCAGGAGCAGATTGCCATTCACGATGAAGGTCTCAACAGTTCGATGCTGGAGCAGCTGCTGGTACAGGGCTGGATTCCGCTGATTCTGATCTCCAGTTACCGCATTTCCCGCAGCAAGGCACCGCACTGGGTGGTGCTGTCAGGGGCAGATGATCACTTCTTTTACATTCATGACCCGGATATCGAGTGGGAAAAGGACAAGTCCAGCACCGACAATGTGCATGTGCCGATACTGCGTAAGGACTTCCTGCGGATGGCGCAGTTTGGACGACAGCAGTTACAGGCGATGGTGTTGGTGCGCAAAGCAGTGGTCGGGTCAGAGAATGGCTTTGAAGGTGACTAGCGCTTTCAGGTTGTTTAAAGGTGGATATGTGTCGTGATTTAGGGCTGGTTGTTTTCTGTACTGAACTTATGCTGTAAAGGTGAAGGATCCGATAGTACCTCGGAGCCGACAGATTAAGTGCTGGCTGGTCGTTGAAAAGCTATCTGTGTTGCCGAATACC
>NZ_LAPT01000097.1 GCF_003194385.1 Pokkaliibacter plantistimulans
CCCGTGCGGAGCGTCAGGCGTCACCGCCATTCAGGCCCAGGCCACCGAGCCTGCCGCCGATGGCAGCCAGACCCATGCCGTGTTCAGCATTGACCTGAGCAACCCCAGTGAATACGCCACCACCATGACCGTCAGCGTGGCCCCGGGCAGCAGCGGCAACCCCATCGAAGAAGGCGATGTGCAGACCATCACCGTCAGCGTCGATGGCACCGACTACACCCTGACCTGGGACAGCAGTGCCGGCGCCTACACCGGCGACGTCACCTTCGCCGCCGGCACCACCCGTGCCGAACTGACCCTGGTGGCGGCCGATGACGCCACCTACGAAGGCGTGGAAGGCTTCACCGTCAGCGTCAGCAACGCCCAGACCAACGGTCAGGCGCTGAACGACGCCAGTGCCGACGGCTCCATCGCTGATGAAGATGGTGATGAGCCAGGAGATCACGAAGGGGATGTGCCGGTACTGGATGTTGCTGCTGTAGTCGACACAGCGGTCGAAGGTGGGCAGGATGCCAGCTTCACGGTCACTCTGAGCAACCCGAGTGAGTACGAAACCACCATGACTATCAGTGTGGCTCCTGGGTCGACTGATCCGATTGAGGAGGGTGATGTTCAGACCATTACGGTGGATGTGAACGGAACGGATACCATACTGGTCTGGGACAGCAGTCTTGGCGCTTTTACTGGTGATATCACCATGGCTGCGGGGCAAACCGAGGCAACCCTTACTTTAGTGGCTGCGGATGATGATCTGTATGAGAAGTTGGAGAACTTCGTTGTTACCGCAAGCAATGCCCAGACCAACGGCCAGGCTATTAACAGTGATAGCGCTGATGGCAAGATTCGCAGCAATGACATGCCAATGTTGATCGCTGCTGCTGCAATCGTCTCCGAAGAGGGGCTGATTGACGGTATCAAGGACAATGTCGGTAATGTTGACACGACCGACAGTACTGAGGACTCTGGCAACGTTGGCCTTGCTAATGCCAGTGTCGCCGACTTTACATTCAGCCTGAGCGCTCCTACTGATACCCTGACGTCTGATGGTACTGCGCTGAGCTGGAGCCTCTCTGGTGATGGCCATACGCTCACGGGCAGTGCTAACGGTGCTGATATCGTGGTAGTGACTATCGATGACAATGGCGACTACGACGTCAAACTGACGGGGCACCTTGATCACACGGATCCAACCAGTGAAGACAACCTGTCATTCAATGTGGGTGTCGCGGCTACGGATGGCTCTGCAACAGCCAACTCCACTATCACTGTGACCGTAGAGGATGACTCCCCCGTCGCTACTGCCCATCAGCTGACAGCGTCCGTCACTACTGGTGATGTCAATCTCATGATCGTGTTGGATATGTCGAAGAGCATGGATGGTGATTCTGGTGTGGCAGGCTATGCCAGTACCTTGGATCTGGCCAAAGCTGCCATTAACGATCTATTGACCTACTACGGGGAAAATGCCAACAACGTCAAGGTTTCTATCGTCACCTTTAATTCGGAGTCAGAGCAGCAGGGCACCGCGTGGATGGATCTGTTGACTGCTAAAGCTGTCATCGATGGGCTGACCGCAGCAGGGGGGACAGACTACGATGCAGCCATTGCTACGCTGGAGTCGTTAGTAAGCGATAATTCTGCTGGCATGATTTCTGGTGCGAACAATATCTTGTACTTCATCTCCGATGGCGTGCCGAATGAGGACAATAATACTGGCTCTAACGGTATTGTCGGTGCTGAGGAGACTGCTTGGCAGACGTTCCTGTCTGATAACAGCATAACGGCATATGCTATCGGATTGGGTAGTAGCGCCACTAACGAATATCTGGACACTATTTCCTATGATGGCGTTACGGGGACAGATACTGATGCCATTATCGTTACCGATTTGTCTCAGTTGTCTGGCGTCTTGAAGTCACTGGTAGAAGTGGAGACTGCTACTGGTACTACCGATGGTTCTAGCTTCGGCGCAGATGGTGGCCACATCCAGTCCATAGGTTACGATGGTGTTACCTATACGTTCGATGCTGGCAGTAACACTGTCGCGACCAGTGACGGCAGTGATGCTGATTACGATACAACTTCTACCACGCTGTCGATTGATACCGAGCATGGAACCTTGGTTGTTAATCTTGTTAGTGGTAGCTACTCCTATACTCCTGACAGTGAACAGGATGCCTTACAGTCACAGGAAAACTTCACCTATACCCTTGTCGACAATGATGGTGATACCTCCAGTTCTACTTTGACTGTCACCATTAATGCTAACCAGTCTGAGCTATATGTTGGCGACAATGACGACAATACTAAAACGTCTACCTTAGGCAGTGATGTATTGATTGGCGATGTTGCCGGGGTTGTCGTCACTCCGGGAGAAGCGCCAAACTATAACGTATCCCTGATACTCGATATTTCAGGAAGTATGGTGGGGGATCGCCTGGCAAATCTAAAAGAGGCAGTAAATACTCTGCTGTCGCAGCTAGCGGATTTTGAAGGCACCATCAATCTGCAAATTGTCGCATTCAACGGTAGCGCAACAACTGTCTATAGCATTGATGACTTTGACTCGAACGAATTGTCGGATGCTCAGACTGCAGTGAATGCGCTGACGGCTGATGGCACTACCAACTATGAGGCTGCGTTCAATGCAGCCAGTGACTGGTTTAGTACTGAAGCAAGTGCTGGCTATGACAGTGGGGCTGACTACAGCAATATCTCCTTCTTCCTGTCTGATGGTGAGCCACGCAGCTACTATGACGACAGTGGCAAGTTGCAATATAGCGACAGTGTTGGCTACACCGAAGGCTTGGAGGCCTATAACAATCTTGTCAGCAATAATCAGGTTACTGTCAGTGCCATTGGTCTAAATATTGACCCTGACAGCACTTTTGGTCAGCAGCTGACCAATTTTGATAGTGATGGTAACCCTGATTATGTTGAAGATTCTGCGGATGCTGATGCCTTGACAGCTGCATTGCAGGGGGCTTTGGATGATCTGACTGAAGTACCATTAGGTAATGACACCCTGGTTGGCACTGCCGGTAATGATGTCATCTTCGGTGATACCGTCAATTCCGACAGTCTCAGCTGGGATGGTTATGCGGCTGGCACTCATGACGGGCTCGGCTACACAGGTCTGCTCGAGTATCTGACTCAGCTTAATGGAGGTACTGCGCCTACTGATGCGGAGATCCGCAACTACATCATCAACAATGCAGATGCGTTAAATGATGACACTGATACTCGTGGTGGCAATGACATCCTGATTGGCGGTGAAGGCGACGATCTGATCTTCGGCCAGGGCGGAGATGATCAGATCACCGGTGGCGCTGGTGACGACGTCATGCATGGTGGTCAGGGACAAGATACATTCATATGGCTATCGGGAGATCAGGGCTCTACCGGAGATCCTGCCAGCGATGTAGTTGCTGACTTCCATATTGCAACCAGTAGCTCGGATAGCAATGCTGATGTGCTGGATCTTTCGGATATGCTGCCAGATACCTCAGGACAGGATCTGAGCAACTACCTGCACTTTGAGACAGACTCCAGCAGTGGTTCTACTGACACTGTTCTCTATGTCAGTACATCTGGTCAGTTTGCTTCGGGTGATCACAGTCAGGCTGATCAGGTCATTACTCTTAAAGGCGTTGACCTGTCGTCTTCAGGCAGCAGCGATACTGAGATCATCAATAATCTGCTCAACAATCATCAGCTGGTGGTGGATCACAGCTAACACTTGATGTAAATCCGAGCAAAGAGCCCATGCGTTGCATGGGCTTTTTTTTGCCTGTTGGAAACATAAAGCGATCAGACTAGTTCTTTATATTTGGAGGCGAATAGTGGGATGGGTGTACTACACTTCAAAACCATAAGGAGTCCTTAAGTTTTTATTCAGAGTTTTGTTAACTCACTTTGTAATCATGTGTTTACTTGTTTTATTGACACTGTTTGTGTTGCAAATGAACGCATTGTTTTCTAGTCTAGCGATGCTGTTTATTTATTAATTCAAATGTAAATAAAGGTAATTGAGAGTAATTTTATGTTGTTGGATGAGCGTGAAGTAGTCGCTAACATGGCCAGCACTGACCCGTTGCTCGAGTGTCTGATGATATTTTGTCGTTTGCTTGGTGTATCCAAGTCAAAAGACCAACTCATTGCAGGCCTGCCTATGGAGGGAAACCGCATAGGTATCAACCTGCTTCCCCGTGCTGCGGCCCGAGCAGGGCTAGCATGCAAGATCATACAAGGTGATCTTGGTCAGATTAGCCAGCTGGTACAGCCGACGTTATTGCTCACTCAGGATAATTCAGCCTGTATTCTGGTAAGAAAGACAGCCGAGGAGGCTATCTTACTTTTTCCAGAAGATCCGCAAATGGAGGTTGCTGTTCCACTTGCCGAATTGCAAAAGAGTTATGCTGGCTATTATGTTCTACTCAAAAAAGAATATCGGTCTGATAAGAGTAATAGGGAGATATATCAGGTAAAGACCGATCATTGGTTTTGGGGGACAATTAAAAGATATAAACCCATTTATCGTGATGTATTGATCGGCAGCCTGTTTATAAATCTACTCGCTTTAGTCAGCCCACTGTTCACTATGAACGTTTATGACCGGGTCGTTCCCAACCAGGCATTTGATACGCTTTGGGTGCTGGCTCTAGGGGTCGGCATTGCCTACAGCATGGATTTCATACTGAAGAGTGTGAGAGCGCATTTCCTGGAGGTGACTGGAAAGAAGATTGATGTCGTGCTGTCGTCTAAATTGTTCGAGCACACACTCAATTTGAAAATGAAGGCTAAACCTCATTCTGTCGGGAGCTATGCTTCCAATCTGCGTGAGTTTGACTCCGTCCGAAATTTCTTTACCTCTGCTTCACTGGTTACCCTCATAGACTTCCCCTTCTCTATCATTGCTGTGCTCACGATTGGCTGGATCGCGCCAATGATGATGATAGTACCTGCGGTCGCGATGCCGTTGGTGTTTGCTTATGGTTACTTTGCACGTGTTCCGATTATGGCTGCGATGGAGCATGTCTACAGTTCCGGCTCGCAGAAAAATTCTGTTCTGGTGGAAACCCTGACAGGTCTTGAGACCGTACGTATTCTCGGAGCTGAGTCCTGGGCGCAGCGCAAATGGGAACAGGCTGTGGCCCATTCCAGTAACTGGGGAATCAAGGCCAAGGCGTGGACGTCATCGGTCTTCCATGTTTCAGCTGTCATTCAGCAGCTGGCTTCAGTCGCCACCGTTGTGTTGGGTGTCTATCTTATTTCTGACCAGAATATGACCATGGGTGGTTTGATTGCCAGCGTTATTCTGACCTCCCGAGCTATTAACCCCATGGCTCAAGCTGCAGGATTGGCCGCAAACTTTCAGCAAACCAAACTGTCTCTGAATGGTCTCGAAGAAATTATGCAGAGGCCCGTGGAGAATGACCCAGAAAGAGAGTTTGTTGAGCGTTCGCATTTTGACGGTGATGTGGAGTTTATCGACGTATCCTTCAAATACCCGACTCAAGAATACAATGCACTGGAAAAGGTCAATTTAAAGATTCGTAAAGGCGAAAAAGTAGCCATTATCGGAAAGATCGGCTCAGGGAAATCCACAATCGGAAAATTGATCATGGGTCTTTATGATCCGATTGAAGGGTCTGTCCGCATGGATGGTATTGACCTTAAGCAGGTCAGTATTGCCGATATTCGACGAAATGTCGGATATGTGCCACAAGACATCATTCTCTTTTCCGGTTCTCTTAAAGAGAACCTGCTTATTGGCTCACCTTTTGCTACCGATGAACAGCTAATCAGTGCCTCGGTTCTGGCCGGGGTGTCTGACTTTGCCAATCATCATCCCAAAGGGTTTGACATGGCCGTCGGTGAGCGGGGTGAGGGGCTCTCTGGCGGGCAGCGGCAATGCATTGGGTTAGCGAGAGCGCTAATCAACGATCCTCAGGTACTCATTCTGGATGAGCCAACCAATTCTATGGACTCCAGTACAGAGGAGCGTTTCAAAAAGCACATCAGTGTACTGCTTGAAAATAAAACGTTGGTGCTGGTAACTCACAAGTCTACGTTGCTGCCGCTGGTGGACAGAGTAATTGTGTTGCATCAGGGCAAAGTAGTGGCCGACGGACCCAAAGAAGCTGTACTGGAGGCGCTGAAAAACGGGCGCCTCAAGGTGGGTTAAGAACATGATATTTACATCTGCAGGTAAGAAAGAACAGCATTTGGAGTTTGCTTCGGATCTGGCCGAGGCTTTGCGCAATCAGGATATTGAGCGGGGCAAATGGCTGTATTGGAGTGTGATTCTGCTGATTGTGTTGGCCGTCACCTGGGCGTATTTCGCCAAGTTGGATGAAATAACCCGGGGTAACGCCAAGGTCATTCCCTCTAACCAGTTGCAGACAGTGCAGAATCTTGAAGGGGGGATTGTCTCCGAGATTCTGGTCAAGGAAGGGCAGCATGTCTCAACGGGGGATGTATTGGTGAAAATCGATGCGACCCGCTTCAATGCCAGCTTTATGGAAAACCAGCAAAAGAAAAACTCGCTGGAAGCCAAAATTGCCCGTTTGCAGGCTGAAACCGAAGGAAAGCCCTTCGTTCCTAAAGGAAGCGATGACTTCTGGAAGGAAGAAGACAATTTTTATCAGATTCGCCAGCGCTCACAGCAAGAACAGCTGAGTACGCTGCAATATCAGGTCAAACAGCGTGAACGTGAGCTGGAAGAGGCTCAGACTAAACTGGGGCAGTTGAAGCGCAGCTATGGCCTGATCATGAAGGAGCTGAATATTACCCGTCCTCTCGCTAAGCAAGGGGTGGTGTCAGAGGTGGAGTTAATTCGTCTGGAGCGTGACGCGAATGATGCCAAAGGACAGATGGATGCCCTGAGTGTCTCTATTCCGCGCCTCACTGCGGCGTTAAACGAGAATAAGCAAAAAATTGCTGAGCTGAATGTTGGCTTCCAGCGAGATGCTCAGAAGGACCTCAACGATGCGCTGACTGACTATCGGAGTCTGTCTGAAATGGGGGGGGCATTAAAAGATCAGGTGACGCGAACTACGGTTCGGGCTCCGGTTGACGGGATTGTTCAGCGTATTTTGGTGAATACCGTTGGCGGTGTAGTGCAGCCAGGTATGGATATTATCGAGGTCGTGCCGACCAAAGACACGCTGCTGATTGAAGCCAAGATCAAACCCCGTGACATTGCCTATCTGCATCCTGACCAGAAAGCCATGGTGCGCTTTACGGCCTATGACTTTTCTACTTATGGAGGTCTTGAGGCAGAGCTGGTCAACATCAGCCCTGATACCGTGCTGGATGATGTCGACCATGAATACTATTACATAGTGAGATTGCGAACGCTGAAAAGCCATCTGGGAGATGCTAATTCCCCTCTGCCAATCATTCCGGGCATGACTGCCACAGTGGATATTATGACGGGCAAAAAGTCTGTCCTGGATTATTTACTCAAGCCGGTCTATCGGGCTAAAGAGACAGCGTTAAGAGAACGATAAGAATGGATATTCTTTTCAGCCGTAATGACTCCCTTTGCCAGCGTGTTAAACAGGCACTTCATCCTTACGATGTATGGTTGGTGGAAGCGCTAGGCGAATTCAAACCTGACGTGATCTGGTTGCACCATCATGGTGAGGATGGGCTAGACAAACGTGTGGCTAATCTGAAAGACATTGTGCCTGATACTGCCATTGTGGTGCTGAGCAATGTACCCGGGAATAAAGAGGGCATGTCAGTCATCATGGCAGGCGCTCAGGGCTACATGAACAGCTTTGCTCGCCCCGATGTATTCAGACTGGTCAGAGATACGGTAGTGTCTGGCCATGTCTGGTTAGGACAGTCGCTGATGCTGGCTTTGGTGGCTCAGCTGGGCAATGTGGCCGGCATTGGTAATACGTTGAAAGAGCAGGGTCTTAATTCGCGTGAAGAAGAGTTGTTGCGTTGTCTATCGATCGGATTAAACAATCAACAAATTGCTGAGCAGCTCTCTTTGTCGGAGCAAACAATAAAAAATCAGCTTAGTGCTTTATATAAAAAGTATGGCGTGAAAGATCGGCTATCCTTAGTTTTGGCAGTCAGCAATATGCGAAGGGAAGCTGAATACAAAAGATATGGGGAGGACGCTTAAGGTGAAGACTACAAAGCCATTTACACTGACATTGCTTGCTACATCTGTGTTGATGATGGCGAGTGCAAGCCAGGCAAAAACGTTACAAGAAGTCATTAAGGAAAATATCTACACCAGTCCCTATGTGGAGCAGGCCAAGTATCAGCAACGTTCTGATGCTTCGGCAATTGATGAGGCGCGTGCTGGCTATTTTCCTAAGGTCGATGTGAGTTTTGGCTCTGGACGTGAGCACACCTATTACACCAATGGTGTGAAGGTTGATAAAACCCTTAACCGTCGTGAGGGTGCATTAACCGTTACACAAATGCTGTTTGACGGCTTTCAGACCCGCTCGGAAGTAGCGCGTGAAACGGCAGCAGCGGATGCGTCAGCCTGGAAGCTGTCAAGTGAGACTGATCGTGTGGCCTTGGAGATCGCCCGGGCTTACCTGAATGTCTATCGCCGGACACAGTTGATGCGCCTGGCTGAAGAGAACCTCGCCAAGCACCAGAATATCTATGAGCAAATTCGCCAGCGCAGCCAGTCCGGGGTTGCCTCGCAGGCAGAACTGGCGCAGGCCGAGAGCCGTTTGTCATTGGCTCAGGCCAACACGGTCTCTGCACGTAATAACCTGAGCGATGTCAAAGCGACCTATCAGCAGATCGTTGGCCAGCCTTCGGATGACGATGTGATCTTCCCAGACTTTGATAACGCATGGCTACCTCCAAGTGTTGATGATGCGGTAACTCGTGCCATTGATAACAACTACGTCCTGAAATCGGCCACATCGGATATCGATGAAGCCCAGGCACAGATCAAGTCACGCGAGAGTGCCTATCTGCCACGAGTGACTGTTGAGCTGGGACGCACCTGGAACAACAACATTGATGGTATCGAAGGTAAAGACTCTGATTATCAGGCGATGCTGAAAGTTAACTACAACCTGTTCAATGGGGGGGCTGATAAGGCTCGTCATATGGAGAGCGTTGAACAACTGGGTAAGGCCAAGGCGATTCGTGATCAGACCTATCGTGAAGTGGTAGAAAGCATGCAGCTTTCCTGGTCTGCTTATGAATGGCTGTCACAGCAGGTTCCTCATTATCAGGACCAGGTAAAAGCTGCCGATCAGACACGTGAGCTTTACAAGCAGCAGTTCAATCTGGGGCAGCGTTCCTTGCTGGACCTGCTTGATTCTGAAAACGAGCTGTTTGAAGCGCGTAACTCACTGGTGAATGCTCAGTCTGACATGCGTCTGGCGCAATATCGTATTCTTGCCGCATCCAGCTCACTGATGACCAGTGTGGAGAGCCCTGATGCAGCGCCACAACAGGCCGCCACTGAAACAGCTCAGCCTGAGGACTCAGTGCAGGGCAGTGTTGATCACAGTATGGATCAGGGTGATCAGGCGGTGCTGGCCTCTGTAGAAGGATGGCGGCAGGCTTGGCAATCCAAGGATGTAGATGCCTACCTGTCTCACTACGCCAGTAACTTTGCTCCTGAGAAAGGCAGTTATGCCGCATGGGAGAAAGATCGACGCTCTAAGCTGGCCTATCCACAGTGGATAGAACTGACGATTGGTGAGCCTCAGGTCTCTATGGTGGATGGTAAGGCGATCGTTCGTTTTGATCAGCACTATAAGGCCAATCACTTCGAAGATAACGTGGTGAAAGAGCTGACCATGGAACAGGAAAATGGTGAGTGGAAGATTGTAGAGGAACGTAGCATCTAATCTCTGCTGCATCGGAATATAGTGTTAAAAATGGCGCTTCGGCGTCATTTTTATTTTCTGCTATGCACCAGGGATCAATTATTGGAGAGGGCTACGCAATACGGTTGTGACCTTGAGGCGTCTTGAGAGCCAGCTCTTCTTTCTGGTTGGTGCCGTCACCGAAATAGCGTTGCAGGTTGTATACCTGCAGGCGTAGTTCTGCCTGTTTGATGAGCAGTCTGGGGCTATCCCATTGTGCCAGCAGGAGCTCAAGTGTCAGAGGGAGCAGCGACAGGCAGCGCTGGCGAAAGTCAGAAGGTCTGCCATAGTCGATAATGGCATCAATAAGGCCGTCATGGACCTGAAGCAAGTAGTCTTCCTGTCCTTGTTCGTCCCGAGTGAGTCCAAACAGGTGTGCCAGAGTCCGTGTTGCTTCGACATAGGCGTCAGGTACTTCCAGTGCTGATGGAGTGTAGTTTTTGTCAAAGAACAAGCGTTCCGCAGCATGATGAGCCTGAGTGTAGTGAGTCATCGCCTGGAAATAGTCAGCGGCTATATATGCTTTGCGCCCTGCTTGAATGTGGTAGAGATAAATACCTTCGTCGGCTTTACTGGCAGACATATCCTGTTCTCCTTTCACGGCAATGTGCTCCTGATTAAGGACGAATCTGCAGCCGCAAGAAAAACAAAATAATGAAAATAGTTCTCAATATCAAACTAGCTTCTCGCTACCGCAGAAGCGTGGCAGCGAGGAGGGCGTTGGCCTGTTCAGCTTAGACTAGATAGCCCACATCAGAGCCAAAGGAATGATCACCAGACTGGCAATATTCCCCAGCATGACGATTGAAGCGACCTTGGCGGGCTCCTGCCTGAATTGCTCTGCCAGCATGTAGTTCAGTACTGCAGGTGGAAGCGCTGCAAAAACGATCAGATAGGCCCACTGTTCTGCAGGCAGCGGCCATAAAGTTTGTACGACCCAGGCGAGCAACAGACCGGATGCGGGGCATGCTATTGCTCCCAGCACGCCTACATGCCAATCCTTCAGGTTGATATGGGTCAGCCGGATGCCAAGGGTGAATAGCATTAGTGGAATGGATATCTGCCCTATCATGTCGAGCGGCGTATAAAGCCATTGAGGCAAGTGTAAGCCACTAAAACTCAATGCCAGGCCCAGCAGCGTTGCCAGTGTAATGGGCATACGTAACAGTTGCCTGGGTGAGGTTCGGTGATCAAGCATGTAGATGCCCACCGTGAAATGCAGCAGCATCTCAACGATGAAGAGCACAACTGCCGCTGGCAGAGCCTTGTCTCCGAAAGCGAAAGCCAGCAACGGTATACCCATATTGCCGGTGTTGTTGAACATCATCGGAGGCAGAAAGGTCTTTAGCGAAACTCCTGGGAGCCTGCACAGCGGCAGCAGTACCAGGCCCGAGCCGAGCACAATTGCAGCTGCCATTATGGCCAGCTGCGAGTAATCGGTGAGTTGAAAGTTTTTGCCTGCAAGTACGCTGATAAGTAGGGCAGGAACGAAGAGCTCCATATTAATTTGATTCGCAACCCTGACGTCGGGACGGCGCAGGCGACCGTAAATGCTGCCAATCAATACAACAGCGACCACCGGGAAGACGGTCAGGAATATCCTTTCTAACATTAGCGTTTCACTTCCGGAGAGAGCATGTCAGGTGCCTGAATGCTCTCTTTGTTCATTGGCGAACGGCTTGCCATCCATGGATGCATCGTTCAATCCAACAACCGAAAAGCAAAGCCATGAAGGTCTGTGCAACAAATGCAGCAAGCAGACCTGGATTCCTTTCACGCTGTGAGTTCAGCCTTCTGTTGTAGCTTGGCTGCAGCGGTCGAGCAAGTAGACGATGGACTTGTAATCGACACCACTGTGATGCGAAAGGCCAATTTCGCAAGTCCGGCTGGTAGAGAAGCCTTCCTGACAATTCGCTGGGACTTGTCGTTTCAACGCGCGCAATGCCGATGCATTCAGCTCTGGCGTGGAGAAGCCTTTGTCACCTGCGAAGCCACAGCAGGTAATGTCATCAGGTATTACCACTTCCGTGGCGCAGCGCTTCATGATTTTGACCAGACGTTCTGCCAACCCCTGTCGTACCGTGCTGCAGGTAATATGCAGCATGACCGGCTCATCAACAGGAGTAATGCTCAGGTTATCGAGCACATGGCTGTCAATAAAAGCAACGGGATCATGGAGTTGCAAGCGCACATCCAGCTGTTCGCCGAGGCGCAGGGAGCATGGGCTGGTATCGCAGTAGATAGGCCATGCACCATTGTCAGTAGCTTTGAGTAGCGCAGCATTTACCTCTCTACGTTTCTGATCGGCCTGTTCAAATAATCCCTTGCTCTGGAACGGCATGCCGCAACACAGACTATCCAGCCCTTCTGGATAGATGACTTCAAACCCTGCTTTCTGTAGCAGGCGTTCAGTCATGGCGACCAGAGACTCTGTTTCCTGACTGCCTTCGGCTGGGCCCATAACGCGTGATGCACAGCTGGGCAGGTAGATTACTCTGGGCTTGTCACTTGTGCTCTGTGTTGAGTAGTGATGTTTGGAGGCTGCTGTGGGCATCGCTGGTGTCCAGAAGCCTACACTGTTGTGAGAAAGCTTGCGTACCCCCTGCGTTAATCTGGTCATGGCTGCCGTGCCCAGTATTTTGTGAGTAGCGTGGGCCGTTGCCAGAGTGAAGCGGGTGGCCGTAGTAATAGCAGCAAAATGATTGGCTATCCATGTACCTCGTGGGGCAAGACGCTGGCTTTGCTGTGACCTGATTTGGCGGGTCAGATCGCCGGTATTGATGCCAACCGGGCAGGCGGTAGAGCAAAGTCCGCAGGCGGCACATGTGCCGGTACCCTGATAATGATAATCCTGTTGTAACGCTTCCAGTCGTTGGGGGTCTTCACCTGAGCGCTGCAAACGTGCGATTTCACGCCAGATGACAATTCGTTGTCTTGGGGTGAGGGTGAGCGCCCGAGAAGGGCAGGTGGGCTCACAAAAGCCGCATTCGATACAGGTATCCACCAGAGTGTTAGCGGCAGGCAGGGGCTTGAGGTTTTGCAGGTGAACCTGAGGATCGCGATTCAGCAGGACACCGGGGTTGAGCAGATTGTCTGGGTCAAACAGCTCCTTGATTTCCCACATCAGCTGATAACCATCTGCTCCCCATTCCTTTTCAACATAGGGAGCCATATTTCGGCCAGTACCGTGCTCCGCTTTCAGTGAACCGTCGTATTTATCGACGACCAGTCTGGCGACGTCATCCATCAGGCCTTCATAGCGTTGAATTTCCTCCGTAGTATCAAAGCCCTGAGTGAAGACGAAGTGCAGATTGCCTTCCAGCGCATGGCCAAAAATGATGGCTTCATGATAGCCCCACTTATCAAACAGCTGATGAAGGTCTCTCACGGCCTCTGCCAGCCGCAGTACAGGAAAAGCGACATCTTCAATGATGACAGTGGTGCCCGTTTTTCGTACGGCGCCTACCGCCGGGAACATCCCCTTGCGAATGCCCCAATACTGGCCCGTCACTTTGGGGTCGGTACTAAAAGAAGGGGGAATAATAGGGGACAAGCCAGCTTGATCCAGTATGGTGGCTACCGCTTGCAACTGGCTTTCAAGTTGTTCTGCGCTGGTGGCGCGGCATTCAACCAGCAGCGCTGCTGCATCATCGGGCAGGGTACGCACATAGTCCGGCATACCCGGTTTATCTTGCACAGAGCGCAAGCTTGGGCGGTCCATCATTTCCACTGCGGCGACGGGAGCAGTCTTCAGTGCGGCGACGGCTTGGCATGTCGTATCCAGTGACGCGAAAAACAGCAGTCCTGAGGCCTTGTGGGCATGCTCCTCGACCGTGTGATAGGTGATTTCACTGATAAAACCCAGTGTACCCTCGGAGCCAATCATCAGATGTTGAAGGATGTCGAAGGGGTCTGTGAAGTCAATCAGTGCGTTCAGGGCATAGCCAGTGGTGTTTTTCAGTCGGTACTTATGGCGGATGCGTTCGGCGAGCATCGTGTTGGCACGAGCCTGATGTCCCAGGCTTTCCAGTGCGTCCAGCAAACTCCCATGGCTGTGCCTGAACGTGTCACGCGATTCCTGATCGCTGGTGTCCAGCTGCGTTCCATCCGCCAGAATCACCTTCATGCTTTTCAATGTGTTATAGGAGTTCTGTGCCGTCCCGCAGCACATACCACTGGAGTTGTTCGCGGCTATTCCGCCAATCATGGCCGCGTTGATGGACGCAGGATCCGGGCCGATCTTGCGTTGAAACGGAGCCAGATATTTGTTGGCCTGTGCACCAATGACACCGGGCTCCAGGCTAATGGCATGTGCCCCATCATGAATATGGTATCCCTGCCAGTTGCCGGCCAGCTGGATGAGAATCGAGTCTGTGATCGCCTGGCCGGACAGGCTGGTGCCGGCTGTGCGAAAGGTTACGGGAAGGTTGTGCTGGCGTGCTTTGCGGAGGATGGAAGATATTTGCGCTGAGGTTTTGGGGCGCAGTACCAGCTGTGGAATCAGACGATAAAAGCTGGCGTCTGTTCCATACGCAAGTAGGCGCAAGGGATCATCTATGATGCTGTCTGCAGTCAGGATGCCATCCATCTCGCTGGCAAAGGCACGGTACTCAGGTTTCATGGCTAATCACTTTATTTGTTGTTAGCAACCTCTCCCACGGAGAATGCGGAGAGCAGGCAATGCAGGATGGCTTTATTGGTATTACCAATTAACCATTGTGAATGCTGGAAGCATAGGTGCTTCAGATGATTCCTGTCAATTTAGCCGATGGCATTAGCTTACACGTGGACGTGAGTGAGTGTCTAAAGCATGAAGATTTCAAAGGGTGTATTGGTAAGACCTTTTTGTTGTATGCTCTTTCGTTACTCTGACCGCTCAATGTTGCTGATGAGCGCCATGAGTATGATGAGTTTCCAAAGGCCAACAGTGCTGGACTTTTATGGTCCTGAAGCTGTACGAATGCTTTTTAGTATCAATACTTATCCCCAATAACAAGGCGAGTCGGCGCAAGTCATGGCTTACGAACGTGTAAAACAACCCAAACTCTCTGATGTGATCATGACTCAGCTGGAGTCAATGATTCTTGAGGGAACTCTCAAGCCAGGTCAGAAGTTGCCACCCGAGCGGGAACTTGCCAAACAGTTTGAAGTATCCCGGCCTTCTCTTCGTGAAGCTGTGCAAAAGCTGGTGGCTAAAGGCCTTTTGTTCAGTCGGCAAGGCGGGGGGACTTACGTTGCCGAAGCTGTTGGAGAGTCATTCTCTGATCCACTGATTGAGTTGTTCGCCGCTCATCCTGAAGCTCAGTACGATCTGCTGGAGTTCCGTCATGCGCTGGAAGGCGTGTCTGCATACTACGCAGCCATCCGCAGTACAGAAGCTGATCGTGAAAACTTGAGACGGAAATACGAATGGTTGCAGCAGTGTCATGAGCGGAAGGAGTTTGAGCGAGAGGTAGCAGCGGATGTGGATTTCCATCTCGCTATCGCTGAGGCTGCTCACAACATGGTGCTTTTACACACTATGAGGTCGCTCTTCTCACTGCTGCAGAAGAATATTTTTGGCA
This sequence comes from Pokkaliibacter plantistimulans, assembly GCF_003194385.1. Classification (GTDB taxonomy): domain Bacteria; phylum Pseudomonadota; class Gammaproteobacteria; order Pseudomonadales; family Balneatricaceae; genus Pokkaliibacter; species Pokkaliibacter plantistimulans. The sequence continues at coordinate 15,434 of NZ_LAPT01000097.1, forward strand.
ACTTGAGCCAGATCTATCCTAAAACTGACTATCGCAAACAGATTCACAATCAGCATGCGATATTACTGGACGCCATCTGCAGAGGTAATCCAGAGGAGGCCAGGCGTGCAGCGCATACTCATCTGGCCTACGTTGAGGAGGTATTGCTGGAGTTCGGTAAGGAAAAAACGCGTTTGCTCAGAGCAATGCGACGTTCTGAATTGTCATGATCTGGGTTGCGTGATGTTTGCCGGAACGAGCTGTAGCTTTCTGTCCGGGCCAAACAGATGTTTTATTACACCTATCGCTCCTGATCGACTGGAGCAGGGGTCGAACAGCAGTGTCGCTGAGTTTTGTAGTCGCTGAAGGTGAGTGGCGGTTTTTCCTCTGACGTGGATCACGTCAGTAGCGTTCACCTCACTGTAACTCAGTAGATTTATGTTGTGTGCTTTTGTAGTATTACTACAAAAATAATAACAACCAGCCTGTTGCAATGCACAATGGGATAAGGCTTGTGTAGGAAAAATACACAAGTGCGGGTACAAAAAGAATTCAATATGGGGAATTCACAGTGCAAGACTTTATCGAAGATAAGGATCCTATCGAGACTCGTGAGTGGCTAGAAGCCCTTGAGTCGGTTGCCAAAAATGAAGGCGGTGAGCGTGCAACTTACCTGTTGCGACGCCTTGGCAGCCACGCACGCGAGATGGGGGTAGATGGGTTCGGCAGTCTCAACACTCCCTACATCAACACTATCAAACCCAAAGATGAAGCACGTATGCCTGGCGACCTGTTCATGGAGCGCCGTATTCGTTCTTTGATTCGCTGGAACGCTCTGGCCATGGTCATGCGCGCCAACGACAATGACGAAGGTCTGGGTGGTCACATCTCTTCCTTCTCATCCTCAGCCACTCTGTACGATGTGGGCTTCAACTACTTTTTCCGTGGGCCGGATGGTGAGCAGGAAGCGGATATGGTGTTCTTCCAGGGGCACATCTCTCCCGGTATTTACGCCCGCGCGTATCTGGAAGGTCGTCTGACTGAAGAGCAGCTGGACAACTTCCGTCGCGAAGTGGATGGCAATGGTCTGTCTTCGTACCCTCACCCTTGGTTGATGCCTGACTTCTGGCAGTTCCCGACCGTATCTATGGGCTTGGGTCCCATTCAGGCCATCTATCAGGCGCACATCATGCGCTACCTGTCAGCGCGTGACATGGTCAAGCGCGGCGATCGAAAAGTATGGTGTTTCCTGGGTGACGGTGAGTGTGACGAGCCAGAGAGCCTGGGGGCCATTTCTCTGGCTGGCCGCGAGAAGCTGGAAAACCTTATCTTCGTCATCAACTGTAACCTGCAGCGTCTGGACGGCCCGGTACGTGGCAATGGCAAGATTGTGCAGGAACTGGAAGGTATCTTCCGTGGCGCTGGCTGGAACGTCATCAAAGTGCTTTGGGGACGTCACTGGGATCCGTTGCTTGAGCGTGACGAACAGGGTCTGCTGCAGAAGCGTATGGACGAAGTCGTCGATGGTGAGCTGCAGAACTACAAGGCCAACGGCGGTGCTTACACCCGCGAGCATTTCTTTGGCAAATACCCAGATCTGAAAGATCTGGTAAAAGATCTGTCTGATCAGGACATCATGAATCTGAACCGTGGTGGTCATGACCCCTACAAGGTGTACGCTGCGTATCACGCTGCGGTCAACCACAAAGGTCAGCCAACCGTGATTCTGGCGCAGACCGTTAAAGGTTACGGTACCGGTCAGTCTGGTGAAGCGAAAAACGATACTCACTCACTGAAAAAAGTGAAGGTTGACGATCTAAAAGCCTTCCGTGACCGCTTCAATATCCCGCTGTCTGATGAGCAGCTGGAATCTGTTCCTTATTATCGTCCAGCACCTGATAGTGCTGAGCTGAAGTATATGTTCGAGCGTCGTAAGTCTCTGGGAGGTATGTATCCTGCCCGTCGTAAAGACTTCACCGCGCTGGAAACGCCGCCACTGGACTTCCTTGGCAGCCAGCTGAAAGGCACCGGTGATCGCGAAATCTCCAGCACCATGGCGTTTGTGCGTATTCTTTCCACGCTGGTGAAGGACAAGAATATCGGTTCCCGTATCGTGCCCATTGTGCCTGATGAAGCGCGTACTTTCGGTATGGAAGGTATGTTCCGTCAGCTGGGTATCTACAGCTCTGCTGGTCAGCGTTATGTGCCTCATGACCGTGACCAGATCATGTTCTACAAGGAATCAAAAGACGGCCAGATTCTCGAGGAAGGTATTAACGAGCCAGGTGCCATGTCAGCATGGATTGCCTGTGCAACCGCTTACTCCAACAGTAACTGCCCGCTGATTCCGTTCTATGTGTATTACTCCATGTTCGGTTTCCAGCGTATTGGTGACCTGGCGTGGGCTGCCGGTGACATGCAGGCACGTGGCTTCCTGATTGGTGCCACTTCTGGCCGTACTACCCTGAACGGCGAAGGCTTGCAGCACCAGGATGGTCATAGCCATCTGGTCGCCAGCACCATCCCGAACTGCGTAACGTACGATCCTACCTACAGCTACGAGCTGGCCGTGATCATTCAGGACGGTATCCGTCGCATGTATCACGAGAAGGAAAACAAGTTCTACTACATCACTACCATGAACGAAGCCTACCAGCATCCTGACATGCCTGTCGGTGCCGAAGAGGGCATCATCAAGGGTATGTATCTGCTTGAAGAGGCGAATCCTTCCAGCAAGCTGAGTGTTCAGCTGATGGGCTCGGGTACCATCCTCAATGAAGTGCGTGAAGCAGCCAAACTGCTGCGTGAAAATTTCAATGTCGATGCCAATATCTGGAGCGCTACCAGTATGAACGAGCTGCGCCGCGACGCGCTGGACTGTTCGCGCTGGAACCTGCTGCATCCTGAATCAGAGCCTCGTGTTCCATATGTGACCGAGTGCCTGAACAAGTTCAATGGCCCGGTAATCGCCTCTACTGACTACATGAAACTGTACTCTGATCAGTTGCGTGAGTTCGTTCCACATCGCTTTAAAGTACTGGGTACTGATGGTTTCGGCCGTTCTGATACCCGTAAGAAACTCCGTCACTTCTTTGAGGTTGACCGTTACTTTGTTGCCATTGCTGCTCTTAAAGCACTGGCGGAAGAAGGCAGCATCGACGTCAGCGAAGTATCACGTGCCATCAAGCTGTTCGGTATCAATCCCGACAAGTTGAACCCGGTAACGGTTTAACGCTAGCACTTGAAACGGATGAGAGGTGATCAACGTGAGTACTGAAATCATTAAAGTGCCTGACATCGGTGGTGGTGAAGCTGATGTCATTGAGGTCTGTGTCAAGGCTGGCGACAGCATCAACGAAGGTGATTCCCTGATCGTTCTGGAGACCGACAAGGCCTCCATGGAAGTGCCTGCACCCAAAGGTGGGGTGGTGAAGTCCATCATCATCAAAGAAGGTGACAAGGCTTCCGAAGGTCTGGATATCCTTGAGCTAGAACTGGAAGGTGCATCAGCACCCGTGGCTTCAGCGCCCGCTCCGGCGGCTGAGCCGGTTGCCGCAGCTCCAGCCCCTGCACCCGTTGCTGCACCTGCGGCGGCCAGTGGTGGTGAGGAGCAGGTTACTGTCCCGGATATCGGTGGTGCTACCGGTGTCGACGTCATTGAAGTGGTAGTCAAGGTAGGTCAGGAGATTGCTGAAGGCGATTCTCTGATCGTGCTGGAAACCGACAAGGCGTCCATGGAAGTACCTTCACCCAAGAGCGGTGTGGTGAAAAGCATTGCTGTTGCTGAAGGTGGCAAGGTTTCCGAGGGTGATCTGATTCTGGTCCTGGAAGTTGCGGCAGGGCCTGCGCAACCTACACCTATCGAGTCGTCTTCAGTTGCTGCTCCTGTGGCTGCAACCGCAGCTCCAGCAGCACCGGTTGCCGCTCCGGTGGCGGGTGGTGTTGAGGCGGTTAAGGTACCTGATATCGGTGGTGCGACCGGTGTGGATGTCATTGAAGTCTGCGTCAAGGCCGGTGACACCATTGCAGAAGGTGACTCGCTGATCGTGCTGGAAACTGACAAGGCATCTATGGAAGTGCCTGCGCCAAAAGGTGGCGTGGTCAAATCCGTTGCCCTGAAAGAAGGTAGCAAGGTCTCGGAAGGTGATCTGATTCTTGAGCTTGAAGTGGCCGGCTCTGTTGCTGTTGCCGCCCCTGCGCCAGTTCAGGCTGCTGCGCCAGCCGCACCTGCTGCTGCCGCTCCTGCTGCGAAACCCGCTGCTGCCCCGGTGGCTGCAACAGGTGAAGCAGGTAAGAACGTTCATGCAGGTCCTGCTGTGCGTGCTCTGGCGCGAGAGTTTGGTGTTGATCTTGGTAAGGTGACGCCAACGGGTCCGCGTGGTCGCATCCTGAAAGAAGATGTCCAGACTTACGTCAAGCAGGAGCTGGCCAAGCCCAAGGCGGCTGCCGCTCCCGCAGCCACCATGTCTGGATTGGGGATTCCTCAGGTACCGGCAATCGACTTCAGCCAGTGGGGTGAAGTGGATATCCAGCCAATGAGCAAGATCCACAAGGTGACGGCTTTCAACATGAGTCGCGCATGGCTGAATGTGCCACACGTGACTCAGTTTGATGATGCCGATATCACTGAGCTGGAAACCTTCCGTAAGGAAGTCAAAGCCGAGGCTGAGAAGGCTGGCGTCAAGTTGACTCCGTTGCCCTTTATCATCAAGGCGTGCGCCATTGCACTGCGTAACCATCCGAAGTTCAACGCTTCTCTGCACGCAGACGGCGAGAGCATTGTGTACAAGAAGTATGTGCACATCGGTATGGCAGTAGACACCCCTAACGGTCTGGTGGTCCCGGTTATCCGTGATGCTGACAAGAAAAGTGTCTATGAGCTGTCGCGTGAAGCCAACGAGCTGGCCAAGAAGGCCCAGGAGAAGAAACTCAAACCTGCGGAAATGCAGGGTGCGTGTTTCACCATCTCCAGCCTCGGTGGTATCGGTGGTATCGGCTTTACACCGATCGTTAACACCCCTGAGGTAGCGATCCTGGGTGTATCTCGTGCCGATATCAAACCACGCTGGAATGGTAAGGAGTTCGAGCCTCGCACCATGTTGCCGCTGTGTCTGTCCTATGACCACCGCGCCATCAATGGTGGTGATGCTGGCCGCTTCCTGACCTATATGGCTCAGCTGCTGGCTGACGTTCGCCGTATGCTGCTCTGAACGGACTTCGGGTAGCCTTTTCTGCCCCATAGCTTGTACCCTTAAAGGCCACTGTTCGCAGTGGCCTTTTTTGCTTCTGTTGCATGAGACTGTAGCGATACTTTGCTGCCGAGTGATCAGGCTGTGTGCTGCGGATACCAACGATTTTTAAGCGTGATCAGGAAGGTCTGGTGTTATATCAACAGGTTGCAGAGCAGTTAGCTGAGCATATCCGCACCGGGGTATTTGCCGAGGGCGAACGGATCCCTTCTATTCGCAAATTGCATCAACAATGGGGTGTCAGTCAGAGCACTGCTCTGGCGGCCTTGAGTGCGCTGGAAGCGCAGGGCTTGATTGAGGCGCGCCCACGCTCTGGTTTTTATGTGAAGGCTTTGCCGGAGCGTCTGCAGGTTGAAGAGCATGTGCCAGCCCCCGTGGCGGTTTCTCGCCACCAGCTGATCAATCATGTACTCAATCAGTCTCGCCAGCCTGGCCTGATGCATCTGGGTGCCGCGGTGCCTGAGGCGGTGTTCCTGCCTCAGGAGATCCTGAGGCGAATCTCCAACCGTTGCTTGCGTGAACAGCCGGGCCTGATTACCGACTATGCCTTTCCTCCGGGCAACAAGGTCTTGCGACAGCAAATCGCTGTACGTATGCAGGCTGCGGGGTGTTCAGTATCTGCCAGCGAGCTATTGATTACTCAGGGTTGCCAGGAGGCGCTCAGTCTTTGTTTGCGTGTGCTGGCGCGGCCGGGTGATCTGATCGCTATCGAATCGCCTGCCTATCATGGATTGTTGCAGGCTCTGGAGGCGCTCGGCTTGCAGGCTCTGGAGATTCCCTGTGATCCGGCCAGAGGTATGGACCTGGAGGCGCTGGCTGCAGCTATTCAGGAGTGGCCCGTCAAGGCCTGCGTGGTTTCAGCCAATTTTTCTAATCCTACCGGCAGTCTGATGCCGGATGAGCATAAGCAGCGTTTGGTTAACATGCTAAGCGAGGCTCAAATTCCTTTGGTGGAAGATGATACCTATGCGGATCTGCACTACGGCAGGCGTCAGCCGCTGCCGTTGAAAGCCTGGGACCGCGAAGGCAATGTGCTTTACTGCAGTGCTTTCTCCAAGACTATTGCACCGGGGTTCAGGGTCGGCTGGGTGGCGGGAGGTCGTTATCACCAGCCGCTACAGCAGTTGCTGACGGTGACAACTATGGCAAGCCATGCCCTGTCACAGCAGGTGATGGCGGAGTATCTGCACAGTGGTGACTATGATCGGCATCTGCGCAAGGTTCGTCGCCAGTATCGGCAGCAACTGCATAATCTGGTCGATGCCCTGCATGCCTCTGGCTTGCCTGTAGCCTGGTCCTTACCTCAAGGAGGTTTTTTGCTGTGGCTGATTTTACCTGCCGAGGTGGATGCACTTGCGGTGTATGAGCAGATGTTGCAGAAGGGAATCAGCGTGATGCCCGGCAGCCTGTTCTCAGCGTCCGAGCGTTTTCGCCACTGTATGCGTATCAGTATTGCGGTCAGTCAGCCAGACTGGTCACTGCTGGTAGCAGCATTGCGAGGCAGTCTGACTGACTGAGCCGGAAGGGTCAGGTCCAGTCCAGAATCACTTTGCCAGACTGGCCAGAGGCCATGGCTGCAAAGCCCTGCTCGAAATCAGCCACCTTGTAGTGGTGGGTGATCATTGGGCTAAGGTCCAGTCCACTTTGGAGCATGGCGACCATCTTGTACCAGGTCTCGAACATTTCGCGGCCATAGATCCCCTTGATGATCAGGCCTTTGAAAATAACCTGATTCCAGTCAATGGCTGTCTCCCCGGAAGGAATACCCAGCATGGCAATCTTGCCGCCATGATTCATGCTCGACAGCATGCTGCGAAACGCGGCAGGTACGCCTGACATCTCCAGACCCACATCAAAGCCTTCGGTCATATGCAGATCATGCATGACATCCTGCAGAGAGGTTGTCGCGACATTGACTGCACGCGTCGCCCCCATTTTCTCAGCCAGTTGCAGGCGATACTCATTGACGTCGGTAATGACCACATGACGGGCGCCGACATGGCGGCAGATCGCCGCAGCCATGATGCCAATGGGGCCGGCTCCGGTAATCAGCACATCTTCCCCGACCAGATCGAAGGACAGTGCGGTATGGGCTGCGTTGCCAAAAGGGTCGAGAATGGCGGCAATGTCATCGGGAATGTTATCTGGCAGTTTGAAGGCATTATCGGCCGGAAGGACCAGATAGTCGGCAAAGGCACCTGGACGGTTGACGCCGACACCGATGGTCTCTCGGCAGAGATGGCGCTTGCCTGCGCGACAATTACGGCAGTGCCCGCAGGTAATATGACCTTCACCGGAAACCCGGTCCCCCAGCTTGAATCCGCGTACATCGCTGCCCATCGCAGCGACTTCGCCGACATACTCGTGGCCAACATGCATGGGGACAGGAATGGTCTTCTGTGCCCATTCATCCCAGTTCCAGATGTGCATGTCGGTACCGCAGATGGCAGTCTTGCGAATGCGGATCAACAGGTCGTTGTTGCCGTATTCGGGCACATCGCTCTCGTGTGCCCATAGTCCTTTCTCAGGATGAAGTTTGGCCAGTGTACGCATGGAGATCATTCCCGAAGCGATATTGTTGTTTCTGTTAAATGATAGCGAGGGCTTGGCCGACGCGGATGAACGCCGCCAGCGCTTTATCCAGATCTTCCTTGCTCAGGGCAGCTGACATCTGGGTGCGAATGCGTGCCTGACCCTGGGGGACGACAGGATAGGAGAAACCCACCACATAGATGCCTTCTTTCAATAGTTCGTCAGCCATGGTTTTGGCCAGTGTTGCATCACCGAGCATGACAGGGATGATGGGATGCTCACCTGCGACCAGTTTGAATCCGGCTTTCTCCAGACCCTGACGGAAGTACAGGCTGTTCTCGGTCAGCTGCTGACGCAGGGTAGCAGATTGATCCAGTAGCTCCAGTGCTGCAATGGATGCTGCAGTGATCATTGGCGCCAGACTGTTGGAGAACAGATAGGGCCGTGAGCGCTGACGCAGCAGGTCAATCACTTCCTGACGGGCACTGATATACCCTCCAGAAGCACCGCCCAGCGCTTTGCCCAGTGTGCCTGTCAAAATATCGATGCGGCCCATCACCTCGCAATACTCATGGGTGCCACGGCCGTGCTCGCCCATAAAGCCTACGGCATGGGAGTCATCTACCATGACCAGCGCACCGTATTTATCCGCCAGGTCGCAGATGGCAGAAAGGTTGGCGATGATACCATCCATGGAGAATACGCCATCGGTGGCGATTAGTTTGAAACGACAGCCCTCGGCTGCCTGCAGCTGCCGCTCTAGATCGGCCATGTCGTTGTTGGCATAGCGGAAGCGCTGGGCTTTGCACAGACGGATACCGTCGATGATGCTGGCGTGATTGAGAGCGTCGGAGATGATGGCGTCTTCAGCGCCCAGCAGGGTCTCGAACAGACCGCCGTTGGCATCAAAGCAGGAGGAGTAAAGAATCGTGTCCTGCATGCCCAGAAACTGGCTCAGCGCTGCTTCCAGCTGGCGGTGTAATGTATGGGTGCCGCAGATAAATCGTACTGAGGCCATGCCATAGCCATAGTCATCCAGTGCACGCTTGGCTGCTTCAACCAGTGTTGGATGATTGGCCAGCCCCAGATAGTTGTTGGCGCAGAGGTTGATGACTTCGCGGCCATCCTGAGTCGAAACACGTGCCTGCTGAGCCGACTGAATCAAGCGCTCATGCTTGTAAAGGCCAGCGTTTTCGATGTCTGCCAGGGTCTTGTGCAAATGGGAGTAGAAATCCGGTTGCATGGCCGTCTCCATTAAACAGTCGAGGGATTAGGCATTGTCCTCAGATAAAGACTATCGGGAGACAGCTACCTTCGAAGTAAGTAAGAGCACTGTAGAATGTCGATCTGTTATTGAGTAGATACAGTTTTTCAATAAAACAGCATAGCAGTTGGTGCGGGAATTCACCGCTGGCCAATCGAATGTGAACTACCTAACGTTCGGGGAGGGGATAAATAGGCTCAGCCTATCAGAATCTTTAGAAAGCTTAATGAGAATGAATCTTGTTTTATGATTAACCAGTCGCTATCTTGTTAACCACGGTTAACTTTTTGGACGGTCATCATGATTCATGCAATGTCTGATCAGACTGTGCGTGTACAGGCCCAACGTGTGCTCTCTGGTCACGGCACAAGTCTGGTGCGGCGCTTTCTTCCTTTTATGGGGCCAGCAATGATTGCCGCTGTGGCCTATATCGACCCGGGCAACTTCGCCACCAACATTGAAGCAGGCTCGCGCTATGGGTATACCCTGCTGTGGGTAGTGCTGTGGGCTAACCTGATGGCAATGCTGATCCAGACCATGTCTGCACGGCTTGGCTTGGCAACAGGCAAGAATCTGGCAGAAGTGATTCGTGACCGCTATCCGCGCCCGGTAGTGTGGCTGTTTTGGGTGCAGGCGGAGTTGATCGCTATTGCGACGGATCTTGCTGAGTTTCTGGGCGCGGCACTGGCTTTCAATCTGCTGTTCGGCATGTCGATGCTGGAAGGCGCATTGCTGACCGGGGCGATTACCTATGCGGTGCTGCATATGCAGCGCTATGGGTTCCGCACCATGGAGATGATCATTGGGGCTATGATTCTGGCCGTGTCAGCGGGCTTCCTATTGGAAATCCTGCTGGGCAAGCCACCGGCAGAGCCCATCATCAAAGGCTTGCTGTTGCCTTCTTTCCCGGATAGCTATTCCATTTTTCTGGCGGCTGGGATTCTGGGCGCAACGGTGATGCCGCATGTGATCTATTTGCACTCGGCATTGTCGCAAAACCGTATCAAGGTAACGGCTGACAGTGATCGTAGCCGCATCATGAAGTACTACCGCATGGACGTCATCATCGGTATGGCACTGGCCGGGCTGATCAACATGGCTATGCTGGTTTTGGCGGCAACCGTGTTCTTCAACAATGGCGAAACGACAATTGCGTCCATTGAGGAAAGTTACAAGTTGCTGTCGCCTCTGATGGGGCACGATGCTGCCAGCATGATCTTTGGCTTGACGCTGCTGTTTGCTGGCCTGTCTTCATCGATTGTTGGCACCATGTCGGGGCAGGTGGTGATGCAGGGATTTGTTAACTTCACTATTCCTCTGTGGTTGCGACGCCTGATTACCATGGCGCCTGCTATCGTCGTGATCCTGATGGGATTGCCAGAGCAGCAGGTTCTGGTAGTCAGCCAGGTCGTATTGAGTTTTGGTATCCCCTTTGCGCTGGTGCCATTACTGCTCTTTACCGCCAACCGTCAGTTGATGGGGAATCTGGTGAATCATCGCTGGGTCAATATCGCAGGGGGAATCGTTGCAACGATCATTATTGCCCTCAACCTCTACGTTCTGGTGTTCGAGCTGATGTAAGCATCTGTTATCGCAGCAGCTATACTGACGAATCATCGAGAGTAAAAGCGCCTTCTTTGGAAGGCGCTTTTGTTTTAAGGTGTCAGGTCCGTGAGCAGATGATTGGCAACCGTCATTGCTGGAGCCGCAGCGGTACCGATGACAGGTAGCAGGAAGAACATGACAGAACCACATCGTTATGCCCCGTTTGAGCGGGTGCGCCAGGACCACCAGAGAGAGTTGGTGGAAGACTATGTCGAAGAGATCGCGTACCTCCACCAGCTGCACGGTGAAGCCCGCGCCAGTGATCTGGCTGAGCGTCTCGGCGTGACCGCAGCGGCTGTTTCTAAAGTGGTCACCAAACTCAAGCGTGACGGTTTTGTCGAGGCCCGCCCTTACCGTGGCATATTTCTGACTGAGGAAGGTCAGGAGCTGGCGGTGAAGGTCGCCGAGCGCCATCAAGTGGTGCTGTCGATGCTGATGGCACTGGGCGTGTCAGAAGAAGCCGCGTATGCCGACTCCGAAGGGATAGAGCATCACTGTAGTGATGAAACAGTGGCCGCCATGCGCCGCTATCTCGATTCCCTCGCTAGCTGAGTTTCCCCTGTATTATCTTTTGCTGGTTGGACTACTAATGACTAATGGTAGCTGTCCAACCAGAACAACCCAGCCCAAATAAGCGGTAGCAGCATCAGGAAGAACGGTGCCTGTGCCCGCCATATCTGCTTACTACGCACCCCATATCGTAACGCCAGCATCAGGTTCATGCCCGACAAAGGGCTGGAACCCGACCCCATTGCCCACGAACTCAGAAACATGAAGCCCAGCATGTTCGGGTTCGGTTGTAACGGCAGCAGTATGGGGCTCAAGACAGCGACGCTGATCATGGCATGAACACCAGACCATGCCAGTATCAGGATAAAGGGGAACAAAATACTGGCTTCCAATGCGCCAAAGTGGTGCAAAGGTAAGCTGAATCCGGTTTGCTGGGTAATCAGTGTCAAACCAACGCTCAGCACCCCGGCGGCCAGAAAGAGGGCCAGTTCTCCTCCCATGCGCCCCAGTCCAGCACTGACATGCTGCGTTATTGCAGGGAAACAGCTACTGCGCTGTCTGATGCCGCTCAACGCCAGCGCTACGCTCGGTGCAAGGATGGTAATCAGCAAAGTAACGGACAGCTGAGGGCTCCATTGATGTGCAGCGATCACCAGGGCGGCAAGACCAACGGGAAGCGACAACCCCTGTCGGTTCAGGGGATAGCCCTGAAAGTCTGCTGCATCCTGGCGCAAATGCCACCAGCTCAGTATCAATGCACATACGGCGATAACCGCACCCACCGGAAATACCTGAGCAAAGGACATCCCGGGGGCAGACAACAGCGAAACGTTCATGGCCACAAAGAAAGGCGACCACAGTGCAGCAAAGGTGAAGCCACGGCCGATCACCAGCACCTGTTTCAGTGTGAGCTGACTGCTGCGAGCCATACGGTCACCCATGATCGCGAGGATGGAGAGGTTGAGTACGGCACCCAGCAGATGTGCCGCCGCCAGTGTAGAACCAATGGCACGGCGGCCGCTGGGCAGTGCTTCCTCACTGCGGCTGGCCAGTAAGCGCAGGAAACTGACCGCTACCAGCATGCAAAGCAGTGGTACGTAATTACCCAGCAGGCTGCTCCAGGGGATGCGGGCGCCAAGACCTGCAGAAATAACCACGCAGACTACACCGATTGTCATTAATATCAGGCATTGTTGGCGATTAACGGGTGGCAACGCTGGCCAGACCAGTAGCAACGCCAGCCATGCCGCAATACTGGGAGCCAGGCTCTCGCTGCTGGTCAGATGTTGTAGTAGAAAGGTGACGAGCATGATGACGAGACTGAACCCGGTCAAGCCAGAGCGATGACGCGATATCAGAGAAAACAGGAATTGTATTTGCATGACTGCAGGGTGTGTCAGGAGGCAAGGGGGATGACCATTAAAGCACGTTCAATCCTCGCCATGACAGCAGGCTCATGCTGAATAACAGCGTTCCGGAGCAGTCATCAGATGTTCCGTGGTTTCATTCTTTGCGTCAGCGATGACGCTTGCGCGATCTGCCCGGTCGATAAGGAAATGTCAGAATGACAATACGTGTAGCCATCCAGCACAAGACATCCTACAAGTTTGACCGCCATGTGGGGGTGGGGCCTCATGTGTTGCGCCTCCGCCCAGCCAGTCATAGCCGTACCAAGATTCATGGCTACTCGCTGAAGGTCAAACCGGAATCGCATTTCATCAACTGGCAGCAGGATCCCTACGGCAACTTTCTGGCTCGTCTGGTGTTCCCGGAACCAACCACCGAGCTGAGCTTTGAAGTCGAAGTGATTGCCGATATGACGGTCATCAACCCCTTCGACTTCTTTATCGAAGAATATGCCGAAACCTTCCCGTTCCGTTATGACAAGCAGCTGCACAAGGAGCTGATGCCCTATCTCGAAGTCACCGAAACCGGCCCTCGTCTGACGGCGTGGATGGAGCGGCAGCTGCCCAGAGAGGAGATGTCGACCATTGACTATCTGGTGCATGTCAATCGTGTGCTGCAGGAAGACATCGGCTACGGCATTCGTCTGGAGCCGGGCATCCAGAGTTGCGAAGAGACCCTGGCGCTGTCAAAGGGTTCCTGTCGGGACACGGCCTGGTTGCTGGTGCAGATTCTGCGTCACAAGGGACTGGCTGCTCGTTTTGCTTCCGGTTATCTGGTGCAGCTGACATCGGATGTCAAAGCGCTGGATGGTCCTTCAGGCCCGGAGTCAGACTTTACTGATTTGCATGCATGGTGCGAAGTATTTGTACCCGGTGCGGGTTGGGTAGGGCTTGATCCTACTTCCGGCTTGCTGGCGGGAGAGGGGCACATCCCGTTGGCTTGTACGCCTGATCCTGTCTCTGCCGCCCCCATCACCGGCTTTACCGACAAATGTGAGGTGGAGTTTGACTACAGCAACGTGGTCACTCGTATTCATGAGGATCCGCGTGTTACCAAGCCGTATACCGACCATCAGTGGGAGTCGATTCTGGCGCTGGGGAATGCCGTGGATCAGGAACTACTGGACGGTGATGTACGCCTGACCATGGGCGGTGAGCCTACTTTCGTTTCCATCGATGACATGGATTCTCCGCAGTGGAATACCGAGGCGCTGGGTGAAGATAAGCTGCGACTGGCTAAGGATCTGCTGCTGCGCCTGCGCAATCGTTTTGCGCCGGGTGGGTTGCTGCACTACGGCCAGGGCAAGTGGTACCCGGGGGAAGAGATTCCCCGATGGGCGCTGGGCTGCTTCTGGCGTACGGATGGACAGGCATTGTGGCAGGACCCGCAATGGCTGGCGCGTGTGGACAAAAATTATGGTCTGAAGACTACTGATGCTGAGCGATTCGTGCAGCAGCTTTGCCAGAATTTGGGGGTGCGTTCAGATTTTGTGCTGCCGGGCTACGAAGATGCGCTTTATTACCTCTGGCGTGAGCAATCGCTGCCAGACAACATTGATCCGGTCAATGCGGATTTGTCTGACGATATGGAGCGTCGCCGCCTGGCACGCCTGCTGTCCGAGCAGGGGCTGAACACCCCCACAGGCTACGTGTTGCCTTTGGCATGGAATTATTTTGAACAATGCTGGCGCTCCAGCGACTGGCAGCTGCGGGCAGGGCGCCTGACGCTGGTACCTGGTGACTCACCCATGGGGCTGCGGCTGCCTCTGGGGTCTTTGCCACACATAGAAGAAGAGGAGCGCGAGCTGGAGCCTGAGGTTGATCCTTTCGCTCCCAAGCCAGAGTTACTCCCCCCCGGCGGCACGTTGTATGCCCAGACTCATGCTGCAACGGGGCAGAATGGCTTCTCTGCAAGTAAGTCGACCCTGAAAATCACCCGCGATGTTGTGCGCACAGCGCTATGTGTTGAAGTGCGAAATGGTCGTCTGTATCTGTTCCTGCCGCCGATGCAGCATCTGGAGCATTTCGTCGGTCTGATTGAAGCCATTGAACTCAGCGCCGCCGAGCTGAAGCTGCCTGTCGTTCTTGAAGGTTATGAACCTCCCCGTGACTTCCGGCTGCAGAAGTTGCTGGTAACGCCTGACCCCGGTGTCATCGAGGTGAATATTCATCCGGCCAAAAGCTGGCAGGAACTGGTGGACAACACCACCTCACTGTATGAAGAGGCACATCAGTGCCGTCTGGGAACTGAGAAGTTCATGCTGGACGGCCTGCATTCAGGAACTGGCGGCGGTAATCACATTACATTGGGAGGCGCGACGCCAGCAGACAGCCCGTTACTACGTCGCCCAGACCTGTTGCGTAGTCTGGTCACTTACTGGCAACACCATCCCGGTTTGTCCTATCTGTTCTCTGGCAAGTTTATTGGGCCAACCAGTCAGGCTCCCCGTGTAGATGAAGGGCGGGATGAGTTGCTCTACGAGCTGGAGGTGGCCTTCAAGGAAATGCCTGAGGGGCTATGTGACAAACCCTGGCTGATCGACCGCCTGATGCGTAACCTGCTGGTGGACATTACCGGTAACACGCACCGCTCCGAATTCTGTATCGACAAACTCTATGCTCCCGGATCATCTACCGGGCGTCTGGGATTGTTGGAATTCCGTGGGTTTGAAATGCCTCCGCATAGCCGTATGGCGTTGGTGCAGGTGCTGCTGTTGCGCTGTCTGGTGGCGCGCTTCTGGCAGAAACCCTATACCGGCAAACTGATTCGCTGGGGCACTCAGCTGCATGACCGTTTTATGCTGCCACATTATGTGTGGTCGGATATTCGTGATGTGGTTGCTGATCTCAATCAGCATGGCTATCCCTTCCAGCTTGACTGGCTGGCGCCCTTCGAGGAGTTCCGCTTCCCTCATTATGGCAATGTGCAGGTGGATGATATCAATCTGGAGCTGCGCTGGGCGGTGGAGCCATGGCATGTGCTGGGTGAAGAGATCAGCAGCTTCGGCACCGCCCGCTATGTAGACTCAACCGTCGAACGATTACAGGTGAAAGTGCGCGGTGTTACTGGTGAGCGTTATGTGGTGGCCTGTAATGGCCGACGTGTACCCTTGCGCGAAACCGGACGCCACGGTGAACTGGTGGCCGGGGTACGCTATCGGGCATGGCAGGCACCTTCGGCGTTGCATCCTACAATTGGGGTACATACGCCGCTGACCTTTGACATCATCGATACCTGGAACGGACGTTCGATCGGTGGCTGCACCTACCACGTATCTCATCCAGGTGGGCGCAGCTATGACACCTTCCCGGTGAATGCCAACGAAGCCGAAGCGCGCAGGGTTAATCGTTATTGGGATCACGGACACACTCAGGGACCTATTACACCGCCACCGGCGTTGGGCGGACTGCGGCAATTCTATGCCAGTGAACATCCGCCTCGGCCTATGGCGCCCCCCGCGGAAGAAACTACCTACGAGTATCCGTTTACCTTGGATTTGCGTCGCAAGCCAGATTAAGGGCTCCTCACATATAGTGAGGTAACAGTTAATAGAACTAAGCCCGCTGCCTTATTATCGGTTCAGATAATAGGCAGCGGGCTTGGTCATTTACTGGGGCGGATCAGTTTTCTGGCGGCAGCAAGCGGATGCTTGAAGGTGCTGTGTTTATCAGGTGCCCTCAACCCACAGGTGATGACTGCCTTTTCATCAAGATTCCATAGCGTTCGTTGATGTTATTTCACTACTCTTCTGGCTGGTTTGGCTCAAAGCGTTTAGCGGCATGATGCAATGCCCCGCTGAGCTTATCGACCTGATGCGTTATCTGTTGCAACTCTTCATGGACCGCATTAGCAATGGCCGATTCGATTAGCCATTGCAGTTCCAGCATATGTTTCTGACCGATATGGGTCGCAGCGCTGGCACTGATAATACGGCTGAATGATTCCACAACCCGCTGGGCGTGCTCCTTGGGTGGGTGGTTCATGTTGGCGTCTCCTGCTGTTCGGGTAACAGATCTGCCGGAATGGGAAGATCTTCCTCGCTGGGATACTCCTCGTTGGATTCCCCTTCCATATTTTCGTGATCCTGAACTTCGCAGGCGCGGCCCACAATCAGAGGGTCGGCGGGCTGGACGATGTCGAGATCTTTTCCGGGGTAATCCAGCTGACTGAGGATAAAGCGCATGGCGTTGATGCGGGCCCGTTTCTTGTCATCCGATTTGACGACCGTCCAGGGAGCATCGGCCGTGTCGGTGTAGAAGAACATAGCCTCTTTGGCTTCCGTATAGGCATCCCACTTGTTCAGCGATGACAGGTCGATGGGGCTGAGCTTCCACTGTTTCAGAGGGTCATGGCGACGGTCTTCAAAGCGCTTCAGTTGCTCCTTGCGGCTGACCGAGAACCACAGCTTGAACAGTCGGATACCACTGCGCACCCACATGCGCTCCAGCTCTGGCGCTTCACGCATGAACTCCAGATATTCGAGAGGAGTACAGAAGCCCATCACTCGTTCCACACCCGCACGGTTGTACCAGGAGCGGTCAAACAGTACGACTTCACCTGCCGTAGGAAGGTGATGTACATAGCGTTGGAAATACCATTGGCCACGTTCCACTTCATTGGGCTTTTCCAGGGCGACCACTCGCGCTCCCCTGGGGTTGAGATGCTCCATGAAGCGCTTGATGGTCCCTCCCTTGCCAGCGGCATCACGCCCCTCAAAAAGGATGATCACGCGCTGGCCCGTTTCCTTGGCCCAGCTCTGCATTTTCAGCAGTTCGATTTGCAGCAACTGCTTGGTATGTTCGTACTCGCGGGTGGTCATCTCCTTTGCATAGGGATACTTGTCGTTCACCACCTTGCGGTTAGCCTTTTTCCTGAACTCCTTGGTTCCGTGATCAACGGCCAGCTCGGCTTTTTCTCTGGCAGGATGATGATGCCTGGCATCGGCAGTGGATTTTTCATCTTGTTGTTTGGACATACAGCCTCCTTTTGCTTGAGTCTAGTCAATCCTTCGCGTTCTGGCCTTGCAGCAGGTCAAAGGCAGGGTGAGATCATGCCGAGCCGGAGTGGACCATGAAACGCGTCATGACCTCTTCATGGGCCGGGCAGGTTATGCCGAGCTGCTGCGATTTGCGCAGGATATAGCCGGTAATGGCATCGATCTCGGTTGGTTTGTTGTTGAGCACGTCCTGGCGCATGGATGAAATATTGGCTGCAGTACGTTCAGCAATGCTCCTGACCAGCGGCCAGAGGCCATCTGCGGGGAGAGGGATAACCAGTTGATGCATGATGGCAGTCAGTTCTGTACACAGTGCCTGCATCAGCGCAAGCGCCTCGGTGTTCTGCAGCAGTTCGCCATTCTTGCAGTTATAGAGCACGGTCAGAGGATTGATAGCGCTGTTGACGGCAAGTTTGTGCCAGAGGCGAACCTGCATATCGTCACACCATTGAGCTTCCCAGGCAGAGGAAAGCAGCGGTGTCATGGTCTGTGGTGCTGTGCTCGGTTGCCAGGTGCCCCAATAGCATTGTCCCCAGCCTGAATGGACCACATGATCAGCGCGGGTACGGTAAGCACCGTGTGAGATGGTACCGAGAATAAGTGGGTTGTCGGGGAAGGTCTGCATCATCCACTCATGCATGCCCATGCCGTTCTGCAATAGCAACAAGGTGGTCTGGGGCGTGATATAAGGCAGTAAAGGCGCCAGTGCACGCTCGGTTGCGTAGGTCTTAGTGCAGATCAGCAGATGGTCGAGGGGGGCTTTCAGCTCTGCAGCACACAGGAGTTGTACTGCAACCTTCTGGCGCTGTTGCTGATACTGGTAGTCAAGTTGTTCAGCCTGCCAGTCAGCGCGGCGTGCAGGGGAGCTCAGAATTAATCGGGGGCTGATGTCATGCTCAGCCAGCAGACGTGCCATCAGGCAGCCTACTGAGCCGGCGCCTAGAATGTGCCATTGCGTCACAGGTGTCTTCCTTTGCGATACCGGGGTGTTTCAGTAGAATGCCCGGCAACGAATGAACGAGGGATTATTATGCCGTCTTTTGATGTGGTCTCCGAACTGGATAAACACGAACTGTCCAATGCTCTGGACCAGGCCAACCGTGAAATCACCACGCGTTATGATTTCAAGGGTGTGGATGCTTCCTTTGAGTTGAAGGAAGAAGTCATCACCATGGTTGCCGAAGCTGAGTTCCAGTTGCAGCAGATGCTGGAAATCCTGCGTGGCAAGCTGGTCAATCGTAAGATCGATGTGCGTTGTCTGGAGGAAGGGGAGGTCGAAACGGCCAACCTGCGTTGCCGTCAACCTGTCACCGTCAAACAGGGTGTTGATCAGGCGCTGGCGAAAAAAATCGTCAAGATGATCAAGGATGCCAAGCTGAAGGTGCAGGCTCAAATTCAGGGCGAGCAGGTACGTGTAACGGGCAAAAAGCGTGATGATCTGCAGGAAGTGATCGCACTGCTGCGCGCTGCTCCGGATATTGAACTGCCGCTGCAGTTCACCAACTTCCGCGATTGATGGCTGTTTTCCACCGCTGACATCCAGTCTGCGCGATCAGGGCGATGTGTGATCACGTCGCCGTATTGTCTTTGGTCTTGGCATAAGGCATTACTCCACCTTACGTGATGTGGCTGGTACAAAAAGTGCCTCATGTTCAGGTGTAGCTGTTTTATCCGGCAACTTAAAAAGGATCTGGAGTATGCCAAGTCCCGCTTTCTGGCAGTCAATCTTTAATCGTCGTACGTTGATCTGCGTTTTTACTGGCTTTGCCTCGGGTATGCCTCTTTATGTGCTGTTTCAGTTGCTACCGGCATTTCTGAGCAAACAGGGAGTGAGTATCAAGGAGATTGGGCTGTTTGCGCTGGTGACCTTCCCCTACACCTGGAAATTCATCTGGTCACCGCTGATGGATCGCTTCACGCCGTTGCCGTTGGGGCGTCGGCGCAGCTGGATGTTACTGACACAGCTGGCACTACTGGTGTCAATTGCAACACTTGGCTTTCTTGATGCAAGCCGGTCCATTGGTATGGTCGCGTTTGTCGCGTGGCTGGTGGCTTTTTTCAGTGCCAGTCAGGACATCGTGCTGGATGCCTATCGGCGTGAATTGCTGCCGGATAGCGAACTGGGCTGGGGTAACTCTGTGCATGTACAGGCCTATCGTATTTCCGGCCTGGTGCCAGGAGCACTGGGTCTGATTCTGGCGGATCATTTACCCTGGCAGCAGGTCTTTCCGATCATTGCGGCGTTTATGCTGATAGGTGTGGCAATGACGCTGTTCGTCCATGAGCCACTGGCACAACTATCGGCTCCCGCTACATTGCGATCGGCCATCGTTGAGCCTTTCCGTGAGTTTGTTTCCCGCAATAACTGGGGTATGGCGCTGATGATCCTGAGCTTCATGTTTCTCTATAAGCTTGGCGACAGTATGGCCACTGCACTGTCTACTCCGTTTTATATCGATCTGGGCTTTTCCTTGAGTGAAATAGGGGTAGTTGCCAAGACGTCTGCACTGTGGGCATCCATTGTAGGAGGCGTGCTGGGCGGCCTCTGGATGATCAGGATTGGTATCAATCGTGCTTTGTGGCTGTTTGGTATTGTTCAGGTTGTCACCATTTTAGGTTTCGCCTGGCTGGCGGTGGCCGGTGCCAACCTCTGGCTGCTGGCCATTGTGATCAGTCTGGAGTACCTGGGAGTGGGGTTGGGGACGGCTGCTTTCACTGCCTTTATTGCCCGAGAGACCAGCATGGCATTTGCGGCCACGCAATTTGCGCTGTTTACGGCACTGTCAGCATTGCCCCGTACCTTTGCCAACGCCACCACGGGCTATATTGTCGACGCGATAGGGTGGACTCACTTCTATCTGCTGTGCGCTGTGCTGGCGCTGCCGGGGATGCTGCTGTTGATCAAGATTGCTCCCTGGCCGCGCTCAGTGGGGCAGATGGCCGTCGAGCGGTAGTATCCTTGTATCGGAACAGAGCAGGCATCGGCGTGCTCTGTTCAATGGATTGATGTGGGCTTCCTGGAGTGATTACAGGCGCAAGCCACCATCCATCTCAATTACGCGGCCTGTGAAGTAGTCGTTTTCCAGAATGTAGGCTGCTGTCATCGCAATCTCGTCAGGCTGGCCCAGACGACCGGCCGGGATCATCGCCTCGATTTTCTGTAAGGCTTCGGGTTTCATGCTGGTCACCATTTCTGTGGCGATAAAGCCGGGTGCGATTGCGCCAACGCGAACACCATATCGTGCCAGCTCTTTTGCCCAGGTCACCGTCATTGCAACAATGCCCGCCTTGGCGGCTGCATAGTTCGTCTGGCCCATGTTACCTGCACGAGAAATGCTGGAAATATTGACGATACAGCCCCCCGTGCCTTGTTCAACCATGATGGCAGCGGCTTCGCGACCACACAGAAAACACCCGGTCAGGTTCACATCGATTACGCTTTGCCATTGTTGCAGTGACATTTTCTGCACGACCTTTCCTTCCTTGACCTTGATAAATAACGCATCTCTAGTAATACCGGCGTTATTGATCAGTGCATCCAGACTGCCGAAGTCTCTGGCGATCGACTGAAAGGTTGCTTCAACCTCAGCTTCTTCAGCGACATTGATGGCATAGGTTTGCACCTCTGCCCCCAACTTTTCGCAGCTGTCACTGGCTGCACGCAGGCGCTCTGCATTCATGTCTATAAGGGCCAGTCGTGCTCCTTTGGCAGCAAAGTTATAAGCCATTGCCAGGCCAAGTCCTTGGGCGCCACCGGTGATGGCGACTGTCTTGCCTTTGAGGTCCATATCTCTCTCCTACATGGAATGTCGCCATGCCAGACGGCAACTGGGGAATACGATTACAAGTCCGATGTTAACAGGTGTTGGTTTGTGCATTGCACCACGAAGAGCATGGGCGAAAGGCGAGAATCAGGCAATAGACATAGGTCACGAGGTAGAAGCTGGAAGGAGTGATCAGAACGCATATTTATCAAAGCCAGACAAAGTGTCGCTTTTTTGTGAAGGGCAGTTTAACTTCCTCTGCCTGGCATCCATCTCTCATGTATATCCAGTAGCAGCAGAGTCGTTGCCACTGTCTGTTTTGTAACAATCGTGGGTATTGTCTATGCGTTTTCTATTTCCGTTGCTGATCATCATTCCCATGGTGGAGTTGGCATTGCTCATCAAGGTAGGGCAGACCATTGGGGTGCTCAGTACTCTTTTGCTGGTGATCGGAACCGCCTTGTTGGGTAGTTATATTTTGCGTAAGCAAGGGGCGGCAGCACTCTGGCGAGCACAGGAAAAAATGCGCCGTGGAGAGCTTCCCGCCAAGGAAATGGTAGAAGGACTTTTTATCGGCTTGGGTGGCGTATTGCTGCTTACTCCCGGGGTGATGACTGACGTGATGGGGCTGCTCTGCCTGCTGCCCGCTACACGTGCTGCTGCCATTCGTTGGGCGGCAAGACACATAAAAGTAGCTGGAGCAGGGCAGGGGTATTCACCTTTCGGTGGGTTTGATCAGCGAGGTTTTGATGAAACTCATACGCAACAAGGAGAAACCGTATTTGTCGCGGAAAATGACAAGCATCAGGGTGAACAGAGTACGGCGTCGCATAAACCCATTACACTGGAAGGTGAGTTCGAGCGAAAGGAGTGACACGTCATTTTCTGTTCACGCATGCGTCAAAAAAAATTTAAAAAAAATCTTGATTGGGTGTTGAAAAGCAATGTGCTGGCCCCATCTTGGGAGTCACGAATAAAAGGCTCCGGCTCTGCCGGTAATTCAACACTAAGACTTAACAAGTGTCTGGGAGATTAGTAAGCATGAACATTCGTCCCTTGCATGATCGTGTGGTTGTTCGCCGCAAAGAAGAAGAAACCAAATCTGCTGGCGGTATCGTTCTGCCTGGCAGCGCTGCGGAAAAACCAAATCAGGGCGAAGTTGTTGCAGTTGGCCCTGGTCGTCGTTTGGAAAATGGTGAAGTACAAGCACTGGACGTCAAAGTAGGTGACGTTGTGCTGTTTGGACCATACAGCAACACCATCAAAGTGAATGGTGAAGAACTGTTGATCCTGAAAGAAAGCGAAGTCTACGCAGTCGTTGAGAAGTAATTGCGACCGCTTTCGTACGAACTGTTTCCAATCAAGTGAAATTAGGATTCTGAGATTATGGCAGCTAAAGAAGTAAAATTTGGTCAGTCAGCTCGTGCCAAAATGCAGGCCGGCGTCAACATTCTGGCTGATGCAGTAAAAGTAACTCTGGGCCCTAAAGGCCGTAACGTTGTGCTGGAAAAGTCCTTTGGCGCTCCTACCGTGACTAAAGACGGTGTTTCTGTTGCCAAAGAAATCGAACTGAAAGACAAGTTCGAAAACATGGGCGCACAGATGGTCAAGGAAGTCGCTTCTCAGGCGAACGACAACGCTGGCGACGGTACTACTACTGCAACCGTTCTGGCTCAGGCGATCGTTAACGAAGGTCTGAAATCTGTTGCCGCTGGCATGAACCCAATGGATCTGAAGCGTGGTATCGACAAGGCAACTGTTGCTGTTGTTGAAGAGCTGAAAAAGCTGGCCAAGCCTTGCACTGATACCAAAGCCATCGCTCAGGTTGGTACCATCTCCGCAAACGGCGATGAGTCAATCGGTGAAATCATCGCCCGCGCGATGGAAAAAGTAGGTAAAGAGGGTGTTATCACCGTCGAAGAAGGCAACAGCTTTGAAAACGAGCTGGATGTTGTAGAAGGTATGCAGTTTGATCGTGGCTACCTGTCTCCCTACTTCATCAACAACCAGGAAAATATGTCTGCAGAGCTGGAAAGTCCCTTCATCCTGCTGGTAGACAAAAAGATCTCCAATATCCGTGATCTGCTGCCCGTACTGGAAGGTGTGGCCAAGGCTGGTAAGCCTCTGCTGATCATCGCTGAAGATGTGGAAGGCGAAGCGCTGGCAACGCTGGTTGTCAACAACATGCGCGGTATCATCAAAGTTGCAGCTGCTAAGGCTCCAGGTTTTGGTGATCGTCGTAAAGCAATGCTGCAGGATATCGCCATTCTGACTGGTGGTACTGTGATCTCTGAGGAAGTGGGTCTGTCTCTGGATACCACCACTCTGGAGCACCTGGGTACAGCTAAGCGCGTTACCCTGACCAAAGAAGAAACCACCATCGTTGATGGTGCTGGTGTAGCAGACGATATCAAGGCGCGTGTTGAGCAGATCCGTCGCGAAATCGAAAACTCAACTAGCGACTACGACAAAGAAAAGCTGCAGGAGCGTGTTGCTAAACTGGCTGGCGGCGTAGCTGTCATCAAAGTGGGTGCTGCTTCTGAAGTTGAAATGAAAGAGAAGAAAGCGCGCGTTGAAGACGCCCTGCATGCTACTCGTGCAGCGGTCGAAGAAGGCGTGGTTCCTGGCGGTGGTGTTGCTCTGATCCGCGCTCTGCAGCAAGTACAAGGACTGGAAGGTATCAACCACGACCAGACCATTGGTGTTCAGCTGGCTCTGCGCGCGATGGAGGCTCCACTGCGTCAGATCGTTGCCAACGCTGGTGACGAAGCTTCTGTCGTTGTAGACAAGACCAAGCAAGGTGAAGGTAACTTTGGTTACAACGCTGCTACTGGTGTGTACGGCGACATGATTGAAATGGGTATTCTTGATCCAGCTAAAGTAACTCGTTCTGCTCTGCAGGCGGCTGCTTCTGTTGCTGGTCTGATGATCACTACCGAAGCTATGGTTGGTGAGATCCCTGAGGAAAAGCCTGCTGCACCTGACATGGGTGGCATGGGCGGCATGGGTGGCATGGGCATGATGTAATCATCTGCCCAGGTTATCTGATAGCCTGACGAAAAAGCCCGCTAGTAATAGCGGGCTTTTTTGTTTCTGAGTTGGCGCAGCTTTACTCGTTGTAGCCTTCACTAGGACATGGCGTCTCAAAGCTTGCAGGCGTCACCGCAGTCTGACAGGAAGCTGCTCAGCTCTTCTTGTTCCCTCTCTCGCTGTTGAATCAACTCTTTCACCTGCTGGCCCAGGGCTTGGTCTGACAGGTTGTTGTGACAGAGCTCTATGATGGTTGCTAACAATTCTGCGTCGTTCACTGTTAATACCTCGTACTGAAAAACGCGCAATAGGGTAAAGGATAACTGGGCACTGTTATAGGGTTGCTGTTGTTAAGTCCAAGGCAGAACTAAAAAGTTTGAAAAATCAGTAATTAACAGTTTGCTTTTTGAAATGATGCTTGCTAAAGTTCGCCGCCGTTAGACGGAGAGTTGGCCGAGTGGCTGAAGGCGCACCCCTGCTAAGGGTGTATAGGGGAAACTCTATCGAGGGTTCGAATCCCTCACTCTCCGCCACTAACTGCTGAGAATGCAGGGTGGAAAAAAAAGAGGTTGACGAAATAAATAAGCCTCTTATAATGCGCCACCACAACGACGCAGCAAGCGCTGCGAGGAAGTTGAAAGCTCTTTAAAAATCAATCGGATAATTCGTGTGGGCACTTGTTCCTGACTCGACAAAATAGTCAGAGAACGATGCTCAATTCGTTGAGTAATGTGGATCTCTGAGTCAAGTTTGGTGCACTTAAGCA
>NZ_LAPT01000098.1 GCF_003194385.1 Pokkaliibacter plantistimulans
CCTAATGAGAAATCACAGCTAACCAGCCGCAATGGATGAAAATCGAGCGACAGTGCGCCTGAGCAGGTACAATAGCCGACCCTCATCCCGACAGTCCCTGTGACGACCCCTGACGGAGGAAAAACATGTCCCTGCCCGGTTCTGCATCCCTGCCTGACAGCCAGAAGGTGAAAACCTATCTGCTGAATCTGCAGCAGCGTATCTGTGATGCCCTGGAGCAGGCAGACGGTCAGGCGCAGTTTATCGAGGAAAGCTGGGAGCGGCCCGCAGGTGGTGGTGGCCGTACCCGGGTCATGTCGGGAGGACAGGTCTTTGAGAAAGGCGGGGTGAACTTCTCCCATGTGATGGGGGACAACCTGCCGCCGTC
The DNA here is from genome assembly GCF_003194385.1 of Pokkaliibacter plantistimulans. Classification (GTDB taxonomy): domain Bacteria; phylum Pseudomonadota; class Gammaproteobacteria; order Pseudomonadales; family Balneatricaceae; genus Pokkaliibacter; species Pokkaliibacter plantistimulans. The sequence goes on from NZ_LAPT01000098.1 coordinate 368, forward strand.
GGCTTCTGCTCACCGTCCGGAAATGGCCGGACGCAGCTTCGAGGCCATGGGCGTCTCGCTGGTGATGCATCCCGACAACCCCTACATTCCCACCTCTCATGCCAACGTACGCTTCTTTATCGCCCGCAAGCCCGATGCCGAGCCGGTATGGTGGTTTGGTGGCGGTTTTGACCTGACCCCCTACTACGGCTTCAGCGAAGACTGCGTGCACTGGCATCAGGTTGCCCGTGCCGCCTGTCAGCCGTTCGGCGAGGATATCTATCCGCGCTTCAAGCACTGGTGTGACGAGTACTTTTTCCTCAAGCACCGTAACGAGGCCCGGGGTGTCGGCGGTTTGTTCTTCGATGACTTCAATGAACTGGGTTTCGACCAGAGCTTTGCCTTCATGCAGGCGGTGGGTGATGCCTACCTGCAGGCTTACCTGCCCATCGTCGAGCGCCGTCGTGGGCTGGCCTATGCTGAACAGCAGAAGACGTTCCAGAAATTCCGCCGTGGCCGCTATGTTGAATTCAATCTGGTCTATGACCGCGGCACGCTGTTTGGCCTGCAGTCAGGTGGCCGCACTGAGTCCATCCTCATGTCGCTGCCGCCGGAAGTGAACTGGGGCTACAACTGGCAGCCTGAGCCGGACAGTGAAGAAGCACGCCTGTATACCGATTTTCTGCCCCATCGTGACTGGCTGGAGGGCCGCTGATGTCGACTGATCGTTATTTCCTGCTGGGCAACCCGGTCTCCCACAGCAAGTCACCCTTTATCCATACCACCTTTGCCGAGGCCACCGCCCAGTCATTGCAGTACGCCACGCGCCTGTGTCCGCTGGATGACTTCGCCGGACAGGTACAACAGCTGTGGCAGGAAGGTTGTCTGGGCATGAATGTCACTGTGCCTTTCAAGGAACAGGCCCCGGCGCTGTGTCAGGTACTGAGCCCCCGCGTGGCACTGGCGGGCGCCGCCAACACCCTATATCTGCGTGATGGCGAGGTGTGCTGCGACAATACCGATGGCATCGGCATGATGCAGGATATTCTGGTCAACCTGGGCTGGCAGGTCACTGCTAAGCGGGTGCTGGTACTGGGTGCTGGCGGGGCTGTACGTGGCGTATTGCAACCGCTGTTGCAGGCCCGCCCCCGTGAGGTGGTGGTGGCCAACCGCACCGCTGCCAGGGCTGAGGCGCTGGCCGATGTGTTTGCCCGGACGGCGGCTGAGCAGGACAGCCAGATTCGTGGCTGTGGTTTTACCGACGTCGGTGACCAGCCCTTTGATCTGATCATCAACGGCACCTCAGCCAGCCTGCAGGGTGAACTGCCACCGCTGCCCGCCACCGTGATCGCCTCCACCACCGCTGTCTATGACATGATGTACGGTGCTGAGCCCACCCCCTTTCTGCACTGGGCTGAACGGCTGGGTGCAGAGCGTGGTCAGGATGGCCTGGGCATGCTGGTGGAGCAGGCAGCGGAAGCCTTTGCCCTGTGGCGTGGTGTACGCCCGCAGACGGCGCCGGTGATAGAGGCGTTGCGTCAGACGTTGCTGGCGAGCAAAGCCTGACAATGTACGCACAAGGCATGCATGACCCCCGTTGTGCAGTGCCGCTGAAAAATGAATTTTTAATGATGATGTCGACAGGTATTTCATGAGCAAGAAGAAACCCACCTCCAGCGACCAGCATGGTCTGCCTCCTCTGCCGGTGGTAACGCAGGACGGTGATGAAAGCCTGTCTGCTGCGGAACTGGACAGTATTGCGCAGCTGGCCGATGACAGCGGCGAAGATGATCTGCACCTGGCCGAGCTGGGAGCGGCCCTGCCGGATGATGAACGGGCTGAGGACGCTGATGAGCAGCCGCTGGCCTTCGAGAGCTTTGATGAGCTGGATCTGGAACCGGCACTGGTGGCGGCTGTTGAACAGCTGGGCCTGACGACACCGACCGAAGTGCAGGGCATCGCCATTCCTCATGGTCTGGAAGGCGAAGACCTGCTGATCTGTGCCCACACCGGCACCGGCAAGACCCTGGCCTACTGCCTGCCGTTGCTGCAGCGACTGATGGATCAGCAGGCGCTTGATCCTCAGGCGCCACGGGCACTGGTGCTGGTACCCACTCGTGAGCTGGGTAATCAGGTACTCAAGGTGATTGCCTCACTGCTGCCCTTCGTCGAAATGCGCGCGACCCTGCTGGTGGGCGGTGTGCCCATCGGTGAACAGGTGCGTCAGCTGCAGGAATGCCCGGAAATCCTGATTGCCACCCCCGGCCGTCTGCTTGAGCTGGTGCTGCAGGGCGAAGTGGAACTGCATGCCCTGCAGGCAGTGGTGCTGGATGAAGCCGATCGCATGGTGGAAATGGGCTTCGTCAAACTGCTGGCTGAGCTGATCGAACGTATTGGCCACAAGCCGCAGACCTGGCTGTGCTCTGCCACCCTCGACAACCGTGAGCTGGAAGACTTTGCCGAAGCCGTGCTGAACGAGCCAGTGGAAGTCATTCTCAGTAGCAGTGATGCGCCCACGCACCTGCGTCAGTTTGCCCTGCAGGCGGATAACGAAGAGCACAAGCAGGCGCTGCTGCTGGCGTTGCTGAAGGACAAATCCATCAATCAGGCCGTGGTCTTCGTGGCCACCCGCAAACAGGTGGACAGCATTGCCCAGCTGGTACTGCGTCAGGGTGGGCTGTACAGCGACGGGTTGCATGGCGATCTCAATCAGGGCGGCCGCAGCGATGTGCTCAGCCGCTTCCGTCGTGGGCGTACCCGTGTGCTGGTCGCGACAGATATCGCTTCGCGCGGTCTGGATATCGACACCATTACCCACGTGATCAACTACAACCTGCCGGTAGGTGCCGATGACTACGTACATCGTATTGGCCGTGCCGGACGCGTGGCTGGCAGTGAGGGAGTGGCCTGGAGTCTGGTGGACAGTAACGACCTGCACCTGCTCGGCCGGATGGAACGCTATCAGGGCGTGGTGATCCCCTGGATCAGCCTGCCGGGTCTGGAGCCCAAGCGTAAGCTCAAGCCCAAGCCACGCAAGCCCAAAGTGAAGAAGAACGCCAAGGCGACCAAGACCGCCACGCCGGTCAAGCGTGCCAAACGCCGCCCCGGCAAGCTGAAAGCAAAGAAAACAGGCAAGAGCTGAGGGAGTGGCTCATTTCCGTCGCGGGTGTTGTGACCACGTTGCTGCCCACAGGTAGCAGCGTGTGGCACCGGCGGCTGTGCACGGTATCTGACTCGACGGTTGATACAGCATTCCCCCTTTAGCTGGCAGGCTGAGTACTCAGAGCTCGGTCAGCCGGGTGATAGATAGGAAAATTTACATGTCCAAGCAACAAATCGGTGTGATCGGTATGGCGGTGATGGGGCGCAATCTGGCCCTTAACATCGAAAGCCGGGGTTATAGCGTTTCCATCTATAACCGTTCGGCGGATAAAACCGACGAAGTGATCGCTGACAATCCCGGCAAGCAGCTGGTGCCCTACTACAGCGTTGAAGACTTCGTTGCCTCGCTGGAATCACCACGGCGCATTCTGCTGATGGTGCAGGCCGGTGAAGCCACCGACAAAACCATCGAGGCCCTCAAGCCCTATCTGGACAAGGGCGACATCCTGATCGACGGCGGTAACACCCTGTTCACCGATACCATCCGTCGTAACAAGGAACTGTCTGCCGAAGGCTTCAATTTTATCGGCACCGGCGTCTCCGGCGGTGAGGAAGGCGCTCTCAAGGGCCCGTCCATCATGCCCGGCGGACAGCAGGAAGCCTACGAACTGGTGGCGCCGATTCTGCGTGAAATCGCTGCACGAGCCGAAGACGGCGAGCCCTGTGTGGCTTACATCGGCCCTAATGGTGCCGGTCATTACGTGAAGATGGTGCATAACGGCATCGAATACGGTGACATGCAGCTGATCGCTGAAGCCTACGCGGTGCTGAAACAGTCACTGAACCTCAGCAATGCCGAACTGGCCAGCACCTTTGCTGACTGGAACCAGGGTGAACTGAGCAGCTACCTGATCGAAATCACCGCCAACATCTTCAACAAGCAGGATGAAGACGGCCAGTATCTGGTTGATGTGATCCTGGATGCTGCGGGCAACAAGGGCACCGGCAAGTGGACCAGCCAGAGCGCGCTGGATCTGGGCGAGCCGTTGAGTCTGATTACCGAGTCGGTGTTTGCGCGTTATCTGTCTGCACTGAAAGATCAGCGCGTGGCCGCATCAAAGGTGCTCAGTGGCCCGCAGGCACAGCCTGCCGGTGACAAGGCCGCATTTGTCGAGAAGGTGCGTCGTGCGCTGTATCTGGGCAAGATCGTGTCTTACGCACAGGGCTTTGCCCAGCTGCGTGCGGTCTCCGATGAGCATGACTGGTCACTGAACTACGGCGAAATTGCCCGTATCTTCCGCGCAGGCTGCATCATCCGTGCGCAGTTCCTGCAGAAGATCACCGATGCCTACCGCGACAATGCTGAGCTGGCCAACCTGCTGCTGGCGCCTTACTTCAAACAGGCCGCTGATGAATATCAGCAGGCACTGCGTGATGTGGTGGCCTATGCGGTGCAGAACGGTATCCCGGTACCGACCCTGTCTGCTGCCATTGCCTACTACGACAGTTATCGCTCAGCAGTTCTGCCCGCCAACCTGATTCAGGCGCAGCGTGACTACTTCGGTGCTCACACGTACAAGCGCATTGATAAGGAAGGGGTATTCCATACCGAGTGGCTGGAGTAACTGCGCCATTGCGCACCTGATCCTGAGCGGTGCGCACGCCTCACCTCAAGCCCGCTGCTGCGGGCTTGATGGTTTCTGGGATTACCGTTTTCAGGAACCCAGAGCCTCGACCGGCTCGCTGTGTGCCTCCACCGGAATATGCAGTTCAATGCGCGTGCCCTGCTGCAGCTGGCTGTGCAGATGCATTGAGCCACCCAGCATCAGGGCGCGCTCCTGCATACCAATCAACCCGAAAGAGCGCCGTGCACGCGGCGAGCGGGTATCAAAACCCTTGCCGTCGTCTTCAATCCGCAGCTTATAGAGTGCCCCCTGACGGCGCAGGCGGATGGACACCGTACAGGCATCTGCATGGCGGGCGATATTGGTCAGTGACTCCTGCACCACGCGGAATACCACGATGGCACGCGCCTCATCCAGCGTGACCCGGTCATCGAGCTGCAGCTTGCAGTACAGACCGCTGTCTTCGGTAAAGCGCTGAGCCAGCCATTCCAGTGCCAGGGCAATCCCCATATCGAGCACGGCCGGGCGCAGGCTGGCGGCAATGTTGCGCACTGAGCGGATGGTCTGATCGACCAGGGCAAAGGTCTGGTTGAGGTGGCTGTTGAGCGCGGGCTGCTGCATGCCGAACTCATGCCTGAGCAGGGTGAGATTCATGCGTAAGGATGTCAGCTGCTGCCCCAGCTCATCGTGCACCTCGCGGGAGATGCGTTTGCGTTCCGCTTCCAGATCTTCCTCGCGCCGGGCGGCCAGTTCTCTGAGCAGGGTCTGGGATTCATGCAGCGCCGCGGCACGCGCCTTGTGCTCGCTGATATCGCGGCCTACCACCAGCACGCTGCTGACCCGACCTTCGGCATCGCATTCCGGCACAACGCGGATGGCATGCCATACCCCTTCTGGCTGCAGATACAGTTCCAGCTGATCCGGCCGGCCACTGTGGACACAGTGCATGATGCGCTGTTCCAGCACCACAAAGGCAGTGATCCGGGGATCGAATTCGCTGGGAGTATAGCCGAGCGCTACAGTCAGGTTATCCAGTTGCAGGAAGGCAAGCAGGGCCGGGTTGAGGTAGAGAATGCGACCGTTGCAGTCGTAGCGGGCAATATAGTCCGGTGAGTTGTCGGCCAGGGCGCGCAGTTGCAGTTCGGCCTCTTTCAGGGCAGTGATATCGCGCCCCACCGCCAGTACCGAAGCCACCTGACCGTGGGTATCCAGCTCCGGGACAAAGCGGAAATCGATATAGCGCCAGGGTTCCTGGGGGGGCGAGGAAGGATGGAAAATCGTTGTCCGATATTCCTCTCCTTTGCTGAGGGCGAGCTGCAGGTGTTGCTCATAGGCGGGGTCGGCACCTTCGATGTGCCATTCCTGATAGGTCTTGCCGAGAATATCTGTACTTTGCTTGTTCAGTACGCGTGCTAGTACCGGGTTGATGTAGACACGTCGTCCTTCATGATCATAGCGAGCAATAGCATCCGGTGAGTTGTCGGCCAGCGCGCGGAACTCCTGCTCGCGCAGATGCAGCAGCTGTTCGGCCCGCCGTCGCTCAGTCACATCACGAGAGATGACGACGATGCGATAGATGACGCCGCTGCAGTTACGGATCGGTACCAGCGTGGAGTGGAATATCTGAGGGCCATCGGGTACATCCAGGGTCAGCTCTTCTTCCGTCACCAAATCGGCCTCCAGACAGCGCCGGTACATGGCGTTAATCTGCGCGGCAATCGCTTCAGGCATGAAGTCTTCCGGCGTATGGCCAATGAATTGTTCCCGTGGCAGTGACGACGTCATGCGCTCAAATGCCGGATTGACTTCGATATAGCGGAAACGCTGATCGCTGGTGACCTCCAGCAGATACAGCGCATCCTGCGAGTTATTGAACACATCGCGATGGCGTTGCTCACTTTCGCGCAGCACCTGCTCGGCATGGGAGCGGCTGATGGCGATGGCGATAAACTGACTGGCACGGTGGATCAGGGCCAGATGCTCCGGGCTGGGCAGACCCGGCTGGGCCTGATAGATGGCCAGCACGCCCAGCACCCTGCCTTCCAGACTGATAATAGGCTCCGACCAGCAGGAGCGCAGCCCGGCGGCCAGTGCCAGCTGACGGTACGGGGCAAAATACGGATGGGTGGCAATGTCTTCCACCTTGAACACCTCCCCACGCCAGGCGGCTGTGCCGCAGCTCCCCACGCCCTCGGCAATGGCGATATCGCTGATCGCTGCCTGATACTCAGCGGGCAGACTGGGCGAAGGTCCCAGCTGCAGACGCTGGTTGTTGTCGTCGGCCAGCATCACACTGGCACGCAGCTCCGGGCAGACCTGCTCAATGTAGTGCACGACCCGTTGCAGGCACTGCGTCAGAGGCGCACTTTGCGCCAGAGATTCAAAGATAGTCAGCTGCAGCTGATCGCTCAGGGCATGCTGTTGCTGCTCGGTGATGTCGTGGGCGATACCAAGGATGCGATAGATTTCCCCGGCAGGGTTGCGTACCGGCACCAGCGTCCAGCGATAGCTGCGCCGCCCGGTCCGTAGCTGCAGGCTAAACCTGCCTTCTTTGGTGATTCCTTCTGTCAGGCAGGCATGCAGCTGCTGCAGACACACCAGTGCTTCCGAAGCGGCGATAAAGTCACCCACATAGCCGCCCAGCAGCTGTTCACGATGAATACCGGTAGATAGCTCGAAGGCCTGATTGATTTCCAGATAGCGGAAACGCTGATCTTCTGTCACTTCCAGCAGAAACAGCAGATCGGAGGCATGCTCGACAATTTCCCGATGGCGTTGCTGTTCATCCCAGAGCGTAGTTGAAGTTAAGGGAAGGGCTAATTCGGGTGGCGTGGCGGCTGTAAGGGCTGGCCATTGCAGTACGCAGGCGCTGAGCCGCTGCTGCTCATCGTACAGTGCACTCAGCTGGCAGACGGTTGTCAGCTCACGGCCATCCTGCAGACGCAGTGTCAGAGACATTGACGGCAAGGCCGTCATGCCGGGGTGGCATTGTTCGAGCGCGCGTGTGAGCCGGGTGCGTGACGTCGCACTCAACAGCACATCGACGGACTGGTCAAGCAGTTGTGCCCGCTGATAACCGCTGTGGTCGCAGAAGGACTGGCTGCAGTCCATGCAGCGCCGGTTCGCAGCGATAAGCAGGCTCGCCAGTGCCTGCTGCTGAAAGAAACGCTGAAAGATATTCACAGAGGAATCACCCGTGCCGCCACCGTGGTCATTGTTCGTCTCGCCAGAATACGCCAACAGTGCATACCGCGTTGGCGTATTCTGCCACGACAGGGTCTGGCTGCCGTTGGTTGAAACGGTGTTTGTCAGTGTCGTAAATGACACTCAGGCCGAGGCGGTTTGCTCGGACCAATCTTCAGCATTGTTGATCAATTAGCGGGTTATTTGTGCCTCAGAAAGCGGACGAAAGCACCCATAAAGCCGCCAAGTTACCCGAAGAACAAGGTTATCTGGCACGTATTGAGGCAAGCCCCGGTGTCTCAATCATCGGGAGCTGCATTATCCGGCGCTGTACTGGCGCAGCAACTGCACGAAACGCTCTTCCGGCAGTGGCTTGCTGAGCAGGAAGCCCTGCACTTCGTCGCAGCGTACTTTCTGCAGATGGGCCAGCTGTTCCTCAGTTTCCACTCCTTCTGCCACCACTTTCAGCTGCAGGGCGTGGGCCAGGTTGATGATGGACTCGACGATCTCCGCCTGCCCGGGCTTGCTGGTCAGGTCAGAAATAAAGGAGCGGTCGATCTTCAGCTGTTGCATCGGCAACAGTTTCAGATGGGTCAGGCTGGAATAGCCGGTACCGAAATCATCCAGCGCTATGTGAATCCCCATCAGGTTGAGGCGCGCCAGCACTTCGATGGCCTGCAGAATATCCTGCATTTCCGCGGTCTCGGTGATTTCAAACACCAGATATGCCGGGTCCAGCTGATAGTGCTGCAGACAGTGCTCCACCTGCTCCACCAGATCCTTCTGACGCAGGCGCAGTGCGGACAGATTGATGGAGATGGGTGGCACTTGCAGGCCACGATTCAGCCAGTGGCGGATCGATTTGCAGGCGTGCTCCAGCACCCACTGGTCGAGGTCGAAAATCAGCCCGAACTTTTCTGCGATAGGAATAAAGCGTGACGGTGAAATCTGCCCCTTGCTGCTGTGATTCCAGCGCAGCAGGGCTTCGGCGCCGACCAGCTGTTGCTCGTCGGTACTGAGCTTGGGCTGGTAATACAGCTCCAGTACATCGGTGGAAATGGCTTCACGCAGCTCGGTCTGGATCTGGAACTCTTCGCTGAAGTCGGTATTCATCTGCTCCTGGAAGAACTGATAGCCATTCTTGCCACTGCTCTTAACGTGGTACATGGCGGTATCAGCATGGGCCAGCAGGCGCGAGGGTTCCACCCCGTCATCAGGACAGATGGCAATGCCCATGCTGGCGGAGATACCAAAACGATGCGGGCCGATCCCCCTGATATGCTGGATGACGCTGAGCACCTTGGAGCAGACACTGATGACCGCCTGTTCGTTCTTCAGATCATTGATCAGCAGGACGAACTCATCGCCGCCGACGCGGGCGATGGTATCGGAGGAGCGGATATTGTCGGCGACCAGCTGTGATACTTCCTTCAGCAGTGCATCCCCCACCTGATGGCCGAGGTTGTCATTGACGGCCTTGAAGCCATCCAGATCCATGTACACCAGGGCAAACTTGCTGTGCTCGCGGGTAGCTACATAGATGCTTTGCTTGATGCGGTCTTCCAGCAGCATGCGGTTGGGCAGGTTGGTCAGCGGGTCATGCAGGCTGCGATGCAGCAGCTTGGCGTTGGCTTCGCTGAGCGAATGCACCAGCTGTGAGGTACGGCTCTCCAGACGCTGGTCGAGTACCGACACCACCAGCGTGATACCGAGCAGGGCAAAGGTGGCGACGGCAATCAGCACCGCCAGCCAGGTGCTGTCCAGATCGCTGGCGGCCAGACAGAGGGCTTCGGCAGAGAAATGGGCCGCTGCCATGCCGGTGTAATGCATCCCGGCGATGGCCAGCCCCATCACCAGCGCGGCACCGAGTTTCTGCAGGGAGCCACTGAACGAGTGGACATTCCGCAGGGTAAAGCAGATCCACATTGCTGCCATCGATGCGACGAAGGCAATCAGTGCCGATGCGCCAAACAGCAAGGGGTCGTAATCGATACCCGGTTGCATGCGCATCGCTGCCATGCCGGTGTAATGCATGCCACAGATGGCAATGCCCATCATCAGTCCGGCGGCCAGCAGACGACCCCAGGACAGGGTATTCTGGCCAATGACGAACAACGCCAGCCCGGAGGCGATCACCGCCATCAGCCAGGAGAAAAAGGTGATGGTGATGTCATAACCCAGTCTGATCGGCAGGCTGAAGGCCAGCATGGCGACAAAGTGCATCGACCAGATGCCGGTCCCCATCGCCAGTGCGCCTCCCACCAGCCAGCCATAGGCCTTGCGCTCATAGGCAGACACCAGACGTCCGGCCAGATCCAGCGCGGTATAAGAGGCGAAGACGGCCACCAGTATGGAGAGAATCACCAGGCGTACATCATACTCACCCGTCATGATGTGCTAGCTCCTGTTGTACAGATTGCGAATCTGAGGCTGCGCCCTGACAACAGCGCTGCGGAACGAGGTTGTACCATTATTTGCCTGAAAGGTTGATTCAATCACTCAGTTATTATTGACCATCATTGTCACAACAGTCTGTTAAAAAATGGTTGTCAGAGAGGAAAGTGACAGGTCGCATCATGGCTGATGCCCTGTCCTCAGCGGTCGATAAGATATTCTGCGGAATCGGATTAGCCATGCTTCTGCCATGTCCGGCGGTGCCGCTGGTATGCTGTGGCGGACGTGCAGCCGATCGTGAGCACGTCCCTGTCCGAGTCATCTGCAGTCTTTAACTGTGCCTGCGCTACTGCCACCTTTTTATCAGGATTTACATCATGCCGTTGCGCGATTGGGCATTGGCCCTGCTTGCTAATACCGCCTGGGCCTTCAACTTTGTCGCGGGCAAGGAGGGGTCTGCACAGTTTGAGCCCCTGATGTTCACGGCCCTGCGCTTCAGCGTTGTGCTGTTGCTGCTGTTTCCCTTCCTCAAGATCATTCCCGGCCAGATGAGCACCATAATCAAGATCGGTGCTTTGCTGGGCGTCGGGCATTTCAGCCTGATCTTTCTCGGGATCAACATGGCCGGCGGGGTGGGCGGTGTGGCCATCGCTACCCAGCTGTACGTGCCCTTTGCCACGCTGATGGCCTGGCTGTGGCTGGGTGAATTCATGACCGTGCAACGCTGGATGGGCACCTTTCTGGCTTTTGCCGGGGTGGTGCTGGTGGGGTTTGATCCGGAAGTGCTGAAATACTGGCAGGCGCTGTTGCTGGTCAGTATTGCAGGGCTGTTTATGGCGGTAGCGACCATCTGGATGAAGCGCTTGCAGGGGGTAGGAATCTGGCAGCTGCAGGCCTGGATTGCTGCGGTCGCGACGCCCTGCCTGTGGACGCTGTCGCTGCTGTTCGAGCACCACCAGCTGCAGCTGCTGACCTCGGCGCACTGGTGGCAGTGGGCCGCACCGGTCTACTCGGCACTGGGTGCCACCCTCACCGGCCATGCCATTGTTTACTATCTGGTGCAGCGTTATCCGGTCAGCCTGACCACACCGCTGCTGATGATCTCACCGATCATGGCGATCTTTATCGGCATCCTGCTCTACGGTGAAGAACCGGGCTGGAAGCTGTGGGTCGGCGCGGCCATGACCCTCAGCGGCATCGGTGTGATCCATGCCCGGCTGCGTGGCCGCCGTCGCCCTCCTCGCCCGTCCTGATCGCGACTTATAGCGGACACTTGAACTCCTCGCCCGCTCTGGTCGTGACTTACAGCGGATACTTGAACTCCTCGCCCGCTCTGATCGTGACTTACAGCGGATACTTGAAATAGTCCCGCAGTATCCGTTCGGACCAGGCCACCAGATTGGGATAGCCCTGCAGCACCTGCTTGCTGGGAATGCCCAGAGGGTCGCGGGCGATATTGGCAATCACCCCGAAACAGCTGGCATCGTAGCGGCTGGGCCGGTCACCGAATAGGAAGGGCTTGTCGCCCAGAACGTCGCTGACACACTGCAGATCCTGCTGCAACCGGCTGCGCCGCTCCGGCATGATCAACCGTCCCACCCCATGACCCCAGCAGTCGCGTTTGACCTTGTGCTGGAACAGCGCCGCCACCAGCGGACGGATCAGCCAGGGCACGCTGGTGAAGAAGGCTTCGCGGGTGCGGGGCCAGGTCACCGGCACCAGCCAGCGCTCATACATCAGCATCCACGCCAGTGAGTAATCTGCCATCCGCGCCAGCAGATGCCCCTGCAGGCGCTGCTCTTCGCTCAGCGGTTGCAGGTGATCAGCGGCCGCCATCGGCTGCAGGGTATCGAGAATGGTTTCTGACTCAGGGATCGACTGTTCACCGAGCTGAATAAAGGGCAGTTTGCCGCGTGGCCCGCGAAAGGAGGGGGTATGACGGACTTCATAGGGAATACCGGCCATGCGCAGGAAGGTCTCCACCTTCAGGCAATAGGGGCTGGCGTTGGGTAAGCCCAGCATGGCGGGAAATTGGTGCAGTATTACCATGGTCCTTGGCGGCCTCTGTAAAAAAGCGGTTCATGCATCGGCATAAATACGTTCCGGGGCTGACCGTGGTCGCACGGCCGGCCCCCTGTTATACAGAAAATCCGGTCGCCTGTGTTATAGCTGTCGTGGGATGGGGAGAGTATAAATGCTGGATTCATTCCGTCCGCCGCCCTTGCAGGAGCTCCCATGACTCAGCCCGTCTCCGCCGACTTTTTGCCTTATTTGAACTGGATTGACGCGCAGCAGGAGGCGATGGTCGCCGATCTAATCCGGGTGGCGGAGATCAACTCCGGCAGTTACCACACCGCGGGTGTCAATCAGGTGGCGGAGACCTTTGCCGAGCTGGCCGCCGGGCTGGGTGGCGACGTCAGCTGGCACGATCTGCCACCGCAGCAGGTCGTCAATGACAAGGGTGAGCTGACCGAACGTCCGCTGGGGCGTGCACTGCAGATCAGCAAACGCCCCGAGGCGCCGTTGCGGGTCTTTCTTTGCGGCCATCTGGATACCGTATTTCCCAAGGATTCCAGCTTTCAGCAGGTACGCTGGCTGGATGACAACACCCTCAACGGCCCCGGTGTGGCTGACCTCAAAGGCGGACTGGTGCTGATGCTGCGTGCCCTGCAGGCGTTCGAGAACAGCCCCTGGGCTGAGCAGCTGGGCTGGGACATCCTGTTCAACCCTGATGAAGAGATCGGCTCGCCCGGCTCCAGTGCCCTGTTCCCTCATTTCGCCGAACGTACCCAGGTTGGCCTGCTGTACGAGCCTGCCTACGCTGACGGCAATCTGGCTGGCGAGCGCAAGGGCAGCGGCAACTTCAGTGTGGTGGTGCGAGGCCGTGCTGCCCATGCCGGGCGCGAACATCATCTGGGCCGCAACGCCATCCGTGCACTGGCCGACTTCACCAGCGCGCTGGATGACCTCAACGGTCAGCGAGCGGGGGTGACCATCAATCCCGGCTATGTCACTGGCGGTGGCCCGGTCAATATCGTCCCTGATCTGGCGGTGATGAAGTTCAACATCCGTCTGGAGAAGCCGGAAGATGAAGACTGGTGCTGGCAGCATATCCACCGTCTGCAGGCAGACATCAACAGCCGTGACGGTCTGACGCTGGAAGTGCACGGCGGCTTTGGCCGCAAACCCAAGGTGCTGTCACCGGCCAACCTGAAACTGGCGGAACTGGTGCGCGAATGCGGTCAGTCGCTGGGCCTGCAACTGGAATTCAAACCCACTGGCGGCTGCTGTGATGGCAACAATCTGGCCGCCTGTGGCTTGCCTAATATCGACACCCTTGGCATCGTCGGGGGCAAGATTCACTCCCATGAAGAATATGCCCGGGTCGATACCCTGGCCGAACGGTCCAAACTGACCGCCCTGATACTGCTGCGTCTGGCCACTGACACAGATCGCAGCTGGCTGCAGCCCTGCGCCGGGCAGTGCTGAACAGGCCGATAAGGAGCTTTTTGTTATGTATGTTGTGCGTCCCATACAGTACGCCGACCTGCCTGCGCTGGAGCAGCTGGCTTCCCAGGCACCGGTAGGCACCACCACCCTGCCCAAGGATCGCGATACCCTGAGCAGCATGATTGCCGCCAGCCGTCAGGCTTTTCAGAGCGAGGTGGAGCAGCCCGGCCCCGAGCGCTACTACTTTGTGCTGGAAGAGCATGACACCGGCACGGTCATCGGTATCTCCGGGCTGGAAGCCGCCGTGGGCATGCGGGCACCGTTCTATTCCTACCGCGAACAGGTCGTGGTGCATGCCTCCAGTGATCTGCATATCCATAACCGCATCCCGGCGCTGTACCTGTGTCAGGACTACACGGGCGCGACGCTGGTCTCGACGCTGTTTCTGGATCGCCAGCACAAGGTGCCAGCACAGCGGCAGCTGATGTCGCTGATACGTTTTCTGTTTCTGGCTGAACATCGCCAGCGCTTTGCCAAGACGGTATTTTCCGAGATTCGCGGGGTCACGGACGAACAGGGCCGCTCACCGTTCTGGGAAAGCCTTGGCCGGCATTTTTTCAGCATGGATTTCAGCCGTGCGGATCAGCTGACCTCGGTCTCCAACAAGGCCTTTATCGCCGAGCTGATGCCGCAGTATCCGGTCTATGTGCCGCTGCTCAGTGCTGAAGCGCAGGATGTGCTGGGTGTGCCGCATGATGATTCGCTGTTTGCCTACGGCCTGCTGGAAAACGAAGGCTTCGCCAATCAGGGCTACATCGACATCTTTGATGGCGGCCCCACCATTGAGTGTCAGGCGCGGATGATCCGCACCGTAGCGGAGTCCGCGCTGTATCAGGTGGTAATCGGCGACGTGAAGGATGCAAAGAATCAGGACGCATCCAGTGAAGAAGCGGGTGAGTATTTGGTGTGCAATACTCAGGTCAACGAGTTTCGTGGTATGCGGGTGGAAAGCCATGTGCTGCCAGCGACCACGGCCGGACAACCCGCCTCCCTGATGTTGAGCGCCGCCGAAGCGGCAGCGCTGCAGGTCAATAACGGGGATCGGGTCCGCGCCGTCGCCCAGCCAGCCTTCCCGCGCATTCGTTGAGACCGCAAGATACTGCACGGCTCCGCAGGCCGTGCAGTGTCAAGCCCGCCTCTCCCGCCACACCGGAACGTGTTCACGTTCTGACTCGCAGACCCGCATTTTTCCGGCATCAGTACGCCATGGCGTGCTGTGGAAACGGGGCAGACGAGCCTTTTGCTCCTCTGCCTGTCCATCCGATACAGCCTGTTAGCGACTGCCGTGCGCAGTGCACTTGATTGGGAGCATGGTATGAAGGGTAAGCACTTTATCAACGGTCAGTGGGTTGAAGGCCAGGGTCATGCGCTGGTATCGCGCAACCCCGGCAATGGCGACAGCCTGTGGCAGATTGCCACCGCCACACCTGATCAGGTCAACGCCGCCGTACTGGCTGCCCGTGCCGCCTTCCCCAGCTGGGCACTGCTCAGTTTTGAAGCCCGTGTTGCCATTGCCAATGCCTATGGTGAACTGCTGTCGCAGCACAAGGAGCGTATGGCGCAGGTCATTGCACAGGAGACCGGCAAGCCGCTGTGGGAAACCCGCACGGAAGTGCAGGCGATGATCGGCAAGATCGGCATCTCCATCAACGCCTGTCTGGAACGTACCGGCACCAAGGAATCGGCGGCCCCCGGTGGCCGGGCGGTGCTGCGTCATCGTCCCCATGGCGTGGTAGCGGTGTTTGGCCCCTACAACTTCCCCGGTCACCTGCCCAATGGCCATATCGTCCCGGCCCTGCTGGCGGGTAATACCGTGGTCTTCAAGCCCAGCGAGCAAACGCCCTGGGTGGCGGAAGAAATGTTGAAACTCTGGCAGCAGGCGGGTTTGCCTGCCGGGGTGCTGAACCTGGTGCAGGGCGAAAAGGACACCGGCATTGCCCTGTCCAACCATCCTGAGCTGGATGGTCTGTTCTTTACCGGCTCCTCCCCCACTGGTCACCTGCTGCACCGTCAGTTCGCCGGTGAGCCCGGCAAGATTCTGGCGCTGGAAATGGGCGGCAACAATCCACTGATTCTGGGTGAAACCGACAAGCTCGACGAAGCCGTGCACGAGACCATTCTGTCGGCCTACATCACCAGCGGTCAGCGCTGCACCTGTGCCCGTCGCCTGCTGGTGCCGGAAGGTGAGCGCGGTGATCGCTTCATCAGCAAGCTGCTGGCCGCCATCGGCAAGATCGAGATCGGTGCCTGGGATGCCGATGAGCAACCGTTCATGGGCAGCCTGATCAGTGAAGCGGCCGCCGACAGCATTGTCCGCGCGCAGGCAGAACTGGTCAGCCGTGGTGCCCGCGTACTGGCCGAAGTGCGTAAGCTGGAGCCCGGTACCGGTTATCTGACACCGGGCCTGATCGACTGCACCGGCATTGAGCTGCCGGACGAAGAGCATTTCGGCCCGCTGCTGAAAGTGATCCGGGTGCAGGATCTGGATCACGCCATCCGTGAAGCCAACAACACCCGTTACGGCTTGTCAGCCGGCATTCTCTGCGACAGCTATGACGAATATGAATACTTCCTGCTGCGTTCGCGCGCCGGCATTGTCAACTGGAACCGGCAGACCACCGGTGCCGCTTCCAACCAGCCCTTCGGCGGCATTGGCGCCTCCGGTAATCATCGCGCCAGCGCTTACTACGCGGCGGACTACTGTGCCTACCCGGTCGCCTCTATCGAGGTCGACAGCCTGAGTCTGCCTGCTCAGTACAGCCCCGGTCTGAAGCTGTAAAAACCTGTTCATCCTCCGCTGCGCACCGGCCTTGAAAAGACCTCTTTGGCTGTGGCTGGCGAGAGTGAACCGGTTCTGAGGCAGAACAACAGTTAAAACGGAATGAATTCGCCGGGCACAGCTGCCCGGCGTGACACGAGTTTGATGCGGAGTCTTTGCTATGCGCGCCTTTGAAGCCAACTTTGACGGCCTGGTCGGCCCGACCCATAACTACGCCGGTTTGTCGTTCGGTAACGTAGCCTCCATGGGCAACGAAGCGGCGCCTTCCAACCCGAAGGAAGCGGCCAAACAGGGTCTGCAGAAGATGAAAGCGCTGGCGGATCTGGGCCTGTATCAGGGGGTACTGGCACCGCAGGAGCGTCCTGATGTGCATACCCTGCGCAAGCTTGGCTTCTCCGGCTCGGATGCCGAGGTGCTGGCTCAGGCTGCCAGACAAGCGCCCAAGGTGCTGGCAGCGGTGAGTTCGGCTTCGAGCATGTGGACGGCCAATGCAGCCACGGTGTCACCCAGTGCAGATACGGCCGATGGCCGGGTGCATTTCACCCCTGCCAATCTGGTCAACAAGTTTCATCGCTCTACCGAGCATCCGGTCACGGGGCGAATCCTGCAGGCCATGTTCACTGATGAGCGCCATTTCGCCCATCATCCGGCATTGCCCAGCGTTGACCACTTCGGTGATGAAGGGGCGGCTAACCATACCCGCTTTGCCCAGCAGTACGGTGATGCAGGCGTGGAGTTCTTTGTGTTTGGCAAGTACGCCTTTGACAGCCGTCAGCCCGCGCCGCAGCGTTTCCCTGCCCGTCATACCTTTGAAGCTTCGCAAGCGGTGGCCCGTCTGCACGGTCTGAACCCGGCGAAGGTGGTGTATGCCCAGCAAAACCCGGCAGTGATTGATGCCGGTGTGTTCCATAACGATGTCATCGCCGTGGGTAACCTCAACGTCTCCTTCTACCATCAGGAAGCCTTCCTCAATACCGCTGAGGTCAACGCTCAGCTGCGCGCTGCCATGGGTGAAGGTGAGTTCCACTTCGTCGAAGTACCCACTGCCGAGGTGCCGGTGCTGGACGCGGTGAAGTCCTACCTGTTCAACTCTCAGCTGATCGCCCTGCCCGACGGCGGCATGGCCATCGTGGTGCCGGAAGAGTGCCGTAAAACTGCCAGTGTCTGGGCATATCTGAACAAGCTGGTGACGCTGGGAACGCCGATCAGGGAAGTGAAGGTCTTCAATCTGACCCAGTCCATGAGCAATGGTGGCGGCCCAGCCTGCCTGCGCCTGCGAGTGGTACTGAACGAGGCGGAGCAGGCAGCAGTAAATCCTGCGGTATGGATGAACGATGGCCTGTTCAGCCGCCTCAACGGCTGGGTAGATCGTCACTACCGTGACCGTCTGGTGGAAGCCGATCTGGCTGACCCGCAGCTGTTGCTGGAGTCCCGCACGGCACTGGATGAACTGACCGGCATTCTTGCTCTGGGTGCGGTCTATCCGTTCCAGCGCTGAGCGCCTGTCACGAGCTTCCATAGCCTCACCGGGTGTGCAGCACTCTGTGAGGTCTTTTATATTTATTTGGGCGCACTCCTGGTGCTATGGCGGTGGTTTTTTGCTGCCGACCTTACCGCTGATAGGGGTGTGTATCTCCGTGTGAATGTCTGTCACCTTTGGAGGCAGACTTGCCCTTTCCCCTGCCGCTTTGTGCTTTATTCTAGTTATAGACGTCAGTCATGCTGATGCGCCGCAACAGATCAGGGTTTGTTCCTTGATCCAGAGGCGCCACCTGAGGCAGACTGCGTGCGAGTTGTTTGTCGGTCATCCTTTAACACCGACAGATGAACCATTCCCTTGAAAGAGCGCAGCCGGTTGCATGAAAGCCGGACATGCAGCCGAAGAGAGAGTGCATTGGCTGGTTTGATCCCACGTTTTCGCAAGTTGGTTCCCCTCTGGGCGTTTATCATCGTCGCCCTGGCGGGAAGCTATTGGATCAATCTCAACCAGCAAGTGCGTGTTCAGGAACAGAATCTGGCTATGCAGCAGCTGGGCTCCGCGCAGGTCAGTATTCTGGAAAAGCGCATGCGCCGCGCCCTTTCCGCTTCCTATATCCTTGGTCAGGATGTCATCCGCCACCATGGCGACGTCGAAAAGTTCGATGAACTGGCGGCAGGTATCTTCAGCTACATGGATGAAATCAGCAGCCTGCAGCTGGCACCCGATGGGGTTATTCGTTTTATCTATCCCCTTAAGGGCAACGAACCGGCCATTGGCCTCAGTATTGCTCAGCTGGAAAACAAGATTTTCGGCTACAGCCCCAGCCAGAATGTGATTCAGTCCGAATCGGCCAAGATGATCGGTCCGCTGCCTCTGGTACAGGGCGGTGTGGCGATGATTGCCCGCAATCCGGTGTTTATTAAAGACGATAATGGCATTACGCACTTCTGGGGGCTGGCCTCGGCCGTGGTTACCCTGAGTGAAATCGTCAATGCGACCGCGCTGGAAGCCATGGCAGCGCAGGGGTATCGCTATCGCCTGTGCTACGTGGATATGCACGGCAATACCCATCCTATCGCCCAGTCGGCTATCCCGCTCAACCAGGACAGCTACATGGAGTTCGATATGGATATTCCCGGGGTGAACTGGATGCTCAGACTCAGCCATCCGCTGCCTGTGGGTGCCCTGACGGTACTGGCTTATGTCCTGATTCTGCTGCTGGCGCTGATTGCTGCCTGGGTCATCCACCGCTTCAGCCGCGAGCCGGAGCGCTTGCGCCAACTGGTGCAGGAGCGCACGGCAGAGCTCAAACAGCACGCCTATTTCGATTTCCTGACGGGTCTGGCGAACCGGCGTATGTTGCAGGACACCCTGCAGCTGGCTATCGGCACCCACCAGCTGAGCAACAGCCGTGGCGCCCTGCTCTATATGGATCTGGATGACTTCAAACGCATCAACGATTCCCTTGATCACCAGATGGGTGATCAGCTGTTGAAAACGGTCTCCGAACGGGTGACGGCGCTGGTCGGCAGCCGTGGCGTTGTAGCCCGTCTGGGCGGTGATGAGTTTGCGGTGCTGCTGCACGATGCCAGTGATACCGCGGAGATCAGTCAGCTGGCCGATGCGCTGCTACTGCAGATCAGCCAGCCCATCAGCCTGCGCAACCGGCAGATCAGTGTCTCAGCCAGTATAGGGATCACGCTGCTACCTGATGACGGTGACAATCTGGTCGATATTCTGCGCAATGCCGATCTGGCTCTGTATGAAGCCAAGAAGCAGGGCAAGAACTGCTACGGCTTTTTTGATCCGGTGCTGCAGCACGACATCAACAACATGATGCAGGTTGAAGAGGAACTGCGTCTGGCCCTCAGTGACAGGCAGTTTGTGCTGCATCTGCAGCCGATCTTCTGTCTGCAGAGCCGGGCACTGAAGAAGTGTGAAGTACTGATTCGCTGGCAGCATCCTGAACGCGGTCTGCTGTTCCCCGGCCACTTCATTGATATTGCTGAGTCTACCGGGCTGATTATTCCGCTGGGCTACTGGGTATTCCGCGCCGCCTGTGACAAGGTGGTGGAGCGTATTCAGGCAGGTCTGCCCGCGGTGCCTCTGACCGTCAACGTCAGTGCCAACCAGCTCAAGGAGCGCGATCTGGTGGTACAGTTCGAGCGCATCCTGCAGGAGACCGGAGCACCTGCCGCATTGCTGGAGCTGGAGATCACCGAGTCGCTGATCATGGAAGATATGGATCAGGCCGTACTGCTGCTGGAGCAGTGCCGCAAGCTTGGTCTGAAGGTGGCTATTGATGATTTTGGCACCGGCTACTCATCGCTGGCACAGCTGAAGAAGCTGCCGGTCGATACCCTGAAGGTTGACCGCAGCTTTGTGCAGGATCTGACCCTGGATCACGATGACCGGCAGATCACTGCAGCAATCATTGCCATGGCTCACAAGCTGGATCTGGATGTCGTCGCCGAAGGGATTGAAACCGAGGAGCAGTTTGAAATTCTGCTCAACTATGGCTGTGATATGGGCCAGGGTTACCTGCTGGGACGACCAGTACCAGACCCCTTTGTGGTGCTGGATCAGGCCACCTCCCGCTGACGGGTTGTGGATAGTTCTGGCTGTTACCGAAGGGATGGCGGTACTGCCTACTGCCTACTGCCTACGCGCCACTCAGCCAGACTGACTGACGTGTTGCGGGCAGTGCACATAGACCTGATTGCGCCCTGCTCCCTTGGCTTCATACAGCGCTTCATCGGCACGACGCAGCAGGTCACTGATCTTGTCTTCCCGACCCAGACTGGTGATGCCGATACTGATGGTGACGGAGATACTTTCCTGTTTCCACGGTGTGGGCTCAGCCGCAATCATCTGCCGCAGTCTTTCCATCAGTATCTGTGCATCCTGCGCATGGGTTTCCGGCAGTACCATCACGAACTCTTCCCCGCCCAGGCGGGCCAGAACGTCGGTACTGCGTTTGTTACTGCTCAGTAGCCTGGCCACATGAATCAGTACTGCGTCACCGGCACCATGGCCAAGGGTATCGTTGATCTTCTTGAAGTAGTCGAGGTCGAGTACTGCCACGCTCAGCGGCCGACGATAACGGCGTGAGCGGGTCCATTCCTCTTCCAGCATCAGATCAAGCTTGCGCCGGTTGAAGATGCCAGTCAGTGGGTCCTCACCTGCCAGTGCTTCCAGCTGATTATTGAGCATCTCCAGTTTGGCGTTGCTGGCGCGTAGCTGACGTTCGCCATCGTGGCTGCGGAGCAGGTAGACCAGCGTACTGGCAATCGCCAGCGACAACAGCCCGCTGGCCACCAGCGCAATCAGCAGGTGGGCGGTGTGGCGATGATCCAGTTCATCCAGCTGATCCAGATAGCTGTAGGCAATACCTTCAAAGTCGTTTTCATGACTGGCCTGCCGCTTGATCAGTGCGGGCGAGGTGTGATTGCCGAGGCGCCACAGGGTGTAGCCACCGTAGATGTCACTGATGTCGAGGCGCAGTTTTTCGAACTGGTGCTGCTGATAGCGCTGCAGTTGCTGATCATCACTCATGGCCTGCAACGGCGAGTCGGGCATGGCACGCAGCACATAGTCCGGGTTAGAGGCCATGATCACCAGCCCGACGCTGTCACTGACCATGACGTTGGGCTGCATGACCCAGTTCAGCAGATTGCTGACATTGATCTTCATTGCCACCACGCCGATCACCTCATCCTGATAGGTCACCGGGGCGGAGAAATAGAAGCCCGGCACCAGCGTCGTCGCGCCAATGGCAAACTGATGGCCCTTGCCACCGGCAAGGGCGGTCTTGAAGTAGTCGCGATAGGCGTAGTTGCCGCCGATCAGTGAGGCAGCCTGATCGTAGTTACTGGCCGCCACAGTATTACCAGTGCGGTCCATGGCCCACATGATGTCCACCTTGAGGTCTTCGGTGGCGCGTGCCAGAAAGCGGTTCAGGCGGTTGCGCATGGCCTGGCTGTCGCTCTGCGCCAGCGTCTCGGTCACGTCACGGCTCTGCGCCAGCACCTGTGGCAGGTTGCGCAGCAGCGACAAACTGCGGTCCAGCTCGGTATTGAGGGCGGTCACACGGTTTTGCAGGGCCAGATCTTCCCTGCTGATATAGGCCAGCCGCTGCTGCTGGTCATAGATGTCCAGCGACACATAGAGCGCCGCGAACAGCGGCACAAAGATGGCCAGCGTGACCAGCAGTATGCGTTTGAGGCTGGAAGGCGGTTTGGCGATCAGAGACACATCGGTCATGCAGATTCCTTCGGCTCGATGCGGTGGGCGCGACAACTGTCTGACTATTGTAGGAACTATAGTGGCTTTACGGTGAAAAAAACCGCAACAGATACTGCTAACTAGTAGCCACCTGATGCCAAATGCGGCCTGCCGTGGTTGTTCACAAGGTGATCGTACCCCAATCAGGAGAAACCGCAGGAACACGCTGCCAAGAAAGGCTTTGCCATCCCCCGCAGGCCGCTTAGAATGGCGCGCCAGTAACTGTCTTAATCTGTCGCTAGACTCTTCGCCGCTGGGCTCGGGCGGAGTGTCGCTGCCGGTCTGGGCTCACTGCACTGCGGTGACCAGACAGGTCCTGATGTCTCACCAGCTGCTCTGGTGCTTCTTGTATTTCGCTGTCCGACAGGAGATCACGTTTTATGATCACTGCCTATTATCTGCAGGGCGCTTCCCTGCACATGCAAGAATTAACGACTGAAGATCAGCTGCCCGAGCAGGTGTTATGGGTAGACTGTTTTGAGCCCGATGAGGCAGAGCGCAGCTGGCTTTCCGGTTTCTATCAGGAAGAGATGCCGGACCAGGAAGACATCAACGAGATCGAAGCCTCCTCACGTTTCTACATCGACAAGGACGGCCTGCACATCCACTCGCTGTTCCCCCATAAGGTGGGCAAGGAGCTGCGGGGCGTCAACGTCTCATTCAACCTGCGCGAACGTATGCTGTTCACCGTGCGTGAGGAAGACATCGGCCTGATCCGCCTGTTCCGCAACTATGTCCGCCAGCACCGCATCAGCGTGCGTGATCCGCTGGAGGTGCTGGTGCATCTGTTCAACCTCAAGGTCGATTACCTGTCGGATCTGCTGGAAGACGTCTACACCGTGCTGGAGAAGGCCTCGCAGCAGGTGTTCGAAGATGACGAGCTGGACGAAATGCTGCGTCTGATCACCATTCAGGAAGACGCCAATGGCAAGATCCGTCTGAGCCTGCTGGATACCCAGCGCTCGCTGCGCTTTCTGCAGCGTTACAACAACGACGATCTGGACAAGCCAGCGAAGAAGGAAATCAAGGAGATGCTGGCGGATATCGAATCCCTGCTGCCGCACACCCAGTTCCTGTTCGACAAGATCAACTTCCTGATGGATGCGGCCATGAGCTTCACCAGCCTGCAGCAGAACAAGATCATCAAGATCTTCTCGGTGGCGGCGGTGATCTTCCTGCCGCCCACGCTGATCGCCAGTATTTACGGGATGAACTTCGATACCATGCCGGAGCTGCATACCGAGTATGGCTACCCGATGGCTATTGCCATGATGCTGGCCAGTGCTTTTGGCACCTATTTCTTCTTCAAACGCAAAGGCTGGCTGTAGTTGACGCTATGCCTGCGCGGGCGATGTCTGCGCAGATTTTTTACGCAAAGTTTGCTGTACCCCACCATTGAAAGGACGCCCGGCTGACAGTAAGGAACCCTGTTCCCCAGGTACTGCTGTCTCTTATCGGCACAGGATGCTGCCCAGTACGATCAGCCATTACGGCAGGGTAGGTCTTGTACCGATAGCGGGTCCACACACTACAAGGAGCCTGTTATGCAACGTGTTGCCCTGTCACTGAAAAACGTCTCTCTGCTGGCTGGCAGCCTGCTGGCCGCTGCCCTCAGCGCGCCGCTGCTGGCCGCCGACATGCCGCGAACCCCCGCCCCTGAAGGGGCCAGGGTCTATATCATCTCTCCCAAAGATGGCGATACCGTGAGCCAGACCTTCAAGGTGCAGTTTGGCCTGAGTGGTATGGGGGTGGCGCCTGCAGGCATGGACAAGGCCAATACCGGCCATCACCACCTGCTGATCGATGTGGATACCCTGCCGGCAATGGATATGCCCCTGCCCGCGACCGATCACATCAAGCACTTCGGTGGTGGCCAGACCGAAACCGAGCTGACCCTCAGCCCCGGCAAACATACCCTGCAGCTGATCATGGGTGACAAGCTGCATATTCCGTTCAATCCGCCGGTTATCTCCGACAAAATTACGGTGAACGTCGAGTAAGGTGATTCGCCCACTCGCGCAATAAACAATAAGGCCGGGATCATCCCGGCCTTATTGCATCCATCGCTTTATCTGGCTGACACGCAGCAGATCGTAGGCACGTTCTTAGCTGGGTTTGTTACACCAGCTGGGCTTGATCAGCCCGGTAGACAGCAGGGTGCCGGCGAGAATGACTGCGGCGCCTGCCAGCATCTGAGCACTGACTGCCTCCTGCAGGAACAGATATCCCCACAGCATGCCAAACACCGGAATCAGGAAGGTCACCGTGATGGTCTTGCTCGGGCCGATACGTGACACCAGCCGGAAAAACAGGATGTACGCTACGCCGGTACAGGCGATACCCAGCACCAGCACTGACAGCCAGGACGACAGACCAATACTGTGCTGGGGCAGATACAGAGCCGCCAGCGGGGTCAGCAGGATAAAACCTGCCAGCTGGCTGCCGGTGGCGATCACCAGCGGGTCGATGCCCGACAGATACTTGCGCGTGTAGCTGGCCGCGACACCGTAGCTGCAGGTGGCCAGCAGGGCCGCCACAATCGCCGGGCCGGTGCCATTACCACTGAAACTGACCTTGCCCCAGACCAGGGTAATCACGCCGACAAAACCGATCAGCAGGCCCAGCACCTGCGCCAGCGTCAGTCGCTCCTTGACCCAGACAAAGGCAATCAGGGCGCCCCAGAGCGGCGTGGTGGCGTTGAGAATGGAGGTAAAGCCTGCCGTCATCGACAGGGTGGCATAGCTCAGGAGTACAAAGGGCAACGCTGTATTCAGCACGCCGACGATGGCCAGCTTGCCGGGATGGTCGCCCAGTTTGCGCAGTTTGCCGGTAAAAATGAGGATACCGACCAGAAACACCGAGGCGATACCGAGGCGCACCGCCACCAGGGCAATCGGCCCGAAGGCTGGTACAGCAATGCGCATAAACAGAAAGGAAGCGCCCCATAGCGCTGCCAGCATAAGAAGTTCGCCCAGATCCTGGGTACGCATGATAGTGCTCTCTTGCCGGACCATACCGGTATGCGAGGAAGAACGCCTTGGCCACGGTGCAGTGGTGCAAGGCACCGGCCACTATAAGCCAGACCGCGGGTGCCCGCCATCGGTGTAACAGCCTGTGCACGATCTGTCGGTGCACGCGGTTGAACAGATCCTCTGTCGCTGACTGATCCATGACCATCGCCTCTTCAGCGTTTCGACTGGTCTGGTTTCAGCTCACGAGAGCGTAAACAGGGTGACACGGCGGTGCTGTTTTGACAGGGGTGAACCAGATGCACTGCACAGGCCACTCATCGACTGTTCTCAGGAAGGCTTTGCAGGAGTGATGGATTGAATACCCTACAGGCACGTATCAGCATGGAGCTGTTTCTGGTCCAGCGCGGTTACGCCAGTCCGGGCGATAGCCTGTTTGATGATGCCGGGCAGGCCACCTTTCGCAGCAGTTCAGGGGTGGAGTGCCTGCTGTGGATTCCGGAAGGTCAGACCTGCCTGTATTTCTATGCCCCGGTGCTGGAGCTGACCTATGTCAGTGATGCCACACTGCTGGCTGAGGCACTGGCACTCAATCTCAACCCTGCGCTGACACAGGGCGGTGCGCTGGCCCTGAACCCTGCCAATGGTCATCTGCTGCTGCGTCATGCACTGGACATGGCGATTGATGCTGATGGGCTGGAGCGACAGATGGAAGCTTTCCTCAGCAGTGCCGGGGAACTGCGCGAACGTTTCCAGCGCGCCCAGCAGGCGCCGGTGACGGACCCAACCCAGCGCCCTATCCCGCCTTTCAATACCCGGCTGCAGCAACGTCAGTTCCGTTGAAGGAAAGACTTCAGGGAGTTTGCCATGACCATCAAGATTACCCCGACTACCACTGTGCTACCACAGGAAGGCAGCCAGCCGACAAGCAAGGGCTGGCAATGGGGCGTCAGCTCACCGGCGCTGGATGCTCTGCGTCACCTGCCAGTACCCCGTCAGCAGCCCGCCGCCTCGGCGCTGACGCAGGCACAGCGCCAGCAGCTGGCACCGTTGCTGCAACGGTCGGTGGACTGGCAGGGCTTGCCCGTGGCGGAGTTATTACACGATATGCCTTCGCTGTTTAGCGGTGGCGAAGCGGCGACGTCGTCTGGCCCCAGGGGGGAAGAACAGGCTCCCGCGGCTACTCCTGCGCAGAGAGAGTAGGAGTAGCCAATCGCCTGCTCAGCGGGGAGAGTGATAGCGACTGAGGGGAGACAGGCGTTTACGCAGCACCAGCTGATAGAGCTGCAGTGAACGGCTGCGGAATGCCCCGGCACAGATTTTCAGATAGTAGGTCCACATGCGATAGAAGCGACTGTCGTAGTTGTCCTGCAGCTGTGGCCAGGCCGCATCGAAGTTTTCAAACCAGGCCATCAGGGTGCGGTCGTAATCCGGGCCGAAGTTATGCACATCTTCAATGACGAAATAAGGCTCGCAGGCTGCGCTGATCTGGGTCAGCGAGGGAATGGCGCCGTTGGGGAAGATGTATTTGTGAATCCACGGATCGGTGCCAAGCTGCGATACATCGCTGCCGATGGTGTGCAGGACGAAGATGCCTTCGTCCTTGAGCAGACGATGAGCCGTGCTCATGTAGACATCGTAGTTTTTCTGTCCGACATGCTCGAACATGCCAATCGACACCGCCTTGTCGAACTGTCCCTGCAGGCTGCGATAGTCCATCAGGGCAATCTCTACCGGCAGACCGGCGCAACGCTCATCGGCGAGGGCTTTCTGCTCTTTGGAGATGGTAATGCCGGTGACGCTCACCCCGTAATGGCGGGCCGCCAGCTCAGCAAAGCTGCCCCAGCCGCAGCCGATTTCCACCACGGACTCGCCCTGTTGCAGCTGGGCCTTGCGGCAGATCAGATCCAGTTTGGCCAGCTGCGCCTGATGCAGTGTCGTGGCGTCTTTCCAGTAACCGCAGGAATAGGCCATGGTGTCATCGAGCATGGCCCGGTACAGATCATTGCCAGCGTCGTAATGCTGCTCGCCCACTTGAAAGGCACGTTTCACCGACTGCAGATTGAACAACCGGGCCATCAGCCAGTGTTTGACGAATACCCAGCGACCGGTGATATGGCGCTGCAGCTCGGCCGCCAGTACTTTGCTGATCATTTCATCCAGCTGTTCGCAATCCCACCAGCCGTCAATAAAGGCTTCGCCGACACCGAGAGTACCCTCGGCAAAGGCGCGGTTATAGAACTGCGGATTGTGGATCTGCGGATCCCAGGGGTGGGGGCCGTTGAGGGTAATCCCGGCCTTGGCCAGCTGGCTGGCCAGCCAGTATTCCGCCTGCCGTGAGGCGGTCTTGCGGGTGCGGCTGCTTTTGAGGTCTTTGTCTAGGCTTTCAGCTGTAACTGCCATTGCGCTCTCCCGTCCTTAGCGCATTGGTCTGCCCCTTGGCGCGGACAGGCCAATGTCTGGATGACTAAACGACCAGTGCGTCTGGTACGCGAACGAATAGACAACCCACATGGGGGATATGGCGACGGACCTTTCCGCCTGATGCTGCGACCTATCCGACAAGGCTGTCTGTATGAGTCGGGTGATTGATGGATGCCAGAACCTGAGTACGATCAGCTGTGCTGAAGGCGGGCCTCAGGGCGCTGGAACTGCCCGGGTGTACTTCGCCAGTGATACCGTGAACAGGGTCTGGAGTGCTTTGATCGGGTAGCGGACCTGCTGTCGCTACGTCAGTTCGATCAAGTGATAGTAAAAACATCCCAGCAAAAACGACGCCAGATATGGCTACCATTGCAAATATAACGACGACGCCCATTGCCAAAATCAATTACCTCTGTTTTGGGCCACAACGCCGGGCAATTCAAGGCAAGCGTCTGCAGAGCCATGATTTTTTCACGAATGATGGTGGTTTAACGGGAGAAAGCCAGTGAAACTCGGGGAAATGACGGTTTTTAGCCGCTAAAAGCAAGTATCTGGCAACCGCCTGTTGCATCAGATCAACGATGCCGGAGGGGGGCGATAACCCGGCGGAATCCGGGTCAGAGCAGACCATGCATTACGGTGATGCATGATCTGCCCGGGTGATGATGGTTAACGCCCACTGCTGGTGCCGGTGGTGCCTGTGCTGCCTCCACCGTCGATAGCCATGATGCCGATCCCCATGATGATGGCGGCACCACTGACCCCCAGAGGAGTCAGGCTGGCACCGTCAGAAGGGCCTTTGGCTGCCGCTGCTGCTGCATACCAGCCGCTGTCCTGCGGCAGCATCGCCGGTGCCCGGTCAAGGATGGTGATGACCCCGTTCTGGCCATCGACATAGAAAAACTGCCCTGCCCGTACCACCCGCTGCTCGGTCGGGCTGGTAATGACAATGCTGCCACTGCTGACACCACCGGCCAGCCCCGGCTGAGTGGCGTATTGCTGCCCGCACTGAGCATCACAGAGAAACACCTGAAAATCCGTGCCACGGATACCGATACTGGCGACCCGGCTGTTGAGCTGATAGTGCTCGGGATGGGCACTGCCGATCTGGCCGCTGAGCGAGCGCATGCCGCCCTTGATCAGCTCCAGTGTCACCTGCCCGTCACGCTGCTGCGGTTGCCACTGGTAATCGACCAGCCGCAGGCTGGAGTTGGCCTGCAGGGCCAGCCTGCCGTCATCCTGCATGCGAATATCCAGACGGCCATCGGCGCCGGTTTGCAGTACGTCGTCATCCTGCACGGGAGCCCGCCGCGCCAGGGGGCGAACCGCACCACTGGCATCGGTGGCCTGGGTCTGACCGACACTGAGCAGCACTTGCCCCACCGTCTCTGCGGCGTGCGCCAGATTGGCGGACAGACAGGCAGCGACTACAAACAGGGGGAGAGATAGCAGGCGGAAGCTGGGGGAAATAGCGAAAGGTTTGGCCATGATCAACGCTCATCTGCAGAAAGCCACGGGGCTCATGCTGATCAGTGTAGCAGTGGTCTGGTAGTGCACCAGTGCAGCAACGATGAACGACTTTTTCGCAGCAGGCCAGCGTGAAATCCCGCGGGCTGTTAGAATGCGGCTTCTTTTTTCGTTGGGCCATCGCCCACAGTGCACAGGGAGCTTGTCATGCACGCCGCCTCGCTTGAACTGCCCGCCAATTTCGACCTTACTGCCTACCTGCAACGCATTGGTTTCAGTGGCACTGCCGGAGCCGATCTGGCCACCCTGCAGAGCCTGATGCGCTGTCAGCTGTTCAGCGTTCCGTTTGAAAATCTTGATGTGCAGGCCGGCAAGATCGTCTCCCTGCAGCCTGCGGATATCGTCGACAAGATCGTCAACCAGCGTCGTGGCGGCTATTGCTACGAGGTCAACGGTATTTTTGCCATGGCCCTGCAGACTCTCGGTTTCGAGTTCCGCATGGTTGCCTGCCGGCCGATGTTCTACCCGGTGCGTCGCCCCAAGACCCACATGGCGCTGGTGGTGCATATCGATGGCAAGCGCTGGCTGTGTGATCTGGGCTTTGGCAGCTATGGCATCCGCGCACCGCTGGATCTGGATCAGCTGGATGACGATATCGTGCAGGACTACGACCGCTTCCGTCTGAGCATGAGCAATGACCGCGAATACCTGTTGCAGGCCTGGACCGATGGCCAGTGGGTCAATCAGTACGGCTTTGACCTCTATGCGCAGGAGTGGATCGACTTCGCACCGGCCAACTACCTCAACTCCACCCATCCCGATGCGGTCTTCGTGCAGAAGCCGTTACTGGTACAACACCACAGCGACGGTCGCACCATCCTGTTCGGCAACAGCCTCAAGCAGATTCGCCGCGGTGAAACTGAACAACGACAGTTCGACGCCGAGGAATATCCGGCGCTGCTGCAGCAGTACTTTGCCTTGCAGCCTGTGTAAATCGTGAAGGCGTTATTGGTACGGGTGACCGTTAGCCGCCTGTCGGCTGTGACAGGCGGCTGATCCGCGACCCCGGCGAGTTGCCCGTCAGCTGGCCGGGGTGGGGTTGCCAGCCATCTGCTTGCCGCTCCTCCCTTCCCCCTCTCCTTTCTGCGTTACCCCAGTGCCACCAGCAACAGGCCGATAACAATCACCGTCACGCCCAGCAGCCGTGGCGCGGTGGGAGTTTCCTTCAGCCAGACGATACCGGCCAGCACTCCGAGCGGGATCGACAGCTGGCGCAGGGCCACCACATAGCTGACGTCGGTGACGTAGGACATGGCAATCAGAATCAGCCAGTAGGTCAGCAGAATGGCAATACCGGTGCTGGCCCAGACCTTCATCTGCTGGCGTTGCAGCAGGCCAAGCAACGTTGGCCGCTCCTGCTGGCCGAGCAGACAGACTGGCAGCATCCACAGCACCGAGCTGTAAGCCTGCAGCGTCAGATACAGGCTGCCCGCTTCAAAGGCACTGAGACCGTGCTGACGCAGGACCCTGAGGGCCGCACTGTCGATCAGCGAATAGCCACAGGTGCCGAGGGCGGCCAGCAGCATAAAGCCCAGTGCCGGCGTGGCGTAGCTGCGCCAGTGCAGTGCGCTGAGGCGGGGCAGTGGCAGGATCAGGCTGCCAATAACGATGACCATCATCCCCAGCCAGTCGGCGGCGGTCAGGACCCGGTTATCCAGCAGCAGCCAGCTGATACAGGGCACCATCACCACCGGTAGCGCGCGCGCCATCGGATAGATCAGGCTGACATCGGCACGGGCGTAGGCCCAGGCCAGCCCTGCCATATAGACCGCCTGCGCCAGCCCGGTGCCCAGCAGCAGCCACCAGAAGGTGGCAGGCATGGCGGGCAGCTGCCACAGCAGGGAAAACACAAAGGGCGTGAACGCCAGAGCGCCGGCACTCATCGACAGGGTAAAGAAGGACAATGAGGGCGCGTGACGCTTGCCCATCAGGTTCCAGCCTGCGTGCATCATGGCAGAGAAGATAATCAGGCCGATGGCTATGGGACTCACGGTAAACCTCGTGGGCAGGGAGTGAGACAGGCAGGTGACTAAGTGGGCAACAGTGTGAAGGGTTCAGCGCCGGTGCACCAGTGCTGCAGACCGGTAAGCAGCGGCGCTGTGACGCGACGGCAGGTGAGCGTGTCCGCGCTTTGGCCGCGCTGCAGCCAAAGCCCATGACCCTGTCTTAGCAGGCTGTTAGGGCTGTTCGCCGCACAGCAGACGATGCTCGATATCAGCCAGTACCCCCGGCAGTTCGGCGACGGAGTCGATGGCGTAATGTGCCCCACAGCGCAGCATACGCTGACGGGCAGCGGCGCTGCGGCGCAGTTGCTCATCTTCCGGCAGACTGTCCCACTGCTCCTGATCAAGGCCGATTTCATTGCCGGACACCGCCACGCCGACGGTCCACATCCCTGCTGCCAGCCCTTCTTCCAGGCCGGTCAGGGTGTCATCGACTTTCACGCAGGCCTGCACGTTACCAATGGCCAGCTCCAGCATGCCTTTCAGGCTCATGTGCGGATAGGGCCTGCCGTTCGGTACTTCGGTGGCGCAGACCACCGAGGCGGGCACAAAGCCCTGCTCGGCCAGGGCCGGCAGCATGGCGTTGAGCATGCTGCGGCTGTAGCCGGAGTTGACGCCGATCTTGATGTCCTGCTGCTGGCAATATTCCTGCGCTTCCAGCAGACCGGGGATCAGCTGGCTGCGCTGACCAATGGCGGCAATCTGGATGGGCTCAAAGGCGTGGTAAAGGCGGTCGATCACTGCCTCATCGGCGGCGCCATGCTGTGCTGTCCACTCGGCGGCAATGCGCGGCATGGCCAGCAGCTGGCGGATATGTTCGCGTTTTTCCGTGCCCATGGGCGCTCGCGCTTCGCTTTCGCTGATCGGCACGCCGTGCTCCTGAAACAGTTGCTGGAAGGCACGAATCGGCGCCAGTGAACCAAAATCGACGCAGGTGCCCGCGAGATCAAGGATGACGGCTTCTACGGGGCCGACGTAACGACGGGAATACTGGTACATGGTGTGACTCCTGAAATTTTACGCCTGGGCGACGGTGGATGAGGTCAGATGAGCGGGCAGCGGGACGGGCAGGCTCAGCCCCAGTTCCTGACAGGCTTCCGCCACGGCACTGACCAGCTGCTGCATCTGTGCTGCCGCCACCTGACCGATGCAGCCGATGCGGAAACTGTCCACCGCGGTCAGCTTGCCGGGATAGATGATGAAGCCTCGCTGTTTGAGGGCAGCGTAGAAAGCCTTGAAATCAAACGGCGGCGGAGGACAGAAAAAGGTGACGATAATTGGTGACAGCCAGTCGTCTTCCAGCAGGGTGCGGAAACCCAGCTGACGCATACCGGCCAGCATCACATCACGATTCTGGCGGTAGCGCGCCAGACGCCCCGCTACGCCGCCTTCTGCGGTGTGCTCCTGCAGGGCCTGCGCCAGTGCGGCCACGGTATGGGTCGGTGGGGTGTAGCGCCACTGCCCCGTGCGTTCCATGTACTGCCACTGGTCGAACAGGTCGAGGCTGAGGGAATGGGCGTTGCCCGCACACTGCTGCAGCACCCCGGTGCGGATCAGACTGAAAGCAAAGCCGGGCACCCCTTCCAGACACTTATTAGCGGAAGAAATCAGCGCATCGAACGGCAGGCTGCGGGCGTCGACGGGCAGTGCGCCAAAGCCGCTCATGGAGTCAATGATCAGGCTGCGCCCGGCGGTTTTTACCACCTTAGCAATGGCTTCCACCGGATTGAGGATGCCGGAGCTGGTTTCACAGTGCACCACCGCCACGTGGCTGATGGCGGGGTCTGCTGCCAGCAGGCGGGCGACTTCCGCCGGTTCGGGTGGCAGATAGTCACCCATATCGAGGCTGACGTAATCACGCCCCAGATAGTCACAGATTTTTGCCATGCGCTGGCCGTAGGCGCCGTTCATCAGAATCAGCAGTTTGCCGGAACGGGGCACCAGCGTCGCCAGCGTGGCTTCCACCGCATAGGTGCCGCTGCCCTGCAGCAGCACGCAACTGAACTCCGCCTCGGCATGGGCCAGAGCCAGCAGCTGCTGGCGGATGGAGGCGGTCAGCAGGTTGAAGTCGTTATCCCACGAGCCCCAGTCGGTCAGCATGGCCTGCTTGACGCTGAGGGTGGTGGTAATCGGGCCGGGAGTCAGCAGATAGCCGGTTTGGCGCGGGCTGGGCGCGGATATGCTGTGATCGCTCATGGGGGTGCCTTTTGCTAATGATGCCTGTTTCTAGTTATAGGGTGTAACGAGGTTGTGGCTGTGGTTGTTGCAGTTCAGGCCGGGCTGCGCCAGCGCTGGCTACGTTGCAGCAGACCCTTGCTCAGCAGCCAGTGCAGTAAGCGGGCGGCCATGCAGGTCAGCATGATCAGCACTGCCATCGCAGCCGCCGGGGCAATATCGCCGGCGTCATCCATGTTCAGTACCGATACGGAGGCCAGCATGGTCTTGTAGGAGTACAGGAAGACCACCGCCGACACCGTGGTCATGGCGTTGACGAACAGATAGGCGGCGATGTCCAGCACCGCAGGCAGACACACCGGCAGGGTCACCCGCCAGAAGGTCAGGTACTGCGGCACCTTGAGCGAGGCCGACACTGCCTCGAACTCCGGGTCGATCTGCTTCAGTGCGGTGACCGCCGTCAGATGGCAGACGGTATAGAAGTGCGCGATGGTGCAGATCACCAGAATCGCCAGGGTGCCGTACAGGCCGTTGAGCGGATTGGCCGGATGATTGAAAAAGAAGATATAGGCCAGACCCAGCACCATGCCCGGTACCGCCAGCGGCAGCAACGCCATCATCTGGAACAGATGCTTGAGCCAGCCGAAACCGCGCAGCTTTTCCTGCAGATAAGCCTGAAAGAAGATAAAGCCGGTGCCGAATAGCGCGGTGTACAGCGCCATGCGCAGGGAATTCCAGTAAGCGCCCCAGCCGCCGCCGTCCATCAGATCAAACTGGTAATTGCTGAAACCCAGACTGAGGTTGTAGGGCCAGTATTTGACCAGCGAGGCGTAGATGGCCATGCCGATCACGCCGACAATGGTGATGCTCAGCAGCAGCATGCCGAGCAACAGCGTGCGGTCGGTCCAGCGCCGGGGCTGTGGCTGCAGGGGTACGGAACGGGCGGTGATCAGCGCTGCCTGCTTGCGTTGCAGCCAGCGGTCGACGACAAAGGCCAGCACCGCCGGGAACAGCAGGATGACGCTGACCGCCGCGCCCATTTCAAAATTCTGCTGGCCAATCACCTGTTTGTAGATGTCGGTAGCCAGCATGTCGTACTGGCCGCCAATCACCTTGGGCACGCCAAAATCGGTGATCACCAGTGTGAAGACCACAAAGGCGGTGCTGATAATGCCGTATTTGGCGCTGGGCAGGGTGACGGTAAAGAAGATGCGCCAGGGCGAGCTGCCCAGCACCCGCGCTGACTCATACAGACGGGCGTCGGTATGGCTGAGGGCGGTCAGCATGATCATCATGGCATGCGGCAACACCCAGAAG
This sequence comes from Pokkaliibacter plantistimulans, assembly GCF_003194385.1. GTDB lineage: Bacteria > Pseudomonadota > Gammaproteobacteria > Pseudomonadales > Balneatricaceae > Pokkaliibacter > Pokkaliibacter plantistimulans. The sequence continues at coordinate 35,119 of NZ_LAPT01000098.1, forward strand.
CAGGAGGCGATAACGATCCCGATGGGGCCGTAGATGCTGTCCCCCAGCAACCAGCTTTTCAGCACCCCCTGATTACCGAACAGGTACACCAGACTGATGGCAGGCAGCAGCGACGGTGCCAGGATCGGCAGCGCCAGAATGACGCGGAAGCTTCTTTTCAGCGGCATGCAGCTGCGGCTCAGGGCATAGGCCGCCATAAAGGCCAGACTGGTGACGATCAGGGTGCACACCAGCGCCATGGTCAGTGAGTGGCTGAGCGAGTTGTACAGGCTGGGGCTGTTGGCATAGCGGGCGAAGTTGGTCAGCCCGACAAAGGCACCGTCCTTGTTCTGCACGCTCTTCGACAGCAGGCTGTACAGCGGCATCACCAGCGCGATCAGCAGCGCCAGTGCGCCGATCAGCATGGCACCGCGCAGGATGATTTCATCACGGCTGAGGTGCTGGCGCAGTGGCCGCTGTCGGGCCGCCGCGGCGGGTCTGGCCGTCGTTGGTTTGGCCGTCGTTGGTTTGGGCTGACGCAGGGTCAGGCTATCGTTCATGGTCGGTTCCTCCATGGCGCGCTAAAGCTCGGCTCAATGGCTGAACAGATGCAGGCGTTCGGCAGGCAGGGTGACATCCAGCTGCTGGCCGGGGCGGATATTCAGATCACGCAGCTCGTTCATGGAAATATCGGCCAGCAGTGGCGCATCGAGGCCATCGACTTGCAGGCGTGAGCGCATGAAGGAGCCGAGGAATTCCATCTGGGTAACCGTACCGCGCACGCGGTTGGCTTCGTCCTGATGGCCCCGCAGGCGTACATCCTCCGGCCGGATGCCGAAGCGCACCTGCGCATGGGGGCTGAAGTCGCGGCATTTGTGGCAATGCAGGGTGCGGCCACCGATCTTTAGGGTGTGCTGGTCCAGCACCTCGCCGCTGACGAAGTTCATCTGGCCGACGAAGTCAGCCACAAAGGCACTGGCCGGCTGGCTGTAGATCTCCTGCGGTGTCCCCACCTGCTCTATCACCCCGGCATTCATCACTACGATGCGATCCGCCATGGTCAGGGCTTCTTCCTGATCATGGGTCACCATGATGGTGGTCACGCCAAGTTTGGCCTGCAGTGACTTGATCTCGTTGCGCAGATGGGCACGCACCCGTGCATCCAGCGCCGACAGCGGCTCATCCAGCAACAGCAGGCCCGGTGAGGTGGCCAGCGCGCGAGCCAGGGCAATACGCTGCTGCTGGCCGCCGGATAACTGTGCCGGGTATTTGTGTTCGCTGCCGGACAGGCCGATGGTGGCCAGCAGCTCTGCCACCCGTTGCTGACGCTGCTGGGCGGTAGCGCCGCGGTTGTGCAGACCATAGGCAATGTTGTCGGCGACGCTGAGATTGGGGAACAGCGCGTAGGACTGAAAGACGATACCGAAGTCGCGTTCGCTGACCGGCAACAGGGAAATATCACGACCGGCCTGATGCAGCTCGCCGCTGCTCTGGCAGTCGAGGCCGGCAATGATGCGCAGCAGCGTGGTCTTGCCACAGCCGGACGGGCCCAGGAAGCAGATAAACTCGCCCTCGCTGATGCTGAGGGAAATATCCTTCAGCGCCTGAAACTGGCCGAAAAACTGATCGATATGCCTGAGTGTCAGGTAGGGAGCGGAGCCGGGGTGTGCGTCCGTGGGCAGCGTGGGGGTCATGGAAAGCCTCGTGGTCATAGGGGCCGATGGTGCAGCCGGTTCAGATCAGAAAGTCACAGCACTCCGGCCAGTCATGCGGGCGGAGTGCTGTGTACCACAGCGGAAGCGTTACTTCGCTTCGGACTTGCCGTCGTAACGTTTGCTCCATTCGGTGAGGATGACGTCACGGTTTTTCGCCGCCCAGCCGAAGTCGTTGTTGATCATCAGCTGCTCAGCATTGCTGGGGAAATACTGCACAGGCTGCGCCACGCCGGGCATGGCCACCACCGCATAGCCTTCGTTGTAGAGTTCGTTGGCCTTCTTGCTGACGGTCCAGTCCACCAGCGTCTTAGCGGCATCCATATGCTTGCTGCCCTTGACGATGGCGGTTGCTTCCATATCCCAGCCCAGACCTTCCTTGGGGAAGACCAGTTCAAGCGGTGCACCCTTAGCTTTTTCCTTGGCACCGCGGAAAGCGAAGGAAATACCGATGGGGGCTTCACCGGAGGCGGCCATCTTGCAGGGCTTGGAGCCGGAATGGGTGTAGGTGGAGATGTTCTGGTGCAGGCCATCCATGAAGGCCCAGCCCTTGTCTTCGCCGAACAGCTGCAGCCAGCTGGAGACGTCAAGGAAGCCGGTGCCGGAAGACGCCGGGTTAGGCATCACCACGTGGCCTTTGTAGACCGGATTGGTCAGGTCTGCCCAGGAGGTGGGCATCGGCAGGTTGTACTTCTTGGCTTCTTCGGTATTGACGCAGATGGCGGCCATCCAGGCATCCATCCCGGTCCAGCTGGGTTCGGCACTGTTGTCACGGAATTTTTCTGACAGCTTGTCGTAGCCCGCGGGCTTGTAGGGCTGCAACAGGCCATCGTTGGCCAGCAGCATCAGGCTGGTAGCGGCCAGACCCCATACCACGTCGGCCTGAGGATTGTCTTTCTCGGCCAGCAGTTTGGCGGTGATGACCCCGGTGGAATCGCGCACCCAGTTGATCTTGATGTCGGGATGCTCTTCGTTGAAGCGGGCAGCGTACTTTTTCAGGTCTTCCGCTTCGATAGCGGTATATACCGTCAGCTCGCTACTGGCGTAGGCAGCATTGGCGAGTAACAGGCTGGTGGACAACATCAACAGGGTCTTGCGCATGGAAAGGTCTCCTCGTTGTTGGTTTGGTATATACCAGTAAACTTACATGTGAAAGATGACAGTCCTATTAAGTCGAGTTTGCAGTCTGGTTAATTCATCAGCAGCGTGGCGCATGCTGCTTTCCTCCCTGACGGTGCGACGGGCTCGCCGCACTCCTGCTGTGAAGTTGGGTGGCGCAGGATGTCAGCCGGTTCGTTTATTGGCGCGCGCCAGCGCACAGCGGCGCTGAAATTCATCACTCATCGGATCCACCCGGCCAAAGCGGTTGGGGCTGAACGCCTGACGGTCCAGCCAGCGCGACGAGCCGATAATGTCTGTACTGAGCAGCCGGGCGATACCGCCTGACAGGCTGACGCCGGCCCCGGAGCAGCCGGTGGCAGCAATAAAGCCTTCCACCTCGCCCACCTGCCCGAGCAGGGGCAAACCATCCGGGGTATAGCTGGAAATATTGCTGACGTGGTGGGCGATGGGCAGGTGCTGCAGTGCCGGGAAAAACGCCTGCAAGGCGCTGAAGCCCGCGGCCAGCGCATCCCAGCCCTGGTCATCTTCGCCAAAACTGAAACCACTGATGTCTGCCGGCAGCTGTGCTGGGCTTGCATACACCGGGTGCTGATCACGCAGACCAAACAGCAGACCCCCGACCTCTGGACGCGCATACGCCAGCGCATCGGGCAGAATCACCATCGGTGACTGGCTGGGAAATAACGGGCTGCTGGCGGTGATCCAGTAGTGGCTGCGTACCGGCGCCATGGCCAGAAACAGATCCTGTTCATAGGCCAGTGCAGTGCTCCAGGGGCCTGCGGCATCAATGACCCAGCGGGCAGACAACTGCTCGCCCTGCTCCAGCTCCACACCGGTAATGCGCTGGCCGTCACGCAGCAGGTGTCGCACGGCGCTATGCTGGCGGATGGTCACACCCTGACGGCGGGCGCCCTGAGCGTACGCCATGCACAGCTGGTAGGGGTCGATAAAGCCATCGTTGGGCAGCAGCGCGGCGGCACAGTCGCCGGGCACCTGCAGCCATGGACAGCGTTGGCTGACCTGCTCTGCCTGCAACCACTGCACCGGATCCTGCTGCAGCTGGGCCAGCTCAGCGGTGCGGCTGACCTGAGCACGGGCGCTGTCACTGCAGCCGATATGCAGGCTGCCGACCTGATTGAAGGGGATGTCGATCCCTTCATCATTGAGCTGGGCGATGGCGGCAAAGGTCTCACTGACCAGTGCCCTGACCTGGGGCGTAGGGCGGGCTTTGGTGAGCAATCCTGCAGCATAGCGGGTGGTGCCACTGCCGAGGGTCTGGCGCTCCAGCAGGGTGATCTGCAGCGCCGGGTCACGGCTCAGGTAATAGCCCAGAGCACAGCCCAGCACCCCGCCACCGATGATCAGCACATCAGTGTGGGCAGAAGAGGAATGGGTCGATGCCGCCTCGGTCATGGTGTCTACCTGTTAGGTTTTGGTATAGACCAGATCCTAGGCTTGCAATATGAATGCCGTATGACAGCGCCGCTCGGCGACGGTCAGGGCGGCGGTGCGGGTCAAGCCGTGCCAGCAGGACGACGAATTTCGATACAGAGACGGACCATCTGCGCAGGGGAGCTGGGGTATACTGGGCGGTCTTGGCGCTACCCCTGTTGAACTCCAGCTGTCGGTCCTGAACATGCTCGCGACCAGTAAACACCATCTGCAATCCCTGTTAACCCGCGTGCTGGGCCTGATCCAGCGCTATCCCCGGGTACTTGCCCTGTTTGGCTTCTGTTCCGGTCTGGCCAGTTTCTTTCTGGTCGATCGTCAGCACCGTGCCGGGCAGGTGATCGCCATCATCATGCTGGTCAGCTGGCTGTGGCTGGTGCTGGAAAACCTGCTGACTGACAAGATCGCCCGGCGTTTCGGCCTCTACTTGCCGCCGGCACTGCTGCGTTATGTCACCCAGCTGATCCATCAGGAAAGCCTGTTTTTCACCCTGCCATTCTTTGCTGTCACCACTGCCTGGAGTTCAGGACAGGCGGTCTTTACCGGCCTGCTTGGCGTGGCGGCGCTGATCTCGATTACCGACCCGCTCTATTACAAATGGCTGTCGAACCGCCGCTGGCTGTTCCTCGCCTATCACAACCTCAGCCTGTTTGCGGTGCTGCTGACGGTACTGCCGCTGATCCTGCATCTGAGCACCACCCAGAGTTACCAGCTGGCACTGGCGACCACGGTGGTGCTGTCCCTGCCCAGCCGTCTGGTCTCGCTGTCGCAGCAGACCCCCTGGCGCTGGGTGGTAGCGGTGGTGCTGACCGGCGCCATCGCGTTTGCCGGCTGGCTGGGCCGGGCCTGGGTGCCGCCGGCGACACTGTGGCTGCAGGAGATGGCCATCACCAGCCAGTTCGACAGTCGTTCCCGGGCGCCGGGCGACAGCCTCAGCAGCCTGACCGAGCAGCAGCTGCGTGATCAGGGCTTGTACGCCTACACCGCCATCAACGCCCCACGCGGGCTGGATGAACGCATCTATCATCAGTGGATCTACAACGGCAAGGAGCTGGATCGCATCCCGCTGGATATTCATGGCGGGCGTGAACAGGGTTACCGGGCCTGGAGCCGCAAGCAGAACTTCCCCAGGGAGGTGGTCGGTGAGTGGCAGGTCAAGGTGCTGACTGAGGATGGGCAGGTTATTGGTACTCTGCGCTTTGAGGTGCAGTGATCTGACCGTCTGACGGATAAAACAAAACCGGCCACAGGGAGCCGGTTTTGTTTACTGCGGTAGATCAGCGGATCAGAACAGCACGCGAGTCTTGATGGTGCCCTGGATCTGCTGCAGCTTTTGCAGCGCCAGTTCTGAGTACTCGGCGTCCACATCGATCACCACGTAGCCCACGTTCTCGTTGGTCTGCAGGAACTGCGAGGCGATGTTGATGTTGTTTTCGGAGAAAACGCTGTTGATCTGCGACATGATGCCGGGCACGTTCTTGTGAATGTGCAGCAGGCGATGCTTTCCGGGGTGTGAAGGCAGCGCCACTTCAGGGAAGTTGACGGACATGGTGGAGGTACCGTTGTCGCTGTAACGCACCAGCTTCTCGGACACTTCCACACCGATCATTTCCTGCGCTTCCATGGTGGAGCCACCGATGTGCGGGGTCAGGATGACATTGTCCAGACCGCGCAGCGGTGACAGGAACTCATCCTTGTTGGAGCGTGGCTCAACCGGGAACACGTCGATGGCCGCACCCAGCAGTTTCTTGCTGGTGATGTTCTCGGCCAGCGCCTCGATATCCACCACGGTGCCACGGGAAGCGTTGATCAGGATCGAACCTTCTTTCATCCAGCCCAGTTCGCGTGCGCCGAACATGTTCTTGGTGGAAGCGGTTTCCGGTACGTGCAGGCTGACGACGTCGACCTTGCTGAGCAGTTCTTCCAGGCTGGCGATCTGCTGGGCGTTACCCAGAGGCAGCTTGGTAACCACGTCGTAGTAATAGACTTTCATCCCCATGGACTCGGCCATGACCGACAGCTGGGTACCGATAGAGCCATAGCCGATGATGCCGAGTTTCTTGCCACGGATTTCGTAGCTGTTGTCGGCTGACTTCATCCAGCCACCGCGGTGGCAGACGATGTTCTTCTCGGGGATACCGCGCATCAGCATGATGATTTCAGCAATCACCAGCTCCGCCACCGAACGGGTGTTGGAGTAAGGTGCGTTGAATACAGCAATACCGCGGGTCAGGGCAGCATTCAGATCAACCTGGTTGGTACCGATGCAGAAGCAGCCGATGGCCACCAGTTTCTGCGCTTCAGCCAGCACGGATTCGGTCAGTTGAGTACGGGAGCGGATGCCGATGAAGTGGGCGTCGCGGATCGATTCGATCAGCTGCTCTTCTGGCAGGGAGCCTTTATGGTATTCGATGTTGGAGTAACCCTGGCTCTGGAACATGTCCAGCGCTGACTGGTGTACGCCTTCCAACAGAAGGATCTTGATTTTGCTTTTATCAAGAGAAACGGTCTTGCTCATGGTGCTCACGTAATCCTCGCTATACGTTAGCCGGGCTGGTGGCGACATAACCGCAGGCGCTGTGTCTCCCTTTCTGACATTCGAGGCAACAATGAGGATTATTGCCGAACCGGGGGAGCTTCCCAGGGTGCCGCGCTATGCGTGCCGAGTGGGGCGGCTATAATAGCACAGCCGTAGCCAAGGGATGTTGGCAAAAAGGCAAATACCATGAAGCTTAGGGTGAATTTTTTAACTAAGGCGTTTACTTTTATTCATGGTCAGGGCGCGCGCACTTGCATTAAGCGAACCGCAGCCATACCGGAAGGCAGCAGTGACGATGCAGGACCCGCCTTGCTAACACGTAAGCCGCATATCAGACCAGAATAGCAATACCAATAAGCACAGCTGAAAACTCAACCGTACGAGGACAGGTTATGGCGTATGCACACCGTTATGTTGATGGCGAAACTCTGATTCATCCTCTGGGCAAGGTGGTCTGTATTGGCCGTAACTATGCCGAGCACGTCCGTGAACTGAACAATGCTATGCCGACCGAGCCACTACTGTTTATCAAGCCTGCAACGGCCGTGGTAGCGATGGAGGAGCCGTTTGCCCTGCCCTCGCACCTGAGCAGTGACATCCATTACGAAACCGAACTGGCGATACTGATCGGGGCGACCCTGAAACAGGCTGATGAAGCCGAAGCCAAGGCTGCTATTGCAGGCTTCGGTCTGGCACTGGATCTGACCCTGCGTGATGTGCAGAGCAAACTGAAAGACAAGGGCCAGCCCTGGGAAAAGGCCAAGGCGTTTGATGGTTCCTGCCCGCTGTCACGCTTTGTTCGCGCCGATGCCGTCAGCGATATCCAGAATCTGGGGCTGAAGCTGACCATCAACAACGAAGTGCGTCAGGACGGCACTACCGCGGACATGATCAACCCGGTACTGCCCCTGCTGGCGTACATCAGCCGGTACTTCACCCTGCAACCCGGTGATGTGGTCCTGACCGGCACACCGGAAGGCGTGGGCCAGCTGCACAGCGGTGATCAGCTGGTAGTGGCGCTGGATTCGCTGCTGCAGGTCGCAACGCGCGTGCGCTGACAGACTGAACAGTAACCCGCTACATTCTGAGAAACCGGCTACCCGCCGGTTTCTTGCTATTCGGGCGTTGCCAGGGTGTAGGCTGTCCCTGAGTGGCTGGCGTTCGCGCTAGCGGGCAGCAGATCGGCAAAGACAAAACCTTCCCGCTCCACCACCTCGCCGCCGGTGACAGCAATGGGCTGGCGAAACATCGGCCCGGCACTGACAAAGGTGTGGAATTCGCCGTTCTCGCCACAGGGGTCGACACCCTCCGGGCACTCGGCCAGCAACTGCTGATCAAAACGTCGCCCTGCCCAGCTGGCTGGCACCCTGCGCGGATCGATACAGGTCAGATGGGCAACCAGTCCGGCAGCCAGCATGTCGGCAGCGAGCTGACCGGTGGGAATGTCCCACAGTGGAAAGATCGGTGTCAGGCCCGTCCCCGCCAGTCGCTGTTCGCGGTAAGCGCGAATATCCCGCAGATAAAGATCGCCAAAGGCAAACAGTTCGGTGCCAAGTGTTCTGGCCTGTTCGATAAAGGCGCCCATGCGCTGCTCGTACTCCTCGTTGGAGCAGGGATACGGCAGTTCAATTTCATACAGCGGCAGCCCGGCTGCCTCGGCCTGCAGGCGCACCAGCTGGCGTCGCACGGCATGCATGGCGACACGGTCAAAGGTCTGGTTGAAAGTAGTGAGTAAGCCGATGACCTCATAGGCCGGATTCTGCTGCAGCTGATACAGCGTCCAGGCGCTGTCCTTGCCGCTGCTCCAGGACAGCAGCACCTTGCGCGGTGCGGCTGACGGGGCGGTATGGGCTGAGGGTGAAGGGATACTGCTGGACGGGGTATGGGGGTTCAAGCCGGGTCTCCGGTGGATTCCGAGGTCAGATGCAGCTTCTGTTTATACATGCGATGTTCGGCCAGACTCAACAGGTGATCGGGCAGCTGACCATCCAGCGGGGCGATGGCGGTGCCGGCGCTGATACGAATGGTGAGCGCCAGTTCCTTGTTGTCTTCCGCCGCCAGCACATAGGGGCGGTGCAGGTTTTCCATCAGATAGCGCTGCCAGTGCTTGAGCTCGGCGGTGTTGTGGCAGGAGCGGATCACCACAAACTCATCACCGCCCATGCGCGCCAGATAGGCTGGCTGGGGATTGAGCGAGCGCAGACGCTCGGCTACATGCTGGAGCAGCAGGTCGCCGGTGTGGTAACCGTAGCGGTCATTGATGGGCTTGAATTCATCCAGTGCCAGCAGAATCACCGCCAGCTGCGCCGAGCCGCTGGAGCGGCGGCTCAGTGAGGCGGTGGTGCCAGTGGCCGGTTGCAGCTGGCGTTGGCCGGACCAGCGCTGGATGTCACTTTGCAGGCGGATCTTCTGCAGCTGCCCGGACAGATGTGTCATGCAATGGTAGCGGTTGGGCAGCCCGGTCAGGGCATCGTGGTAGGCCGCGTGCTGCACCTGATTGTGCAGCTGGCGCAGATCAGGCTGGGCGCCGCTGTCCTTCTCGCGTCGCTGGATGCGCTGGCCGACATAACGCAGGCGCCCCTGCCAGTCGAGCAGCCATCCCATCAGCAGGCAGAGTGCCAGCGCCAGTGTCAGGGTCAGTATTTCCCACGGCAAGGTGGCGGAAGGGTGCAGTGTGAGGGTCAGTACGGCCAGCGAGAAGGCGCAGAGCAAGCCCTGCCACAGATTGCGCCAGTGGCTGGCCATCAGGGCCAGCAGTAACAGATGAGTAGTCAGCAGGGCCAGACGCATGGGCGCAGGCAGCAGGGTGAAAGCATTGTCCTGACTGGTCCACAGCACCGCCAGCGGGAACAGCAGGCAATAACTGAAGTAGAACGACCTCCCCCAGGGACCGGCTTCCGGTGGCTGCATCAGAATCAGGAAGTAGCTTGGCCAGAGCACACAGAGGATGCCGGGAGGAAACAGGATCAGCCAGTCATCAGGGTGACGGTACAGCAGGCTGAAATACACCACCAGCGAGCCCAGCGCCAGTAACAGCGCACCGAGCTGGCGCACGGGCGTATAGAGTTCTTCCTGCTGTGAGCGGAAGTGGGCAATCTCTTCACTGCGAAGCCTGGCCTGTTCGGCCTGGAATAAAACACCCATGTGGCACCTGTCTGTTCGCCGACGGCGGCGCTATCAATACGGTGGTGATATCACATCTACTGAGGTTGTTGACTGCAAAAGCAAGACCAGACTGCGCGCCAGCACAAGCCCATGTGGGGAGTCAAAACTGCGGGCAGTCAAACCTCACGGTAGTCAAAAGCATAGTATGAAAATGCGTTGCTGTGGCAGACGGATAACGATAACCGCGCCAGTAATGGCGACGATCAGAACAACAGGCAGGAAGAGGAAGGCATCGCAGCCCCATGCGGCGTGGCCGGCATGGAGCTGTGTAACCGGCGGATCAGCGGCCGAGGCGCTGGTAGGCCGTAGGCAGCGGGCGAATATGCCCTTCGTCATTGATCGCCACCAGCACTAACAGGCCTTCGGTGATCTTGCGGAATTCTGTGCCATCCGGGCACTGCGCCCAGACTTCTACGGCAATCTTCATCGATGATTTGCCGGTTTCCACCGTACGGGTATAGAAACTCAGCAGCGTGCCCACCAGTACCGGGGAGAGAAACTCCACCTGAGAAATGGACACGGTGGCAATACGGCCATGGGCCAGTCTGCCCGCATGGACGGCGGCGGCGGTATCCATATGCTTGACCAGCCAGCCACCGAAAATATCGCCGTAGCTGTTGGTATCACTGATGGACGCCGGGAATTGCAGGCTCAACTCACCCTGAGGCAGCGGATTGCTTTCTTCACTGTCGAGCAGCTCGACGGCGTCGTTTTCTGGGACGTTCAAAGGTTCCATGACATTCACTTTCAGCTAATTGAGCCCGAAGGCCAGCTCGCCTTGTTCCAGCTTGCTTATTATAGGGGACTCGTGCTGTCACCGGCCCTGCTGTGTGGTGACGAGGTGACCGACCCCGGTGGGTGCCGGATTCAGTCACACCGGCCACCGGCTAGTATAGCGGCATCGTCGCAGAAGGCGCAGCACTTCTGCTGCAGTGTGTATCCTGAGGGGGGAATGGGAGGTAGTCCCGGTGATTGTCACGCGGTTGTCATATTTACGTCATAGAGTGTCGGGGCTACATTGGGGGCTGTCTCTGTGGGGGCGGCGTTCAGGGAGAGGCGGGACCGCAGCTCGCCTCTCCCACTTAGTAACCTGCTCACGATCTTGCGAGCTGGGGCCAGACAAGGCGAAAAGCACTGAGGAAGCGGAGTTTAGTAGTTCTAAATGAGCATTCCGAAGGGCTGTTCAACGCCGTGTGGTCGGCGCGCAGCAGATCGTGAACTCACCGACTGCCATCAGGGTGAGTGGTGTACCAACCATAGCCTGCAATACGCGTTCAGCGGGGAAGCAAAGCATCTGATGCGATTCAAAGTAAGTGTGGCGACTATCGTGCTGACGCTGGCCACCGCTGCTGGCACCAGTCTGGCACAGGCCAGCAATGTCGATACTGACCTGCCTGATTATCAGAAAGCCGCCGGTGTGTCCGGTAACCTGTCGTCGGTCGGCTCCGATACCCTGGCTAACCTGATGACGCTGTGGGCCGAGGCCTTCAAGCGTAATTATCCTAATGTCAATGTCCAGATTCAGGCTGCTGGTTCCTCCACTGCCCCACCTGCGCTGACCGAAGGCACCGCCAATGTCGGGCCGATGAGTCGCACCATGAAGGACAACGAGATCGAAGCCTTCGAGAGCAAATACGGCTATAAGCCGACCGCCGTGCCAGTGGCTATCGATGCGCTGGCGGTGTTTGTACAGAAGGACAATCCGGTCGAAAACCTCACTCTGCAGCAGCTGGACGGTATTTTCTCCTCTACCCGCAAGTGTGGCGGTGATGACATCAGTCGCTGGAGCCAGGTTGGCGTAAGTGGCAGTCTGGCTGAGCAAAGTATTCAGCTGTACGGCCGCAACTCGGTGTCCGGTACCTACGGCTATTTCAAGGAACATGCCCTGTGCAAGGGTGACTACAAGAGCAACGTCAATGAACAGCCGGGCTCGGCGTCGGTGGTGCAGTCGGTTTCCACCTCACTGAATGCCATCGGTTATTCCGGCATCGGCTACAAGACCGCCTCGGTCAAGACCGTCAATCTCGCCAAAAAAGAGGGCGGTCCCTATGTGGCAGCGACAGCGGACAATGCCATCAACGGTAGCTATCCACTGGCTCGTTTCCTCTATATCTATGTCAACAAGGCCCCTAACCAGCCGTTACCGCCGCTGGAGCGTGAGCTGATCAGGCTGATCATGTCCAGACAGGGTCAGGAAGTGGTGGTGCGTGATGGTTATGTGCCGCTGCCCAGGCAGGTGGTGGAGAAAGCGCTGGGGAGTGTCGGATTACAGTGAAGGATGCCGAGGGTGCTGAGCATTGTGAACGCGTTCTGATGCAGGCAGCGGCTGTCTATTTTCACAGGGAGTAACAGCTAAAGCCTGGCAGATTCGAAGAAGGGGCGAATCTGTCAGGCTTTTCTCTTTACCTCACCGCACAGGTGTGGGATGTCTGGCTGAAGGAGAAGCCGCGACATGATCAGCAGGGAAGAAAGACACCGGTCATTCAGCGTGAGGGGAAGCGATTCCTGCCTCAGGCTGACGCATATGCGTCGAATGTCATGGTATTGTCATAATGCCGCAATAAACTGGTGTTCCGCTTTATCTGCGCACGCCGTATCCTTGCGCCTTTTTGCCCAACTGGCTGATAAGACGGTGATTTGCCAAATTCGACAGAGCCTCACAAGCCATAGCCCCATACCAGCCGTGCTGGCCAGAGTGGTTTCATGAACGCACGTGTACCCGTGGATGCCCCTGAACTGGATTTCGATACCCCTGCCCTGCGGCGGCATCGCAGAATCCGTGCGCTCAAGGATCGGCTGGCGAGTGGCATGATTGGTATCGGTGGCATCAGTGTCATTGTGGCCGTGCTGTTGATCTGTGTTTATCTGATTTATGAAGTGCTGCCGCTGTTCGAGCGCGCCAGCATCCGCCCCTGGCAGACGGGTCAGCAGCTCAGCAGCGCCTATGTGCTGGCCGATGTCAAAGGTTCACCGCTCTACATCACCACCGAAGAACAGGCCGAAATCGGCATGGAAGTCACCGATACCGGTGAGGTGGTGTTCTTCAATGCCGCCAGTGGCAAGATCGTCCAGCGCCATGCCCTGCCCCTGCCTGCCAATACCCACATCACCAGCTTTGCTCAGCCTGCTGCCCGCGGGGATACCTTTGCCGTGGGACTGTCCGATGGCTCGGCACTGGTGCTGCGTGATGACTATCAGGTCACCTACCCCAATGATCAGCGCCTGATCACCCCCCTGCTCAGCTTTCCCTTTGGTGACACGCCGCTGCAGGTACAGAGCGATGGTCAGCCGCTCAACTATCTGGCCCTGCGTGACAGTGATGATGCACTGATGCTGGTCGGTGGCCATGACGCCAATCTGGCGGCGGTGCGCTTCGACAAACAGACTAATCTGCTGACCAATGAAGTCAGCCTGACACCGACCCGCTTCAGCCTGCCGCAGAGCAATCACCGGGTGCAGCAGGTGCTGATCCTGCCCGGCATGCAGTGGATCGTGGCGGGTGAAGAGAACGGCGGTCTGTCGGTGTTCGATCTGCGCAAGGCCGACAAACCCATCCTCAGCGAACAGCTAAGCGCCAGTAAGGGTGACATCACCATCATGACCCTGCTGCTGGGTGGCCAGTCGGTGCTGGTGGGCGATGATCAGGGCACCGTATCGCAGTGGTTTCTGGTGCGTGGCGAGAAGAAAGAATGGCATCTGCAGCGTATCCGTGCCTTCAGCCGTCAGGGTTACAAGGTTGACTGGATTGCGCCGGAGCAGGGCCGCAAAGGGTTTGCCGTGGCATACGACGACGGCATGGTCAGCCTCTACAACGCCACTGCCGAGACCAACAGTGTCAATCGCCGCCTGTTTGAGCAGAGCGAACCGCTGCTGCTGGGCTATGCGCCACGCGGCAACGCCCTGCTGACGGTGAACAGCCAGCATCAGTTGCAGCTGTGGGCTGTGGACAATGAGCACCCGGAAGTCTCCTGGCGCAGTCTGTGGGGCAAGGTCTGGTATGAAGGCTACGATCACCCCGACTACATCTGGCAGTCTTCCTCTGCCGCCAATGATTTCGAACCCAAGTTCAGCCTGACACCGCTGGCGTTCGGCACCCTCAAGGCGGCGCTGTATGCCATGCTGCTGGCCACACCGCTGGCCATCTGCGGCGCCATCTACACCGCCTACTTCATGGCTGGTGGATTGCGGCGCAAGGTCAAGCCACTGATCGAGCTGATGGAAGCCCTGCCGACGGTTATTCTCGGTTTCTTTGCCGGGCTGTTTCTGGCGCCCTTTGTGGAAGGCCACCTGCCCTTTATTGCCATGGCCCTTGTCCTGATTCCTGTCGGTGTGCTGCTGTTTGCCTTTGCCTGGGCGCAGTTGCCCGGCGCGATCCGTCACCGCCTGCCGGAAGGCTTTGATGCCCTGCTGCTGGTGCCGCTGATCCTGCTGCTGGGCTGGCTGTGCCTGAGCTTGTCAGAGCCGGTGGAACTGGCCCTGTTCGGGGGCGATGCCCGTGCCTTCCTCACCAATCAGCTGGGGATCGACTTTGATCAGCGCAATGCGCTGGTGGTGGGTCTGGCGATGGGTTTTGCGGTGATTCCGACGATCTTTTCCATTACCGAAGATGCCATCTTCGGTGTGCCGCGCTCGCTGACCTACGGCTCGCTGGCACTGGGCGCCACGCCCTGGCAGACCCTGGTGCGGGTGGTACTGCCGACTGCTTCGCCGGGGATTTTCTCGGCGCTGATGATCGGTCTGGGCCGGGCGGTCGGTGAAACCATGATCGTGCTGATGGCCACCGGTAACACGCCGATCATGGATGCCAATATTTTCGAGGGCATGCGAACACTGGCCGCCAACATCGCGGTAGAAATGCCGGAGTCGGAGGTGGGCAGCTCTCATTTCCGTATCCTGTTCCTGGCGGCGCTGGTGTTGTTTGCCTTTACTTTTGTGATGAATACCGGTGCAGAGCTGATCCGTCAGCGCCTGCGCAAGAAATACGGTTCCCTGTAACCCTGCGAGCAGCGGAAGGAAGCAAAGCGGTCGATGCGTATCTCCTGGAAACAATGGTCTCAATCCGGCGCCCCCTGGGTGTGGATCAATGCCGGTGCAGTGGCCATCAGCCTGATCATGGTGCTGGGCCTGCTGGGGGTGATCGCAGTACGTGGTCTTGGCCATTTCTGGCCCGCGGCGGTGATGCAGGCGGATTACCTCAATGAGGCCGGGCAGCTGGAAAGCCTGATCGGTGAGCCGGTCAGCACCGAGCTGGTGCCCGCTGCACGCCTGCGTGATGCCGGTGTGCCGCTCAATACCGACAAGAGTGAAGTTTCCCGGACCCTGCTGAAGACTGGCAACCGCGACCTGTTCGGTGGCGATTTCCGCTGGGTGATCAGTGATCATCTGCAGCAGGTGCGCTATCCCTCGCTGCTGATGACGCTGGAGCGTCGTGAATGGGGCAATTTCTATGGTGTGCCGCGGCAGCTGCTGGAGGGCGACAAGCCTGTGGCCAGTTTCACCGGCACTGACAGCAACCCGCAGAATGAGCAGAGCTGGCAGCTGTTGCAGCAGCATATCGAGCGGTCGCTGGCCATTCATCATGAGATTGTGCAGATCGAAAAGGTCGAGATCGGTGCCATCAATGCCCAGATCGAGCGCCTGCGTCTGCAGCAGCGCAGCCTGCAACTGCAGGGTGAAGCCTCACCGGCGGCACTGGCTGAGATAGATGTGGAGCGCGATCAGGCCCAGCGCGCCTATCAGCAGCTGCAGGACAAGCTGACCCGACTTTATCAGCAGGCCAATCGCGATACCCTGGTGGTGGAAGCCGCCAACGGTAAACAGCTGAACATCGCACTGGACAAGATCGTCCGCGCCTATCGCCCCAATGCCATGCATCTGGGGCAGAAAATCAGTTTCTATGCCAGCAAGCTGTGGGAATTCCTCAGTGCCGAGCCGCGTGAGGCCAATACCGAAGGCGGCATCTACCCGGCCATCTTCGGCACGGTGATGATGGTGATTCTGATGACCCTGTTCGTCACCCCCTGCGGTGTGATTGCCGCGGTGTACATGCGGGAATATGCCCGTCAGGGGCTGCTGACCCGTATTCTGCGTATTGCCGTCAATAACCTCGCCGGGGTGCCTTCCATCGTTTACGGCGTGTTTGGTCTGGGCTTTTTCGTCTATTTCCTGGGGGGCAGCATCGATCAGCTGTTCTTCCGTGCTGCGCTGCCTTCCCCCACCTTTGGTACCCCCGGTTTGCTGTGGGCCTCACTGACGCTGGCACTGTTGACGCTGCCGGTGGTGATTGTCGCGACGGAAGAAGGCCTGAGCCGGATTCCGCGCTCGGTGCGCGAAGGCAGTCTGGCACTGGGCGCGACCAAGTGGGAAACCCTGTGGCGGGTGGTGCTGCCCATGGCCAGCCCGGCAATGATGACCGGGGTGATTCTGGCCGTAGCCCGTGCGGCGGGCGAAGTGGCACCGCTGATGCTGGTCGGGGTGGTCAAACTGGCGCCGAGCCTGCCGGTGGACGGCAATTTTCCCTATGTCCATCTGGATCAGAAATTTATGCATCTGGGTTTCCATATCTACGACGTGGGCTTCCAGAGCCCCAATGTCGAAGCTGCCCGTCCGCTGGTGTATGCCACGGCGCTGCTGCTGGTGATCGTAATCGCCCTGCTCAACTTTGCTGCCGTGTCGATCCGCAATCATCTGCGGGAAAAATACCGGGCGCTGGAAATCTGAAGATTGTGGTGTCACTGCCGGGCGTGGCGGTGATCAGGAGAACCGTTGATGAGAAATGAAGCCCAGGCTATTCCGATCCGCACCGATATCAACAGTGCTGCCTATCTTGATCTGAGCCATGAAAAGGTGGCGCTGCAGGTAGAACAGCTGAAACTGTTTTACGGTGACAAGGAAGCGCTGCATGGCATCAATATGACCATCCCCAAGCACCGGGTGACGGCCTTTATCGGCCCGTCCGGCTGCGGCAAGTCGACCCTGCTGCGCTGTTTCAACCGGATGAATGATCTGGTGGAAGGCTGCCGTATTGAGGGTCGCATTCTGCTGGATGAGGCCAATATCTACGAGAGGGGCGTCGAAGTGGCGGAGCTGCGGCGGCGGGTCGGCATGGTGTTCCAGAAGCCCAACCCCTTCCCCAAGACCATCTATGAAAACGTCGCCTACGGCCTGCGTATTCAGGGCATCAACAAGAAACGTCTGATCGACGATACGGTGGAATGGGCGCTGCGCTCGGCCGCCCTGTGGGATGAAGTGCATGACCGGCTGCATGAGTCGGCGCTGGGCCTGTCCGGCGGTCAGCAGCAGCGTCTGGTGATTGCCCGCACCATTGCGGTGCGCCCTGAGGTACTGCTGCTCGATGAACCGGCTTCTGCCCTTGATCCCATCTCGACCCTGAAGATCGAAGAGCTGATCCATGAGCTGAAGGATCGCTTCACCATCGTCATCGTCACCCACAACATGCAGCAGGCGGCGCGGGTATCGGACTATACTGCCTTTCTGTATATGGGCGATCTGGTGGAGTACGACACCACCGATACGCTGTTTACCAACCCACGACAGAAGAAAACCGAGGATTATATTACTGGCCGTTATGGCTAAGGCTATCCGCACGATTTGCTGCGTGCTGTCCTCATGCAGCGGCAGCAGGAAACTTTACATACATAAACGGGTCCATTTCACAGAACCGGTATGCTTTTTGCGCCACCTAAGGGAACTGCCGTTCCTGATGGCGCAACGGTGAAAAAATCACAATAAAAACAACGTAATGACCGTAAGCAGAAGGCTGTCAGGCATTGCGATGATCGGTTAACGACGAAGCCCTACTACCCGGCAACCTCAGGGGGAGACCATGCAATTGCAGGACATGCACTCCGACCATATTTCGCAACAGTTCAATGCGGATCTGGAAGCGATCCGCGGCCGGCTGCTGGCGATGGGCGGATTGATCGAGAAGCAGATTCAGGACGCCCTCACCGCACTGGTGGAAGGGGATACCGAACTGGCCCGTGTGGTGCGCCAGAATGAAAAGCAGGTCAATACCATGGATGTGGAGATTGACCAGGAATGTACCCGCATCATTGCCCGCCGCCAGCCCACCGCCTCTGATCTGCGAATGGTGGTGACCGCCTATAAGTTCTCCAGTGATCTGGAGCGGATGGGCGATGAGGCCAAGCGTATCGCCAAACTCACGCTCAAGCTGGCCGAAGATGGCCAGTCACCCCGTGGCTATGTGGAAGTACGCATGATCGGCAACCATGTGCTCGACATGGTGCGCAAGATCCTGACCGCCTTTGCCCGTTACGATCTGGCCACTGCTTATGACGTGGCCAAGGAAGACCGGCTGGTGGATCAGGAATACAAGTCGGCCACCCGCGCGCTGGTGACCTACATGATGGAAGACCCGCGTTCCATTTCTAGTGTGCTGCACATGCTGTGGGTGCTGCGTTCGCTGGAGCGTATCGGTGACCATGCTCACAACATCGCGCAGTATCTGGTGTTTCTGGTCAAGGGCAAGGATGTGCGCCACGCCGGGCTGGAAAGCTTCAAGAATGCGGTGGAAGGTAACCGTTAAGCCACATCCCTGCTGTACAAAACCAAGAGCCCGTCGGCTTTCACCGACGGGCTCTTTTATTTTGCATGGCGAGCATGGGAAGACGTTGAGAATCTGTTCAGGCTCGCGCCGGTAGCGGCCTACCCTTTGGCGTGGACACTGATGCACAACGCATCATGCAGCCAGAACTCCTCATCAAACTCGATAAACACCCCTTCGCTGTTGCGGCTGATACGGTTGACATACAGTCCGGCGGTACCGGGTGTGACACCGAGAATCCCGGCCTGAGGTTCGGTCAGGGCGGTGGGATACATGGTCACATGCTTGTCGGACAGTGACACGCTGTACTCATGGCGCATCAGTTTCCACAGGGACTGGTTGAAATCGAAACGCAGCAGGCCCGGACAGACGGCCGGATTGACATAGATGTTCTCGGTCAGAATGGCACGGCCATCGATATAGCGGCGGCGCTGGATATGGTAGATCTCGCTGCCCTCTTCCAGCCCGCTTTTCTGCGCCAGCCAGGCGGGTACGGTCAGGCTGGTGGACTGCAGTGTCTCGGTGCGCGGTACGCCGCCCTGCTTGGTGACATAGTCGGTGAAGCTGACGTCGAGGCTGGGGTCGTAGATGATGCGTTCGGGGGAGACAAACCAGCCGCGGCGATTGGAGCGGTACAGCTTGCCCTCGGCTTCCAGCTGGCCCAGCGCCAGACGGGCGGTGACACGGGTGGTCTGGTATTGCTCGGACAGGGTACGTTCCGATGGCAGGCGGCTGTGGGCGCTGAGCTGGCCGGTGGCAATCTGCGCGGCAATGCGGTCACGCAGTTGCAGATAGAACGGAGTACGGCTGTTCTCGGTATCGTCGGCGCTCGCACTCGCTGCGTCGCGCTGTCCCTGTGAAGTGCTCAAGATGTGCCTTCCTGCAAAATGTGCCTTCTTGATAGTCAGTAAAAGCCCGCCGCCGCAGGGCTGGTACGCTGCCAGAGGTGGCAGGCCGGGCGTTGCGGGCATGGTATAGGCCAGTCTGTGACAGTTTGATGATGGTCCGGGCAGGCCATTTCAAGGTGATCAGCCTGTTCCCTGACAGCGCGTCAGCAGGTGGTCAGGACGACCAGTGACGGATATCCGGCGCCCCGCCATCCTGCCACAGCTGCGGAATGATAAAGCGTGCCTGCTGTATGGACCCTGAGGTCCAGAAGGCGACCTGACCCCGTGCCGTGTTGTTGCTGAGCAGATGCTGTTCGGCCAGACGGCGCTGCAACTCCCGCACCACCGCCGGTGCCGGATCAATGATCCTGACCTGCTGGCCGGCGCTGGCCTGAATCAGGGAGACCAGAAACGGATAGTGAGTGCAGCCCAGCACGATGGTGTCCGCCCCCTGCTGGCACAGCGGCTGGACGTAATCGTCCACCATCTGCTGCAGCTCGGCGCTGTCCAGCTCACCGTTTTCGACCCGCTCCACCAGCCCCGGACAGGGTTGGACCAGAATGGTGGCGGCACTGCTGAAACGCGCGACCAGACGGTTGAAGTTGTCACTGACGACGGTACGACTGGTGGCCAGCACCCCGACCACCCCGGAACGGGTCTGGGTAGCGGCCGGTTTGACCGCCGGTTCCATGGCAATAATGGGAATACTGAAGCGCTCGCGCAGCGCACTGGCGGCGGCACCGGTGGCGGTATTGCAGGCGACGACAATGGCCTTCACCCCCTGCGTCAGCAGAAACTCACACACCGCCATGCTGCGGGCGGTGACGGCGGCCTGACTCTTGTCGCCATAAGGCGCATGGCCGGAATCACCGACATAGAGCAAATCTTCATGGGGCAGCTGGGCGCGGATTTCACGCAGCACCGACAGACCGCCGACCCCGGAATCAAACACACCGATGGGCAGACGGGAGGCATTGGGAGCCGTGGACGCGGTCATGGCGACAGGACCTGCAACAGATAGGGGAGTAAGCATAGGGCGCCTATGATGCCATTTCCGCTGATGGGGAAGAAGCCTTCTGTCAGCCGCTGCTCTCTGCCCGACGCGGCTTGGCCGCAGGCGCTACGCTAGCGGGGGCCGTCTGCCCGGCCAGCAGGCGCTGACAGACCTGCTGGTTGTCGAAGTAACGTGAGTGAATGCGGGCTGCAAGGCGATCGGTGAGGGTGCCGCTGGCACGAATGCTCAGCTGCTCGATGCGGCGATCATCCAGCCTGTCCACATCGGCTCCGGTAGCCAGCCAGTCAGCCGGTGAGGTGATGTCCAGCCACTGCAGCAGATCGTTGCGCTGCATGCATTTGCTCTGTTCCTCCAGCAGCCAGGGTACCCGCTTGTGCAGTAACTCCAGTGGCGAGCCAAGGGTAAACAGTCTGATGCCGGGGCTCACGCTGAGTGGCAGATCGGCCAGTACATCAATCGCAATGACGGTGCCAAAGCTGTGGGCCACCAGGGTGATACGCTGATAAGGGCGCAGCTGGCCATCACTGTCGGCCACACTGTCCGCCAGGGCCAGATAACTGCGTATTTGCTCCCTGACCCGGCGAACGATCTGCAGCCTTAACGCCGGGGTGTCTGGCCCTGCTGCTTCTTCGGCCGTATAGCGTTTGCTGAAGTCCATGGCGTCCACCACGGAAGTCACCGGCAGCACGCCCATCAGCAGGGTCACCAGCGCCCAGAGCTTCCAGCTGCCCATGGTGCTGAGGATACCGTCCAGCCAGTGACCGAGCAGGGCCGTGCTGCTGTCGCTGCTATTGACCAGTGCCTGAGCGAACAGCGCCAGCGTGCTGTAATACCAGAACACCAGCATCAGCCCGGACAGCAGGATCGACAGGGTGAGATATTTGCGTTGCCACCAGCCCTGCCAGACCGGCGACAGGCCCCAGTAGAGAAACAGCGACAGGCCACGTTGAATGCGGGTGGACAGCGGTTGCTGGGACAGGCTGGGTACCATGTCGTTCCAGTAGGCCTCGACCACATCCAGCGTCAGTGGCTGGCCATCACGCTGGCCACTCAGGCGACACAGATCCTGCGGTAACTGCGGATCATCTATACGGTTAAGCAGCACCTGTTCGGAGGCCATGCACAGGCCATCGCAGAAACTGTCCCGTTGTTGGTATTTGGCAGCACGGCCTATACCGGGCAGCAGTATTACCAGCTCACGCATGAGGTGTTCCTCCGGAGTGTCAGGCAAGGGCCCGGAACGTGACCATGCTCTCAGCGTGAACACGTTCCGGGCGAATACAGCTTATGCCTGACAAGGGTAGCTCAGTGGGTCTGAGCTGCCAGCCGGTTTTCAGCCATGACGGGCAGCGGCTGCCCGCCACTGCTGTAGCCATTGCTGCAGTTCTGCCGCAGGCACCGGGCGTGAGAACAGATAACCCTGCCCGACCTGATAGCCCTGCTGACGCAGAATCTGCTGCTGGCCTTCTTCCTCGATCCCTTCTGCCACCACGATCAGGCGCAGGCTCTCGCCGATACGCATGACGGCCTCACTGAGGGCGCGGGCAGTAGCGTCACTTTCCAGGTCACTGACAAAGCTGCGATCAAGCTTCAGCTCATGAATGGGCAGTCGGCGCAGGTAACTGAGACTGGAATAGCCGGTACCGAAGTCATCCATGGCCAGATTGACTCCTTGCGAATGAATGGCATCAAGGGTGGTCAGGGTGCTCGGGTGGGTATCCATCAGGACGCTTTCGGTAATTTCCAGCGTCAGGTCCTGGGGTTGCAGCTGGTGGTGCTGGAGGGTGTGGGCAATTTGCTGCGGCAGCTCCAGATTATGGAAGTCCGACGGCGACAGGTTGACCGACACCGCCGGTACCTGCAGGCCCTGCCGGCGCCAGGCAGCCAGCTGCCGGCAGGCCTCCTGTACCGCCCAGTGGCCGAGCTGGCCGATCAGGCCGCACTCTTCCGCCAGCGGAATAAAGCGGGTGGGGGGAATGCTGCCCAACTCGGGGTGCTGCCAGCGTGCCAGCGCCTCAACGCCATACAGGCTGCCATCGGCCAGATTGATCTGGGGCTGGTAATGCAGTTGCAAGCCACCATTGTCGAGGGCATCGCGCAGGGCATTTTCCAGCGCCATACGCTGCTGCGCCTGCTCGTTCAGTTCGTGGCTGAAATAGCTGACGTGGCCACGGCCCATGCTCTTGGCCTGATACATGGCCATGTCGGCACGATGGATCAGGCTTTCCATATCATGGCCATCATTGGGGAACAGGCTGATGCCAATGCTGGCCGAGGGGATCAGCGTGGTGCTGCCGATGCTGAACGGCTGGCTGATGCGGCCTTTCAGCTGCTCCACCACCTCTGCCAGTGCCTGACTGCTGTAGCGTGGCAAGACCATGACAAACTCATCACCTGACAGGCGGCCGACGATGTCGACATGGCGCAGATTCTCCGTCAGGCGCTGGGCAATCACCCGCAGCAGCTCGTCGCCGGCAGGATGGCCAAGGGAGTCATTGACCTGCTTGAAGCGGTCCAGATCGATAAACAGCACGGCAATGTTGTCGCGATGGCGCTCGGCGGCGGCCAGTGCCTGATCGGCACGGGCGTGCAGCAGGCTGCGATTGGGCAGTTTGGTCAGGCTGTCGTAGAACGCCAGCTGACGGATATGGGCGCGGGCTTCCTCGCGCTCCAGCGCCAGTGCGCAGAGGTGGGTGCTGACCTCTACCATCCGCTGATGCAGCGGATTGGGGCCGCGACATTCGCGGTAATAGAAGGCAAAGGTGCCAAGGATACGGCCGCTGCTGGAGCGAATTGGCGTCGACCAGCAGGCTTTCAGGCCGTGGGGCAGTGCCAGCTGTTTGTAGGGTGCCCAGTACGGATGGCTGGCAATATCGGTGACGATCACCGGCTCGCCGATAAAGGCCGCGGTGCCGCAGGAGCCGACACCCTCGCCGATGGCCACCCCTTCCAGCGCTTTGTTGTATTCCGCGGGCAGGCTGGGGCCTGCCAGCGGATGCAGTCGCCCCTGTTCATCGACCCGGAGGATGGACGCCGTGACTTCCGGTGCCAGATGCTCCACTTCCCGGCAGACGGTATTCATCACCGTTTCCAGCGGCTCCTCGCGCACCATGGCCGACAGCACACGGTTCTGCAGCAGCTCATGCATCTTCGACTGGGTGATGTCGGTCAGCACGGTCAGGGTGTTGAGCAGCTGACCCTGTTCATCCAGTACCGGATTGGTGGTGACGCTGCACCAGATGCGTTTGCCATCGCGGGTATAGATCAGCTCTTCGGCGTGGAAGGGCTGGCCTCTGGCCAGCTGATCATGCAGGGCGTCGACCTGCTCCTGCTCGGCATAGGGCGCAATGATGGAGGTGGGAATAGCTCCGAGCATCTGCTTGCTGCTGTAGCCGAACATCTGGCTGAAACCGTCGTTAATGTACAGGGTGCGCCAGCGGCCATCAGTGATGATGATGGCATTGTCGGTACGGTCGGTGACCATCGACAGCAGCTGCAGGTGTTCGGCGTTGCCGTAACCCGAAGCGCTGGCCGTCTGACGCAGGTGGCTGTCGAGGGCGCTGATAAAGACGGTGAAAATGGTCTGGCCCTGCTGCTCGGCCCGGCTGACACGGAGGCGCCCGCGTCGCACGATACCGGCCACGGTCAGGTTGATGTCCTGCGGTGCGGCGCTCAGCTCATGAATCGCGGGCAGGTCGGCCGGCCATAAGGCGGCCAGTGGCTGGGCCAGCGCGGTCTGGCGCGGGCAGTCCCAGAAGCGCTCCGCAGCGGTATTGAACAGCAGCACTCTATGACCATCGGTGACCATGACGGCGTCACTGAGTTGTTCCAGGGTACTGGCAAATAGGTCCGGCAGTTGTGTGGGCATGACGATCAATCCGTGGTTGCCAGAATGGCAGAGGCAAGCTGGCCTCAGTTTAGAACTTTCTTATGCACTGTGTGGGGTTAATTGGTCTGATGTTGCCACCCATCACACCAATTTCTGCCCGTGAGCCTTCCTGAACCTGTTTACTGCCACAGAGGCTGTGCCGCCATGCGCGCCAGCAGGAAGTCGAGAAAACTGCGTAGCAGCGGCGTCATCTGCCGGCGATGGCTGTACACCCCATAGATGCTCATGGTCATCGGTGCCCACTGTGGCAGCAGGCGAACCAGTTGCCCTGCCGCCAGCAGAGCCTGCACCGAATACAGTGGCTGCAGGCTGATGCCCTTGCCCTTGAGGGTAGCCTGCAGCAGCAGGTTGGCATCGTTGGCGCTGAGATTACCACTGACCGCCACGCTGGCGGGCCCCTGCTCGCTGGCAAACTGCCACAGGCTCTTGCCGACGTAGCTGTGGGTCAGGCAGTTGTGACTGGCCAGATCCTCCACCCGTTGCGGCAGCGGATGCTGTTGCAGATAGGCGGGGCTGGCGCAGATCACCGAGTGACAGGTGCCCAGACGTCGCGCTATCAGATTGGGGTCCAGCTCATTGGTGATGCGCAGTGCCAGATCGATCCGCTCTTCCACCAGATTGACGGTCTTGTCCAGCTGCAGAATGTCGATGGCGGTGCCGGGCCAGCGTGCCAGATAGTCGCTGGCGGCATCGCACAGCAGCGCAGTGGCCAGTGAATAGCTGCAGGTAATGCGCAGCAGCCCTTTCGGTGCCTGATCCTGACGGGCGCCGATGTCACCCAGTTCCTGCTCCAGTGCCAGCATATCCCGTGCCCGTTGCAACGCCTGCTCCCCGGCATCGGTCAGGCTCTGGCGTCGGGTCGTGCGTTGCAGCAGGCGGGAGCCCATCCAGCTTTCCAGCTCGGCCAGATAGCGCGAGGCCATGGCGCGTGACATATCCATGCGCTCGGCGCCGGCGGTGAGGCTGCCCTGCTCCACCACGGCGACAAAGACCTGCAGTGCGGTCAGTCGGTCCATAGGTTTCTGATATCCGATTTGCTCTGTAATCGAGCAAGTTTAGTCAAAGTTATGCGGTATTTGCTCGATCAGATGATCAATAGACTGGCGCACATCGATCTTACCTACCTGTTGGAGTTCTGTTATGCAGCCGTCCGTGTCCCGGTGTTTCCTTCCTGCT
The DNA here is from genome assembly GCF_003194385.1 of Pokkaliibacter plantistimulans. Taxonomy (GTDB): domain Bacteria; phylum Pseudomonadota; class Gammaproteobacteria; order Pseudomonadales; family Balneatricaceae; genus Pokkaliibacter; species Pokkaliibacter plantistimulans. The sequence continues at coordinate 60,639 of NZ_LAPT01000098.1, forward strand.
GTCGCGCTGAGTGGCGTATTACTGGCCTCCGCAGCGACGGCCGCCCCCTTGCAGGTGCAGGTTTACAATCCCGCTGACAAGGGCATCTTCCCGGTCAGTTCGGAGCTGGTCAGTGGTGAACATGAAGCCATTCTGGTGGATGCCCAGTTCGGCGTGGCCGACGGCGAGGCGCTGGTGCAGATGATCAGGGCCAGTGGCAAGCAGCTGAAGCTGATCTATATCAGCGGTGGCGATCCGGACTATTACTTTGGTCTGCAACCGCTGGTCGAGGCCTTTCCCGGTGTGAAAGTGGTGGCCAGTCAGCGGGTGGTGGAACATATCGAGCAAACCAAAGATGCCAAACTGGGCTACTGGGGGCCGATCCTCGGCGCGCAGGCACCGACCCGCCTGACCGTGCCTGAGGTGCTGAAGGCCACCACCCTGACGGTGGATGGGGAAGTGCTGGAAGTGAAGGAGATCAATACCGCCAATGCCTACCTGTGGGCGCCATCGATCAGGACGGTACTGGGTGGGGTGCTGGTCACCGCCGGGCAGCATGTATGGATGGCTGACAGCCAGACCCCCGCGGTGCGGCAGGCCTGGGTGGAGGCGCTGGATGGCATGCTGGCGTTAAAGCCGCAGCGGGTCATCCCCGGTCATTTCCTCGGCGCGGAGCCTGAAGGCAGCCGCGCTGTCGAGTTCACCCGTGACTACGTGCTGCATTATGAGCAGCTGCTCAAACAGAGCACCGGCTCAGCCCAGCTGATCGAACAGCTGAAGCAGAACTACCCCCAGTTGCCGGTGGATGACGGTCTGGCCATCGGTGCCAGGGTCAATACCGGCGAGATGAAATGGTAAGTACTTGCTATCGCTGAGCCTGCAGCTCCTGCAAGACTAGGAGCTAACCGCCTCAGGGAAAGGCAGGCTGTGCTCACCCTGCGGGCGCATGGCAAACACATTGAGGGTCATGGCGACCAGAGCGTAGTAGCCAAAGATGCCGACCAGTTCTACCAGCGCGGGCTCGCCGAAGGTCGCCACGCCCTGCTGATACAGGGCGTCACTGACCCGACGGGTATCGTACAGTTGCTGGCCAATGGCATAGATCAGCGCTTCTTCCGGGTCGCTGAACACGGGGGGCTGGCCCTGCCGCAGGGCGTCCACCACCTCGGCAGAGAGACCGGCCTTGAGGGCAATGGGCTCATGGATCAGCCATTCGGCCTGTGACTGCCAGCGGCTGGCCGTCAGCAGGATGGCCAGCTCCGACAGGCGGGTCGACAGCCGGGTATGGTAACGACAGAACGCGCCCAGCTGCTGGGCGGGCTGGGCCAGTCCGGGGCTGTGAATCCAGGCCAGGAACGGACCATCCAGATTGCCACGGGGGCCGGACAGAATATCCTGCAGCACCTGCTGCTGGGCCGGGCTCAGCTGCTCATCGGCAATTGGGGTAAGACGGGATTGCATGCTCATGGGGTCTGTTCTCCAGTCGCTTAACAGGTCGTTGAAAATCTATCTGCGTTGCCGAATACCGCGTCAAAAACAGGCTCAAAATGCTCATTTAGTTCACTAAACTCCGCTTTTTCGCCTGTTCTTTCCTTGTCTCGGCTGCCTCGATAACGTTTTTCAACAGCCTGTTAACGAGGCAGTTCGGCGAAAACCTGATCACAGGCCAGTGCCAGTTTGTCGACCAGCTCATCCAGCTGGCTGTCCTGCAGGATAAAGGGCGGTGCCAGCAGAATATGGTCGCCTGTCCGGCCATCCACGGTGCCGCCCATGGGGTAGCACATCAGGCCGTTGGCCATCGCGGCTTTCTTCAGTCTGGCATTGACTTTCAGGCTGGGGTCAAAGGCTGCCTTGCTGCTGCGGTCCTGCACGATTTCCAGCCCCTGAAACAGGCCACGGCCGCGAATATCACCGATAAAGGGGTGCTCGGCAAAACGCTGACGCAGCCGTGCCATCAGGCTGTTGCCCAGCTGGCGCACCTGTGGCAGCAGGTTGCGCTGCTCGATCTGGTGCTGCACCGCCAGTGCCGTCGCGCAGGCGGTGGCGTGGCCAATATAGGTGTGGCCGTGCTGGAAGAAGCCGCTGCCACTGGCAATGGCCTGATAAATCTGCTTGCTGACCAGCGTGGCACCAATCGGCTGATAACCGGCGCCCAGCCCCTTGGCAATGGTGATCAGGTCGGCACTGATACCTTCCTGCTCGGCGGCAAACAGGCTGCCGGTGCGCCCCATACCGCACATTACCTCATCCAGAATCAGCAGCACGCCATACCGGTCACATACCTCGCGGATGCCTTGGAAGTAACCGGGCAGCGCTGTGACTGCGCCGAGCGTGGCACCGACCACCGGCTCTGCGACGAAGGCCATGACCTGATCCGCTCCCAGACGCAGAATCTCGTCTTCCAGCTCGCGCACCAGACGGGCGACAAAATCCCCCTCGCTTTCTCCGGGCTGCTGTTCGCGGTAGGCATAGCAGGGGCTGACATGGCTGACATTCATCAGGATCGGCTCGAACTGCTGCCGGCGCCAGGCATTGCCACCGGTCGCCAGTGCTCCCAGGGTGTTGCCGTGATAGCTCTGGCGCCGGGCGATCAGGTGACGACGCTGTGGCTGGCCGATCTCGACAAAGTACTGCCGCGCCAGTTTCAGTGCGGCTTCCACCGCTTCCGAACCCCCCGATACGAAATACACCGACTCCATACCGGCCGGCGCGCGCTCAATCAGGAAGTCCGCCAGTTGTTCCATCGGCTCGGTGGTGAAAAACGAGGTATGGGCGTAGGCCAGCTGGCTGACCTGCTGCTGCACGGCGGCAATCACCGCCGCATCACTGTGACCGAGGCAGGACACTGCCGCACCGCCACTGGCATCCAGATAACGCTTGCCCTGCTGGTCGATGATGTAGGCGCCGTCGCCACGGACGGCGACGGGATAGGTGTGCTGCAGATGACGATGAAAAACATGACTCATGGCGCTGACCTGTGTTGTTGGGCATGTAGGGAAAGGCTGGCACTGAGATCGTGAAGACGTTCTGAGGTCGGTCTGACCGTCGTCGTGTGGTTTCAGTCACTGTCGTGGCAAATATTAATGGCAAAAATATTTGCGTCTTACAGATATGAACTGAAACCAGTAATGACGTGGTGTCTGGCCAGATCGCCGGGTGCCATGGCAAAACGAAGTGCAAATCCCTGCTGGATTTTAAAATGATTTTGTGCAAAAAATAAATGCAAATAAATTAAAAGCAAAAAATAAATGCATTTTTGTTGTCCCTGATAAAAGCAGTGAAATACTTCAAATCGAAGTCAATAAAGCAGTTTTTCTAATGGTTTTGCCCTATGCAAACCAGAAGATCATTGGTACTGTGCTGGCCGGTTTATTCGGACCGGCAGGAACTGAAAAAAGGAATTGGCCACTCAGGCGCTCCGACAGGAGTCTCCCTTGGCGGCTTTCCTGTCACTATCAGCTCGAAGAGGAATAACAATGAAGCACCCGATTTCCACCGCGATTGCCCTGACCGCCTCCCTGCTGGGAAGCGCCCTGGTCAGCACTCAGGCGCGTGCCGAAGAGCACTTCATCAACATCGGTACCGGCGGCCAGACTGGCGTCTACTACGTTGTTGGCCAGTCCATCTGCCGTATGCTCAATCAGGGCACCACCAACCACGGCATTCACTGTAATGCCCCTTCTACCGGTGGTTCCGTTGCCAACGTGAATGGCCTGAAAGGCAAGTCGCTGGACATGGGCGTCGTACAGTCTGACGTGCAGTACAACGCCTACCATGGCACTGGCAAATTTGCCGATCAGGGCGCCGATGAGCACCTGCGTGCCCTGTTCTCCATGCATGCCGAGCCGCTGACCGTGGTTGCCCGTGCTGATTCTGGCATCAACACCCTGGCTGACCTGAAAGGCAAGCGCGTCAACATCGGTAACCCCGGTTCTGGCCAGCGTGCCACCATGGAAGCCGTGATGGGCGCTGAAGGCTGGACCAAGGAGTCGTTCTCTCTGGCTTCTGAGCTGGATGCCAACGAGCAGTCTTCTGCCCTGAGCGACAACAACATCGACGCCATGGTGTATGTGGTTGGTCACCCCAACGGTTCCATTCAGGAAGCCACTACCACCACCGAAGCCAAACTGATTCCGGTGGAAGGCGCTGAAATCGATGCGCTGGTTGCCAAGTTCCCCTACTACGCCAAAGCCGTTATCCCCGGTGGTCTGTACCGCGGTAACGATCAGGACGTGAACACTTTCGGTGTGCGCGCCACCGTCATGACCACCGATGCTGAAGACGAAGAAGTGGTTTACCAGACCGTGAAATCGATCTTTGAAAACTTCAGCCGCTTCAAGCGTCTGCACCCTGCGTTCGCTAACCTGAACGAGAAAGACATGGTCAGCCAGGGTCTGTCCGTTCCTCTGCACCCCGGTGCTGCGCGTTATTACAAGGAGCGTGGCTGGCTGTAATACATGCTGTCAGTCTGCCAGACCGTTCACGATCTGCTGCGCGTCGGCCACAGGGCGCTGAAAAGACCTTCGGAATGCGAATTCAGGACACCTGAACACCGCTTCCCCCGCTCTTTTCACCCTGTTTGGCTCTGGCTCGCGCAATCGTAAACATGTTCTGGCAGACCGGCCGTCAGCCACCAGCGTAAAACGGGCAGCCTGCAAGGCTGCCCTTGTCGTTTCTTGCGTTCCTGCTTGTTCGGACTCTGCCTATGACCTCACCCGTCGCTCATCAAGACGCCAAAGACGTACTGGAGGACATGGTTGCCTCCAACGACACCGGCGCCCGTTCCCCCGCGGGAATGGCCAAACCCCTGCTGCTGGGGATTGCTGCTCTGTGGTCGTTGTTCCAGCTGTGGCTGGCCTCGCCCCTGCCCTATGTGTTCGGTTTTGGCGTGTTCAGCGCCACCGAGGCACGCTCGATTCACCTGGCCTTCGCCCTGTTGCTGACCTTCCTCGCCTACCCGGCGTTCAAAACCTCACCCCGTGACCGTATTCCTGCCCTGGACTGGCTGCTGGCTATCGTTGCCATGCTGGCCGGGCTGTATATCTACATGTTCTATGAGCAGCTGGCGGGTCGTCCCGGTCAGCCGATTCTGCAGGACGTGCTGGTGGGTGTGGCCGGTATGCTGCTGTTGCTGGAAGCCACCCGCCGCACCCTCGGCCCACCGCTGATGATTGTGGCGCTGGTCTTCATCGTCTATTCCCTGGCGGGCAAGTACATGCCCGGCATGCTGGCGCACCGTGGTGTCAGTCTGGATGCGCTGATCAACCATCAGTGGCTGACCACACAGGGCGTTTTCGGTATTGCTCTGGGGGTTTCCACCAGCTTTGTGTTCCTGTTTGTGTTGTTCGGCGCTCTGCTGGAAAGCGCCGGTGCCGGTAACTACTTCATCAAGGTGGCCTTCTCCATGCTGGGCCATCTGCGTGGTGGCCCCGCCAAGGCGGCGGTGGTGTCTTCCGGTCTGACCGGGCTGATTTCCGGCTCCTCCATTGCCAACGTGGTCACCACAGGCACCTTCACCATCCCGCTGATGAAGCGTGTCGGCTTTAGCGCATCACAGGCCGGTGCAGTAGAAGTAGCCGCCTCGGTCAACGGCCAGATCATGCCCCCGGTGATGGGTGCTGCAGCCTTCCTGATGGTGGAATACGTCGGTATTCCCTATGTTGAAGTCATTCGTCATGCCTTCCTGCCGGCCATCATTTCCTACATCGCCCTGCTCTATATCGTTCATCTGGAAGCGCTGAAAGCCGGTATGACCGGTCTGCCCAGCAGCAATCCGCAACGTCCGCTGCTGCGCAAGCTGTTTGGCTTCGTCACCGGCATCGTGATGCTGATTGTTGCCTCTGGTGTGGTCTATTACGGTCTGGGCTGGATGAAGCCTGCACTGGGAGAGGCGGCGCCCTGGGTGATCAGCGTCCTGCTGGCGGTGGTGTATCTGGGCCTGCTGAAGCTGGGCTCGGGCTACCCTGAGCTGGAAATGGATGACCCCAATCAACCTGTGGTCAAACTGCCGCAAACCCGTCCGACCGTGATGGTTGGCCTGCACTATCTGCTGCCGGTGGTGGTGCTGGTATGGTGCCTGATGGTTGAGCGTCTGTCACCCGGTCTGTCCGCCTTCTGGGCTACCGTCTTCCTGATCTGCATCATGCTGACCCAGCGCCCGCTGATTGCCATGATGCGTGGCCGCAGCGAGCTGAAGGCGGACGTCATGCATGGCGTCAACGATGTGTGGGAAGGTCTGGTGGCCGGTGCCCGCAACATGATTGGCATCGGTATCGCGACCGCCACCGCCGGTATCGTCGTCGGTGCCGTGTCGCAGACCGGCGTTGGTCTGGTGCTGGCCGATCTGGTCGAATACCTGTCCATGGGCAACCTGCTGCTGATGCTGGTGCTGACTGCCGTCCTGAGTCTGATTCTGGGCATGGGCCTGCCCACCACGGCCAACTACATCGTGGTCTCGGCCCTGCTGGCACCGGTCATCGTTGAGCTGGGCCAGCAGAGTGGTCTGGTGGTGCCGCTGATCGCGGTGCATCTGTTCGTGTTCTACTTCGGCATCATGGCTGACGTGACGCCGCCAGTGGGGCTGGCGTCCTTTGCCGCGGCGGCCATTTCCGGTGATGATCCGATGCGTACCGGCGTGCAGGCGTTCCTCTACAGTCTGCGTACGGCGGCTCTGCCGTTCCTGTTCATCTTCAACACCGATCTGCTGCTGATCGACGTGACCTTCTGGCACGGCGTGCTGATCTTTATCGTCTCTACCGTGGCGATGCTGATCTTTGCTGCCGCCACTCAGGGCTGGTTCATGGCACGCAGCCGCTGGTATGAGAGCCTGCTGCTGTTGCTGGTAGCGTTCAGCCTGTTCCGTCCCGGTTTCTGGATGGACATGCTGCATGACCCCTATCAGGAGATTGCCCCCAGCCAGTTCGCCCAGAGCTACGAGCAGTCAGATAAAGACAGTGATCTGCGCGTGCGTATTGAGGGCATGAATGCCTTTGGCAAGCATGTCAGCAAGGTGGTGCTGGTGCCGGTAGTGGATGCCAAACCCGGTAAGACCCGTCTGCAGACGCTGGGTCTGGAGTTGCTGCAGGACGGCGACAAGGTCACGGTCGACATGGTCGATATGGGCAGTGTCGCAGCGGATCTGGGCTTTGACTTCGATCAGCAGATCGTCAGCGTCAAAGCACCGGTTGAGCGCTGGGCCAAGGAATGGATGTGGCTGCCTGCACTGGCTCTGTTGCTGCTGGTGATCGGTATGCAATGGCCACGGCGTCAGGCAGGCAGTCGCGGCCGTAACGCCGGGCTGCGCGCTGAGGCATCCTGACCGTCAGGCGTGTGCCGGGCGGATCGAATACGACCGCCCGGTAATGACCATTCACTACTTGTCAGTTAACTACTGATCAGTTCACTACTGTCAGTCGCTACGCTAACAGCCCATCACGACGCGATGCCGACGTGATGGGTTTACACCCTTTCCCTTCCCTCCCTACAATCGCGCTGCAGGCCCGCGTTTAGCTCAGCTCAACGCCATGCGCTCGTCGCCTGCTACGTGCTTCACTCACCTTTACAGGATCCCGTTATGGCTGATGTTGCCGAGCTTGTTGCCCCTACCACGCTGCCTGCCCTGCGTCAGTTGCTGGAGCAGATCACTCAGGGTCAGGTGGCGTTACGGCTGGGGGCGCAGGCCCGACGGGTGCTGACGGCCATGGTGGAGCAGCCACAGCGGGCTGCAGTGTCGACGATCAGCCAGCTGGCGACGGAACTGGGGGTCAATGCCTCCACCTTGTCACGTCTGGCGCAGCGTCTGGGCTACAGCGGCTTTAATGATCTGCAGGCGGTGTTCCGTCGTGAGCTGACCGAGGGCAGCCATTTCTACAGCGAGCAGGCCAGTCGTCTGCAGCTGGGCGGCAGTGAAGCGGATGGGCTGAGTCAGTTCACCCGTCTGGCCCGGCAGGAAAGTGCCAATCTGGCCACGCTGGTCGGCAGTATTGACGCTACTCAGCTGGAAGCCAGTACCCGCTTACTGGTCAGCGCGCGCAAGGTCAGAGTGCACGGGGTGCGTCAGCTGGCCTCCATTGCGCTGTTTATGTCCTATGGTCTGGGGCTGATTCGTGATGAAGTGGCGCTGCTCGATCCGGCACAGCAGGGGGTGGCGCAGGGGCTGGCCCCTCTGAATGAAGACGATGTGCTGGTCGTGGTCAGTTGCTTCCCCTACTCCAGTGCCGTGCTGAAAACCGCCGAAGTGGCCCGCAGTCAGGGTATTCCCCTGATTGCCCTGACCGACTCGGCCAGCTCCCCGCTGGCACGTCTGACCCCGCATGTGTTTCAGGTGCCCACACACAGCCTGTTCTACAGCAACTCCATGTGCAGCTTTATGCTGCTGGCCGAAGGGCTGCTGGCGGAGGTGGCGCATATTCTGGGGGATCAGGGTGTCGAGACCCTGCAGCGGCGCGAAGCGCTGATCACGGCATTGCAGGAGCGCATCTAGCCTGTTTACTGCCCGGCTGAGCGGCAAGCATCGGGGCGCTAAATAGAGGTCATGAAAAAGCCGGAGGCATTACGCACTCCGGCTTTTCGGTTTCAGGCTGCCGCCAGGCAACAGGGTGCTGGCTTAGACGCCTTCTACGCCCTGACTGCGCAGGTACTCGTCATAAGTACCGTGGAAGTCATTGATACCCTTATCAGTGATTTCCAGAATGCGGGTGGCCAGAGAAGAGACGAACTGACGGTCGTGGCTGACGAAGATCAGGGTGCCGGGATAGTTTTCCAGCGCCAGGTTGAGTGCCTCGATGCTTTCCATATCCATGTGGTTGGTCGGCTCGTCCATCAGCAGTACGTTGGGGCGCTGCATGATCAGCTTGCCGTACAGCATGCGGCCTTTCTCACCCCCTGACAGCACCTTCACCTTCTTGGCGATATCGTGCTGAGAGAACAGCATGCGGCCCAGAATCGAGCGCACATACTGCTCGTCTTCATTGGGGTTTTTCCACTGTGCCATCCAGTCGTAAAGGGTTTCGTCATCCGCGAAGTCGGCGCTGTGGTTCTGGGCGAAGAAACCAATCTTGGCGTTTTCTGCCCATTTCACCATACCGGCTTTCGGCTCCATCATGCCCGCCAGAGTATTGATCAGGGTGGATTTACCAATACCGTTCTGACCGATGATGGCCACTTTTTCGCCCACCTCGATGCTGAGGTTGACCTTGCTGAACAGCAGGTTGTCGCTGTAGCCCTGACCCAGCTGTTCCACTTCCAGAGCCAGACGGTACAGCTTCTTGTCCTGATCAAAGCGGATGAACGGGCTCTGACGGCTGGAAGCCTTGACCTCGGCCAGCTGGATCTTGTCGATCTGCTTAGCGCGTGAGGTGGCCTGCTTGGCCTTGGAGGCGTTAGCCGAGAAACGGCTGACGAAGGATTGCAGCTCGGCGATCTGGGCTTTCTTCTTGGCGTTGTCAGACAGCAGACGCTCACGCGCCTGAGTGGCCGCGGTCATGTACTCGTCGTAGTTGCCGGGGTAGATGCGCAGTTCGCCGTAGTCCAGATCCGCCATGTGCGAGCAGATGCTGTTAAGGAAGTGACGATCGTGGGAAATGATAATCATGGTGCAGTTGCGCTCGCTCAGCACCCCTTCCAGCCAGCGAATGGCGTTGATGTCGAGGTTGTTGGTCGGCTCGTCGAGCAGCATGATGTCGGGTGCGGCAAACAGCACCTGAGCCAGCAGCACACGCAGCTTCCAGCCCGGCGCAACGGCGCTCATGGGGCCGAAGTGCTGTTCCAGCGGAATATCCAGACCCAGCAGCAGCTCACCGGCACGGGATTCGGCGGTGTAGCCATCCAGCTCGGCAAACTGGGCTTCCAGATCGGCGACCTTCATGCCGTCTTCTTCGCTCATTTCCGGCAGCGAGTAGATACGGTCACGCTCCTGTTTGACTGCCCACAGCTCAGCGTGGCCCATGATCACGGTATCGATCACGGTGAAGTCTTCGTAGGCGAACTGATCCTGCTTCAGTTTGGCAACACGGATATTGGGCTCATAGGCGACGTTACCGGCGCTGGGCTCCAGATCACCGCCCAGAATCTTCATGAACGTCGACTTGCCGCAGCCGTTGGCGCCGATCAGGCCATAGCGGTTGCCTTCGCCGAATTTGACGGAAATGTTTTCAAACAGCGGTTTGGCACCAAACTGCATGGTGATATTGGCGGTAGAGATCAAGGTTTGATGCCTCGTTTAAAATCAATGGTGTTGGTCGGGCCAACAGGATCAGGTTGTCGCGTGCCGTGATGCTGGGCGTCGGGATGCCAGCAGTATGTCAGAGGGGCGTTACAGCAGTGCGAAAGCAAAGGGGCGCTATGATACTGGTCTGAGCAGAAAATGCCCAGCGACAGTCGTATGCTGGGGCCACCAATATTTGAACAGGAAGTGAGCAGAGGGTCGTTGATCATCGATAGGGGAGTTACTATAGTGACCCGCTCTTTGAAGGAGGTAGTCTCAGGGATAAATACTCTAATGTAAGGAAACATACTATGTCTGATTATGTGATGTTACGTAGTTTTAAAGCGGATGAGCTTTATCTGGATGCGGAGGAAACCAAAGCGGTTTTAAAGTTCTTTTTCCCCGCTGATGCGCAGTTTGTTGACAGTTTGACCATTACAGATCACACAAGAGGCTTTACTCAGGGGCTGCTTGTACAAGCCATCGACTCAAGTTACTCGATGGGGTTCATCGATATTCTTTATCGAGTTTCTTCAAGCCCTGCAAACGGGCCAATGAAAATAATTAAGTCTTTCACCAAAAAGGCAGCAAAACATTGGTTCAAACATGCAAAAGCCCATGATTTGATCAATGTAAAAATATATGAAAGTGTGCGGGCAGCAATTTCAGTTAAATTTCGTTCTGTATTTTTTAATGAAGTTTCAAAGCTTGATGAAGCGAATAGACAATATGGTGCTGTTCTTGCTGTAAATAACCCTACCCGTGCAGTAAGCAATGAGGTCTGGTGCTAATGAAAAAGGTACTGTGGCTTTCTATTACTGCAGTGATAACGGCTTTCTGTCTCTGGGCTTATGGTCTTTGGCGTATGGATATAGAAACCCTGACCACATGTAGCGTATCGGAAAGTAATATATTTTGGGCATATCCTCAGCCACTCTGCACGTCATATCTCGTTCGATTTCGGGGCACGAAAGAGGATATTGGCACACTTGCTAGTGGGGGCGGGCTAGATCCTGTTCTCAATGGAGATAGTGGTGATAAATATAAGATCGCTGAGTATCTTCTATCCAAAGGATTATCTGTAGATAGCAAAAATTATTACGGTTACAAGCCAGAAGAGGCTACTACACCACTGCAGTCAGCGGTCTATTACAACGATCCAGAGCGTATTGAGTTTTTGCTTCAACATGGGGCAAGTAAGGATGTCAAAGATAAAAATGGCAGGACGCCATTAGAGGTCGCTAAAGAGCTGCAACAACGCAAACCGGCCATTGATCGGCAAAGGGTTATCTCGCTATTGGAAAATAAATAGCGATTTATTAGGGAAAAATAAGGGAGTTATCAGAAAGGGAAATGTTTACTGGTCGCCATGACCTATTCCACCTCTGGAGGCGTATCATCACCCGCTGATGCTGTGAAAAAGCATTTTTGCTTAACTTTGGCCGAAATTAAAAAATAAATCAGCTTAGGTTGGTAGCGTGTCGCCAATTTGACGTGACCTTTGTCTGTCAAATTGGCGGTTTAATACGCATTCAGGTGTCGGGCAACGGCTAAAACAACGAGCAGGCACCGGCCAAAGTCAAAATCATCCAAAACTTCCGCTCTGGCCAGCAGCTATACTGATCGTTGCTGCTGGCTGTCGGCAGCACCTTTCACCCTGATGAGTTGAGGAGCAATGGAGCAGGCGCGTTTTATTCATGCGGCCGATGTCGGAGGGCTGGAGCTGTTGCAGGCGACCTATGAGCGCCAGCGGTTTTCCCGTCATTCTCATGAGGGCTACACCATCGGGGTGATTGAATGCGGTGCCCAGCGCTTTTTCCGCAATGGCAGCAACCATGTGGCATCACAGGACTGCCTGATTATCGTCAATGCCGATGAGGTGCATGACGGCCACGCCGCCAGCGAGGGTGGCTGGTCCTATCAGGCCATCTATCCATTGCCTGCGGTGTTCGCCGAACTCAGTGACGAGCTGCAGCTCGGTGGTCTGCCCTATTTCCGTGACTCGGTAATTCACGATCCGCTGCTGGCGCGCCAGTTGCGTCAGCTGTTCCGCCTGCTGGCAGCCGGTCAGGGCGGTAATTCACTGCAGCGTCAGACCCTGATGATGGACGCCATGGCACAGCTGATGCTGCGCCACGGCGGCCAGCGGCGCAGTGTTGCCATGCTGCAGGAAGCGCCACTGGCTGTGCAGCGGGTGCGCGACTATATCGATGCGCACTGTCAGGACAATCTTGGCATCGAGACGCTGGCCGCCATCGCCGGGCTCAACCCCTTCTACCTGACCCGACTGTTCCAGCGCACAGTGGGTTTGCCGCCCCATACCTATCAGCTGCAGCAGCGTATTGCCCTGGCGCGACGGCTGATCCTGCAGGGCATGGCGCTGCGTGATGTGGCGCAGCAGGCGGGCTTTGTCGATCAGAGCCACCTCAATCGCTGTTTCAAACGCATCATGGGGGTAACGCCGGGGCGCTATGGTCTGCTGCCCGCTACGACAGCAGTGCTCAGGGATTAGCCGGCAGCCGGGTGGTCGATTAGCAAAATTCAGTCTGGCCGGTCACGGAGTTTGTTAGGCTGAGCCCTCGCGCAATTGATTTAAAGCGCTCTGCTGGGGCACATCGCTCTGTTGGGTCAAAGAGACAGGTCATCATGCTTGGAATTATCAGCTTCCCGCTGTTTGTCGGCGCCACTTTTCTGCTCAATATCACGCCCGGTCCCGATACCGCCTTTGTGGTCGGCCGCAGTGTGGCACAGGGACGACTGGCCGGTGCCCTGTCGGCACTGGGGATTGGCGCCGGTAGTGTCATTCACTCCCTGGCCTGTGCCTTTGGCCTCAGTGCCATTCTGGCCGCGTCGCCGTCAGCCTTCCTGCTGATCAAGATGCTGGGGGCGCTGTACCTGATGTATCTGGGCATCAATCTGCTGCGGGCGTCCTGGCGTCAGCGGCACCACCACGCCGAAGGCACGGCACCCGTGGCTGCGCTACCGATGAGCCCGAAGCGCCTGTTCATGCAGGGCTTTATCACCAATCTGCTCAATCCCAAGGTGATCCTGTTCTTCCTGTCGTTCTTTCCGCAGTTTGTGGCGGCAGACAGCCAGCACACTTCACTGGCGTTCCTGCTGCTGGGCGCGGTGTTCGTGGTGATGGGCACCGCCTGGAATCTGCTGGTGGCCATGGTGGCCGGTAGTCTCAGCCAGCGCATGTCTGGCAATCAGCGGCTGAAATGCTGGCTGGATCGGGTGGTGGGTACGGCCTTTATCGGTCTGGGCGTCAAACTGGCATCCTGATGGGCCAGCCAGAGGCGTGCTTGTGACCTTGCGCGTAGCGGTCACAGGCTGGGTCTTATCCCGCAGCGTGGCAGGGTGAATAGCCAGTGAAGTTGGTTAATGCAACGGTGGATGAGAAGAAATAAAGGTTACGGAGTAAGTGATCGCAGACTGCGTGGTCATCATGCTTGCGCCTGAGGTGCCAATAGCCGCATCCAATCAGTGTTTTCAGCTGTATTGGATGACAGCCGTTCCTCAATGGCGCCCAGAGCTACCCAATAGGTTCGGTAAAAGGCGCTTCTTGCAAAGATGCTTCAGGCAACAGGCTGCCTTTGACAACGGTGAGTCATAGCGGCGCTGACCGCTTACTTAACGGTTGACGGTGTGGGTTATTTGTATGTATTTGTATATACAACTAATAACAACAACAGCGACACAGACATGCCCTGCTGTGTTAAATACCCCACAGGAGCCAAGTGATGACTTCATCCAGTTCTGCCGTACAGGAAGAGCGTCGTTTCCCTTCGCTGGTCAAGCTGATGCTGTTCAGCCTGATCGGTATTCTGTTTTTCTTTGTGCCGGTGACCATCAAGGGTGTCAGCACTATTCCGCTGGATCACATGGTCACCTGGCTGCGTAGTGAAGCCACTGGCGCGGTCGGCATCTATGCGCTGGTACTGATCGTTGCTGGCGGCGTCTATCCCTTTGTCAGCGGGAGCTGGAATCGCAACCTGACCAGCCGGGTCTTTTCGCTGCTCAAGCTGCTGGGCGTGGTGGTGGGTTTCATGGCCTATTTCGAGGTTGGCCCGGCGCTGCTGTTCAGCAAAGACATGCTGCCCTTCCTGTTTCACAAACTGGTGATTCCCGTGGGCCTGATCGTGCCCATTGGTGCAGTCTTTCTGGCGTTCCTGATTGGTTACGGCCTGCTCGAGCTGGTGGGTGTGCTGGTGCAGCCGATCATGCGTCCGGTATGGAAAACCCCGGGCCGTTCAGCCATTGATGCGGTGGCCTCCTTTGTTGGCAGTTACTCCATCGGCCTGCTGATCACCAACCGGGTGTACAAGGCGGGTGGTTACTCCGCCAAGGAAGCCGCCATCATTGCCACCGGCTTTTCTACTGTCTCTGCCACCTTTATGGTGATCGTGGCCAAAACGCTGGGCCTGATGGATATCTGGAACCTGTATTTCTGGTCGACCCTGATTGTCAGCTTCGCCGTTACTGCCATTCATGTACGGTTGTGGCCGCTGGCGGGCATGGATAACCACGCCTCGCAATCCGAGCCGGTCGCCCAGCCCGGTAATCGCTTCAACCATGCCCTGAGCGAAGGCATCAAGGTGGCGGAGTCGGCCGAACCGCTGCTGAAGAGCGTGGCAACCAACGTCAGGGAAGGCGTACTGATGGCCATGGGCATTCTGCCTTCTATCCTGTCGGTGGGACTGATCGGTCTGCTGGTCGCCAAGTACACCCCGCTGTTCGATATGCTTGGCTATCTGTTCTACCCCTTCGCCTGGCTGGCACAGATGCCGGAGCCACTGGTGCTGGCAAAAGCCACAGCCAGTGGACTGGCAGAAATGTTCCTGCCTGCCCTGCTGATGACACAGGCCGATGTGGTGTCGCGCTTTGTTATCGCGGTGGTGTCGGTATCGTCGATCCTGTTTTTCTCCGCCACCATTCCCTGCGTGCTGTCGACTGATATCCCGCTGAGCGTGCGGCAGATGGTGGTGATCTGGTTCCAGCGCACCGCGCTCAGCATCCTGCTGGCTGCCCCCTTTGCCTTCTATGCCGCCGGGCAGATGGCCAGCGCGGGCTGAGCCACGACCCCTCTCACACTGTGTAATCTCCATTGGCAGGCCAGATTTTGGCCTGCTTTTTTTGTCTTTTCAGCAGCCCTGTCGTGCACAGTTATGTGCAGTTCTGCGCCGATCTGGCTCATTCTGCGGTGTTATCGCGAGGTTTTGTTCAACAACTTTCTGACGACGGCTGACCGGTGTTCGCGCAACTGGCGTTTTTAAGACAAATCCTCCTGCTTTGCTGTCAGGCAGGCGCTTTAGGTGTGATTTGTGATTATGGTGAGAGCTGGGATCCCTGCTCCGACCACTGTCGGGAATCGGCACGCAGCGATGTAAAAAAATGCCTACACTTGGTTCACTGCCAACCAACCAGAGCGATTTGCGATGAGTATTAAAGCCAAGCTGTTATCGACCTTTCTGGTTACCACATTGTTGCCCGTGCTGATCGTGGCGGCGCTGACCATTCATAGCGTCACCAATCAGGCCCGTGAAGACTTTGTCGAAACCAGTAACCTGGACGTGAAACTGGTGGAAAACACCTTCACGACCTTCTTTGATTCGGTCGGCCACACGGTATCGGCGATGGCAGACTATCCGGCGGTTAAGGATGCCGACAACGGTGACATCACCACCTACTTCGGTGCGGCGCAAAAGCCCGCGCAGGTAGCCACGGCCAAGGGCGGGCGGGAAAAGCAGATCTTTGATTACTTCTCCAGCATCGGTAACAACAACCCGGCACTGGGTTATGTCTACATGAGTGATACCAAGGGCGGCTATATCGAATGGCCGGGTACCGGTGACTACGGTGACTGGGATCCACGCAAACGCCCCTGGTACACCATCGGTAAAGACTCCAACTTCAAACTGGGTCGCCGCGATGGCTACTACTGGGAGCCGGACGATGCGGTCTATGTCTCGGTGCTGAAAGGCTTCAAGAACACCGCCGGGCAGTTTGCCGGGGTGGTCGCCATCGATGTGTCGCTCAAGTCCCTGACCGACATGACCCAGAAAATCCGCTTTGGTGATACCGGCTTCTTCATGCTGGTGGAAGGCAGCGGCACCCTGCTGGTGGACGGTCATCAGCCCAAGAACAACTTCAAGAAGCTCAATGAGCTGAAAGACCCCTACTTTGCCACCCTGGCCAGTACCACCAATGGTGTGGTTGACCTGAGCATTGATGGCGTCGACTACATGGCCAACGTCTATACCTCGCCCACGTTGGGCTGGAAGCTGATCGGCTTCCAGCAGAAGGCAGAAATCTACGCCAGCGCCTACCACCTGACCTGGCTGACCCTGGCGGTCAGCGTGGTGCTGGTGGTGGTGTTCGGTATCGTCGGGGTGATTATCGCCCGTCGCATCAGCACCCCGATCAATCTGGTCAAAGACGGCCTGCAAACTATCGCACAGGGTGAAGGCGATCTGACTCATCGTCTGGCCATCCTGAGTCAGGATGAAACCGGCGAGCTGGCCAAGTGGTTCAACCAGTTTATCGAGTCGACTCAGGGCATGATTCGGGTGATCAAGGACAACGCCGTGACCATTCACGAAGTGTCCGACCAGACCAGCCAGCGTTCGGCCTCCATGGCCAAGACCATGCAGCACCAGCTCAGTGCGGTCGAGCAGATCGTTACCGCGGTGACGCAGATGTCGTCGGCGGCCAATGATGTGGCGAAAAACTGTGTACATACCGCCGAGGTGTCGGAACAGGGGCTGGCAGCGACCCGCAACGGCAAGGAAGTGATCAACCGCAGCGCAGCGGGCGTCAACAAACTGGGCCGCAGTATGCAGGAATCCAGTGACGTGATTCAGGAGCTGGAGAAGGAGACGGTGAATATCAACAACATCCTCTCCACCATCCAGCAGATCGCCGAGCAGACCAACCTGCTGGCCCTCAACGCCGCCATCGAGGCTGCTCGTGCCGGTGAGCAGGGTCGTGGTTTCGCAGTGGTGGCCGATGAGGTGCGCAATCTGGCCAAACGGACCCAGGATTCCACCGAGCAGATCAACCGTATCCTTAACCTGCTGGTCAGCCGTATTCAGGAAGTGACCGTGACCATGGATCACAGTCTGGCGGAATCCAGTGAAGCCATGCGCTTGTCGGAAGAAGCCATGGGTGCCTTCGAGAGCATCGAGGCGGCAGTACAAACCATCCGTGATATGACTATGCAGACCGCCAGTGCCACCGAAGAGCAGCATCTGGTCACCGAGGACATCAACCAGAACATCGTCTCCATCAACGAGGCGGTCAATCAGGTGTCGGCGCAGGCGGCGGAAGTGGAACATTATTCGCGCGAACAGAGTCAGCTCAGCAGCAGCCTGCGCCAGCTGGTGGCACGTTTCCGCACCGAATAATCGCTCAGCATCCTGCTGTAACTACAGGGCCCCGCACTATGCGGGGCCTTGTGTTTTAACAGGTCGTTGAAAATCTATCTGCGTTGTCGAATACCGCGTCAAAAACAGGCTC
>NZ_LAPT01000099.1 GCF_003194385.1 Pokkaliibacter plantistimulans
TGCCACACCTGTTCGGCATGCACTGATCGTCTTGTGAACAAGGTGGCAAAGCTGTCATACAAAAAGCAGTGGCTGTCGGACAACAACCACTGCAGCTCTGATCCAATGCCGGATAAACCGGTATACTAGCAGGCTGTTGAAAAACGTTATCGAGGCAGCCGAGACAAGGAAGAAACAGGCGAATAAGTGGAGTTTAGTGAACTAAATGAGCATTTTGAGCCTGTTTTTGACGCGGTATTCGGCAACGCAGATAGATTTTCAACGACCTGTTAGGCAATGTGGAGATAGAAAAGCCCCGGCAGTGCGTGTCACTGCCGGGGCTTTTTAACATCTGTCTGATCAGTGTCTTTCTGATTGGTTTCTGAGCAGATCAGCTAAACCTTTGCACCTATCAGTTCAGGGCCTGAGCCGGACCGAAGAACTCGTAGAACTGACGATCTTCGCTGACACCTGTCTCTTTCAGCAGTTGCCGGGCAACCTTCATGAAGGGGGCGGGGCCAATAAAGTATGCCTGCAGCCCTTCATGGTCTGGCAGCCAGCGTTGCAGCTGTTCCATATAGATACGGCCGGTGTCATCGGCCTGATCTTCCTCTTCGTGTTGCTCCAGCACCCGATAACGCTGCAGCTGTGCAGGGTATTTGCTCTGCAGCTGGTCGAGTTCGTCACGGAAGGCTTCAACGCCACGATGACGGGCATAGTGAATAAACACGACCTCCCGACCGGCAGACAGTGCCTGCTGCAGGATGGGCAGTGTCGGCGTGATACCAACGCCAGCGCTGAGCAGGGCTACCGGGCCAGTGCCGGGCTGCAACACCAGTTCGCCGGTAGGCGGGAACAGGTTGATAGTCTGACCGGGTGACAGCTGATCATGCAGGTAGCGGGATACAGCACCCTCGGCTTCCCGTTTCACGCTGATGCGATAGTAGTGGCTGTTGGACGCCGCGGAGAGGGAGTAGTTGCGGCGCTGCTCGCTGCCATCAACCCATACCTGCAGGCCGATGTACTGGCCGGGCTGGTGGGCAAGGATGGGGTTGCCATCCACCGGTTCAAAGTAGAAGGAGGTGATTTCGTCACTTTCCACCTGCTTGCGTACCAGCCGGAACGCTCGTGCTCCACGCCAGCCACCGTCTGCACTGGCATTGTCAGCGTAGACCTTCTCTTCAGCCCCGATCAGCAGGTCGGCCAGGAACTGGTAGGCTTCCGCCCAGGCATTGATGATGTCATCGGTGGCGGCTTCACCCAGCACGTCCCTGATGGCCTGCAGCAGACAGGTACCGACGATGGGATAGTGCTCCGGCAGGATTTGCAGTGACACATGCTTGCTGACGATCTGCCCCACCAGCGGGCCCAGCGCTTCCAGCCGGTTGATGTGTTTGGCGTAGTTGAGAATCGCTGAGGCCAGGGCGCGTGGCTGGGTACCACTGGCCTGATTGGCCTGATTGAACAGTGGGCGCACCTCGGGGTAGTGGCTCAGCATGTAGTTGTAGAAGTGGCGGGTGAGGGCTTCCCCACCGGCTTCCAGTACAGGTACGGTCTGAGTCACAATGTCACGGGTGGTGGCGGACAGCATGGTTTATGCTCCTTGGTTGAATTCTATATGAGCTATATCAACCTCCGTGCCATTTATTATTTCCAATAAAATCAATAGTTTGTATTTTGCGTGGTCATTATGACTCCCGCTTTTGTGTAGTCATTCTGATACATGAGGTGTTTATGACATCGCTTGCTGACATGGCCGATGTGCTGTCGCTGGTCGCGGATCTGAGCCGTGATCTGCCTGATCAGGAACGCTACCAGCGGGTGCTCGACTGCATTACCCAGCGTTTCCCCTGCCACGCCTGTGCGTTGCTGCGACTGGAGCAGGACACCCTGGTGCCGGTCGCTGTATACGGGCTGAGTGAAGATACGCTGGGGCGGCGTTTCAGTCTGGCCCATCACCCCCGTCTGCAGGCCATCGCTGCACAGCGAGGGCCGCTGCGTTTTGCCGCCGACTGCGAATTGCCTGACCCCTATGACGGTCTGGTCGAGATTCCGCAGGAGAATGCGCAGACTCCGCTGGACGTGCATGACTGTATGGGCTGCGCTCTGTATCTGGATGACCGGTTGTGGGGCGTGCTGACGCTGGATGCGTTGCAGCCGGGCCATTTCGACGGCTTTGACTTGACGGAGCTTGAGATCATGATGCAGCTGGCAGCGGCCAGTGTGGCGGCGGCCGAGCGTATGCATGCCTTGTCACAGCGGGCCGCTCACTCGGAACAGGTCAGTCAGGCCATGCTGCAGTCCCGTGCCGGGCAGGACATGATCGGCAGCAGTGCGGTGATGCGGGCATTGCAGGACGAAATTGCTCTGGTGGCCTCGTCTTCGCTGGCGGTACTGATTCTGGGTGAAACCGGCGTAGGCAAGGAACGGGTCGCCGAGGCACTGCATCGGCAGTCAGATCGCGCCCGTCAGCCGTTGATCAGCCTCAACTGCGCCGCGCTTAACGAGACGCTGGCCGAGAGCGAGTTGTTTGGCCATGCCCGGGGTGCCTTTTCTGGTGCAGTGACCGAGCGGGCTGGCAAGTTCGAGCTGGCCGATGGCGGCACGCTGTTTCTCGATGAGGTCGGGGAATTACCCCTGAGCATTCAGGCCAAGCTGCTGCGGGTATTACAGAGTGGGCAGATTCAGCGACTGGGCAGCGACAAGGATCACCGTGTCGATGTGCGTATCATCGCGGCCACCAATCGTCAGCTGCAGGAGGAGGTGCGGGCCGGACGCTTCCGTGCAGATCTTTATCACCGTCTTAGTGTCTACCCGTTGCAGGTACCCCCGCTGCGCGAGCGGGGGCGGGACGTGTTGCAGCTGGCAGGCTACTTCCTTGAACAGAACCGGATCCGGCTGGGTGTGGCCGCATTGCGCCTCAGCCATGAGGCTCAGCAGGCGCTGCTGGGTTATCGCTGGCCGGGCAATGTGCGCGAGCTGGAGCACGCGCTCAGTCGTGCAGCCCTGAAAGCACTGAGTGTCCATGCCGGGGACTGCCGCACTATTGAAATATGCCGTACCCAGCTGGATCTGGCGGATGCCCCCTTGATGACGGTGAGCAATGACAAGGCTGCGGAGCCTCTGCCGGGCGCGGTATTTGAAGAACCGGGCTGGCAGGGGCTGGATCTGCGTCAGGCGACAGAGCAGTATCAGGCGCAGATGATTCAGGCCATTCTGGTGGAGCAGCAGGGCAACTGGTCTGCTGCCGCTCGGATACTGGGTGTCGACCGGGCCAATTTGCATCGTCTGGCACGGCGTCTGGGGATGAAAGCCTGAAAACGAGTTCATGTTCCGAGATGGTCAGTACGGTCTGACAACTTTCAGCATTGCAGGAGAAGACGCAGTGAATGTGGTGGAGTACCGCTTTTCCCTCAATATTCCTCAGGATGAGCTGATGCGCATGTATCGGGGCCAGGCTCGGTTTCTCAGGGTGCGCACCGACAGTGGCATCGTATTGCAGCTGGGGGTGGATAAGCTGCGGCCGCTGGTGGGGCACAGTGGCATTCAGGGGCGCTTTGTTTTACGCACCGACATGAACAATGGCTTTATCTCTCTGCTGCGTGAGTAAGGCGGCTGAGGCGATACCCAACTTCGTACACAGTGTTTAAAAATGTAAAAAATTTGTTATCATGCGCATCCTTTTGTAATCACATGGGATGTGAATCATGAAGAAAGCATTGATCGTAGTGGCACTGGCCTCTGTCATGGCAGGTTGTGTACAGAACGGTGTCATTACCACTTCTTCCATTGGTGCGGCTGAAACCGCTTACCACGCCGCCACCTTCAGCGATGATGATGCCAAGCGTATGGCAGATCAGGCTGCGGCCTATTATGACAGCCGCAACAAGCTGTCCTCCCCCAACAGCAAATACAGCAAGCGTCTGGCGCGCATCGTCAAAGGGCTGACCAGCGAAGACGGTCTGGCGCTGAATTTCCGCGTCTATGAGACCAAGGAAGTGAACGCCTTTGCGATGGCTAACGGCACCGTGCGTGTCTACAGCGGTCTGCTCGACCGGATGAGTGATGATGAAGTGCGCTCGGTCATCGGTCATGAAATTGGCCACGTTAAGCTGGGCCACAGCAAGAAGGCGACACAGATGGCCATGGCGGCTTCCGCTGCCCGTCAGGGGGCCAGTGCGACAGGCGGTACGGCTGCGCTGCTGAACCAGAGCGAGCTGGCCGACTTCTCTGAAGAGCTGCTGAATGCGCAGTTTTCCCAGAAGCAGGAGTCCGAAGCAGATGGCTACTCGGTTTCCTTCATGAAGCGTCACAAATGGAATGCCAAAGCCAACATCACCGCCATGCAGAAGCTGATGGCACTGGAAAGCGGCAGCCATAGCATGCTGGACTCGCACCCGGCCACTTCTGATCGTATCAAGCACATCCAGTCTCTGCTGTAATGTGTGATGGCCGGAGCCTGATGTGCTCCGGCCTCCGTTTTTGAACTTTCTGTGACTTCCTCATCCCGCCGGTGTCTTGGCAGGCTTCTTGTATATGCAGATGAATCAGGTTCGTAATTGCAGTCGGGCCTTATCCTGCGCCAAATCTGTACCTCTCCTTCCGAAGCAGGCCTGACTTGCGTGAGCAATGCACCATTATTGCTCGACAAAACGTACTGTCTGCCAACGCCATGTGGCCGACGTGTAGCCCATCGTTAACAGATTCTGCGCAATCTGGCGACGGGCAGATGAGGCTGGCTTGCCGCCCTGAGGGTGTGATGTATGGATCCAAATACCAAGATTGATATTGTCTGGATCATCCTGTGTGCCATTCTTGTCAGCACGATGCAGGCAGGTTTCTGTGCGCTGGAAAGTGGTCTGGTACGGGCCAAGAACAGTATCAATGTGGCCATCAAGAATCTGGTCGATTTCTGCATTGCCTCGCTGGTGTTCTGGCTGGTGGGCTATGGCGTGATGTTCGGCCCGTCACTGCTGGGGCTGGCGGGCACCCAAACGGTGCATGAGATCAGCAGTGATGCCTACACCATGGCATTCTTCCTGTTTCAGCTGGTGTTCTGCGGGACCTCCACCACCATTGTGTCGGGGGCGGTCGCTGAGCGCATGAGCTTCACCGGTTACTTCCTCGCAGCACTGGTACTGGCCGGGCTGATCTATCCGGTCACCGGGCATTGGGCCTGGGGTGGCACGGAGCATGCCCCCGGTTGGCTACGCGCTGTCGGCTTTCACGATTTTGCCGGTTCCACGGTAGTGCACAGCGTCGGTGGCTGGATGGCGCTGGCGGCGATCATGATCATTGGGCCACGGGCTGGCCGGTTCGCAGGGAAGGGGATTCAGGGCCACGACATGCCGGTGGCGGTGCTGGGCGTGTTTCTGCTGTGGTTTGGCTGGTTTGGATTCAATGGCGGCAGTGAGTTGGCCTTCAACGAGCGGGTACCGCTGATTCTGGTCAATACCGCCATGGGCGGGGCGGCCGGGGGGCTGGCGGCACTGCTGTTCACCTGGCTGGTATTTCGTCTGCCACAGGTGCCGCTGATCATGAACGGCGTTATTGCCGGGTTGGTGGGCGTGACCGCCGGTTGTGATCATTTCACTCCCTTTGCTTCGGTCATTGCCGGAGCCATCGCCGGCATTCTTGCCTGTCTGACCTCGGTGGCAATGGACCGTACCCATCTGGATGATGCGGTGGGGGCTGTGGCTGCCCATCTTATTCCCGGTATCTGGGGCACGCTGGCGGTGGCTGTGGTGGGTGACCCTGACGGCTGGCCCATGGCCCATGATCGCTGGCAGCAGCTGCTGATCCAGCTGCAAGGGGTGGCGACCATGGGCGCCTATGCCTTCATCGTCAGTTATTCATTGCTGTGGCTGATCAACAAGGTCCATCCGCTGCGGGTCACCGAGCAGCAGGAACGCATGGGGCTGAATATCTCCGAGCACGGTGCCAGCACGTCCACGCAGGACCTGCTGACGCAGATGATTGATCATGAGCGGGGTGGTGACTTCAGTCAGGGAGTGCAGGTAGAGCCTGAAACCGAGGCCGAGCCGATCGCCCGTGAATATAACCGGGTGCTGGCCAAAGTGAATGAGATGACGCAGGACCTCAAGGAGAGCGAGCGCCGGGTCAGTACCATTCTGGAGAGTTCAGCCTTTCCTATCGCCATTCTTGATCTCGATACGCACCAGCTCAATTACCTCAATGGCCGTGCGCTGGAAATGTTTGCCTTATTACCTGGGCAGGCGCTGGATGAAGAACGGTTGTGGGTGGATGAAGGTGAGCGAGCGATGGTGCTGCACACCGCGGCTGCCATGGGTAAGGTGACCGATCTTGAGGTGCAGTTGCGCAATGCCAAGGGGCAGGCGTTTTATGCGCTGCTGTCGGCTTCACGTATGCGACTGGATGAGCATGAGTGCCTGTGTCTGTCATTCAATGACATCACCAGCCGTAAAGCGGTGGAAGCCATGCTCAAACAGCGGGCCACCCATGATTCCCTGACCGGGGCAGCCAATCCGGCCCACTTTGCAGAACTGGCTGATCGGGAAATTCGCCGCTCCCGTCGTTTTGGGCTCGGGTTGTCGGTGCTGATGCTCGATGCCGATCATTTCAAGGCCGTGAACGACACCTATGGTCACGAAGCGGGTGACCGGGTGTTACAGGAGCTGGTGCAGATCATTCGTCTGTGTTTGCGCAGTATTGATGTGGTGGGTCGCATGGGCGGTGAGGAGTTCGCTATTCTGCTGGCGGAGACCGATCACGACGGCGCCCGCTCGGCAGCTGAGCGCATGTGTGAAGCTATTGCCCGTCATCCGGTCGCACTGCCTGATGGTGAAATGCTGCACATCACGGTCAGTATCGGTATGGCGGTACTGCATTCCGGTGATGCCAACTACAAAACCCTGCTACGGCGCGCTGATCAGGCGCTGTACCGCGCCAAAGCTCATGGGCGTAACCGGGTAGAGCAGGAAACGATAACGAGCTGATCCCGTCAGCATCTGTCATGATCAGCTGCTGGCGACCTGATTCCGGCCGCTGGCTTTGGCGGAGTAGAGCGCCTTGTCTGCTCGTTCCAGCACTGAAAAAAGCGTGTCATCCTGACGCAGATCCGTCACACCAATAGACAGGGTGACCGGAATGGCTTCGCGACCGGAGCCAAACCGCTGGCTATGGAGGCTGACCCGAATCTGCTCACAAAGCGCCTGCATGGCGGACAGTGGCAGGTCTGTCAGTAGCACAAATTCCTCACCGCCAAAACGGGCAAACAGACTCTGCTCATCCAGTTGCCTGCTGATGGTCTGTGCGACCTGGCGTAGTACCTGATCGCCGACGGGGTGCCCGTGCTGGTCGTTGATCTGCTTGAACCAGTCCAGATCAAGCAGGGCAAGACAGGCCGCGTCAGGCTCTGACTGCAACTGCTGGAGCCGCTGTCTTAGGTGGTGGTTGGCAAAGCGCCGATTTTTAAGGCCGGTCAGTTCATCTTCATTGGCCTGTCTGGCCAGCTCGTCGATAGTACGCAATAACGCCTGTTTCTCTGCCTCACTTTCCTGCATCCGCAGCCGCTCCAGCTCAGCCTCCAGATGGGCGCGTTCTGCGTTCAGGCGAATCTCGCTCAACTCGGTCATGTCGGTCATGAACTGGGCGCGGGTGTTGGCAATCACTGAGCGTTGTTCACGCTCCAGCTGGTGATAGTACTTGTAGTACTCCAGCGCTTTCAGCGGCTGCTGCATGCTCTCATAAGCTTCAGAAATCTCGCGATAGATATTCAGCAGCACAGGGCGCTCAGCATGTTCTATCAGGGCAGGTAATAACTGCTCGAAATGCGCGACGGCCAGCGCGGTGTCGCCACTGTAGAGGTGAGCACGTGCCTGAATGACTTCGGCATCATGTACCAGTGCCTGATAACCGTGTTGTGCGGCCAGCGCCGTCGACTGATCGAGCAGCATTCTGGCGTGGGTCAGATCACCATTGAATACCCCCAGCATGGCATAGTTGGCCAGTGAGATGGCCTGCCGGTACGGGTGATTGGCTTCCTGTGCCAGCTGCAGGGCACGTCGGGCGTGTACCAGTCCCTGATTGACCACATCGGTGAACAGTTCACTGTCTTGTTGGTGTTCATTCCAGAGATAACGGGCGTGGGTGGCACTGGTGCTGGCGAGATTGTTGAGGATGCAGAAGCGCTCCTCGGCGCCGAGTCGCTCTGACAGGCTGAGCGCACGTAGCAGGAAGGCGATGGATTTATCGAAGTTGCCGAGCTGTTCATGGACGATGCCGATGCGGTTCTGCGCCCAGAACAGCAGGTAGGGGTCATCCAGACGGCGAGCTATTTCCATACTCTGGGCCAGCCCCTGCATGGCCTCTTCGTACAGGCCCAGCTCCATGTAGGCAAAGGCCTGCTGGGTCAGGGTTTCTGCCAGCCGGTCTTCGACGTGGCAATGGCTCCACAGCGTGATTGCCTGACTGAAGGAGGTCACAGCGGTCTGATATTGCCCCAGCCGGATCAGCTGTGCGGCCAGCAGTTGGCGTGCCTGTGCCTCCAGCAGTGGCAGGTTGAGCGCTTTGGCCTGTTCTGCCACCTGCCCGGCCAGTGTGCTGCCCTGTCGATAGTTACCGCTTAAACGTAGTTGCTCCGCCTGATCAAGCAGCTGTCGCAGTTGCTGCTCCTGTTGGCTGGCGCTGTGTCTGGTCATCTGAATGAGCTTCCGCCGATGGATATTCTTCAACAGCCTGCTAAAGGTTTAGCACATTTCAGCTGAAATGCTGTAGCAACAGCGGCGGGATAAATGAGAGAAACCGGTCAGCCCAGTGGGCTGGCCGGTGTGGACGGGGACGGGCTGTCAGAATGGATAGTGATTGTCGGCTGTCTGTATGGTCATCCAGCGCAGGTCGGTGAATTCCGCGATCCCTGCCTTGCCACCAAATCGCCCCCAGCCGCTGTCTTTCACTCCGCCGAAAGGCATCTGCGCCTCGTCATGCACAGTGGCTGAGTTGATATGGCAAATGCCGGAGTCGATACGACGAGCCACATTCATTGCCCGGCTGATGTCTTTGCTGAAGACGGCGGCAGACAGGCCGTAGTCGCTGTCATTGGCAATGGTGATCGCTTCCTCGTCACTGTTCACGCGAATGATGCTGAGCACGGGGCCAAAAGACTCATCACGGTACAGGCTCATGCTGGGGACGATGTGGTCCACCACCGTGGGCTGCATGATGGCGCCGTCAACCTGACCTCCGGCAACCAGCACTGCGCCTTTGGCAACGGACTCCTCCACCATGGATTTGACTCGTGCAGCTGCATCGGCGCCGATCATCGAACCCAGCGGTACATTCTCGGTACGCGGGTTGCCTGCTTTCAGCCCCAGAGCCTT
Organism: Pokkaliibacter plantistimulans; assembly: GCF_003194385.1. Classification (GTDB taxonomy): domain Bacteria; phylum Pseudomonadota; class Gammaproteobacteria; order Pseudomonadales; family Balneatricaceae; genus Pokkaliibacter; species Pokkaliibacter plantistimulans. The sequence goes on from NZ_LAPT01000099.1 coordinate 9,339, forward strand.
GAGTTTGAGTTTTTCGACAAATTCGTCGGCGACGGCGTTGTCGACAATCAGACGCTCGGTTGACATGCAGATCTGGCCCTGGTTCATGAATGCGCCAAAGGCGGCCGCATTGACGGCCGCATCGATGTCTGCGTCATCCAGCACCAGCAACGGTGCCTTGCCACCCAACTCCAGTACGCAGCGCTTCAGCTTGCTGGCACACAGCTCGGCAATGATACGGCCCACGCGGGTCGAGCCAGTGAAGTTGACATGGCGGACACAGGGCTCGTTGATCAGCGCTTCCACCACCGTAGCGGCTTCTTCCGGGGCATTGGTGATCACGTTCAGTGCCCCTTTGGGTAAGCCTGCCTCCTGCAGCACATCAGCAATCAGTACATGGGTTTTAGGACACAGTTCTGACGCTTTGAACACCACGGTATTGCCACAAGCCAGTGGTGTCGCCAGGGCACGCACTCCCAGAATGACCGGCGCATTCCAGGGGGCAATGCCGACGCAGACGCCCAGTGCCTGGCGTATGGCCATGGCAAAGCTGCCGGGCTTGTCGGAGGGTATAACCTCGCCTGTCATTTGCGTGGTCAGGGCTGCCGCCTCGCGCATATGGCCCGCAGCCAGATGACAGTTGAAACCTGCCCAGATCGCTGAGGCGCCGGTTTCGGCCTGCATGGCTTCAATAAAGTCAGGTGTGCGGGCTTCGAGCAGATCGGCGGCTTTCAGCAGAATGCGCCGGCGCTCGTTCGGAGCGGTTGCAGACCAGCCGGGGAACGCGGCGGCGGCGGCGCGGGCAGCCGCTACGGCGTCAGCGGGCGCGGCGGCGGCGGCGCGGGTAGCGGTCTGGTTGAGAATGGGGTCGATACGATCATAGGTTCTGCCTTGTTGCGCTTCGCAGAATTCGCCATTGATCAGCAGTTGGGTCGTCAACATTCGGGAGTCTCCTGTGTCGCACAAGCCAGAACGGGCTTTGCGGACTGTTATTGTTGTCAGAGGCTTGCTACGGGATCGTGATCAGGTTCACCGATGGTGAACATGATTCTGTCGTTCAAAAGCAAGAACCGTCATCAAATCACAGCCGGGGACAGGTGCGAAATGTCATTATTCGAGGCTTTTTTGCCAAAATCCGGTGGTAGGTGCGAGGGTATCAGGGCCAGTGTGAGAAATCGCTGGCGCTGGTTGTCCCCGCTGTTTTACGTGGCTTGAGCAGCTGGGCCCGGTACTGGCTGGGGGACTGGCCTTGCAGTCGTTTGAAGAAATGGCTGAACTGGGCGCTGTCGCGAAAGCCAAGATAACTGGCAATCTGCTCGATGCTCAGTACTGAGCGCTGCAGACTCAGGCGGGCATCCTCCAGCACCCGATTATGCAGCAGTTGCAGGGGTGACAGGCCCAGTTCACGTTTGCAGCAGGCATAGAGCCGGTCCTGACTGAGGCCCATCATTTGCGCGTAACGGGCGACGGGCCAGCGTTCGCGATAGTGGATTTCGATCAGATAACGCAGGCGCTGGATCAGCCCGGTGCTGTCTTTCTGGCTGCCTTCGGCCACCGCCTCGCTGCCGCTCAGGCGCCACAGGTAAGTCAGCACTATGGTCAGCTGGGCATGAAGCACTACCGTTGAACCTGCGCTCAGTGTGCGGCTTTCTTCCACCATGGCCTGACAGCTTTGCTGCAGGTGCCTGGCAAGTGGCTGCTGCTCATCCACCGTCAGGCTGACGGCCTCCCGGGTCAGATAACGCAGTGCGCTGAGTTCGGTATGGTGCTGCAGGCATTGCCACAGCGCGGCATCACTGCAACCCAGCAGATACCCTGCTGATCCGGCATGCAGTTTCAGGCTGAAGTTGAGGCTGTGGGGCAACCAGATCAGTGCGGGGCCGTGGAACGGATCTGCGGCTATCTCGGCACTGCCAGCGCTGAGCAGTAATAGCTGATGGTCACTGCGCAGGGTCCATTGCCGGTGCTGATGGCTGCTGTACAACGGATCGGCATGCACGTCCTGACGGGGGCTGGTGAGGCAGGAGGAAGGGGCAGACGACTCTGGCACGGCAAACAATCCTTGGCAGGGGTTGCCGCGAGTCTAACCTGCAATGATGCTGGCGTCAGTCATGCAGCGATATGGGCGGCGACTGGCGATGCAGACTTCGGCCTGTGCCGAAGCCTGTCCACCCCACGAACAACCCGTATCAGATAATCAGTGGTGCTCAGGGACCGGGCTACATTTCAGGCCCTGCAAATCTTTGATCATCTCGCTGAATGCATGGTTGCCATATTGGTAGGGATCGTTGTCCAGTCGGCGATAGAGTGCCCGTTGCTGTTTGATCAGATCAATCTGACGCTCAATAGCGATATCAAACTCTTCCTTCGGATTTATTTGCCACAGGGCTTTTTCGATAAAGCGCATGGCTTCCACCATTGCCTGTCCCCCGTTGTGGCCCTCGTGCCAGGAATGCGGATCTTCCTTGCGCTGCTGTGCTTCATCGCGCAGACGGTGGAAGATGGAGTCGCGTACGCTGTTCAACCATTCGAATTCTTTTGTGTTCATGATCGTCGGCTTCTTGCACTGTATTTGAGCAGGATGGATGCCCCACACACCGATATACGTCCTCAGTTCGGCTTTGATGGGGTGGAAAGTAACGCTGAACTGCCTGTAAGCGCTACTAAAGTCTAATATGCAAGTGGCGCACCAGTTTTCAAAGAGCTATGAACAAAAGGTTACGAACATGGATAAAAACGGGGAATTGGCTTCGGCATGTAAGTAACGCAAATCGCACTACCCCGTAGGCGGCAACGGGTTTTAGGGCCATACTGAGCCTCGTCGCTGAATCCCTTTTCCTTTTCTCCCCCTTAGCTGATGCAGGTGCCCGTGATGACGCTGATGGATGCCGTATTGTTCTTTCCTGTTGCGATTTTGATTGCACTGACCCCCGGGCCGAACAATTTTTGTGCTCTGAATAATGGCATTCGACAGGGCGTCATCACCGCTGTGACGGCAACGACGGGGCGTGCGGTGGCCTACACCATCTTCCTCACCGTATCTGCCATTGGTCTGGGAGCCATGCTGCTGGCATCGGAAACTGCGTTTACGCTGTTGAAATGGGCAGGGGCGGCTTATCTGTTCTATCTCGGTATTAAGACCTGGCGTAGCACGGAGTTCAGCGGACTGGCTGAGGAGGGCAATGGCGCTGCCCGTAAGCGCAGTGTATGGCGGCTGATGCTGCAGGAGTTTCTGGTGGGGATCAGCAACCCTAAAGCCATCCTGCTGTTCGCGGCGATTTTTCCGCAGTTTATTGATGCAGCGAAACCCGCAACAGAACAGTTTGTCTGGCTGGGAGCGACCTATCTGCTGGCCGAGTATTCGGCGTCGGTCGTGTATGCACTGTTTGGCCGCCAAATCAGCCGTTTTGTCAAAACCTCCCGTGGCGTGGCCCGCCTCAATAAGACCACAGGAGGCTTTTTTATCGGTGCAGGTGGAATGCTGATGACCGCACATGCCTGATCAGCCCGGTTGTTTGCACAAGGCGCTCATTAAGGGCGCCTTTTCTTTTCTGGCTCCCCGATACCTGCCTGCAGCAGCCGAATGCAGCCTATTACAACTCTTGGCGATAGGTTACAGCGCCTTGGGCCGGCGTAAGGGCTGACGCACAATGCCAGCAATTCAAAAGCGAACGTATAAGGAAGGCTATGGCTAAGGAGCCCGGGGTGGCAATGCCCCTGCACGGTAGCGGCTGGGTAAGGAACGCGGTGTCTGCGGCAGTATTGCTGCTGGGGTTTGCCAGCTGGACTCTGCTGGTGCTGCACGAGGCGGGGATGGCCAGAGCCAATGCCTGGATAGCGGAGCAGTTTGCCGCCATGCACTCTCCACTGGCGGATCACCTGTTTATCGTTATCACCACGCTGGGGGACCCGCTGTGCATTGGTATTCTGCTGGGGTTACTGGGATTGCTGTTACTCAGGGAGCGACGCTGGCCAACCTTGTTCTGGGCGGGAGCGCTGGCGATAGGGACGACGCTGCTGACGATTCAGATCAAGAGTGCACTGGCTGTCAGTCGCCCCTCCGGTGAGTGGCTGCCGGACTCCTATTCCTACCCCAGCGGGCATATGAGTGGCGCCGTCATCATGGCAATACTGCTGGCGACGGCCTTGTCTGCTCATGGTTCCCTATGGATGCGCCGGAGTGTGCGGCTGGCATTCGCGCTCTACGCCGTGATGGTGGGCGCCAGCCGACTGTATTTTGCTGTGCACTGGTTCAGCGACATTGTGGGGGCGATGTTGCTGGTCACGGGGTTATGGCAGTCTGCACTGGGCATCATGCGGTGGCTGGAAGTACGTCAGGGCCGGGCACTGCTGATCTGGCCTGCCGGGATGGGGCACACTTTGCCGTGGGGAATGGCGCTTCTGGCCGGGGTTTACCTAGTCTGGCGCCTGCCGGTCAACATACATAACTATCTGGGCGGTTGACCCTGATTTGCCAGACCGGCCCGTGTTCGTCTACCTTGCGGCGATAGATCAAACATAGATAGA